>NZ_JACIVF010000060.1 GCF_014145585.1 Limosilactobacillus agrestis
AAAACAAAAAAAGAACCCTTGATACACAAGGGTTCTGCACTACTAGTTGTCGCGACGACGTTCAGCGATACGAGTAGCCTTACCAGTACGTTCACGTAAGTAGTAAAGCTTAGCACGGCGTACACGACCGTAACGAAGAACATCAATCTTGTCAACACGTGGTGAGTGAACTGGGAAAGTACGTTCAACACCTACACCGTTACTAATCTTACGTACAGTGTAAGTAGCACTGATACCAGAACCATGACGCTTGATAACAACACCTTCGAACATTTGAATACGTTCACGTGAACCTTCAACGATCCGAGCGTGAACACGAACAGTATCACCGGCACGGAATTCTGGAATATCATCCCGTAATTGACTAGCAGTAATCTTTTCGATTAACTTGTTTTGACGCATAATATATTTCTTTCCTTTCGCCGACATTCATGTCCTTTATGACGGGCAGCGGAATACCGTTATTCACAGCTAAACAGCCAATAACTACTATACATTGTTTTCGGCCGTCTTTCAAGGATAAATTAGTGAGTTTCTTTATTAATGATCGAGTGACGAATCCCATAGATAAAGTAAATTAACAAGCCGAACACAAACCAACCAACCATTAAAATTTTCGCATCAGTATTTAGCCCCCAGAAGATTACGGCCGAAAAGATTGCCGAAATTGCTGGAAGTACGGGGTATAATGGCATCTTAAACTGGGCTTCGGGTAAGTCTACCCCTTCTCGCGGACGCAAGGCATAAATTCCCAGGGAAACAAAGATAAATGCGACCAAGGTTCCCGCAGAAACAAGGGTTGCTAAGAACGTAAATGGGAAGACAGAACCCAAAATCATGGCCAAGAAAGTAATCATCCATAATGCATGATTAGGAACATGTTTATCATCGATTTGTCCCAGCAACTCTGGTAATAATCCATCTCGTCCAAAGGCATAGATCAATCGAGAGGAAGCTAAGAGGATGGCAATTAATGCGGAGAAAATACCAACAATCGCAACCACGGAAAGCAAGTTAGCCGTAATATAGTGTCCAGACTGTCTTAACGCCCAAGCTGCCGGTTCCGCATTATTTGCATAACGGCTATATTTAAACATCCCCACTAATACGAGCGAAACTGCGATAAAGAAGCCCGTTCCCAGGAGTAACGTCCCGACTAGTCCTCGCGGCATTGTTTTTTGCGGGTTAATTGTTTCGGCTGTATTAGCCGCAATCGCATCAAAGCCGACATAAGCAATAAAGATTTGTGCAGTCCCGGCCAAGATTCCCTGCCAGCCCCCAAAAGTGGTACCTGGTTGATGGGCCGGAAGAAATGGAACATAGTTTTGGGGATGAATTGCCGTTGCGCCTACAACAATAAACATTAAAATGACCAATAGCTTTACACTAACAATAGTATTTTCAATTCGACTAACCTGATGGACTCCTCGAGATATTAAAATCCCAACAATTAAAATTGCAAAGGCTGCCAGAATATCAATATAAGACCCTGTATGTGGATCAAAGCCACCAGTTAAAGCATGTGGCAAATTAATCCCAAAGCTGCCGAGAAAGCCTTGCATATAGGCTGACCACCCGGACGCAACAAAGGCGACTGAAATAAAATACTCAGCTAAAAGGGCCCAGCCAGCAATCCAGCCAAAGAATTCACCAAATAAAACATTAATCCAAGAAAAAGCGGAACCAGCAAAAGGCAATACTGAAGACGTTTCTGCATAGGCCAATGCCGACAGTCCCGCACCAATTGCCGCTACAATGAAGGCTAATGGAACTGCGGGACCGGTATGTTCAGCTGCAACAATTCCCGGTAAGGTAAAGATAGCTGTTCCGACTACCATCCCTGTCCCTAAGCCAATTAAATCCTTGGTTCGTAAACTAGGAGTTAATTGCGCATCCTTTTCTTCATAAACACGTGGATTTTGCTTAAGAAATAATCGTTTAATTAATTTTTTCATTCACGTCACCTTAGTCTGGAACTGTTGGATCTTCATCCAGTTTAATATCTTCTAACATTAATTGTTGTTCCCGACTGAGTTTAGCGGTTTTTAAAAGATCTGGTCGGCGGTGAAGAGTCCGTCGTAGCGATTCACGCATCCGCCATTCCTTAATTTTTTGATGATTTCCACTTGTAAGAACTTCTGGTACCTTCATCCCCCGAAAATCTGCTGGACGTGTATATTGCGGATATTCTAATAAACCGTTACTAAATGAATCTCCCATTGGTGAAGACATATTTCCTAGGACACCCGGAACAAAGCGGACAGTAGCATCAATCATAACCATCGCTGCTAATTCCCCACCTGTTAATACATAATCACCAAGGGATGCTTCATCAGTGACTAAATTACGAATTCGCTCATCGTATCCTTCATAATGACCGCAGATAAATGTTAAGTGATCTTCTTGGGCTAACTCTTTGGCGTAGGCTTGATCAAATTTTCGACCTGCGGGATCCATTAAGATAACTCGCCCCTTTGAATATTGATCCTTTGTTTGTTCATGAATTGCATCCATTGCATCAAAGATTGGTTGCGCTTGAAGAAGCATCCCCGCTCCCCCACCAAATGGGGCATCGTCAACATGATTATGCTTATCGGTAGTGTATTGACGAAAATCGGTCACATTAATATCGATAAAGCCATTATCTTGTGCCTTACCGATAATGGATTCCCCCATTGTTGCTTGAAACATGTTGGGAAATAAACTTAAAATATCAATCCTCATTATTCAAGTCCTTCCATTAATTCGACTGTTACAAGATTCTTATCAAGATCAACGTTTTTGACGACATCATCAATCACCGGTAATAACAAATCTCGTTTTTCTGGACGTTCAACTACCCAAACATCATTCGCACCAGGGGATAAAATTTCCTTAATTTTACCTAGATAATGACCATCTGTTGTTTCAACGTCTAATCCAATAATCTGGTGGTAGTAATATTGACCATCGTCTAAGGGCTGTTGATCATCAGCACTGACCATTAATTCGTGGTCACGGAATTGTTCAACATCATTGATATTATCGTAGCCAACAAACTTAACAAGAACAAAGCCCTTATGTTGCCGAGTACTTTCGATTGTCAAGGGTAAAGGTTCTCCTGATTGTTGTAGGTATAAGGTATTTCCCTTGGCAAATCGTTCATCAATAAAATCAGTAGTTGCTAATACGCGCACTTCTCCGCGAACACCATGAGTATTTACAATTTTACCAACATTATAATATTCCATAAATTCCTCCTGAAAAGACAAAAACTCCCACAGATTAGTGTGGGAGTTTTAAATTTAGTGACGATGGTCATTAATCAATAACCGGACTCGCTTAGAGTTAGCCCGTCGAGATTGAGTACCCTCGACTATTGTTCGCAATGCTGCGGCAACGTGTCCCTGTCGACCAATTAGACGGCCAACATCCTTGGGAGCAACGTCAATTATATAACGATGATAACGTCCATCGTCCTTTTGGGTAATTGACAATGCCTGTGGCTGCTTCAATAGCGGAATAACTAAACTACGAATTAACGACTCAATATCTGTCTCAGCCATGACTGATTATCACTACTTCTTAGCGTACTTTGCTTCGTGGTACTTCTTCATAACGCCAGCTGCTTGAAGCATGTTACGAACAGTATCTGAAGGTTGAGCACCCTTTTGTAACCATTCCATAACAGCGTCTTCATCAAACTTGACTTCCTTAGGAGTAGTCAATGGGTTGTAAGTACCTACTGAAGTAATAAAACGACCATCACGTGGGGCACGTGAGTCAGCTACAACGATCCGGTAAAATGGACGCTTCTTTGAACCCATGCGCTTTAAACGAATTTTAACAGACATTCTTTGCACCTCCCTGATTTCTTTTAACAGGTAATAATATACCAGTGTTCAAATAGAATGTAAAGTATTTTTTCTTGACAGGCTTAAATTTTTTGAAATTATTTTTTCTTTCGTAATTTACGAAGCTTCTTAATTCGCTTTTGCTTGTCTTTTTTCATCTTTCGTGCCATGCGGTTCATTGCCATTTGTCCCATCTTCCCACCTGGCATTTGTCCACCAAACATATTTTGCATTCCATTGAAGTTACCATTTGTAACCTGCTTCATCATCTTACGCATTTGATTAAATTGCTTAATCATCCTGTTAACTTCAACAATTGGCCGTCCTGCACCGGCAGCTAAACGACGACGACGACTAGGATTCATTAAATCAGGGTTTTCACGTTCTTCTAGTGTCATTGAAAGAACAATGGCCCGGATATGAGCAAATTGCTTAGGGTCCAGATTAAGATTCTTTAAGGCCGGATTGTTAGCCATTCCCGGCATCATCTTAATAATGTTTTCCAACGGCCCCATCTTGGTAACCTGATCCATTTGGGCCAAGAAATCATTATAGTCAAATGTGTTTTCACGCATTTTATCCATTGTTTCTTGGGCTTGTTCTTCATCAAAATTCTTTTGGGCCTTTTCAATCAGGGTCATCATATCCCCCATACCCAAAATCCGTGAAGCCATTCGGTCAGGGTGGAAGACATCAAGATCCTCCATTTTTTCACCCTCACCAACAAATTTAATCGGCTTACCCGTAACTGCCCGGATTGACATGGCAGCACCACCACGAGTATCACCATCTAACTTAGTTAAGATAACCCCAGTGATATCAAGCTTGTCATCGAACCCTTGAGCCGTATTTACTGCGTTTTGACCAGTCATCGAATCAATAACAAGCAAAATTTCATTCGGATTTACTAGCTCTTTAATGTTTGCAAGCTCATCCATTAATTGTTCATCAATCTGGAGCCGACCAGCAGTATCAATAATGACATAATCATTATGATTTTTCTTAGCTACTTCCATCCCTTCACGAACAATTTCAACTGGATCAACGTCCGTCCCCTTTTCAAAAACGGGAACATCGATCTGATCAGCAACTTGTTGTAATTGAGTAATAGCGGCGGGACGGTAAACGTCGGCAGCAATAAACATTGGCCGTGCGTGATTTTCATTCTTTAACCGTAATGCCAATTTACCGGCAGTCGTCGTTTTACCTGCCCCTTGAAGACCAACCATCATAATAATAGTTGGAATATGCGATGCTTTGTTAAGAGGAACCGCTTCTTCTCCCATTAATTTTGTCAATTCATCATTAACGATTTTAACGATTTGTTGGGCTGGATTTAACCCCTTCAATACTTCCGCCCCGGCCGCTTTTTCCCGCACGGTCTTTACAAAGTCTTTTACAACTTTAAAGTTAACATCGGCTTCTAAAAGGGCGAGCCGAATCTCACGCATCGTTTCGCGAAGATCGGCTTCCGTAACTTTGGGCTTGCGTCGTAATTTTTCCATCGCCTTTTGCAGACGATCTGTTAAACCTTCAAATGCCATTTTATTCTTCCTCCAAGCTTTCCAGATGATTTACTAAGTGATTGAGCGTTGCATCGTCTGGATAGTTTTCTCGGACGTATCGTTGAATTCGATCCGCCTGTTGATTACGAACTTGAAATTCAGCATACAAATGCAATTTGGCCTCGTAATCTTCCAATATACTTTCTGTGCGCTTTATATTATCATATACAGCTTGACGACTAACATGGAAATTCTCGGCAATTTCGCCTAATGAGTAGTCATCCCCGTAATAAAGCTCTAAATAATCGTTTTGTTTTTTGGTTAATAAGGGTTGGTAAAACTCAAATAATGAATTTATCCGATAATTCTTTTCAATTTCCATTTCGTCACACCTGCCTAGTCAACTTCGACTAACCCCTTAAACAGGCCATAAACAAAGTCACCAGCGTCAAATTTCTGGAGGTCGTCTACCTTCTCACCGAGTCCCACATACTTAACAGGTAAGTGGAGTTCATTACGGATGGCAAGGACAATTCCTCCCCGAGCAGTTCCATCTAGTTTTGTTAAGACAATCCCCGTTACATCGGTACTTTCTTTGAATAGTTTAGCCTGGTTAAGAGCATTTTGCCCAGTTGTTGCATCCAAGACCAACAGTACTTCATGAGGCGCATCTGGGATTTCACGAGTAAGGATTCGCTTCATCTTAGCTAATTCATTCATCAAGTTAACCTTGTTTTGGAGACGGCCTGCAGTATCAACGAACAAGACGTCATAATTTTCATCTTTTGCCCGTTTTACTGCATCAAAGACAACGGCAGCCGGATCACCGTTTTCCGGTCCTGTAACGATGTCAACACCGTCACGTTTTGCCCACACATCTAATTGCTCAGTGGCCCCAGCTCGAAATGTATCAGCAGCAGCCAAGAGGACCTTCTTACCCTGCTTTTTAAATAAAGCCGCCATCTTACCAATCGTTGTTGTCTTTCCGGCGCCGTTAACACCGACAAACATAATAACAGTCGGGCCTTCCTTTGCCATTATTAAGTCAGGATTTTCATCTTGACCAGCTTCATCATAAAGTTCGACCATTTTTTCAATGATGACGTTTGAAACATCCTGCTTGCTCTTAGCATTTTGCAGTTTTACTTCTTCCCGTAATTCATCACTAAGTTTCATTGCCATATCATAGCCAACATCAGATTCAATCAGCATATCTTCAAGATCATCAAAGAAATCTTCATCGACATGTCGGAAATTAGCCAAGAACTTATTTAATCGTGCTCCAAAGCCTGTTCGGGACTTCTCAAGCCCCCGATCGTATTTCTTAACCGTTTCAGCTTCTTGATCCGCTTCTGCTTCAGAAGAAGGTTGTTGTTCCTCATCAACATCATTTTTTTCAGAATCGTCAGCCGTATTTGATTCTTCAGCAGCCGAGGAATCTTCTGTTGCTTTCTCCTTAGTTGGTATTACTGATTCTTCAACTGTTTTTTCTTCTGTGACAGGTGCAGTTATTTCTTCAGTCGATTCACTGGCCGTTTCAGTCTCAACCATATTGGAAGAAGATGGTCCTTCTGCGGAAACAGTTTCATCAGGAGTACTAGATGATGGTACTTCAGAAACATTCGAGTCTGCTAATTCTTCTGAGCGACTTTCCTCACTAGTCTCCTCTTCTTTTTCTTCCTCAACCCCGTTCCGGAGTGTTTCGCGGATTTCATTCGGATTAATATTGTCCTCATAACTATCGGCAGGAGGAATATTTACCGGTTCCGAATGAACTGGTGCAGAAGCTGGTGCCGCACTCGCCACATCTGCTGATTCATTTTTATGAGCTGTTTCAGATTGAACAGCCGCACTTGAACTATCAGGCGTTTTTTCCTCTTCTTTTTTCTTATGATGGCGGAAAATGTCAAATAATCCCATACTTGAAGCCTCCTAAATTAGTTAATTATCACTCTCTTGTAAAGTATCAACAACGTCCACCGATACCATCTTTGAAACCCCTGATTCTTGCATTGTTACCCCGTACAACACATCAGCATCCATCATCGTTCCCTTTCGGTGGGTAATAACGATAAATTGTGGACCTTCAGCACCAAATTTGCTGAGGTAGTGCGCAAAACGCTGTACATTGACCTCATCCAAGGCTGCTTCTGGTTCATCAAGAATCGCAAATGGAACTGGGCGGACTTTTAAAATAGCGAATAGTAAGGTGATCGCCGTTAATGCTCGTTCCCCACCTGATAATAATGAAAGACGCTGATTTTTCTTTCCTGGTGGCTGGGCCATAATATCGACCCCAGTTGTTAATAAGTCATGGGGATCAGTTAAGATGAGTTTAGCATGACCACCAGAGAAAATTTGTTGGAACGTCTCATCAAACTTCTGTGAAACCTGATTAAATGTCGTAATAAACCGTTTCTTTACTTGAGTATCCATCTCACCCATCGTTTGATTAAGTTGAGCCCGAGAGGCAAGTAAGTCGTCTTGTTGGCCCTTTAAAAAATCGTATCGTTCACGAACATGCTCATATTCATCAATTGCTCCCACATTAACTTGACCAAGATCATCCAATCCCCGCTTTAATAGCTTTAACCGGGTCGCCAAGGTCTCCTCGTCCAAGTCACTCATCTGTTGGCGGGCCTCATCAATGGTCATGGAATATTGCTCAGATAATCGATTAAGAGCCTGATCAACCATTGATTCATACTTCACGCGCTCTTCATTTAGGTTATTGCGATCATCAAGGGCCGCACGCTGAAGTTCCTGCAGACGGTTATAATGTGCTTCGGCTTGTGATAGCTTTTGCTCAAGTTCTGCAAGAACAGCTGCATTATCTTCCAGTTGCACTTTAGCTTCTGCCTGCTCTTTTTTAGCAACTTTTAGGGCTGTCTCTATCGATTCCTCACTTGTTGATTGACTAGCCGATTGAGTTGTTAACTCAGTAATCGCAATCGTAACCTTCTCTAAACTTTTCTCAACTTCTTGCCGTTGCCGGTTATAATCTTGACTTTGGCGTTGATATTGTTGAAGTCGTTCTTCAGCCACTGCAATTTTCTGTTGCATTTGTGCTAATTGTCTTGCCTGAGTTGACTCATCATTCTGTAATTCATCGATTTGAGTGAGAATTTGCTTAATCTTTGCAACAACCTGCGTCAATTCCTGGTTTACTTTATCAGCTTGTTCATTATTTTGTTGAACTCGTGATTCGTAATCCTGATGTTGAGTATCTTGCTGTTTATTTTGCGTCTCTAAAATCTGTACCTGATTAGTAAGCGTCTCATGCTTACTTGAGATTAACTGACAATTACTTTCTTGCTCATGAAACTTATCTTGTAAAGTCTGAATTTGTTGCTGATAATCAGCTACTACTTGTTCATTAGCCTTTTGCGCTTGTTGTAGTTTAGCAATTTCTTGCTCTAAGTTTGCTGCACGCTGTTCCTGGTTTTTTAGGTCGCCTTCTAGTTGCTTAGCCATTTGCTTTTGACTTAAGAGTCCTGTTCGTTGATTACGGGTAGCTCCACCAGTCATCGCTCCACTAGCATTGATCAACTGACCGTCAAGAGTTACTACCCGTACCATATGACGGCCTGCGCGGGCAATCTCAGTCGCATGATCAAGATTATCAGCAATAACTGTTGTTCCTAGTAAGTGGTCAGCAATGATTTGAAACTTTTGATCAAACCCAATAAGTTCCGTTGCCCGACCTAAAAAACCAGGAAGACCTGTTAGTTGCGGCCAAATACTTAATGGACGCCGGTGACTAAGTGTATCAAGAGGCAAAATAGTTACCCGGCCAGCACGTGTCTTAATCAAGAAGTTAATAATTACCTTGGCAGTAGCCTGCCGATCGACAACCAATTGCTGAAGCTGACTTCCTAAGACTGTTTCAATCGCTTGCGTGTACTTGGCAGGAACATCAAATAATTCGCTAACTGCTCCAGCTAATCCAGGGAATTGCTGTCGTTGACGAAGAACCTCTTGAACGCCCCGGTAATAACCGCTATATTCATCGGCCATTGATTGGTAAGTGTTAATCCGTGACTTAAGTGACCGCACATCTCCTAATGCTTCATACCAATCACGTTGTTTTGTTTGGTATGCGTAATTAAGTTTTTCATGATGATCTTGAGCCGCTTTTAATTTTTTGCTGACATCCTGCAGACTTTCCTTAGTAATGGCAGCTTCTTGTTGATAACGGGCAAATGCTTGATTAATTTCTGCAAGTCGATTCTTAGTGGCATCAAGTTCCTCGACATTTTGTCGTTGAAGACTCATTGCCTGTTCATGATTACGTGACAGGAAAGATTGCTGATTGTGAATTGTCGTTCTTTCTTGCATTAGGCTAACTTGTTTGTTACGCAAATCCTCTACTTGCTGTTTCAGGAGAGCGATTCGCTCAGTACTACTCATTTTTTGGGCTGCTTTGAACTCAGCCTGCTGATCATTAATCAGCGCTTTTTGTTCAGATAATTGCTCGTCATTTGTCCGTTGGTTTTCCTTAACCTCTTTTAAACGTGCATTGAGTTCAGCCTGTTGGGCAGTTAACCGCCGCTGCTCATTTTCACGCTGCTCGCGGCGAACACTAGAAACTGATTGCTGATTCTCATACTTAGCAATTGCCTCCGTTTGTTTTAAAATGCTTGCTTGGAGCCGATCCTTGGTTGCGTTTAGTTGTTGGCGCTTTCGTTTCAAATCATCAAGCTGCTGACGATCATGACCCGCTTGTCCTTGGTAGTCCCTTACCATTGCTTCTGCTTGATCTAGTTTGGCACCTAACTTGGTTAACTTTTCATAGTATTCATCATAACGACGAACTGTTTGTGTCCGATCAAGCACATCAAATTGTTTCTTTTGTTCCAAGTAATCTTGAGCAATCGCACTTTGTTCTTCTAGGGGTTCAATTTGCTTTTCTAACTCACTAATAATGTCATTTACCCGGTTAAGGTTTTCCATTGTCGTAGTAAGTCGCTTTTCAGCCGTTTCTTTATTTTTCTTATACTTCGCAACTCCCGCAACAGTCTCAATAATTCCTCGTCGATCAATCGGTTTACCGTTAAAGATCTCTTCAATTCGTCCCTGGGAAATAATGGAAAAGGATTCCCGACCTAGCCCAGAATCAATAAACAAGTCTGTAATGTCCTTTAAGCGAACGTTTTGGTCATTAATTAAGTACTCACTATCACCGTTGCGGTATATTTTTCGAGTAATGGTAAGTTCAGTAAATTCACTAGCTAAGTAATGATCACTATTATCTAGCGTAATCGATACTAAGGCCCGGTTTAAGGGTTTGCGATCTGACGACCCATTAAAGATAACGTCCGCCATCCGATCACCCCGTAAATGATGAGCCGACTGTTCACCCATTACCCATTGAATAGCCTCAATAATATTACTCTTTCCACTACCATTCGGACCAACAATTCCTGTCATCCCGGGTTCAAATTTAATTGTTGTTTTTTGGGCAAAGGACTTAAAGCCGTCCAAAGTTAAAGACAATAATTGCATCAGTTATTCCTACTTACTATTTATTTTTACTTCTCATATTATCAAGTGCTTGTTGTGCTGCTTGCATTTCAGCATGCTTTTTTGATGAACCCTTTCCTTCACCGATAATATCACCGTTAGCGGTAACGTTCACCTTAAATTCAGGGTCATTTTCTGTTCCACTTTCTTCCACTAAATGATATTCAATGGCAATGTCACCATCACGCTGAAGAAATTCTTGAAGACTAGTCTTGGCATCAACAGCATGATCAAACCAGCCCATATCAAGTTTAGGAAAGATAACTCGTTGTACAAATTTTTCAACTGCTGGCCGACCTTGATCTAAATAGAGAGCCCCAATAAATGACTCAAATATATCACATAGCAGGCCTGGACGTTCTCTTGCGCCAGCCATTTCCTCACCATGCCCCAAGCGAATGTATTGATCAAAGTGACATTCCTTGGCAAATTTAGAAAAACTATCCTCGCATACCATTGCCGCTCTTAAGCGGGTAAGTTTTCCCTGTGGCAATTCAGGGAAACGTTTATAAATATATTCTGAAACGATCAGTTCCAACACAGCATCGCCAAGAAATTCAATCCGTTCGTAATATTTTAATCCTTGGTTAGGATGTTCATTTACATATGAAGCTTGAGTAAAAGCTTCTGCTAATAAAGCAGGATTATCAAAATGAATATTAAATTCCTTGGCCAGGTAGTCTTGTAATTCTTCGATCATAAAAAATTCCTTTCGTTTTTGACTTAAAAATATAAAAAATGTCTAAGGCCTATTATACTAAACAACCCGCTATTCCGCAGGTAAATTTAATAATATTCAAAAAAATTAAAGGCCGTGAAAAAACTTTCGCCTTTTCTCAGCCCCTTACTTTTCTACCTTAATAATTAAACAGTTCGATTAGTTAGCAGTATGTTCTGCAATATAATCAACAACTTCACCGATCGTACTTAACTTTTCAGCATCTTCATCATTAATTTCTTCGCCAAACGTATCCTCTAATTCGAGAACAAATTCAACAAAATCAATTGAATCAGCATCCAAATCTGTCTTTAAGTTCAAATCATCAGTAATCTTAGCCCGATCAACATCAAAATGGTCAGCAACAATTTCTGAAACCTTATTAAAGATTTCTGTTTTCTTATTATCAGCCATTATTATTAACCTCTCTTTACTAGTTCGCTACTTATTCTATTCGTTTTTCTTAGAATTGTCTAGATTTTCGGTGTTATCGAAAAATTCAACTGTTTTTTCAATCACACCCGTTTTGAGCATCGTTCTAATTTGACTAATTGTATTTTTCACTGCTAAAGCATCAGAAGCTCCATGAGTTTTAACAACTGGGGCCTTAAGTCCTAATAAGACTGCACCACCATAAGTTGAAGCATTCATTTTTTGGCCGATTTGATGGAAGACTGGCTTTAGCATGAGGTAGCCTAACTTAGCACGGAGACCACCATGTAAGATTCCATCTTTAATTAACGTCATCATCATCTTGGCGGTTCCTTCAGTAGCCTTCAAGGCTGCATTTGCCGTCCATCCATCACTTACAACAACATCTGCTTTACCAAAAAGAAGGTCACCGGATTCAATGTTACCAACAAAATTCAGATCAGCTTTGCTATTAAGAATTTGCCACACTTCTTTATGCAATTTGTCACCCTTATCTTCTTCCGCACCATTATTTAATAGTGCAATCCGGGGATTAGCAACTCCCAACACATTTTCGGCATAGAATTTACCAAGGTAGGCATATTGTTCCAAATTTTTCTCTTTACTTTCCGCATTTGCACCAGTATCAAGGTAGACAAAATTGTGTCGACTAGCACCCGGTTTGGCAATTGGCAAAATACTAGTGAGGCCAGGACGGTCAATTCCTTTAATACGGCCAACAATGAAGAGTCCTGCCGCCAAAATTGCCCCAGTATTTCCCGCAGAAAAGAAGGCATCAGCTTTGCCTTCTTTAACTGCGGTTGCTGCGCGAACAATTGACGAATCTTTTTTCCGTCGAATCGCCCGGACTGGTTCTTCACCCATTGAAATTTCTTCACTGGTAGCAACAATATTAAGCCGCTCATTATTTTTTATTAAGGGCTTAACCTTATCAGGATTTCCATAAAGGTCAAATTCTAGGTCGGGGTATAGATCTCGTGCCTCTTCTACCCCTTCAATGATTACTTGGGGAGCATTATCTCCACCCATTGCATCAACAGCAATTTTCATAAAATATCCTCCTTATATTAGTCATATTAGTCAAAATGCGTCTCCAGTTCATGACGCTTTAAATATAAAACGAGCGGCTGATTTTCATCGACCTGATCCCAATTGGGCATTCCTAACAGGTTTCCTGCATCTGCACGGGCAATTTGCAGTATCTTTAAATCGGCAACCGGATCCCCCACTTTAAATTCCGGCATCCCCGATTGCTTTTTTCCTAAGACGTCTCCAGATCCCCGTAATTTCAAGTCTTGCTCAGCTATCTTAAATCCATCATCAGTAGCAACCATCGTTTTCATTCGGGCTTTTCCTTCATCAGTTTTCGGATCGGCAATCAACAAACAATAGCTTTGCCGCTCACCTCGACCAACACGACCACGTAATTGGTGAAGCTGTGCAAGGCCAAAACGATCAGCATCATATATAACCATTACCGTTGCATTAGGGTTATCAACTCCAACTTCAATAACTGTAGTAGCAACTAAAACTTGAAGCTCACCAGAGTTAAACTGACGCATCGCCTCATCTTTTTCTTCCGTCCCCATTCTTCCATGAAGTAAGCCTACTTTATAGGCCGGTTCAAGATCAGCTGACAGCTGGTTATAAAGATCAGTCGCGTTTTGTACATCTAAAGCCGCTGATTCCTCAATCAAAGGACTAACAACATACGCCTGTGCCCCCTGCTTTAATTGTTCACGCAAAAAGTGGATTGCCGCGGCATGTTGGTTAGATTGCAACCACTTCGTTTGAATTGGTTTTCGGCCAGCTGGCAGTTGATCAATTATCGAAACGTCCATTTCACCATAATTAGTAATCGCTAGCGTCCGCGGAATAGGGGTCGCCGTCATGGCCAATACGTCAGGATGTTCACCTTTTTCACGAAGCTGCTGACGCTGGTTAACCCCAAAACGGTGCTGTTCATCAGTAATCACCAGGCCAAGATTAGCATATTCAACTTCATCTTGAATTAGCGCGTGAGTTCCAACAATGAGGTTGACATCCCCGCGCTTCATTGCAGCCAGGAGTTCACGGTGTTGTTTAACAGTCAACGAACCAGTCAAAAGAGCAACCCGGACATGTGTTCCTTCAAAAACCTTTGCTAATTTTTCAGCATGTTGACCTGCTAAAATTTCTGTCGGTGCCATTAAAGCTGCTTGGTAACCAGCAGTAATAGCTGCGTAAATGGCAATGGCTGCAACAATTGTTTTTCCTGAACCGACATCTCCCTGCAATAACCGATTCATCTGGTATGGTTGACGCATATCACGGCAAATTTCATTAACAACCCGTTTTTGTGCATCAGTTAATTCAAATGGGAGTCCGCCAATAAATTCTTTTAATTCGTCATTATGGTATAAAATCCGGTTACCATCTTCTTGACGGTGGGCACGGCGAATTGCCTGCAGTCGTAACTGAAACAGAAAAAACTCTTCATAAGCTGCTGTTCGGCGAGCAGCTTTTGCAGTTGCTTGAGTTTGTGGAAAGTGAATTTCCCTAATCATTTGTCGACGATCCATTAACCGGTACCGTTGACGAATCGTTTCTGGTAAATAGGTTGGAATTATATTGGCATATTCTTCGTAAGCTTGACGAATAAAACTTTGAAGAACATTTTGCCGGATATGCTTATTCACTGCATAGACTGCACCAAATTCATTTCGATCATCCGCTTTTTCCTTAAGGAGCTTGTTTCCTGTTACTTGACGGCGGGGTGCATCCCACTTACCCATTACAGTTATTTCCTGATTTAGTTCAATTTGTTTTTTTATATAGGGCTGATTAAAAAAAGTCGCGATTACTACTTCTTTACCAACCTGCATTCGAAAGGTAAGCCGGTTGCGCCGATAACCATAACGAACCAAGAGCGGTTCTGACACCACTACTCCTTGAAGAGTGATTTTCTGTTTATCCTTGGCGCTTTCAATATCTGTAGGCGTGAAATCATTATAACGAGTAGGATAATATGTCAATAAATCTTCAATAGTATCTATTCCAAGCGTGGCTAATTCTGCTACCCGCTTGGGACCAACCCCTTTTAAATTGGCGACTGAATCCGTTAAACTCCGCAAAGCTTTCACCTCTTTTTACACAACCAGTAACCAAAAGAGGAGTGGGAATAAAAGCAGTCCTTTATTAACCCACCCCTATAGAAATTAATTTAATGTAACTCTATTCAACCGAAATCAGGTATGGATAAACTGGCTGACCACCATTGTAAATCTGAATATCTAATTCATCATCTACTTCTTCAACTGCCGCTTTAATCTCTTCAGCAGTTTTTTGATCACCACCAGTTCCAAATAAGATCGTTACAATTTCACTATCTTCATCAAGCATGGCTTTAACCATCTTAATAGCTGCTTCTTTAAGATCTGGATCAGTAGTAACAATTTTACCATCCACAATTCCCATGTAGTCGTCTTTCTTTATTTCACGACCGTCAATTGTTGTATCACGGACAGCATTAGTAACTGCTCCACTGGCAACCGTGTCCGTATTAGCCTCCATATTAGCTAAATTTTCGTCCAGAGACGCCTCTGGATTAAACTCAAGCAAGGCGCTCATCGCTTGGGCAATCGTCTTACTGTGAACAACCTTTGTTGGAATATCAGCGACTTCAGCAGCTTGATCAGCAGTCATAAAGATGTTGCCGTTATTTGGCAGAACAAGAGCTTGCTTGGCACCGCTATTATTAATGGCATCAAGAATATCTTGAGTACTTGGGTTCATTGTTTGACCACCTGTAATGATATGGGTAACACCCAAGCTCTTTAATAATTTTGCAATTCCTTCCCCTGATGCTACGGCAATAACAGCTGTCTGGAGGTCTTTTTTAGCTTCTGCCGCTGCTTTTGCCTTCTCAATTGGCGACTCACTGTCAGCGTCTTCTTCATCCTTTTCCATGATTTCTTCTTGTTGCCAAACCATGTTATGAATTTCAATTGTCTGTAGATCACCGAATTGTTGACCCCAAGATAATACTTTACCAGGGTGTTCCGTGTGAACATGAACCCGCACAACCTGATCATCATTTAGAACAAGTAAACTATCACCTAAGTCTGCTAGATAATTATAAAATGTATCATAGTCAAACTGTTGGGTCACTTGCTTACCTTTACCAAGCCGTACCAACATCTGGGTACAGTAGGTATACTTGATATCTTCAGGATTAAGTTTTCCTTGAACGCTTTGGTGATCCATGGCATGAACCATCTCATCAATTTCAGCATTATCAGGCTTATAGTCATCACTTTTATCTACACGCCCACTCAAGGCTTCGTCAAAAGCTTGAAGTACAAAGACGAGCCCTTGACCACCTGAGTCCACAACACCAACCTCTTTTAGGACGGGTAATAACTCTGGGGTCTTTTTAAGCGCTTCTTCACCTGCTTCATAAATAGCATGCATAATCTCAATAAGATCATCAGTTTCTTTAATCTTATTAAGACCTTCTTGAGCAGATTCACGAACAACCGTTAAAATAGTACCTTCTGTAGGCTTCATTACAGCCTTATAAGCTGTTTTCGCACCATTAGCATAAGCATTAACAAAGTCAGCAGCTGACAAAACATCCATGCCTTCTGTTGCCTTTGCAAAGCCACGGAAGATCTGCGATAAAATAACCCCAGAATTTCCTCGTGCTCCCATCAAAAGGCCCTTTGCCAACGCTGCACTTAAGTCGCCAACCTTCTTACTGGCTTCATTACGTTCGTACTTTGCACCACTCGCCATTGAAGAAGTCATGTTTGTCCCAGTGTCTCCATCTGGAA
Organism: Limosilactobacillus agrestis; assembly: GCF_014145585.1. Classification (GTDB taxonomy): domain Bacteria; phylum Bacillota; class Bacilli; order Lactobacillales; family Lactobacillaceae; genus Limosilactobacillus; species Limosilactobacillus agrestis. Next base: position 16,826 of record NZ_JACIVF010000060.1, read on the forward strand.
CTGGAAAAACATTTAATGAATTAATAAATTCAGCGTTCTTACCAAGTTTATCGGCGGCCGCCTGGACCATTTTACCGAATTCAAGGTTTGTAATTTTTGTTACAGCCAATTCAAAATTCCTCCCCAATGCTCGTTTAATCTTCAAGTGTCCGTACACCTTGGACACATACATTAACTGAATTTGCCGTAATACCGAGCATTGTTTCAAGATTATACTTTACCTTTGCTTGGACACTCTTCGATACCTCTGAGATCTTTGTGCCATAGCCTACAATAATATTAACGTCAACAGCTACACCATTATCTTGCTGCCGAACAACAACGCCACGCGCAAAATTTTCACGACGAAGAATTTGGTTAACCCCATCACGAAGGGGGTTTCGGCTTGCCATTCCAACAACACCGTAGTTATCAGTAGCAGCCCCACCAACAACTGATGAAATCACATCATTATCAATGTCAATTGTACCTGACTTAGTTTTGATTTTTACTGCCATCGTCATGGCCTCCTTATAAAATTACCAATTGATTTTAGAATCCTATGATACTAAAATTTACAGTTAAATCAATACCATCATACCATAGCATATTTCACTAAAAAAGTAACTGATGGATATTTTTTCAATCGATCAATGGGGTTAATCAATTAATATAAAAAATAAGCCGCCCAAACTGGACGGCATCATTTTAATTAAACCCGAGTCACTTTACCTGACTTCAGTGTACGTGCTGAAACGTATACCTTCTTAGGCTTACCATTAACCAAAATGGTTACCTTTTGCAAGTTAGGCTTCCAGCTACGCCGACTTGAGTTAAGGGCGTGAGAACGCTTGTTACCAAATTGCGTCCGTTTACCGTTGATAAAATCTTTAGCCATTGGTGATACCCTCCTCTTTGCTTCATAATTTTTTCGTTTACGCAAAACTGCGATGTAACTCACCTAATTAATCTACCATAGGCATCACAACAATGCAATAGTTTTCTTTCAAGTAATTTTCCTTGACAGGGTATTTTTCTCTCAAAAGCCTATTTTAATTGGTCATTACACTGAATTACAGAAACAATTCCACTTTCAAATGAAAAATGATTTTCTTCAGCCGTAAATTCATTGCTTGTCCATGAAAATGGTATTTGACTATTCCAGTTTTGTAGTGGATATTTTTCATCTTTCAATGTAAGGCCACGAACAGGAGTAAGGTTGACAAAGGCCAGGTACTTCTTATGCGGCAGGCGAGCAATAGTATGATCTCCTGGCAAATAATATGTGACAACATTTTGACAATCAATAATTTTAATCCGCGTTAAATATGGTTTAAATTCACTCTGCAGTGGAAGAAAAAGGTTAGCTAATAAATGATCTAAACGTCCCCCAGTTGCACCAAAGATTTCAATTTCATCAGCCTGTTCTTGAATTGCAAACTTCACGCCCAATTGCGTATCGGTATAATCTTTTTCAGGAGGATAAGTCTCTATATGAGTAATTTTACCTTCTATACCTTGCAATTCATTCCCGGTAACAGAATCAAAATCCCCAATTGCTAAGACAGGCTTAATTCCCCACCTTAATAATCTTAAAGCACCCCGGTCGACGCCAATCCATTTTTCATTTTTACGTTGCAAAATCAACTCGGTTGGGACCATTTCAAGTGGACCGCCAACTAGTACATTCACTCTCATTTTTAACTCCTAAAAAAATGGACCTTCAATATTCAGACAAATCCGAACTAGAAGATCCATTTTTGTTTTTTACTTAAAGTGACTAATTACTTAGTAGCATTTTCAAGAGCTTTAATTCGTTCAGCAGGATCTTCAGCGTTAAAGACATATGAACCAGCCACTGCTACAGTAGCGCCTGCTTTGTAGCAATCTACAACTGTCTTGTCATTAACTCCGCCGTCCACTTCAATATCAAAATCGTAGCCCTTTTCTTCCTTAATTGCATTTAATTGGGCAATCTTGTCAACAGTTTCTGGTAAGAACTTTTGACCACCAAATCCAGGGTTAACAGTCATTACTAAGACTTGGTCAACCATGTGTAATACTGGTTCGATCATTGCTACTGGTGTACCTGGGTTAATAACAACTTCAGCTTTTACTCCACCGTTTTTAATAATTTGAAGAGCTCGGTGAATGTGTTGCGTAGCTTCCACTTGAACACCAATAATATCAGCGCCAGCATCAATGAACATTGGCAAAATATGTTCGGGTTTTTCAACCATTAAGTGCACATCCAATACCATGTTTGTAATTGGGCGAATAGCCTTAACAAAGCCTGGGCCATAAGAAATACTTGGAACAAACGTACCATCCATAACATCAATGTGTAAGTATGGTGCACCAGCCTTTTCTACCTTTTCAATATCTTTTTGTAAATTCACGTAATCTGCACTTAAAATTGATGGTGCAACTTTAATCATCCTGATTCCCTCATTTCTTATAATTTGGTTTTTGATTAGCAATCAATTCATGGAACTGAAGATAATCATCATACCGACTCTTCATGATTATACCATTGTTTACTGCTTCCTTCACAGCACATTGTGGCTCTTTTATGTGAAGGCACCCGCGAAACTTACAATCAGCCGAAATTTTAGTCATTTCAGGGAATAAATGTGGCAAATCATTCACCGTCATATCAAATGTTTCATACGACGAAAAGCCAGGGGTGTCGGCTATCAGAGCACCGTTAACATCTAATAAACTTACTTTTCGCGTTGTATGCCGTCCCCGTTGAAGCGCTTGAGAAATTTCTCCAGTCGCCAATTTTAATTGCGGAGCCAAATGGTTAAGCAAAGTTGACTTTCCTGCTCCTGTCTGACCCATCATCGTTACAATATTCCCCTTTAATTCCCCCATCAATTTTGCTAATTGGTCGGAGGCAAAAGGTTTTCGAGCTGCATAAACTTGGTAGCCGATTTGTCGATAACCGTTGATCGTTGGTAACAGTTGTTGGTATTCCTCATCTGTCAGTAAGTCAGTCTTTGAAAAATAAATTAAAGGAGTAACATCCTGGGCCTCTAAAGCAATCAACTGACGATCTAAAAGGTTAGCGGAAAATGCTGGTTCTTTAGCCGATGTTACTACAACCGCCATGTCAACATTAGCAACAGGTGGCCGCACCAACTGATTGCGTCGGGGCAAGATCTTTAATAAATATCCTTCCAGTTGATTTTCAGCACTAAATTCAACGTGATCACCAACTACTGGCTTGATCTTTCGTTGACGGAAGTTTCCACGCGCTCTTGTCCGATAAATTTTTTCATCTGCAATCACATCATAAAAGCCACTTAATGATTGTTGGATTATTCCTGTTTTCAAACTGCACCTCCATTATCCAGTAATATTTGTTGCACTCATAATCGTTCGTCCATTTCGAACGACACGATATGCACCCGTTTGACCCTGTTTAAGGGTAAATGGCACATTAATTGTTGTTTCTTGGTTAATTGTAATGTCTTGGTATTCCATTGTTAAATTATGGTTGGCATCCCTGATATATACCTGTACCCGGTTTTCACGTTGCCCACCATTCCCATCAAATGGAATGTTAATCTGAATATTTGTCGTCTTTGTTTGGTTACCAGAATTAGCAATTGAAACCGTTAATGTATCACCATGATTTAATGTCGAGCCGGCTCGTGGTGTCTGATTAATCACATGGTTAGTCGCAATTGTTTTTGATTTTTTCTCTTGAGTTGTCAATTGTAAATTGTTTTTATTAGCAAATTGTTGAACAGCACTAATATCTTGATTTTTAAAGTTTGGAATCTTGATTGGTTCTTTACCTTCACTTACCCGAAAGATAATTGTATTAGAAGTGGGCTTAACAATCGTACCTTTTTTGTAGTTTTGCTTGATAATCTGTCCCTTAGCAATATCATCCGAATAAACTTGTTCTTGATGAACTTGAAAGCCCTTGCGACGAAGGTCAGCAGCTACTGAAGAATAGTCTTCCCCAACGTAATTAGCCATTTGCAATTGCTTAACTCCTGTACTAACCGTTAAATTAATTGGAGTACTAACACGGGTCTTATGGCTAACGTCAGGACTGGTGGAAATAATTCGGTTTTTATCCACCGCCTGACTATTTACTCGAGTAATCTTACCGATCCGTAAATTTTGTTGGTGCAGTTGTTGTTCTGCCTTCAACACCGTCATTCCTTCTACATCAGGAATAATTACTTGACGGAGCATGAACCACCAGTTACAGACTACAATTAGAATTACCACAACAATTGTCCCACTGATGATCCCATATTTCTTCCACTTTTGCGGTTTGGCTGGTGGATCAACCATTTGAGAATCGGTTGACTTCTTTGGTTGGTAATCAGCAGCTTTTAGGGGGTTAATATCTAACACCTTAGTTTCGCCATTATCATCTTGTTGAAGTTTTAATCGTGATTCATTAGCTCTTTGTGGATCAAGTACAGTTTTTAAATCAGCTGCCATCTCTTTAACTGAATCATACCGTTCAGCCGGTTCCTTAGCCGTTGCCTTAATAATTACATTTTCGAGTGCTTGAGGAATTTTTTTGTTCTGTTCACGGACAGAAGGAATTTCTTCACGGAAATGCTTCAAGGCAATTGAAACAGCCGTCTCTCCTTCAAATGGAACCTTACCTGTTAAAAGTTCAAACAAGATGATTCCCAATGAATAAATGTCTGATTGTTTAGTAGCAATGCTTCCCCGCGCTTGTTCGGGAGATAGATAGTGGACGGATCCCATCAAGGTATTAGTCTGCGTTAATGAATCTTGCGATACGGCAACCGCGATTCCAAAGTCAGTAATTTTAACATTTTTATTTTCATCAATTAAGATGTTTTGTGGTTTTAAGTCCCGGTGGATAATTCCATGAGCATGGGCAGCAGTGACTGCCGAAAGCACCTGTTCCATAATATCAATCACTTGGGGAAGTGAAATTGGGTAGTGCTTTTTGATATATGCTTTAAGGTCTGTCCCCTTTACATATTGCATTACCATGTACTGCAGACCATGATCCTCACCAACATCATAAATGCCAACAATATGGGGATCATTTAACTGCGTTGCGGCCATTGCTTCACGGTGAAATCGTCGCTTGGTGCCGGGGTCATCCCGCAAATCAAGACGTAGTAACTTAACAGAGACGTCCCGATCAAGAACTATATCATGGGCCAAGTATACATTGGCCATTCCACCTTCACCTAGCGACCGAATTATCCGATATCGGTGACCAATTTCATATCCAGGATTCATTTCCTATCCCTCCTGGTTATTATTAATCCCAATTAAAACGGTAACATTATCTGGTCCACCCGCATCATTTGCCATCTTTATAAGGTAAGCACATTTTTCTTCTAGCGGAATCGACAATTCAAGCACTTTGATGATCTGCTCCTTAGAAACAGTCTTAAACAAGCCATCAGAACACATTAACAGTTGATCACCCTCGTTTAGTTCAAAACGATTTACATCAACTTGTGCATCGGAAGAGATTCCAATTGCCCTGGTAATTATATTGCTCTGAGGCAATTTAATTGCTTCATCTTCTGATATATCACCCGTTTTTACCAACTCATTAACTAATGAATGGTCTACTGTAATCTGCGTTAACAGGTTCTGGTGAAGGATATATCCTCGACTATCACCAATATTAGCCACCACAACCGTATCCTTAAATGTAATTGCGGCGACCATCGTTGTTCCCATCCCCTGCAAGCAAATACTACGCTTGGATTGTGCCAAGATTTTGTCGTTAATTAATTGGGTTTCACGAGCAAACCAGCGAATTCCTTCCAGCGAAGTTCGTGGGGGACGTTTTTTAAATTGGGCCCCCAAAGTAGCGACTGTTTGCTCTGCAGCAACATCTCCACAACGATTACCACCAATTCCATCAGCAATAATCATTAATTGGTTGCCTAGCTTATTAGTAAAAACAGCAACCCGATCTTGATTTTGCTTTCGTTGGTGGCCAATATCTGTTTGATAAGCAATTTTCATTAGTTTATTATATTCCCTTCTTAAGGCTGCTGATAAAGAAGCCATCAGAATTAAAGTCACTCGGTAAAATGGTTAAGGTAGGCGATTGTCGATTATCCTTAACTTTTCGTGTAGTTGCTGTTTTTACTAACTCAAATTCAGGATGTTCCGCTAAAAATGCTTGAACAGTTGTTTCATTTTCTTGTCGTAAAATTGTGCACGTGCTGTATGTGATTATACCGCCCTTTTTAACCTTTGCGGCAACTGCATTTAAAATTGCTAACTGAATCTTATGTAATTGTTGACTATCATTTAGCGTCTTTGTATAACGGATTTCTGGCTTTCGTCGTAAAAGTCCGATCCCACTACAGGGTGCGTCAACTAAGATCTTATCAAAACTTTCATCAGCAAAAAGTTGATCAACTTCACGGGCGTCAAGGGAATGAGCAGTAACGCGCTTTCCCACCCCTAACCGCCGAGCATTTTTTTCAATCAATTTAACCTTATGTTGATGAATATCAAGGGCATCAACGTGGCCATCTTCATTAGTAAGGGCTTCTGCTATTTGAACAGTCTTACCGCCGGGCGCGGCACAGGCGTCAAGTACTTTATCATCTGGCTTAACATCCATGCTTTCCACGGCCAACATGGCACTTTCATCTTGAATAGTGATTTCACCACGTTTAAAAAGATCAGAACTAATAATTTCACCTTTAGTAATTACGAGGGCATTTTGAGCAACTTGACTTTCTTGATACTCAATCCCAGCAGCATCTAAAGTCTGCTTTACGGTTGTAAGGTCAGTTTTAACAGTGTTAACCCGAATCACCTGATGAGCAGGCTCGTTAATTGATTGAAGTATTTTTTCCGTATCTTCTTCCCCATATTCGGTGGTCAACTCATTAACTAGCCACCGCGGGACACTATTTTCAATACTTAATCGTAAATCACGCTCTTTAATTTGACGCAGGTCAGGTAATCCCTTCCGCAAAACCGCATGTAAAACGCCAGTAACAAACTTTCGAATACCCGGATTTCCGCGGCGTTTAGCTATTTCAATACTTTCGTCAGTTACCGCCCAATCCGGAACGCGTTCTAAATAATGGTACTGGTAAAGTGCAGACAGGAGAAGCGTTTTTACCCATGGATCAAGCCGTTTCCCTTTCACAAACGCATTTAGCCAATATTCAAGGGTAAGTTTATGCTGCAAAACCCCATAAATAATATTAGTAGCTAACCGCCGATCTTTATCTACTAAGGGGTATCTCTTCAGCAACTGGTCAACTTGCAAGTTTGAGTATGCCCCATTTTCGACAACCCCTTCTAGCGCCACTAAGGCTAATTCACGTGCATTTTGTGGTTGAAATTTAGTCTTCACTTACGACCTGTCCTCCCTCTGTAATATTTTTATGTCCATTCAGGTAGGAAGTAATGTCCATTGCCTTTTTACCCGCTGGCTTTAACTTATTGATTTGGTATGTTGTTCCATCCCCAGCCGCAATTACCAACTGATGCTTAGTGACCCGAACTACTTTTCCCGGTTCAAGGTCCGTCTTTTCCTCGAGGGGAGTCACATCATAAATTTTCGTACGTAATCCATCAATAATCATGTTGCCAAGAGGAGCCGGCCGCAATCCCCGAACTTTCGCATCAATCAAGTGTGCTGGAAGACGGAAATCAATCTGTTCTTGTTCACTAGTGATATTGGGTGAAAAGACTACTTTTTCGGGATCTTGGGCAACGGGGTTAATATCTCCGCTAATAAGTTTAGGTAATGTTTCTAACAGCAAGTCTCTTCCCAATAAACTAAGCTTTTTAAACATCGTGCCACTATCGTCAGTGTCTTCAATTGGAATAGATGTTTGCGAAATAATATCTCCCGCATCCATCTTCTTAACCATGTACATAATGGAGACCCCAGTTTCTTTATCACCATTAATAATAGAATATTGAATTGGGGCGCCTCCCCGATACCTTGGTAGTAAGGACCCATGAACATTGATTGCCGCAATTTTAGCAGCATCTAATAACTTTGTTGGCAGAAATTGCCCATAGGCAGCGGTAATCATTAAGTCGGGTTGCAAACTAATGATTTTCTCCATTTCAGGACTTTTACTTAGTTTAGCTGGTTGTAAGACTTCAATGTTGTATTGCTCAGCTAATTCTTTAACCGGTGATTTATGAAGGGTACGTTTCCGACCGATATGGTGGTCCGGTTGAGTAAGCACTGCTTGAACATCATATTCTGGATTATCAATTAAACTTTGTAAAATTGGAACAGCAAATTCCGGTGTTCCCATAAAAACGATTGATGTTGACATTAATAACATCCTTTCTTTTACATAAAATACTGTGGATCAGGATCAATGCTTACTTGGACATCCTTAAAACCACGACTTTGTGTATCTTGAAGAATGTCAAATAATAACTGATGTAAATACGGATCCTGCTTATATTTGATTACAATCTGGTAATAGTAGCGTCGTTTCATCCGCGCAATCGCTCGGGGAGTTGGCCCTAGAATAACTGTCGAAGATGCTAATCCCTGTTTTAGGCGCCCATAGATATCAGCCATCGCCCGGGCTGCTTTAGCTTCTTCAGGGTGACTAGCCATTAGACGAACAGTGTAATAGTAAGGTGGATAACTCGCTTGTCTGCGCAGCATCATTTCCTGGTTAAAGAATTTTTCATAATCATGCGCTTTGGCATCTTGAATAGCGTAATGATCGGGATTATATGTCTGAATAATAACCTTCCCCTGCTTATTTGCCCGACCAGCCCGACCACTTACTTGACTTAGCAAATCAAAAGTTCGTTCACTAGCACGAAAATCTGGTAACCCAAGACCAGTATCTGCATTTAAGACCCCTACTAACGTAACATTAGGGAAATCAAGTCCTTTAGCAATCATCTGGGTTCCCAGTAAGATATCCGCTTGATGTTGACCAAATTGCCGTAATAGCTTTGCATGCATTCCCTTACGCCGGGTTGTATCAACATCCATTCGAATGATCCGTGCCTGAGGCAATAACTGATGCAATTCTTGCTCAACTTTCTCTGTTCCAGTTCCATAATAGCGAATCTGGTGACTATGGCAATTTGGACATTCACGGGGGATGGGTTCTTCATGACCGCAATAGTGACATTTCATTGTCCGTGTATCCATATGAAGCGTTAAAGAAATATCACAATTAGGACATTTTAAAACATTCCCACAATCACGGCACATCATAAATGACGAAAATCCCCGTCGATTTAGCATTAAAATACTTTGTTCATGCTTTTGCAGGCGATCATTTAACTCGCCCACTAGCTTCTGAGAAAAGTTGCTTTCACCGTACTTCTTAATTTCGTCCCGCATATCAACTACCTCAATCGGTGGCAGTTCCTGCTTGTTTACCCGGTGTGGAAGTCGCAACAAGTGATAAACATTTTTAACCGCCCGCGCACGACTTTCCAGACTGGGAGTAGCTGATCCGAGAACTACAGGTGCTTGATTATATTTTCCCCGCCATTTAGCTACTTCACGCGCCTGATAACGAGGAGCTTCATCTTGTTTATAACTAGATTCATGCTCTTCATCAAGAATAATTACGCCTAAATTAGTCAACGGTGCAAAGACTGCTGAACGGGCACCAACAACCACTTGCGCCTCTCCCCGTTCGATCCGACGCCATTCATCATACCGTTCCCCGTTTGATAAACTACTATGTAAAACAGCAACCTTGGACCCAAAGCGGCGCCGAACACGGTTAACTATCTGAGGGGTTAACGAAATCTCAGGGACAAGCATTAATGCCGTTTTTCCCTGTTGAAGGGCATTAGCAATCGATTGTAGATATACTTCTGTCTTCCCACTTCCAGTAACTCCTTGCAAGAGAAAATCTTTAGGATCATGATTGTCGATTGCTTGATTAATCTGGTTAACGGCATTTTGTTGATCCGGGTTAAGGTGAAGCGGGACCGCTAAATGATCATTATCAGGAGCATCCTGCATCGCTAAAGGTTGTCGATATACTTCAACTGGTATTTTTTCGAGCCATCCCTTCTGCTGTCCTTGATTGAAGGTGGCCGGTTTTAAGCCGGTTTGGTGTTCGGCTGTTTTTTGCTTAACAACTTGACTACCAATTGATTGTAGATATGAAAGAAGACGATTTTGAGCATGAGCATTGGAATGAAGGGAAGTACGCTCATCTTCTAGTTGTTCAAAATTAAGTAAAGCACGAATACCAGTCACGGTTTTAACTTTTGCCCGATCTTTTACTTGGTATTCAATCGTTATCTTTCCTTCCCTTTGCAGTTTGAACAATTCACTTAAGATTGCAGGTTTATCTTGTACCTCCGCCATTTCCAATTCGTCTCGACCATGAAAAATATCAAAGGCAACATGCTCATCCACTTCATCCACAATTCGAATAATTCTGGTAGTTTTAGCCTTCAATAAGTTAGGCAGCATCGTATACAAGCAAGAAATCCAAAAAGAATAAGTAGTATCAGCTAACCATTTGCTAAGCTTCATTAATTCAGGATTAATTACCGGTTGAAGATCCATTATGGCTTGAATCGGTTTGAGCTCTCCCTCATATTGAGACGCTTCATCGAGAGCAACAACGAATCCTTGAACAGTTCGTTTGCCCTTTCCAAAGGGTACAATCACCCTTACTCCGACTTGAATTTGTTTTTCGAGTTTGGGAGGAATCTGATAAGTATATGGTTGATTTGTTTGCATTGTTGGAACATCAACAACTACCTGTGCCAACTCTGGCATTTAATCACCTGACTTTAATTTTGCACTAACTAGTTCGATAATTTTGTTTGCAATTTTAGCTTTAGATTGCCGCTCTAATTTAATTGGAGACTTATCTTTCTGCAAGATAGTTACTTGATTTTGATCACTTCCAAATGCGCCCGTCTTCCCTGCCACACTGTTTGCAATAATCATATCCACATTTTTACTAGCAAGCTTACGGTTAGCATTTTCCATGAGGTTATTGGTCTCTGCTGCAAAGCCAACAACGCATTGATCATTTTGTTTCATTTTCGCAATATTCTTTAAAATATCAACAGTTTCAGTGAGTGCAATCGTAAGCCGTGGATCACCATCTTTTTTCTTAATTTTATGATCAACCATCTCGACCGGTCGATAGTCGGCAACCGCGGCCGCCATAATTAAAATATCAGTTTGCAAAAAACGCTCTTTTAAATTTGTATATAAATCTTCAGTCGTAGTTACTCGCACAACTTCAATCGCCGGGGATTGCGGAAGAGGAACAGTAACTTGACCAGCAATCAGAGTTACCTTGGCGCCTGCTTGGGTTGCGGCGTTTGCAAGTGCAATCCCCATTTTACCAGAAGACCGGTTACCAATGAAACGAACGGGATCGATATTTTCACGGGTTCCACCTGCAGTAACAATCACGTGTTTTCCCTTTAAAACTCGACCGCGAGCTAAAAAGTCTTCGATATATTGACAAATTGCTGCCGGTTCTGGTAATCGTCCACGACCAACATAACCTTCAGCCAATCTTCCACTAACTGGCGGCATAATATTGACTCCGTCTTGTTTAAGTCGGGTAATATTTCGCTGAGTTGTTGGTGCCAACCACATATGACTGTTCATTGCTGGAACGACGATTTTGGGAGCATTCGTTGCTAATAAGGTGGTAGAAACAGCATCATCAGCCAATCCTATTGCCATTTTAGCGATAATATTGGCTGATGCTGGTACTACAACTGCCAGTTCTGACCAGTCAGCTAGCTCAATATGAGGAATCGGTGTTGAATGATCGTCCCACAGGTCAGTAAGTACCGGAGCTTTCGTCAAAGCAAAAGGAGTAGCAGGAGTGACCAACTTAGTAGCTGCCTCAGTCATCCCTACACGAACCTCATGTCCCATTTTTTGGAGGCCTCGCACTACTTCAATTCCTTTATAAGCAGCGATACTGCCGGTAAGATACACTGCAATTCGTGTCATTATGTCACCTCAACTTGTTTTTTCTTAATTGATTATAGCATCTTTATGAGCAAAAAAGGGGCCAGTGACAATTCTGCCCTAGTCCCTTACTTTTGTTTGTCTATCTTACTTTTTAATCCTGTAAGTCCTCAGTGTGATCAGGATCAATCGTCACTTTTCCAGCTAAAATCTCTTCCAGGGCCTTCCCAACAGACTTACTTGAATCATAATGTTCAAGCAATGGAGCAGCTCCTGCATCTAATTCGTTAGCCCGCTTACTAGCAAGCATAACCAATGAGTAACGAGAATCAATATGTTTTAATAATTCATCAACCGATGGAAAAAGAATCATTTTTTGGCATCTCCTAACATTTCTAGATAGCGTGGCATTACGCGGGTAACACGAAGCCGTTCAGTACGAATAATGTCTTTAATCTTCTCAACTGCATTTGGCACTTCGTCATTAACTACGGCATAATCATAGTTTTGCATCATTTGAATTTCACCAAATGCCTTATGAATACGTTTGTTAATAACTTCCATACTGTCAGTTCCCCGGTGAATCAATCGTTGTTTTAATTCATCCAAATCAGGAGGCGTTAAGAAAATAAATACACCATCTGGGCACTTAGACCGTACTTGCATTGCTCCGTTAACTTCAATCTCAAGGAAAACATCCTTCCCTGAATCTAAGGTCTCATTAACATATTTTAATGGGGTACCGTAATAGTTGTCAACATACTTAGCATATTCCAACATCCCACCAGTTTGAATTTGATGTTCAAACTCTTCTTTGCTTACAAAGAAATAATCAACACCATCAACCTCGCCAGGACGTGGTTTTCGAGTTGTCATCGAAATTGAATATTGAAAATCATTATCATTTGAATCAAAGATAGCTTTTCGAACAGTTCCCTTTCCAACTCCGGAAGGACCTGAAAGAACAATTAACATTCCACGATTTACCATTATAACGCTCCTATTTATTTAAATGTATTAATACTATAATGCACTAGATTAGTACTGAAATCAAGCACCTGAATAACAAAAATATTGAGCTTTTTACTTGCATTTCTGAATGTATGTTCGTATACTATAATCAAACGAATGTTCGGAGGCGCGATTATGCAAATTGAACAAAAGTCTATTTTTAAATTTACGCCACAAATTATTAGTGATAAACTTCGCCACATTTTTGAAGAAACGCCTACTACTGATGAGCAAGCAGAATTGCTGACTCCCCAACCTGCTAAACAACGACAATTATTTTTAAAACGAGCCATCAAGGATAAGATTAGAGCAACCTTTCAGTTAATGCCAATCAACAATGATGGTTACCCCGTAAACGTTACTGGTAACATTGCTCAATTAGCAAATAGTAATCGGTATCTTATCACAAATCAAAACGTGAGTTATGTTGTTAATTTTGACCAAATTCGGTACATTGCGAACTTATAATATTATATTTAACCTAGTAAAGGGAGCGAGACAGAAGTTACCGGTGACTTCGTTTTTCGACGCGAAGCTAGCCTCTGGGAGTTCCTAGCAAGCAACAATGGCCTCCAATGTTCGGTTTTACCGAGCGTTGGAGGCCATTGTTGTACTGCGCTGTTTGTCTTTTATGAAGGGAACCTGACTTATGTCACAACCCCTGTATGTTTTAACAAGCAATAGCAAGATAACGTGGAAAACACTCTTCTTACCTCAGATTGCTTCTTATTCTTCCTCTTTATTTTGCCATCTTAAGTAATTCTTGTGCGTGTTCTTTTGTTAATTGGGTAATCTTTTCACCCGATAGCATTCTTGCCAGTTCTTCAACCCGATCATTTTCTTTTAATGGTGTAACTTTCGTAGTTGTTCGATCATCATGGACAGATTTTTTAATAAGAAAATGATGTTGAGCAACCGCTGCGACTTGTGGTAGGTGCGTGATACATAAGACCTGCGAATGTTGAGCAATCAAACGAATTTTATCAGCAATCGCTTGGGCAACCCGTCCACTTACTCCAGTATCAACTTCATCAAAAATGATACTAGTAACACCTTCTTTTTGCGCAAAAATAGTCTTTAAAGCTAACATTACCCGTGATAATTCACCCCCAGAAGCAATCTTTGCTAATGGTCCCATCGACTCTCCCGGGTTAGTTCGAATATAAAATTCTACCTGGTCAATTCCCGTCGGTGTAAACTGTTCCCGACTTTGATTGACAAAGTGAACTTCAAATTCCGCCTTTTCCATATAAAGCTCTTTAAGCTGCTGGTGAACTTTTTTACCGAGTTCATGAGCAGCTTTTTGCCGTACCTGGCTTAATTTACGACCGGTCTCGCGAAGCTTATTTTCCGCTTCTGACAACCGTTGCTCTAGATCGCTGCTAGAATCAGCCGCAGCTTCCATCGAATCAAGTTCTTTTTTGATCTTATCATAATATTTCAAAACATCTGTCAACGTATCACCATACTTGTGTTCGAGATCGCCGATAGTGGTTAACCGTTGTTCAATTTGAGCTAATCGTTCATCATCAAATTCTAGCATATCTAATTGCTGACTTGCCTCATTTGCTACATCTTGAAGAGCATAATAAGCATCATTAAGCGCCTTACTTAGGTTATCATAAGCATCATCAAATTCAGCAATAGCATTAATAGAGTCCATCACCGTGGCAACTTGGTCTAAAACCGGTGTCTGATCACTTTCATTAAAGGTCGTCACGGCTAGTTGAAGGGCATTATTAATTTGTTGAAAGTGTTCCAATCGATCACGTTCACTAATTAATTCATCTTCTTCATTTTCTTTTAAATTAGCTTCTGCAATCTCATTAACTTGGTACCGAAGCATATCCAACCGTTGAGCCCATTGTTGCTCATTTGCTTGTTTCTTATTTACAGCCGCCTTTAATTTAGAATAGGCTTGGTATTCTTCCTGATATTTTTGAAGTAATGGCTGGACCTCCTTTGCCGCAAATTGGTCGAGCATTCCCAAGTGGGTCTCCGCCTGCATTAATTGCTGGTGTTCATTTTGTCCTTGAATATCAACTAATCCCACGCCAATTTTACGAAGAGTCGCAGTATTAATCAGTTGACCATTAACACGGATAATATTGCGACCATTACGATGAATTTCCCGAGAGACAATTAAAATCCCATCTTCATGATCAATTCCCAATGATTCAAGTAGTTTATCAAATTCAAGATCATTGGGAATCGCAAATTGCCCTTGAAGGTTTAGCTTTTCTTCTCCACGACGAATAAATTCCTGAGATCCTCGACCCCCGGCTAACAAGCCAACTGCATCAATAATAATTGACTTTCCGGCACCAGTTTCCCCCGTTAAAACAGTCATTTGGTCAGCAAATGTTAAGGTTAAGTGCTTAATAATTGCTAAATTATCAATCGTCAATTCTTGTAACAAAAATTTTCACCTCGCCTAGTCTAGCATCCCATTAAGCTTTTCTTCTAAGTTAATTGCCGCTTCTGGAGATATACAAACTACCAGGACATTTCCATCATCACCAATTGTTGTGAAGACCGTTGGAAAATCCATCTTACGAATTAAGGTAGCTACTACAGGACCATTGCCCGGATGAACCGTTAATGCCAAGAAACAATCATTACGCTTTAATTGTTCCAAGCTATCTTGAAGGGTCTGGGATAATTGGTTTTCATGTCCTTGACGATGATATGCCGGCAAGCCATAACGATATCCCCCATCATCAGCTGGGATCTTTATTAATTGCATTTCTTTAATATCTCGCGAAATAGTCGCTTGTGTAACTGTCAACCCCATTTCACACAGGCGCTCAACAAGATCTTCCTGTCGCTCAATGCTCTCATTAGTAATGATTTCTCGAATTTTTTGTTGTCGTTCTGCTTTTTTCATGGATTAAGTCACCTTTATTTATTCCTTATGATTTAAATCATCATCAGCAGCTGCAATCACCCTATCGATGTTTACTTCTTTAGCAAGGATACCAGGATTTTCACTTAGACGCAGGTGAACCAAGAATTCCATATTCCCTTGCCCCCCTTTAATTGGTGAGTAGTCTAATCCGAGGATGTCGAAATAATCTTCACTGGCAAAAGTTAGTACTTCTTCCAAAACTGCCCGGTGAATTTTGTGGTCATGAATTATTCCATTTTTACCAACATGTTCTTTTCCAGCTTCGAATTGTGGTTTAATTAGGGCTACTACTTCGCCACCCATTTTCAGTATCTGCGCCAATGGTGGCAAGATCAAGCGAAGGGAAATAAACGAAACATCAATCGAAGCAAATTCTGGCTGGCCACTGGAAAAATCTGCTAACTTACTATAGCGGAAATTAGTTTGCTCCATAACAACTACCCGGGGATCCTCCCGCAATTGCCAAACTAACTGATTGGTTCCCACATCGAGCGCGTAACTTAACCTCGCTCCATTTTGTAACATTACATCAGTAAATCCCCCAGTAGATGAGCCAATATCTAAAACCGTTTTATCCTTAACTGAAATGTCAAAAACCTTTAATGCCTTAGCTAACTTTAAGCCCCCCCGACTAACATATGGCATTTTATGACCTTTCATGTGAAGGGTGGTTGTAATTGGAATTTTTTGTCCCGGTTTATCTAATCGTTCATTATTTTTACCAAGAATTTCTCCGGCCATCACTGCCCGCTTTGCTTGTTCGCGAGAGTCAAACAGCCCCTGTTGGACTAATAATACATCTACACGTTCTTTTTTCATAATCCCTTTCCTTATTTAAAATATGCTAAAAAGTCATCATAACTAGTAAATGACTTCCCAGTAAGCTTTTCAAGATTCTGTTGATTTTGCCTAGCAGCAGTTAAAGCGACCTGTAACTGCTCCTTCGCACCATCTACACCTAGCAACCCCGGATAAGTATTTTTTTGCTCACCAGCATCTTTATGGACAGCTTTTCCCATCTCTTCAGCAGTACTGAGAACATCCATTAAGTCATCATAGATCTGAAAGGCTAAGCCATAGTTTTCGCCAAATGCTGCTAGCTCTTGTTTAACTTCAGTGGATTGATTCATCATAATCCCCCCTGCCAGAACAGCATAGCGGATCAAGGCCCCAGTTTTTTGACGGTGCAGATATCGCAACTGGTTTAAACTTAAATGTTGATGTTCACCTTCAATATCCCGTGCTTGGCCGGCAACCATTCCAGAGGGTCCCGCTGCTTTTGCAAGTTCAAGAGTTAATTGACTCCGAATATCAGTTGGAAGATGGTTATCAGTAACCCACTGAAAGGCTAATGTCAATAGTCCATCGCCTGCTAAAGTTGCTATTCCCGCCCCAAATTTACGGTGATTAGTTGGTTTTCCACGACGTAAATCATCATTATCCATTGCTGGAAGGTCATCGTGAATTAATGAATAGGTATGAAGCAATTCCAACGCAGAAGCTGCGCGCAACATATCATCATTAATGGTACCACCTAACATCTCAATCGTTGCAAGCGTCAATGCCGGACGCAGTCGCTTACCGCCGGCCATTAGGGAATAAGTCATTGAATTTTTTAATGTTGCTTGATCAACATCTGTAGCCAATGACTGGCTAAGATAATCTTCAATCCGTTCTTTCAAAATTGGCAGTGGTGTACTCATCTTTTTTACTCCGTTGCTTATTGTTCGTCAGCGCTGCCAAATCCACGGTTACCGCCACCGTTGTTACTTGGGTCATCAGTTTGTTTTTCGTAGACTTTTTCGTCACCATTATCGTCAATTAGATGACCAAGTGTCTTTTCGGCATTTGTTAGTTTCGTTTGTAATTCCTTAGAAAGCTTGATCCCTTCTTGAAATTGTTGAAGGGCTTCTTCTAGTGGAACATTCCCTTGTTCAAGGCGGTTAACGATCTGTTGTAATTGCGCTAGTTGTTCTTCAAATGTTAGTTTTTCTGTTGCCATCTTAGTGCTCCTTTACCTTTTTTATCTCTGCTTGAACTTCCCCGTCATCAAAATGCAAGTGAACATTTTGCCCAACTGTTAATTGACTGGCATGATTAACAACTTTTTCATCACTTGTTACATACGTATATCCCCGACTCATAATTTTAAGGGGGCTCAGCGAATCTAATTGTTTAATAAGGCTCGTCACTTGCTGTCGCTTTTCATTTTGGTTAGCAAGTGAGGCTGTAACTAATTGTTTTTGTAACTGCTTAACTAACTGTTCTTGTTGTTGAACCCGGTGCAGTGGAGAAGCCGCCGTTAAACGCCCGCTTAACCTTTCTACATTCATCCGCATTTCTTGCATTTTATTTTGCGCTGTTTGACCAAGCTGTTGAGTTAGTTGGTCAACCTTTTGTGCATAGTTTTCATATAGTCTTGTCGGTTGCTGAAAAATATAGCTTTGCAACTGCTTATTCAATTGTTGGCGGTCAAAATTAATTTTGGTTCGCATCGTATTTAATAAACGATTCTGATCATCTTTAATCGTCAATAGTATATCATTTAATTTTACCGGAGTTGCTAATTCAGCAGCGGCAGTGGGGGTGGCAGCGCGTTGATCGGCTACAAGGTCGGCAATTGTTGTATCTGTCTCGTGACCAACAGATGAAATTACCGGAATTTTGCTATTGGCAATTGCTCGAGCTACTACTTCTTCATTAAAAGGCCATAAGTCTTCCATTGATCCCCCACCACGACCGATAATAAGGGTGTCAAAATCCCCGCGGTCATTGGCACGGTTAATTTGCCTAGCAATATCCGCTGCTGCCTTATCCCCTTGAACAACCGTGGGGTATAAAACAACTTGGGCAATTGGATAACGTCGTCGAACAGTCGTATTAATGTCCCGAATAACTGCCCCATCAATACTAGTAACGACCGCAATTCGTTTAGGAAACATTGGAATCTGTTTTTTAAGTAAACTAAATAGACCTTCAGCACTCAATTTCTTTTTAAGTTGCTCAAAAGCCAAGTATAAAGATCCCAGGCCATCTGGCTCCATCCGATCAATATAAATCTGATAGCGTCCACTTTTTTCATATAAACTCACATGACCGACTACGCAAACTTTCATCCCCTGTTCGGGAGTAAATTTAATTTTCCGGAATTGATGTTCAAACATTACTGCATCAATCACCGCATTATCGTCTTTTAAACTAAAATACTGATGTTTTTGCCGTAAACGAAAATTAGAAAGCTCACCGGTTAAATAGACCGTATGTAAGTAGGGATCCCGGTCAAATTTCATTTTCAAATACTTAGTTAATTCACTAACTGTTAAATACTGGCTTCTATCCATGATGCCTCCACTGCGCTAAATCAACTGTTTGCTCCATCAACGTTGCAATTGTCATCGGTCCTACGCCACCTGGAACAGGAGTGATTGCCTGAGCTTTTGCCTTTACCGCTTCAAAGTCAACATCCCCCGTCAATTTACCATCACTTAAACGATTAATCCCCACATCGATTACTACTGCGCCAGATTTTACATCTGCTGCCTTGATAAGGTGAGGTACACCAGTAGCCACAATTAAAATATCTGCTGTTTTCGTTAAAGCAGAAAGATCACGAGTATTTCTGCCAGCCATCGTCACAGTTGCGTTAGCATTATTTAAAAGAGCTAAAAGAGGCTTGCCAACTAAAATACTCCGACCGACAATGACCGCATTTTTCCCTTGTAAATCAATATTATATTCTGCTAACATCCGCATGATTCCGCGAGGTGTACAAGCCACTGGATAATTACCATGCTGATTAGCAAATAATTTTCCTAAGTTTAAGGGATTAAGACCATCAACATCCTTCGCTGGTACGATAGCATTAGTAATTACTTCTGGATCCAATTGAGGAGGAAGAGGTTGTTGAACAAGGATGGCATCAATTGTGTCATCGTTATTTAGATTTTCAATTTCGGCAAGAAGTTCATCTTGACTAACATCAGCAGGAAACTTTTTTAAAATTGAATTGATTCCTAATTTAGTAGCCTTTTTATGCTTATTGCGAGTATAAATCAAGCTCGCTGCATCATCACCAGCAATCACGACCGCAATTCCCGGGATTATATTTTGTTTTTCTTTTAACTGAGCCACCAATTCTTGGGTCTGGGCATTAATTTTTTTTGCAAGGGCCTTGCCATCAATAATTGTCGTCACAGTGATTCCTCCTCGTTAAATTTTCATTCTATATTCTACCATAATAATATCAAGCTTAAGCAAAAAAGGAGTGGAATCAGAAGTTTATCGCTTCATCTTTCCACCCCATAATTATTTTTAACAGTAATATTAGTTGTTCTCGTTTACTTGTTTTTCAAATTTACCAAGGGCTCCGTTGATAAATTTACGTGACTTATCACTACTGAATGTTTTTGCCAGCTCTAATGCTTCATTAATTGCGACCACCGTTGGAACATTTTCAGCGTATTGAATTTCAAATAACGCAAGCCGCAAAATCACCAAATCTGCCTTTGCTAACCGATTAATTGTCCATCCGCTTGCCAGCAAGTCATTAATTTGTTCATCAAGCTGGTCTTGCTGTTCCCGCACCCCATTTACCAGTGTCAGCAAATAAGGGGGAATTTGCTTTTCATCATGATGAGGAATGGCCTCATACACAGTCTGGATATCAGCCTCAGGATCTGATTGCAAAGCAAAGAGAACTTGGAAAGCCTCCTCACGAATCATGTGTCGGTTCAAACTCATTCTATTCACCAGCCTCGTCATTAAGATGTTCGCCAAACAAGTCATTAGGATCTACTTGTTGGTCTTCTTTAGATGTTACGATCCCCTTAACATGAACATTAACTTCTTTTACTTTTAGGTCCGTCATTAACGTGATTTGTTGTTTAACCTTATCTTGAATCATTGCCGCTACTTTAGGAACAGAGACACCATATTCAACATAAACATCCACATCAAGTGATAATTTTTCATCATTGCTGGAAAGCTTTACCCCACGCCGACGATCTGAGCGTCCCAAAAGTTCACTTACACTATTCGCAAATGAACCATACATCTTTGAAACACCATCGATTTCACTTGCGGCAATCCCCGCAATAATTTCTAAAACTCGTGGCGAAATTTGAATTGTCCCGAGTGACTTATCTTCACTACTTAAAACAATCTTTGATTCTTCAGCCATCGTTAGCCCTCCAATTTATTTTTTCTCTTATTATAGTAATCATTTCTATTCTGCACTATGTTCGAATAAATTGCAACAACTTGGTTAATTAGAAGCGTAGTGGCAACTTAGAAATCAACTGTGAATTATGATTATACCAATCATTAATAACTAAATCGAGGCTAGTTGTGGTAATTTGTCCGAAATTAATTGATTTAAATTTTTCTAACATTATTAAAAAACGTTCTGCTTGTTAAATCGGATTAGTATACCGCACAACCGTCACATGTCCTGACATTGTCGAGTATCGTTCTTTTAGCAATAAGGTCAATAATAGTAATATGCAGGATAAAAGGATTGGTTAATTGCGGCCAACTCATGCAGGCAAAACATAATATTACGACTAACATGAGCAGGAAGGGAAGCAATACGCGTCAGTCCTCGCTGCTTATCCTTATCCGGATTATGCAAATAATTATCTATCTGTTCATGATGATTTCTAATTGTTGCTATTCCTTGTTGATTAACATTATTATACAAAGCCGTTAGTTACATGCTATTCTCCCACAATTACTAAGTCGGTTGGCGCCTTCGTCAGTACTTCGACACCTCCATGAGTAATCAAAATATCATCCTCTATTCGGACACCGCCAATTTGGGGAATATAAATCCCCGGCTCAACAGTAATAACTTCATTATTCTTCAATTTAACATTTTGCGCACCAGGGCCATAGCTAGCAGGTAATTCATGAACTGATAGACCTATCCCATGTCCCATTCCATGGTTGAATTCATCCCCGTAACCTGCCATCTCGATTAATTGTCGTCCAGCTAAATCAAGTTGGTCTCCTCGTTGACCAACATAGGCGGCTTGAATTACCGCTGCCCGGGCCTCATTGACAATTTGATAAACATCCCGTAGTTCTGGATCAATTGAACCAACGGCAAAGGTTCTCGTCATATCGGCCGTATACCCATTAAAATAGTAGCCAAAATCAACGGTAACAATCTCGCCGTCTGCAATTACTTTTTCAGAAGCTGTAGCATGCGGCTTGGCAGCATTTTTACCACTAGCAATAATTGGAGGAAAAGAGGCCCTACTTGCCCCATGCTCCTTCATCCAAAAATCAAGTAAGTTTGCAACATGGCGCTCTGTCATCCCAGCATGAACATTTTCCAAAAGATACTGGTATCCTGCTGAATGCAAATCCGCGGAAGCACGTAAGCAACTTACTTCATTACTATCCTTAATCATTCGCATTTGTTCAATTTGTTGGTGAAAGGGAACAAGGTCTGTTGTCATCTGTTCATCAAGCATATCAAATAGGGCATAAATAACCGTATCTTCATATCCAAGAACAGTCACTTTCATCCCCTGACATATTTTATTAAGTGAACCGTAATAGTCACGGGTAATCATTCCCACAACCTCATCGTTTTCAAATTCTTCTAATGCCAGTTGGTAACGGTCATCAGTAATCATAATAGCATTATCTTTTGTTATTAAGAGACATCCATCACCTTCCATCAGATTGAAGCCTGTAAGGTAATAAATATTTTTTTCATCCGTTACCAAAAACGCATCGATATATAATTTTGCAAATTTTTTCTGTAGACGTTTAATTCTAGACATGGCACTATTCCTTTAATATTGACGGTTAGAGTAATTACGAGGGCCAAAGATAGCTGTCCCAACCCGCACACAGGTTGAACCTTCTTCTACCGCGATTTCATAATCATGGGTCATCCCCATACTAAGAACATCTAACTTTAATTGATCATTCTGTTTATTCATCTCATCACGCAATTCTCGCAATCGGCGAAAAATCGGCCGTGTTTTTTCCTGATCATCATAATAAGGAGCACTTGTCATTAATCCTCGTAACTTTACGTGTGGTAATTGAAGACTCTTCTTAGCCAATTCCATGCAATCCTGCAAAGTTGGCTTAACCCCAAATTTACTCTCTTCTTCTCCAACATTAACCTCAATTAAAATTGGAATTATCCGATCATTTTTTCTTCCCTCTTTTTCGATCGTATTCATTAGCTTAAGGGAGTCAACAGATTGGATCATTGTAACGTAACTAGCAATGTATTTAACCTTATTCCGTTGAAGATGGCCGATCATATGCCAATTAATGTCTGTCGGTAATTCACCATGCTTTTTGTCTAATTCTTGAACATAATTCTCACCAAAATCATTCCATCCCGCTTTGCAAAGCTTTGCAATGTCTTCTGCTGGATGATTTTTACTAACTGGTAACAATTGAACATCTTGGGGATCTCGACCACTTCGCTTACATGCAGCAATAATTTTTTCTTGGACTTCTTTAGCTTTATCAATAATCATCATTAAATATTATGCTCCCTTCAATGGTGAGTTAATTATATTCTTATATTATAGACTAACTTACAATAAAGTCAGGGAAAATTATTTAAAAATAAAAAAGCCGAGTAATTGCTCGACTCTAACTTAGATAAGTTATAAATTTTTCCCTTTGATGCCCCTTTTCAATACGAGAAGGGGCATCAATTGGCTACAAATACTGCTATAACAGCACCTGCAATTTTTTATAATTATTCAGCGATTGGGTAAACAGATACCTTACGCTTGCTACGGCCCATGCGTTCAAATTTAACAACACCAGCTACCTTAGCATATAATGTATCGTCTCCACCACGACCCACGTTTTCGCCTGGGTTGATGTGAGTACCACGTTGACGGTAGATGATTGATCCAGCAGTTACGATTGAACCATCAGCAGCCTTAGTACCAAGACGACGACCAGCTGAGTTCCGACCGTTAGCAGTGGAACCACCCCCCTTGTGGTGGGAGAAGAATTGTAAATCCATAATCATAGTTGTTCACCTCCAGCAATGAACTTTAATCAAACATTTTTACTTCAATGTTTTGTGGATAGCTTTCCTGGATATCACATAATCCATTTAACAAAGTTTTAAGAAGAATCTGACTATCATGACCGAGGTCTAATCCTGTAACTTCTAGAAAGCCACCATTATCATTATCTTGTTTAAGGTGCGGCTTTGCGTGAACAACTTGTTCAAGCCCATTCACCATTGAAATAGATAATGCAGAAACTGCGGCACACACAATATCCTGCCCGTATGGACCAGAATCAGCATGTCCAGTCATTTTAAAAGAAGTGATCCGCTGATTCGAATCTAAAGTAAACTGTGCTCGAATCATGATCTCACCTCCACATTAGGCATTGATCTTGTTGATAGTAACCTTAGTGTAAGGTTGACGGTGACCTTGCTTAGTGTGAGTGTGTTTCTTAGGCTTGTACTTAAAGGTAACAACCTTCTTTTCCTTACCTTGCTTATCAACAGTACCTTCAACAGAAGCACCGTCAACTACAGGAGTACCGATCTTAGTGTCGTCTCCACCAACAAAGATAACTTGATCGAAAGTTACCTTGTCACCTTCTTTAGCATCAAGCTTTTCAACATAGATAGAAGCGCCTTCTTCTACCTTGTATTGCTTACCACCAGTAACGATAATTGCGTACATACTTTGTGCACCTCCTTAATATCTCAGACTCGCCGTACTAAGCAGCTAAATAAGCTTTAGACTTAATAACGTGCGGTTGTAGTTGTTGGTTCACAAATACAACGTTTGTATAATATCAAATATTATTCTCTTCGTCAACTGTAATCCTCACTTTTACCATAAAAAAAGAGGAGGTTATTTTCTATTCTCCTCTTTACCTTATAGTAGCTATTAAATCTTTTCTAAATTTTCTTCTAATTCATTATCAAAAAAATTAATCAAAGAAACATTCTCACGATTAAACTGGTCCAACATTTTTGCCATGCTTTGTGTCATGTAACGTGGAGTATAAATCATGCCATCCTCTAGCCATCGACTTACTAAACCAAGAAATGCCGAATCAATAAAGGAAATCTGCAAATTAAGTGGAACCTTTAACTGTTGGTTCTTGTTTACTTGCTCATTAAAGTATGTCATCTCATTTGCTAACCGATTGTAAAGTTGTCCATAAAAGAAGTTATTCTTTTCATTATTTAATAGGACATCAAAAATATCGGCATTATTTTCGACATACTGAAACGCTTTACGAAGTGAAAATACCTTTACCGTCAGTTCTTTCGAAAAATTACTATCGATCATTACTTGGTTGAAGAAATCGTCAATAATCTCTTGAATTGCTGACTGAATAAAATCTTGTTTATCCTTATAGTGAAGATAGAAAGTTCCCCGGGTGATGTTGGCAGTTTCAGTAATCTTTTGGACGCTAATATCTTTAAGCTTTTCACGCCTCATCAGATATACAAGAGCTTTACGCAGACTATTACGTGTTTTAATTACACGTGGGTCTGTCTTATTAGCAGCCATTTAATCATCATCCTTCCATCATACGCATACAGCTTAAGGCCTTTCTACTTTCGTATTTCTACTATTGTAATAGTATAGTTGTTATGAAAGCGGTTTGTCAACGAAAGTGCAGGCTTTATCTTAATAAAATAATTATATTAGATTATTACCATTGACAACTTTGTATTAAAAATTATATACTTAAATCTGTTTGGAGCGGTAGCTCAACTGGATAGAGCATCGGTCTTCTAAACCGAGGGTTGCGAGTTCAAGTCTCGCTCGCTCCATATAAAGTAAACGTCGTTTACAAAAAAGGGGATAGAGAAACATTTTTGTTTCATATCCCCTTTTTCTGTTACTCCAATCCAAACTTACGGATAATTTTCTAATATTTTGCTTTTATTTTTTAAGTATTTCTTAAACACGCCCTTATATATTACACTTTCGTTGCAAAAATAAACATTTTTAATAATAATGAATGTAGAGATTGCTTTTTGAGGTGATTATTATGCTACCATTTCTTATTATTGTTTTAATTTTGGTTGCGTCGGTAATTGGTGAATTTATGTTTGGCAGTCTTAGTAACCAAGAAACTGGAAAACATAGTGCAACTACCAATCGCTTACGAGATCGAAAAGCTTAATCTTATATTCCGTTCAACACGAAAGGGAGCGAGACAGAAATCATTCGTGGCTTCGTTTTTCGACGCGAAGCTAGCCTCTGGGAGCCCCCACAAGCAACAATAGGCCTCCAATGTTCGGTTTTACCGAGCGTTGGAGGCCTATTGTTGTACTGCGCTATTTGTCTTTTATGAAAGGAACCCGACTTATGCCACATCCCCCTCGCTTTTTTATTCTAATATTGATCAATCATTGCTTGGTAAGCACTAGAAATCTGCTCAGGTGTCAATTGCCAATCGCTAATTCCCATTTTTAACAAAAGATGCCAAGCATGCCGAAAGCTTTCTTGTTGATGATTAAAGTAGGCATCACCCAAAAAGTGTTTAATTGCTAAATATGATTTATTAAGGTCTGCTAACTTTGTAGATCTTTTGGCATCCGTAATCCGTTGCCAAGCTTGATCATCAAGTACAACTAGGTGCGTCCATTGCACCTTTGCACTATATAATAAGAGTAGCGCTACTGATTCAACATACGATTTTAGCAAATTTTCTTTGTCTACTTCATGAGGATCAACTACCTTATACCACCCTGCTGCTTCAGCCATATTTGACAAAGAAATATCAAGGTCAACAAAAATTGTTTGCTTTCTGGTTTCCGGCCCAATCATCAGTTCCTTTTCATCATCAACCTTTAACTCTAAATCAATAATTTGGTGAAGCATTTTAGTAATATCTAACATCCTATGCGCCTCCACAATAAAATTTGCTCTTACTTATCTTTCATCAGCAGGAGCTGGCTCCTCTGAAGCTGTTTCAGAAGATCCTCCCTCATCTAAAGGTTCATCTTCTACTACAACTGTCGTTACTTGTGATTGTTCATCAGCAATCTCCATGTGGTCTGTTCGTACTGCTAGTGAGGAACGGTTTGATAAATACCAATCACGAACTAGGTCGTAATGAAGCAATACATCAAAGAACGAAATTTGCTCATCAGAATCCTTGACTAAGAAGAACCATTCCTGACTATAATCATCTGGATCAAAGGCAATATCGAGTTTTGTCCCCTGATCTAATAGTAACTCAGCCCCATTGTTCTGTGGCAAGTTCATCAACATGTAATCTTTATCGGCAGTAGCAACAAATAATCGGTCAATTACTGTTAATGGGAGTTCAGGCTTATCCAACATAAAGCGACGATCATTAGCAGTTGCTAGAATGCCTAGATCAATCGTAAAATCAAGATCTTTTTGTAAGTATTTAGCAAAATCAATCAAAGGCTTAACCGCATCACGTAGCTCAAGGTCAGTATGTTGTTTAAGGGCATAAACAATAAAGTAATTAACCAATGCACGATTATTAAATTGCATTAATTTATCTTCTAAACTAAGGTGAAAAAGCGGCTCATGTTGATCTTGCTCGGTAAAGGCGGCTTCTCCTCGACTATCAACTTCAAATTTAAAAACCGCTTCATTACCAATAGCAGCAACTGTCGCTTCAAATTCATGATTTAATTCATTTTCTACAACATTAACTGCCGTATCACCATGCATTTTTAATAAGCGATCCATAAAAATCAGATAATAATCAGCCGCCTTATAATGTGGTGGGAAATCAATAAATGCATTCGCCAAGTCCATTTTTGCTAGTTTATTAGTGGCTGATAACAAATTCTTAGCATCCTTAGTCTGAGCTAAGCGGTCTAAAAGCTCCACATACTTTTGTCCAAGGTTTAAGACATCCTTAAACGAATCAGAAAGGGCTTGGACACGTTCACTAGGAGAAGTCACGATTCGATTATTGCTCATCGTCGTCCACCTGCTTTCCTTCAGATGCATTTAAACTAGCCAAATAATTAGCATATAAATTACGATTAGCTAATTCGAAGTCCTCAAAACTACCAAAAGTATCAATAATGCTCTTTTGCTCATAGCTCAAAATTGTATTTTCTTTTGATAAGGATAACACAACCCGCTCGTTATCCTTAATAGTTTGGGCCGCATTGCGAGACTCTTCTTCTTGGTCCTCTAACTTTTGTAATTGTTCAACTAGTTCCTGGCGACTCTCCTTGTTACGGCTTGATTCCCAAATTCCAGACCGTGAACTAATTTCTTTCAATTGTTCTTGAAGAGCTTCCTTTCGTTCTTCACGTTCTCGTTGATGATCGATCAACTCTTGTAAATGGTCATTTTCACTCGAAATTTTACTAATGCGCTCACTATTGTAACGTTTGTTGTCACGTGCCAACTCAAAGGCTGTCCGTAATTTATCATATTCAGTTTGGTCAAAAGAAAAACGAACATTCAAAACATCTAATTCTCCAAATTGGCGGCGATCCCACCAGTTACCAAAATAAATCCGGTAATGACCGGTTTGATATTCTTCATAATAGAAGAATGGATAGGTCTTACCAAGATACTTAATGAGGTTTTCACTGAGATAATTACTTAATTGATCAGCTAAGTCATCCACTAAGTTCATGACGCCTTTATCATTTGGCTGCTGTTCACGATGTTCAATTTCTTTAGCATAGCGTTGATTATCTAATAATTGATAGATTTCACGATCATGATGATTTGAAATTGCGTCGTTAAAGCGTCGTAAATACTTTATCTTTGTAATAATTTGTTGATTGATGGCTTGAGTAACATCAAGCGCATCACTATTAGTTTCTACACTCGCCATAAGTATGCTCCTTGTCTAAATAACTACCTATTATAATAAATAATTTCACTACTCTTTTTCCACTATTTTTAAACTTTTTTAAAAATTTTATACATTTAAGATATCTTTTCTCACTTAAAAGAAAAAAGCCTTTCAAAATCGAAAGGCTTACCTATAACATTCAAAGATTAAAAGGCCCTGAGTGATAATTTAGCAAAACGACTCTAGCGGTCAATTGTATGAACAAAGCCCAATCTAACAACATCAATATGAAGTTCAGGATTAGTGACTGCCGCTAATCGCTGGACAATATCATCAGTAATTAATTATTTTTCCAATACTTATTAACAAATTGTTGCCGGCCACCAGCCTCTTCTAAGGCAAAACGTTGTGGATCTTTTTTATAAAAATCCTGATGATAGTCTTCTGCTGGATAGAAAGGTTGCGCATCCTCAATCGTTGTTACAATCTTTGCATCACCAAAACGGCCACTTTCCTGTAAAGCCTTTTTCGATTCTGCTGCAGTTTTGCGTTGCTCATCATTTTTTACAAAAATTACAGGACGATAATTATCTCCTCGATCTTGGAATTGACCACTTGCATCAGTCGGATCAGTTTGGTGCCAATAAATCTCTACCAAGTCTTTATAAGAAATTTTATCAGGGTCAAATGTAATCTTTACTGCTTCTGTATGACCTGTTGTCCCAGAACATACCTGCTCATAAGTTGGGTTTACAACATTGCCACCGGTGTAACCTGATTCAACTTTTTCAATTCCCGGATAAGTATCAAACGGCTGAACCATGCACCAAAAACACCCGCCGGCAAAAATCGCTGTGTCTAAACTCATATTAATCCCATCCTTTCTTAATTACGACCATAGATTGGCCATGCTGCTTCTTGCGCACCTTTATAGGTCTTGTTAATAACTTCCGCAGTTTGTTCCGTCTGATATGCTGCTACAATCTTCTTATATACTTTATTATCCTTGTTCTTCTCTTGAACCGCAATAATATTGACATAGGGTTTGGCAGCTTTATTAATCGGTTCAAGATAGATCGAATCCTTCTTTGGATTTAACTTAGCTGCTACTGCATAATTTCCATTTATAATTGAGGCATCAACTGAATTTAATGCTCGTGCAGCGGTTGCAGGATCAACTTCCTTAAATTGCAAATTTTTCGGATTACTTACAATATCTTTTAAGGATGGCTTAATTCCACTACCCTTTTTTACTTTAATCAAGCCCGCTTCCTGTAAGACATTTAATCCTCGCCCAAGTGTTGTTGGTTCATTAGGAATTGCGATGGTGGCCCCGTCAGGAAGATCCTGAATTTTTTGATACTTTTTGGAATAGATCCCTAATGGAGAAATTACAGTATTTCCAATTGAAGTTAAATGCGCATTTTGTTCTTTATTATATGATTCAAAATAATAACGCGTCAGACATGCGTGCATATCGATTTTACCTTCCTTTAAAGCAACGTCTGGTTGAACATAATCATTGAAAACCACATACTCAATATTAATTCCCTGTTTTTTCAACCTTTTGCGAACATTATCCCAAACCGGTTCTGAATCCGTTCCCACTAAGCCTAAACGAACCGTCGCGGTTGAAGTTTTACCAAAGCGCTGATGAACCATACCACTAATCCCAACTACCACAATAATTGCTAAAATAATTGAAATAATTAACCCAGTTCTTCCCTTTCGTCGCATTTTATTTATCCTCCTTTGTGCCAGAAAAGAAAAACAAAAACGTCCCTAGGAACACAAACATCGTGCTCCTAGGGACGTTAATAACGTGTTACCACCCTGTCTTCAGTACAAAAAGTACCCTTAACTCCAATCTCGGCTTGAAATTAGAAGCATGGATAACGGCTGCTGCCCCGTAGAGAATTTACTCTTAAATTAGGCTCATTCCCTCAATTAACTAAAGACCATCTTCGTTACTTCGTTTCCTACCATCTCTCAGCTCCTATGGCTCTCTGTATTGGACGTAATATAACTACTCATCTTTTCTAACAATATTCTAATTTATTTTTAATCATTATAATGAAATTCAAGACAAAAGTCAACTTATTCTCCCTTTTTATAAGACACAATTATGATAATTGCATTTTTGATAGACTGAACTATAATATTAGTAACAGTTATTTTACTTATGTTGATAACTGTTATTGTTGAAGCGTTTCAGAAAAAGAGGCGAAGTTATTATGGCACTTAGTAAGCAAGAACGTAAGGAAATGGCTCGTAAAGCTATGGAAAAGCGTAGCAGCAAGAAGCCAGATGGTTCTGGTTTTGCAAAGCTTGATGCTGACGCCAAGAAACTGAGCGAATAACTCTTTTGAAGCAATTCACTTATATATTTAAAGAGACAGGATGTTGTTAACATCCCTGTCTCTTTTCTTTTATGCATTATTTGGGGCTTGCTTACAGAATTTTGCGAGGCGATCCATTCCTACTTTAATTTGGTCCATCTCAGTTGCATAACTAAAACGTAAGTATCCTTCACCACCCTTACCAAAATTTGATCCAGCCGTTACAGCAACTTTGGCCTCATTGGCAAGTTGATAAATTAGCTTATTGTCATCCTGATCGAGGAATGGCGGAATCTTGGCAAAAATATAAAATGCCCCCATTGGCTGACTGCATTCAAAACCCATCTCTGTAAGCCGCTTATACATATAGTTACGCCGTTTGATATATTGGGCGTCCATTTTCTTTGTTGCTTCATCCCCAGCCTTTAGAGCGGCCTCTGCAGCGTCCTGAACAAATGTCGCGATATCCGTTACGGCAAATGCATGCACCTTGAACAGCAGATCGGTCACTTTAGCTGGTGCACAAAGGTAACCAATTCGCCAACCAGTCATTGCATAGGACTTCGAAAATCCATTTGCTAAGATTGTCTGATCTGGCATGATTTTAGCCATGCTTGAGTATTCACCGTCATAGTTTAGTTCACTATAAATTTCATCACAGATTGCAAAGATCGGCTTGTCCTTAATTAAGGCTGCCAACTCATTCATTTCCGCTTGAGTATAGGCAATTCCAGTCGGGTTAGAAGGATTAACGAAAACAACTCCCTTTACTCGATCACCATATTTATCTAGATAATATTTAAGAAGGGCGGGCGTTAGTTTAAAACCAGTCTTCGATGTATCTACTTCTACTGGCGTCCCTCCAGCAATCATTACATCAGGCGTGTAGATTGAAAAAGTAGGTGTTGGAACCAGGATTACATCACCAGGATTAGTAATTGCAGTAATTGCAACTGAGATCCCTTCGGTTACACCATTGGTAACAAGAATCTCTGTTGTAGGATCATACTGAAGACTATATTTATTAGCTAATGTATTAGCAATTGCCTGACGCAATCCCTCCGTTCCACGTTGAGGAGCATAGTGAGTCCGATTGTTTTCAATACTCTCAATTCCAGCTTTTTTTATATATGCTGGGGTATCAAAATCCGGTTCACCAATTGTAAACTTAATAATTCCTGGAATTTTTGAAACGTATTGGGAAAAATCAAATACTTTCAACGTTGGAACATCATTTAAGATCTTCCGCATATGTTCACTCATTTCAACCATTTTACTTAAGATCCCCTTTTTTACTAACTACATATTTTATTATATGACAGTTTAAAAGAAAAAGCATAGAACAACATCGATTAACTGTTGTCCTATGCTCAACTTTATAAAATTAGTTTTCGAATGCTTTAATCATCCGATCAAGCAATTCAATATCTGTATCACGAGAATAGATATCCATGATCTCATAGATTTGTGGTGCAGAAGTTGAACCAGTAAAGGCAAGGTTTAATGGGAAGTATAAACCGCGACCCTTAATGCCAGTGTCCTTACCTACTTCCTTAATAGCTTGACTATAATCAAGGTCATCGCCACCGTTTTCAAGTTTAGCCTTTAAGCCCTTGAGAACAGCCAAAACGTCTTCATTAGCGAAGTCTTCATTATCCTTAAGCAAATCATAGTTGAATGATTGGTCAAGAACTGTATAGTATGACCATGCATATTGAATAACTTCAAGAAGCTTATTAACATCTCGTTGGTGAACTTTAATTGTCTTCTTAAGCAATTCAGTCAACTGATCTTCTGGAATACTTTGAAGGCGCTTAGCTTCTTCAGTTTCGCCTTCCTTAATTAACTCCATTGTCCGATCAGTTAATTCATCGACCGACATACTCTTAATATATTGAGCATTCATCCAATCAAGTTTCTTTTGATCGAAGTATGCTGGTGCCTTTGACATCCGCTTTGGATCGTAAACCTTAATTAATTCTTCTTTAGAATAGATTTCACGTTCACCAACTGGAGACCAGCCCAAGAATGCGATAAAGTTAAAGATTGCTTCGTGAAGGTAACCGTGCTTCTTGTATTCACTAATGAATTGAAGGGTGTCTTTATCACGCTTACTTAACTTTTTACGAGTCTTTGGATTAAAGATCAATGGAATGTGACAGAAAGTTGGATGATCCCAGCCTAATGCTTCATAAATGGCAATTTGCTTGGGTGTGTTTGAAATGTGATCAGCACCCCGTAAAACATGAGTAATGTCCATGGTGTGATCATCAACAACTACAGCAAAGTTATATGTTGGCATTCCATCACTCTTTTCAATGATGAAGTCGCCACCAAGATTATCAGAGTTAAACGAAACATGACCACGGGCAATATCATCCCATTCGTAATCATGATCCTTAGGGAAGTGGAAACGAATCGTTGGCTTTAAGCCCTTTGCCTCGGCCGCCTTTTGTTCTTCTTCACTTTTACCATACCAACGACCATCATAATGAGGTGGTTCATTATTAGCCTTTTGCCGTTCACGCATCTCAGCTAATTCTTCTTCTGTTGAGTAATCCTTGTATGCAATACCCTTGTCCAACAATTCTTGAATGTATTTGTGGTAAATACCTTCTTTATTCCGTTCACTTTGACGGTACGGAGCATACTTTGGATTTGGCTTATTTGGACCTTCATCCCAGTCAATTCCTAACCAGTGAAGATTTTCACGTTGGCTTGCTTCACCATCTTCAACGTTCCGCTTGGTATCAGTATCTTCAATCCGTAATACCATTGTTCCGTCGAAGTGACGTGCAAATAAATAATTAAATAATGCTGATTGAGCATTTCCAATATGTAAAAAACCTGTTGGGCTTGGTGCATATCGAACTCTGACCTTTTGATCCATTATCTAAGACTCTCCTTTAGTAACTAATCGAAATATATATTTCGATTTAAAATTGATTGCTAGATCAACTAGCAGTCCTTAAAAACGTACTGCCTTATATTATAACAATACGCTTTTATTACAACAAATATAATTGTATATTAAACAACATATTTGTCAATTGACTAGTTAATTTCACATGAAAAACACTTAGCAAGTAATCCCTGCACAAGTGTTTTTCATTACTTATTAATTTAATATTGTTCCATATAGTGTTGCCGTTCCCAGTCAGAAACATGTTGACGATATGAAGCATATTCACGGGTTTTAGCTTCCATAAAGCTATTATAGAGGTGTTCACCCATTGAATTTTTGACAACCTCATCGTTAGCCAAGGACTTTAATGCATTATGTAGAGTGTCTGGCAAGTCATGAATATCTTTTTCAGCTCGTTCTGCCTCAGTCATAGTATAAATATTTTCGTCAACATTATGAATTGGTGGTAAATTATTACGTAAACCATCTAAACCAGCTTCAAGAACAGCAGCGATTGCAAGGTATGGGTTAGCTGATGGATCAGCCGACCGCAACTCAAGCCGTGTTCCCATTCCACGATCACTTGGAATCCGGACAAGTGGTGAACGGTTAGAGGTTGACCAAGCAACATAAACGGGTGCTTCAAAGCCTGGAACTAAACGCTTATATGAATTAACGATTGGGTTACAAATTGCAGTATAGCTCCGAGCGTGCTTCATTAAACCACCTAAGAAATGGTAGGCTGTTGCTGAAAGCTTATCTTTATCATTTTCATCATAAAAGGCATTGCTACCATTTTGATTAAACAAGGACATATTGAGGTGCATTCCAGAACCATTAATCCCAGAAAGTGGCTTCGGCATAAAGGTTGCATGGAAACCATACTTTTTAGCAATTGTTTTAACAACGAACTTAAATGTTTGAATGTTATCGGCCGCTTCTAAAGCATCTGAATATTTGAAGTCAACTTCATGCTGACCAGGAGCAACTTCATGGTGAGCCGCTTCAACATCAAAGCCCATCTTTTCAAGAGCTAAGACGATATCACGACGACAATCCTCGCCAGGATCGGATGGTTCCATATCAAAGTAATTTTCTTTGTCATTAAGATTGGTAGTTGGATTTCCCTTTTCATCAGTCTTAAAGAGGAAGAATTCTGGTTCAGGACCAATGTTAAAGTCTTTAAAGCCCATCTTCCGCATACCTTCAAGAACCCGCTTTAAGTTATTACGTGGATCACCTTCAAATGGGGTACCATCAATATTATGAACACTGCAGATTACCCGCGCAACCTTACCGTGTTCAGCACCCCAAGGGAATGCAAGCCAAGTGGACATGTCTGGGTAAAGATACATGTCACTTTCTTCAATTCGAACAAATCCATCAATTGAAGAACCATCAAACATAATTTTGTTATCCATTAGTTTATCTAGCTGACTGACTGGTAAATCAACACTCTTAATCGTTCCCAATAAATCAGTAAACATAACTCTTAAGAAATGAATATCTTCATCCTTTACCATTTGGCGAACTTCATCTTTTGTAAATACGTGTTTACCCATAAAATTTCATTCCCTTTCATACAATATCCACAGAAATAGATGACTATACCAATCCATCTAACATCTGTTTCTCTCCTTAACACTGTGACTTAGAATAACAATAGACAGCCCATAAGTCAATTCTATTTAGGTGCTTTATATTAATTAAAAAAATGTTCCCCACTGCGCTTTATTTTTTTAACCAGTCATTTATAAATTGCTTAATTTGATTAATGTCATCAGGATGACGCAAAATATCAAACCAGTGAGTATCAGCCTTGTTTCTAAACCACGTTAACTGGCGCTTAGCATAATGGCGAGAATCCTGTTTAATCTTTGCGACTGCCTCGTCAAGACTAATCTCACCGCGAAAATAAGGAAATAGCTCATGGTAACCAATTCCCTTTCCCGCGGGAAGACCTTCTCCTCCTTGGTCAAACAACCACTTAGCTTCTTTTAATAAGCCATTTTGAATCATCAAATCGACTCGTTGGTTAATTCGTTCATATAAAACCGGACGATCAGTAGTTAAGCCAATTACAAAGAAATCATTAATTGCCTTGAATTGTGGCTGATTAGAAAATAGTTGGCCTGTTTTTTTAATTACCTCTAAAGCACGGATTACCCGGCGAGTATTAGATACTGGGATCTGAGCACTAGCTACCGGATCAAGGGCATTTAATTGCTCCCAGACATACTTGGCCCCTTTTTCTTCCGCCACTTTTTTCCAATGGTTACGAATTTCAAGCGTTTGTTGGTCAAAGTGATCACTTCCCAATGCCAGATTATCTGTTAGAGTTTGAAGATAAAAACCCGTTCCCCCCGCAATAATCGGTAAATGATTACGTTGAGCTATTTCCTCTATTTTTCGGTCAGCGAGTTCCTTAAAACGGGCCGCGGAAAAGCGTTCCTCAATATTACAAATGTCAATGAGATGGTGTGGTACTTCCCCCATTTCTTTGGGAGTAACCTTTGCCGTCCCAACATCAAGGTGACGATAAACTTGCATGGAATCACCAGAAATCACTTCACCATCAAATTCACGTGCCAGTTTTATTGACAACGCGGTCTTGCCTACAGCAGTTGGGCCAACAATTGCAATTACTTTATTCATCTAAATTCTCCAATTTTTATAAATTTTATGCTAAAACTTGTCCTTCTTACTGGTAAAACGCCATTAATTCTTGCATAATGGAAGTAACCTAGAATTCGAGGAGGTTTTATGTTATGAAACAATTAGCAAAAGGTATTTTAGTTGGTAGCTTGGCAACAGTTGCTGCTATTGCTAGCGGGGTTCTTACTTTCCATAAAACTGTCATTAAGCCAGCGGAAGAAGAAGAAGAAAAGTTTGACCAAAACCGTCGAGCTGCTATCCGTAAGGGCCGCTCAGCACACCAACTTTAATTTTATTTAAGATCCAAAAATAAGGCTGAGAGAATTTTTCTCCCAGCCTCTTTTTTTATTGGTTAAATTTTACAAGAGGCTAAATTCCAAACATTAACAAATGATTGTTTAGAGCTCTCAACCATCCTGACAAAAAGCATGTAAGATATTTTTCTTAATACTTGGACTTTTTAGTCTTACCGTCCCACGCACGATAACCGTCTTTTAAGATATAAAGGTGATTATACGCATGCTTACCTAAAAATGCAGCGGCCTGAGTACTTAATGTCATTCCTTCATCATATAAGTAAACTGGCATGTCCTTTCGCAATTCGCCATATTGTTGACGAAGGTATGGGTAAGGCAAGTTACGTGCACCAAGAATATGCCCCTGTTTAAAGTCATTTTCTTGTCGCAAGTCAATTACCTGTGCTTTTCGCATTCCTTGCTTAAAGTCATCTTGACTAAGGACAGTTGCATATCTCTTTCGACGGTAAGTCTGAAATGCCCAGCTAAAAATCCATACTAACAAGATGATTATAATGACAGCATTAAGAATCATCAAGCCAGAGCTAACTCCAAGTACCACGATCATTTCCCCTTATAAATTAATCTTCATTTACAAACTGCCGAGCTAATGACGCAGCACCGATAACACCAGCATCATTACCCAATTCAGCTAACTTCAATTGAGTTGAAGTCCGAACTGTTGGGAAGGCAAATTTTTCGAAGTTTTGCTTTACACGCTTCAAAAGGAATTCACCAGCTGCAGAAACTCCACCACCAATAACAAGATATTCAGGGTTTAATGCGTTACTTAAGTTGGCAGTTGCTAAACCAAGGTAGAAACAAACCTCATCAACAACAGTATTAGCAAGAAAGTCGTTTTCCTTAGCAAGGTCAAAGACAATTTTAGCTGTGATTTCGTCACCGTTATCGATCATCGCCTTCAAACGACTATTACCTTCATATTCTTCAGCCTTATCTTGAGCGATATGAACAATTCCTGTAGCAGATGCATATTGTTCTAAACATCCATGATTTCCACAAGTACAAAGGTATCCATCAGGCTTAACAATCATGTGACCAACTTCACCACCGGCACCAACAATACCATGGATAAGCTTACCATTGGAGATAAGTCCACCACCAACACCGGTACCTAAAGTAATAAATGCAACATCGTCACCTTCATTCCCAGCACCCTTCCAACGTTCACCAAGTGCGGCAACATTAGCATCGTTATCAAGAGCAAATTGCATCCCAGTACCTTGTTCAATCTCTTCTTTAACGTTTTGAGTTGTCTTCCAGTTTAAGTTGTAGGCACCAATAACAGTTCCCTTTTCACGGTCAATTGTTCCGGGAGTTCCCATTCCAATTCCAATAAACTGGTCTCGAGACATTTTGTATAAATCAAGGTGGTGATTAATTGAGTTAATGATGTCGGGCACAATGTGTGAACCATCATCCAAAATGTTAGTTCGTAAAGACCACTTTTGTTGAATCTCACCGTTCTCCGTTAAAATTGCAAACTTGATAGTAGTACCACCAAGGTCAACACCAATTAATTTCTTAGCCATAATGATTCCTTTCCTGGGTAAGGTTAATAGAGTTTACCCCTTTTAATTCTCGTTTGTTCTTCACGATGCTCT
This sequence comes from Limosilactobacillus agrestis, assembly GCF_014145585.1. Taxonomy (GTDB): domain Bacteria; phylum Bacillota; class Bacilli; order Lactobacillales; family Lactobacillaceae; genus Limosilactobacillus; species Limosilactobacillus agrestis. The sequence continues at coordinate 55,232 of NZ_JACIVF010000060.1, forward strand.
TTACGCAAAACAATCTTTGCTTTTGCATAAGTTAAATTATCTACAACTCCTGATTGATAGAGGTTATCAAGTTCAATTGCCATTAACTCAATATCATAAAGTCGCTTACCAACATATACAAACACATTGAATTCTTTTAATAATTGCTGAACATCGTATAATGTGCGGTAGTTTCTTGAGGCGATTGCCATAAATTATCACTTCAATTCTAGAGTTAAAATTACCAAACTTACCGTTAAGACAGCTCCACTTAAAACATTTCAGGTAGTCAACGTTTTCCAACATTGGGGCACCAATAACAAAGTTGAGCTACCTGCATAAACTAGTACCTAAAAAATTATTAAGATGAGGTCACGGGCGCTAATTTTAGCCCCTGTGTCCGCACCTTTTAGATCTCCGGTAAATACAACACTTTATCTATCCGCTGATCAAATGCTTCTGGTTCCCATTCGTTTTCTTCAGCCAGTTGCGTTGTCAATGCCATTGAAATTTTAGGTCCCTTATAGTTTTTTAAGTAACGATCATAGTAACCGCCACCAAAGCCCAACCTATTACCCGATGCGGTAAAGGCCACTCCAGGAACAACCATCAAATCGATTTCATCTGGAGAATAAACTTTACCATCATGAGGTTCCAAGATGCCAAAAGATGACTCATCAAAATCAGTATCCTCATTTAATTCAACAAATTCCATTTGCCGATGTGGTAACGTACGTGGAACAACAATCTGTTGACCCTTATGACGCGCATGAAGAATAATAGGCGCAGTATCAATTTCAAAAGATTGACTTAAAGTAATAGCAATTGTCTCAGCACCTGTCCATTCGGGTTGATCGTATAGCAATGATGCTAATTTTCGCTCTTCGTAAAGACGAGTATTTAAATCTAATTGTTGAAGGCGCGCAATATATGCTTGTCGTAACTCTTTCTTTGAATAAGTCATTATGCTATGACCGCTCCTTTATAGTGAAGTAACAAACGGTATCAGGTTTTATTATCACCGCTTGAGGGAATTTATGCAAGCGTTTTTTTATAAAAATAAATAAAAAGAGCCGGTCTCCCAGCTCCCTTATTTGGTCATTACTTGGTTTCCCGATGTAATGTAACCTTTTGTTCCCGTGGACAGTACTTGTTTAATTCAAGACGATCTGGGTTGTGACGACGGTTCTTGCTAGTTAAGTAAGTCCGTTCGTGGCATGAAGTACATTCAAGTGTAATGTTGACACGCATTATTTTGACCTCCAAACTATTTCTTTTATTTAACGTGGTTATTTATCGTAACCCTAACTCGTACAACTATATCATTTATTTTTCTATTTGGCTAGTAATTTATCAAAGTTTGTTAAGGAAATTTCCTTGACAGTTTAGTTAATCACCAAAACCCTTTGGACTCTGAACGGTCTTCCAGTAAGCTTCAAAAATTTGTTTAGCCATTGTAAGGTTAGCTTCACCATCGGAATTTGAAGCTCCCGGAATAGCCAAAGCAACTACAACTTGTGGGTTATCAGATGGAGCATATCCAGCAAAACTTAAAGTAGTTGTCGAGTGAGACTTGTAGTAGGTTTCCGCAGTTCCTGTCTTACCAGATACGGATGGCTTAACAGATGCTAACGCTTTACCAGTAACATAACGGTTAGAACCATGAACCACTTGATAAAGTCCTTGTTTAACAACGTCAAAGTCGGCTTTAGATGCAGGAATTGTTAACTGGACTTGTGGTTTAGTCGTATATTCAACTGGTCCTAATTCACCATTAGACTTTGTACCACGAATTTCTTTAACAACATATGGTCGCATCCGGTTACCACCGTTAGCAATCGTTGACATGTATTGAGCCAATTGAATCAAGGTATAACCATCATAGTTACCATATGACAAATCTAGCGCTGAACCAATATGCTTTTGGTCAGCCGGTCCAGTATAACCGCTTGTTTCTCCAGGTAAGTCGATTCCAGTTTTGACACCGAGGCCAAACATGTTGAAATACCCCCGTGCTTTAGCAAAAATACTTGGTTTCATTGTAATTTGCTCGTCTGGTGAATACTTCATTCCTGCTTCTTTCATGAGTAGTTGCATCATGTAAGAGTTGGAAGAAACTTCGAGCGCCGTTGCTGCATTAATTGCCATATTGGCTGAGCCACCATGGTTAAACCATGATCCCTTAGATGAAGTTCCAGCAAGCTTAATTGGCATATCGGTTAAGGTATTATTTGTTGGCGTAATTACACCATCCATTAATGCCCCCATGACCATTGCCGGCTTTACAACAGACCCCATCGTAATCGGGTGGTTAATAGCCCCAATTTCATCTGGGGTTTCTTTACCGGTTTCTGGATCACGATCAATTCCGGCCATCGCATAGATTGCACCAGTATTAGGGTTCATAACAACTGCGTACACTCCCGTCGAATATTGATTTCCGGCAGCGGAGTAATTATTTTTTAGAATTGATTGAACTTTCTTTTGAAACTTAGCATTAATCGTTAAAACTAAATTATCACCCTTCTTACCAGGGTACTTAGTCTTTTCTTTAGTTACATCATTTCCGTTAGTAGTAACTTCAGTTTGTGACTTCGAACCGGCTAAAGTTGATTGGAACTGCTTTTCAAGATAACTTTGTCCAACGCTATCGTTCCGAGAATATCCTTGAGCAAGCAATGAGTTAACTTCATCACTTGGCAAACCAGTAGTCGAGACAGTCCCCGTTAACGACTGGATATCTGTTCCTTGTGGATAGTTACGAGTCCAAGACGTGCCGATCTTTACTCCTGGCATTTCATTCAAGTGTTCTCCAATCGCTGCAAGCTCTTTAGCACTAACACCTGTTTCTTTAATATAAGTCGTTGACAGGGAATATGCTCCACTCATTGCTGCGTAAATCCGAGCATTATTCTTTTGCTGATCAGTAAGCTCCCATGAATCAGGATGTTTACTCAAATATTCGAGAGCTTTATCGTACTTAGTATCTTCAGAATCTGTATCTGAAGTCTTGACATGTTTCAAAACACTCTTAAGGCGCTCTTTATCAGCAAGGTAATAATCCTCTTCATTTCGATTAGTTAAGCGTGAATTTTTATTAGAGACAGACACATATTTTCCTAAACGATTAGCAATCTGATAGAGCTGATCAGTAGTTACATTGGCCCCCTTAGTATAGGTAATGGCTTGATGAGTTTGATTACCAACAAGAACGTTTCCTTGTGAATCATAAATCATCCCCCGTTGTACATTATTCGTCTGCGTTGTTGTATCCGATCGCTTTACTTCTGCTTTAAATGATGTTCCCTGCAGAACTTGAAGATAAAACAATCGAATAGTTAACGCTAATAATAAGATCCCAACAATCCATAGTAGCATGTTCAGCCGGAATGGAATAATTGACTGCGCATTTTGACGCTTTTTGGTACGTGAACCAAATAAGTTCATTATTCGATCAAAGAATTTCACAGTTTTATAATTCTCCTTCATCGTAGTGAATCTATTTTAACAAAAATTACCTGCTTTAACAGATAGTTACCACTACTAACGTGAAAATAATACTCTTTATTTTATAAGAAATGAAGAATTTATTCCAATGATTTAATGAAATTTAATGAACAATAGTAATGAATATCATTTCAAAAAAGGATATGATAATGTGGATATGTTTATTTAATTAAAAGAAGGAGAAATTTGCTGTGTTTTCATATCAACTTCATCGTTTATATCGACGCAAAATTTTGATTGCAAGTTTCCTATTGCCAGTTATTTTGATGGCCTGTTACTTTGCATACCGTCAAATGACACCTTTTGGCAAGAGCAGCTTATTGACCGTTGATCTCGGCCAGCAATATGTCGATTTTTTTAGTTACCTTCGAAATACTATTCTCCACCATCCCAGCAGTTTCTTCTATTCATTTAGTAAGGGGCTAGGTGGCGAAATGTTTGGAACGAATGCGTATTATTTGCTAAGCCCATTAAACTTAATTTTGTTATTTTTTCCCGCTCAACACCTTGTAACTGGAATCACCATCATTACCCTCGTCCGTTATGGATTAGCAGGCTTGAGTTTTGCATGGCTAATGGAAAAAACTAAACTACAACAGGGATGGCGAATTTTAGCATTCAGTACGGTCTACTCAATGAATGGGTGGATGATTGCTAATCAATTAAATATGATTTGGCAAGACGCTTTAATACTTTTGCCATTAATTATTTGGGGACTCCTCAAACTTATCTATCAAAAGCGGGTCGGCACTTATATCTCTTGGCTAGCAGTAATGCTGATTGATAATTATTATATGGGCTGGATGATCGCTATCTTTACTTTCTTATTCTTCCTCTGGCAGACGCCGGCATTGGCTTCATGGCGACAACGCAGCGTGATTTTTCTACGGTACCTTGGCAGCTCAGTTCTTGCAGCTGGTATTTCCGCAGTTATTTTATTGCCAACATTCTACGCATTAATGCAAAGTAAAGGGACGTATACCGAAACTAAGATTCACAGCCGTTTTGAGTACTTTGCCCCTAAAATGCTTGGTAAACTTGTTCCTGGATCATTTAATTTTAATCAAATGCCGAATGGTCAGCCTAACATTTATGTTGGAATGCTACTAATGCTCGGGGCTTGTCTTTACTTTTTCAATAGCCGCTTTGATTTGCGTCGACGTTTAATTGGGGGCGCCATCTCAGTTTTCTTTATTTTCTCATTCTGCTATGAGCCATTAGACCTTTTATGGCATGCCGGCCAGTTTCCTGTTTGGTACCCTTATCGTTTTTCGTACCTTTTTTCTTTCTGGTGTATTTTTCTTGCTGCCAAAGTGCTTCAACCAGATTTTAAAATAAAAAAACGGAGTGCCATTATCCTGACACTACTAATTATCGCAATTTACTGGTATGTTGGTACGCTCAACTTATCGTATATTAATAGCAACCAACGAAATATTGGTCTATGTTTTGCACTAATTGCCGTTAGTTGTCTTTATATTCCCAGAACAAATTCGCCACGCTTATACGATGCGTTACTGATCCTCCTTGCAGTCTGCGATATTTCCATGAGTGGATATACGGCACTTAATAAGATCTCGTACGTTTCACAACCTGAATTTAGTAACTACACCATTGCCCTTGATAAAAGTGTCACAAAGTTAAAAAAACACGATTCGGGATTCTACCGCATAGCAAAAACTTTCATGCGAACTAAGGATGATCCCTTTCAAGCAGATTTTAATTCTGGTGACCATTTTGGTTCTACCTTAGAACCATCCATTCCAGCCTTCATGGGAGCAATTGGGCAGCCAGATGGGGACGGGTTTGTTACCTATACTAACGGAACCCAAGTTAGTGATGCTCTTCTTGGTTATAAATACACAATGAATGCTCGAAATACTTCGACCGGTCAAGCCTTACCTCTCTCTGGATTTCGACCTGACTGGTATAGTTATCCATTAGTAGGGTCAACCTCTGCAGTTAATCTCCGTGAGAACTTGCACGCTCTCCCACTTGCATTTGGAGCTAACACCGGCATTCTCCACCTCCATCGAACTACAATGGATCCCTTAAATTATCAGTCACAGATCTTCCAAACTCTTGCCGGTCGTCCCACATTTCATTCCCTATTTGCGGTTCAAAACTTTGATTCTGTCAAATTCAATAATGTTCAAAGCGCTAAGCAAATTACTGGAACAATCTTTAGAAAGCAAAACTTGCTTAAACCAGCATCAGTCCAGTTAGAATTCATTCCACCGACTAACGATTCTTACTACTTAACCCTCGGACCAAATGTCGAGGATAATGCCACAATTACGATGAATAACAAAAAATTTACCCAGTATGATACTTTCCGTAATACAGTAGTAATTAACGTTGCCCATGACCAAAAAGGCCAAAAAATCATTATTAATTTGCAACTAAAGAAGATAGCTCTTTGGATGCAAAACGTTAGTATCTATCAATTAAAGCAACGACCATTCATGGCAAGCTTAAAGACTCTCCAAGAATCACCGTTAAAGATTAGTTCATACCGTAGTAATCGGATCGTTGGAACAGTTAATCTCCAGCGTAATCAGCAAGTATTGATGACAACTATTCCTGCTGCTAAAGGCTGGCATGTCAAGGTAGATGGTAAGGCCGCTACTCCCCAAACTGTGCTTAATACCTTTATGGCTGTTCCGATGAGCCCTGGAAAGCACCAAGTTGAATTTTATTACCGGCCACCCTTCCTTATCCCTGGCCTTATAATTACAGTTATAAGTCTAGGTTTAACTGGTTGGTGGGTTAAGAAAGAACACCAAAGAAAAACAGTGTTTAATTAGAAATAACGGAAGTGGCAAACAACCTTCTCGTGCCTTAGGCGATGCAAAGCTAGTTCCACGTTATCTTACTATTGTTCGTGAAAGCAGTTGAGGCTGAGAAAAACTTTTGTTTTTCTCAGCCTCACTTTTATTTTATTAAAAAATTAATGCCGTGAAGCTCCAGTAGAGGCATCGGCCTTATTATCCGAATGGTCATCGGCATCTTTAACAAACCCAGCTACATCGGGTGTATCACCATTTTCATGTTGAAAATGAAAGACTAGTCCGTCTGCTTGCTCATCATAGTCAACAGTGGTTATAAGATCCTTAAAGAACCATTCATCTAAGGAGTCAATGTGGTAGTTAATTCCATCCTTTTGCATCTCTAAAATCGGCTCAACTGGTTTATCTTCACGGGTAAATCCCTGTGAAAAGCCGTGATGAACCTCAGTTTGACCATAAGTCTTACCGTAAAATTTTATTCCATTCCCTGGTTTTAAGTCCATTTCATCACGAAACCATTGGCTTGCAGCATCAGTAATAATCAATTTCATGTTTTTCCCTCCAACATTCATCTGATATCGCTTTCATCCATCTTACTATAGCATAGCCAGAAAATAATACCAATAAGTAAAACGAGATAGAGAAATTTACAACATTCCTCTATCTCGTTTAAAACATTTTAATTAATCCACTTTAATAATCTTTAACTTAATTGTCCCATTAGGCACTTCAACTTCAACTACTTCGCCGACCTTATGACCAAGCAATCCTTTTGCCATTGGAGATTCATTAGAAATCTTACCGTTAAATGGATCAGATTCTGATTCACCGACAATTTGGTATTCTTCTTGTTCCTCATCTGGCAATTCTTGAATAGTAATTGTCCGCCCCATTGATACTTCATCCTTATCAACATCTTCATTATCAATAATTTCAGCATATTGAAGCATGTTTTCAATTTGAGCAATCCGGCTCTCAACCATTGCTTGTTCATCTTTTGCGGATTCATATTCTGAGTTTTCAGATAAATCACCATAACTACGAGCAATCTTTATCCGCTTAATAACTTCTGGTCGACGCTTCAAACGATACTCTTCAAGTTCATCTTCAAGCTTTTTCTTCCCTTCAAGGGTCATTGGAAAAGTTTTTTCTTCAGCCATTATAAACACTCCTCATAATTTATCCAGTGCAACATTACCATTTCTACTTCAGCTTGTAAATACCTATTGCAATTCAGTATGTCCTCGTTTTACTAAAATATCACGGATTTTAGTAGATAATAGGTCAATTGCAACTTGGTTTTCGCCACCTTCTGGCACAATAATGTCAGCGTAGCGTTTAGTTGGTTCAACAAATTGATGGTACATTGGTTTTACCGTGGCTAAGTATTGAGTAATAATTGAATCAAGAGACCGACCACGCTCAACCATATCACGTTGAATTCGACGAATAATTCGAATATCGTCATCTGTATCAACATAAACCTTAATATCCATTAAATCACGTAAACGTTCATCATCAAGAATTAAGATTCCTTCCAAAATAATGACATCTGTTGGTTCTACATGAACAGTTTTATCAGAACGAGTATATTGGGTATAGTCATACACCGGCATCTCAATCGCCTTATTACTCCGCAAATCCGTTAGCTGCTCAATTAACAAATCTGTATCAAATGCAAGGGGATGATCATAATTTACTGCCTTACGTTCATCCATTGTCATATCTGCCTGATCGTTATAGTAAGTATCTTGGTTAATAATCTGAATTGCCTGTCCATGTAATTGGTCATAGATTTTATTACTTACCGTTGTCTTTCCACTACCGGAACCACCTGTAACGCCAATAACTACTGGACGTTTATTCTGTTGAATACCCATCAATTTGTCTCCCTCATTAAACTTTCTAATCTGAAATAGTATATAGCACTCTTTTGTGATGCGCAAGATAATTACTAATTTAAATTATTAACGGCGAGCCAAAAAGAAAGATTAATGCATAACAACGTAGTAATTTCCAGGGAAGTATTGTTGGTTAGTAATCTTAACTGTTTCATTTTCATTTGGAGCCTGAATAATTCGACCATCACCAAGCGAAATAGCTACGTGGTATGGGGCATCATCAGAACCGTAAAATACAAGGGCCCCATATGGAGCGTTTAAGACATTATCGTGAATATGAGGTCCTAAAACCTGTTGTTCGTAAGTTGTTCGTTGAGGAATCCCATAGCAATATTGAACTAAACCAGAACAGTCAAAACCACCTGGCTTATTACCACCCCACACATAAGGTGTTCCTAAATAGGACATTGCCTTATTAACAGAGTCTTGTAGACTTTGACTATTCTTGTTAGGTTGATCCTTTTTCGCAGTATTATTAGTCGAGGTTTCATTTTTTTCTTTGGTTGGGATTGTTAATTTTTGCCCTGCAAAAATTAATTCTTTATTTTGCAAGTGATTAGCAGTTACAATATCATCTACACTAACATTATACTTTTGCGCAATCCCGTTCAAATTGTCACCAGCAGTGACCGTAATAGTCGTATCAGCCTTAGCAGTTACAGTTCCCATTGCCATTGCGCCAGCTACTCCTAACGATGATGCAAGAATTTTCTTTGTTGTTGATTTCATTATTTCGTTTATCCCTCTTTATATTAAATATTCCTATTTTATTATCAAACTATTAATAAAATAGCAGAAATTTTTCGGCCCTTCAACCACTAATTATTACTTTAGCGATTAGCCCTATAATAATAAATACGTAAAAAATACTCATTTGCACTAAGGAGAGTGGGAAAACGATGAGCTAAATTAGGACAATGATTAGCACGGCACGCTGATTTATACTCGAGCCTTGTGACGACGTAAAGCTAGTTCCACGTTATCTTACTATTGTTCATTAAAGCAGTTGAGGTTGGGAAAAAACAAAAGTTTTCTCCCAACCTCCTTGAAACAATCTTAGGCTGTTTCTACTTTCAATATTTTAACGAATCTCCGCATCAATCTTATCTTGTAAATAAGTAGTAACTTTATCAAAGGCCGCATTTACTTGGTCTTCAGTTAATGTTCCTTTATCATTTTGATAAGTTAAAGTGTAAGCTAACGACTTCTTACCTGCCGGCAGGTGCGAGCCAGCATAAACATCAAATAGGTGAATATCTTTAAGGTATGCACCACCCTTTTGTTTAATTGCTTCTACAATTGTTGCATTTTCAACATCACTATCAACTAAGAGGGCAATATCGCGAGTGATTGAAGGATACTTACTAATAGGGGTATATTCATTTTCAATCTTTGGTGCAGCCAGTAATAATTCAAGATTTAATTCAAATACATATGTTTCGGGAATCTTATATTCCTTAGCAGTTTGTGGGTGAACTTGACCAATAAAACCAACTAATTGGTCATCAACCATAATATCAGCGGTTCGTCCTGGATGCATTTCTGGTCGATCACTAGTTGGAACATAAGCAACCTTACCAGCAATCCCCATATTCTTAAGGTAACGTTCAACGATCCCCTTTAGTTGGAAGAAATCAACCGGTTGATCTTTCTTATTCCAACTATTAGCTACCATTTGGCCAGTAACCGCAGCTGCAAGGTGTTCTTGTTCTACCGGACGTTCATCCCCCATTGGCAAGAAGACCCGACCTTCTTCATATAGCGCTACGTTATCAACATTTCGCGCCACGTTATAAGCAATATCATTAAGCAAGCCGCTAATAATATTCATCCGGGTAGCGACATGATCAGAACTCATTGGGAAATCTAATTTCATTGGTTCCGCAAGTGGTTTAATTTGGAATTGCTTAGCCTTATCAATAGTTGTTAAGGAGTAGCTAATCGCTTGCGTTAAGCCCATTCCTTCAAGGTCATGACGACTTGCCCGAATAAACTGTTGACGTGGGGTTAGTCCTCCCCGGTTACGGGTCATTGTTGGTAAAGTCGATGGCAAATTATCATAACCATAAATTCGGGCAATTTCTTCATAAAGATCAGCTGCAAGGCTAATATCCCAACGCCGTGCTGGGGCAGTTACTGTTAATTGATCGTCACCATCAACAGTGTAAGCAAATGCCAAGCGATCAAAAATATTAGTAACTTGTTCCATGGTTAATGAAGTGCCCAGAACATGATTAATCTTCGCAAGGGATAGTTTGATTGGGGTATCAACTGCTGGCGCTTCACTACCAGTTACAATTCCTGCTGTAATCGTGCCACCAGCAAGCTCCTTAATCATCTCAGCTGCTTCATTCAATGCGGTTTCAACTGTTGCTGGATTGATTCCTCGTTCAAATCGCATTGAAGATTCACTATGAAGATCTAAGCGCCGTGCTTGTTTCCGGACCATTACTGGATCAAAAATGGCTGCTTCAAGGGCAACAGTGGTCGTATCATCACTTACTGCCGTTCCTTCTCCTCCCATCGTTCCAGCAAGAGCAACAGGCTCACCATCAACGGTTACAACAATATCATTTGCCTTTAAGGTTTGTTCATCCCCGTCTAGCGTAACAAACTTTTCACCTTCATTAGCATGACGCACCCCAAAGTTTTTACCAGATAATTGATCATAATCATAACTGTGGAGTGGTTGACCATATTTAAGGAGGATATAGTTAGTCACATCCACAACATTATTTACTGGCCGGACACCACTGTTCCATAAGCGAATCTGAAGCCAAAGTGGACTTTCAGCAATTTTAACCCCTTTGATTACCCGTAACTTATAGGTTGGTGCAATCTTAGGATCATTAATTTCTGCTTGAAGAAGGTCCGCTGTCTTCTCAGTACCTTCTTCTTTAATCTTAATTTCTTTAAAGTGTGGCTTTAACCCGTAAAAAGCTGCAATATCATTAACATTTCCATAAATACTAAGCATGTCACCACGATTAGGCGTTACATCTGTATCGATGATCGTGTCATCCATACCTAAGTACCTAAATACGGAATCACCGTTCTTGGCATCATCTGGTAAGAAATAGATCCCGTCTTCGTAATCTTTAGGGGCAATCTTGTCGCTGAAGCCAATTTCTTGAAGGGCACAAAGCATCCCATTTGATTCAATACCCCGGATCTTACCACGCTTAATCTTTTGATTATCAGCAATCCGAGCACCATGAAGGGCAACGATCACCTTTTTACCCGCTTGAACATTAGGGGCACCACAAACAATTTGAATTGGTTCTTCTTCTCCAACATCTACTTGACAAACATGAAGGTGATCCGAATCAGGGTGTTTTTCACATTTTACTACTTCCCCAACAACAATCTTCTTTAAACCGTCGCTTAATGAATAAACATCATTAATATCAACAGAGGTACGAGCAATTTTTTCTGCTAAATCTTGAGGAGCTACATCTAAATCAAGGTATTCTTGAAGCCATTGATATGATACTTTCATTTCACATTATCCTTTCTGGTCAAATTGGTTAAGGAAGCGGACATCATTTTGGTAGAAGTTACGAATATCGTCAACGCCGTACTTCAACATAGCAAAGCGGTCTGGCCCAAGCCCAAATGCAAAGCCGCCATATTCTTCTGGATCAATGCCTGACATCTTAAGCACATTTGGATGAACCATTCCGGCACCAAGTACCTCAATCCAACCAGTTTGTTTACAAATTGCACACCCCTTCCCAAGACAGTTGAAACAAGTAATATCTGCTTCAACTGATGGTTCAGTAAATGGGAAGTAGCTTGGCCGTAAGCGGACCTCTAACTTATCACCAAAAAGGTTTTGGGCAACCGCTTCAAGGGTTCCCTTTAAATCAGCCATTGTAATATTCTTACCAACGACCATCCCTTCAATTTGGTGGAATTGATGACTATGAGTTGCATCATCAGTATCACGCCGGTAAACCTTACCTGGTGAGATCATCTTTAGTGGTCCTTGACTAAAATCATGTTTTTCGAGCATCCGTGCTTGCATTGGTGACGTTTGTGTCCGCATCAAAACAGATGGAGTAACATAAAAAGTATCTTGCATGTCACGAGCGGGGTGGTCTTTAGGCAAGTTAAGCTTTTCAAAGTTATAAACTTCTTGCTCCACTTCATCCCCAACTGCGACTTCATATCCCATTGATACAAACAAGTCCACAACTTGATCAATAATTTGTTGAATAACATGAGGTTGGCCTTGTGCTACTGGTGTTCCAGGAAGAGTAACATCAATTGTTTGGGCTGCTAACTTAGCATCCATGGCTGCTTGTTCTAATTCCGCACGCTTTTCTTCAATCGCAGCCGCTAATTCGTCCCGTACCTTATTAGCGAATTGACCTACTTTGGGTCGTTCTTCAGCACTGAGGTCACGCATACCACGTAGAACCGAAGTAATCGGTCCTTTCTTTCCCAGCATCTTTACACGGATTTCATTAACTCTTTTTAAATCCTCCGATTGTTTAATATCTTGCAATCCTTCTTCACGAAGTTTGGCTAATTTCTCTCTTAGTCCCATATTTTCACTCCTTAATTCAAAAAAAGCCTCATCCCAATATAGGGACGAGGCTTCGCGGTACCACCCTAGTTTGTAGGTAAAGCCCTACACACTCAAATAATCAATAACGGTGATTAGCCGGAATACCATTACGCATCAGCTCCGAAAGTGAAATTCACCTTAGATCACTGATTGCAACTTTCAGAATATGGCTGCAACTCTCTAACAGGATCATCTAGCTACTAGCTCTCATCATAGCTTTTAATTCAATTACATATTCTAGACAATCATTTATAAGGCGTCAAGCGTTATTTTTAAATCCACTTGTCACTCCATGCATGAACAGCTTCCATGACTGGACGCAATTCTTGCCCACGTTCAGTCAGCGAATAATCGACGCGACTAGATCCTTCGTAAGTGTTACGAATAACAATTTGTTCATCTTCGAGCTCTTTTAATCGTTCACATAAAACCCGATCGCTGCACTTAGCAATGCTACTGGTAATATCCTTAAATCGCATGTTGCCATTTTTAAGTAGCACTTCAATGATTAAGCCGTTCCATTTCTTTCCCAAGATCATAAACGTACGTGTAAATTTTGGACAAAGTTTACAGTCTTCATCAAGTGCCTTTTCTGCTACTAATTGTTCCATAATTTAACTCTCCTTCTTCTCTACCAAGTTGTTCGTATCCGTCGTTTCTTAATCTTTCGACGCATCTTTGCACGCAACGGTCCAAAGAATTCATGTTCCGCTTCAAAATCGTCAACTAGCGATACAATTAGACTCTCTGGATAACGTGGCACTGCCAACGTTGCGCCAAACATATGCTTAAGGATAATATCCTTTTCTTTTTCATTTAATGGGGTTAACTTTTCAGCATTGCGTAATGCAACGCGGGGATGAATAAAAGCATGAGTTCCTAAATTAAACTTAGTTGTCCGCCAATCATAATAAAAGAGATCATGCAATAAACCGGCCCGCGCAGTACTGCGATAATCAAGATGCATTTTTTTAGCAATTTTGTAGCTATCATACGAAACCGCAATAGAATGTTGCAGACGGGTAGAGTGATGATGCTGAGTATAGTTCGCTAGCTTTTGGACAGCTGGCTGGGCTAACAGATCGGCAACGATTGAAACATACTCTTTATCGGTGCGCCATTCATTCTTTGATTTCATGTAATACCCCTTTTCTATATTATTGAAATTATCATACACGATTTTAACGAGAAAATAAATTAGTTTAATCTAGATTTTGGTTAAGCTGAAACATTAAGATTCCTGCGGAGATAGCCACATTGAGTGATTCCGCTTCACCACGCATTGGGATGTAGAGATTATCCGTTGTTTGGGATAGCAACTCATCACTCATCCCCTGCCCTTCATTACCCATAATTAGGGCAAAAGTATTCCCCGGATTAACAGTCCGAAAATTTTTTGCCTGGGGATTCAACTGTGTACCATACACAGGTGCATTGATTGCTTTAAAATCATCAATCCACTTTGGTAAGTCACCTTCAAACATTTGCAGGTGGAATTGACTTCCTTGCATTGAACGAACAACTTTAGGACCAAATAAGTCTGCAGAACGTTGTCCAACTACTACTCCCGTAAACCCGGCGGCATCCGCTGTCCGTACCATTGTTCCCACATTGCCTGGATCTTGAACCCGGTCGAGGAATAGCCATGCTCCATGCAGTGGCCCTGCTGGTAAACGATGAGCAGCTGGTAAAGCAACAACTGCTGCAATTCCTTGGGGTGTTACCGTATCAGTAATGTGTTTCATGATTTCTTCAGTAACTTCATAGGTTGCATTTGCCATCCCTTCAAGCTCTGGATGGACAGCTAACTGCTCAGTTGTCCCTACTACTTCTAAAAGCTCAATTCCAGCTTTAGATGCTTCTTGAACTAAGTGCCAGCCGTCTAACAGGTAAGTACCAGTCTGCCGTCGCGCTTTTTTAGTTTGCAACTTTTTCCAATCCTTAACGTGCTGATTATGAATAGATGTTAATTGTTCCATATAATTCGCATGCTCCTTCTTGTTAATTAAATTATACCATGTTCTTGTTGTACAATTGTTATTAACTAATAATAAGTTTTTATTAAGGAGTTTTAATTATGATTAATTACCATCTTATAATTACCGGCCGCGTTCAAGGAGTTGGTTTTCGTTGGAGCGTTTATCAGTTAGCACGGAATGCTGGAATAGAAGGAATCGTTATGAATAAGGACGACGGAAGTGTTTATTGTGAACTGCAGGGACCCATTGAGATTGTCAAACAATTAATTACAAAAATTAAGGCCGGTCCCACCCCCTACGCGCGAATTAATAAGGTTAAAATCAGTACAGGAACCCCGCAAAACTACCATCATTCATTTCAAATCACTCATTAGTTCGCGATTAGCGGTAGAATTCAATTCCTGAATAGAGTAAAATACGTACTATTAACGTAATTAATACACAAACAAATAAGGGAGTTTGATTCATTAATATGAAACGAAAACGAATAACGATCGCTAGCGGACTTTTTACCCTCCTGCTGCTTCTTAGCGGCTGTGTACGAACTACCAAGAGCGGTCGGCCATATGGGTTTGTCTACGATTATATGGCTAAACCAATGCAGCACTTAATGGAATGGTTAGCCGGCCATATGGGTAATAACTACGGCTGGGCAATCATTGTAATTGTAGTAGTGGTGCGAACAATTCTTTTACCAGTGATGTTCTCACAAATGAAAAAATCAACCATTATGCAAGAAAAAATGTCCAAGGTTCAACCATTGATTAAAGAACTAACAGAAAAACAAAAAGCGGCTAAAACCCCTGAAGAACAGGCCGCTGTTAGTCAACAAATGATGGCTCTTTACCGTGATAACAATATCAGTTTAACGGGCGGAATTGGATGTTTGCCATTATTAATTCAGTTGCCAATTTTTGCTGCCTTATACGCTGCCATTCGTTATTCTCCAGACCTTTACCACGCAACTTTCTTTGGTATTCCGCTTGGTAAACCCAGCATTATCTTAGCAGTCTTATCTTTTATCGCTTATGCTGCCCAGAGTTATCTTGGACTTGTCGGTGTTCCTGAAGCCCAGAAGAAACAAATGAAGGCTGCCATTTGGATAAGTCCATTCATGACCTTCTTCATCTCAATTACTTCTTCTGCTGGATTAGGGCTCTACTTCTTCATCGGTGGACTATTTGCCATCCTACAAACATTGATGATCAATGCTTATCGACCACGGATTCGTCGCCAAATTGAAGAAGAAAGTAAGAATAACCCAATTAAAATGCCTAAAGCACCAGTAATTAACACTCCTAGTTCTTCAACTAAACCAATTAATGCAATTGACCAATTACGCAAAGGTGATACAAAACCAAATAATCAAGCAAATTCTAATCGCCAACGTAATGCTGGGAAACAACATCATCATAACAATTAACTATTAAAAAGCTGGGAGAAAGCAAACGTTTTTCCCAGCTTTGTTTTTTCAGGAGGAAACCATGATTAAACCAATTATTGAAGATCAACAGTTGCTTGCCACCAAATCAACCCCCGTAACCAAAACTGATTTGTCACTTGCAAATGATCTTATTGAAACGCTTAATGCTCATCAAGCTGAATGTGTTGGAATGGCTGCCAACATGATTGGCGTAAATAAGAATGCAATTATCGCGCGGATTGGTCCCTTTAATGTCGTAATGTTCAACCCACAAATTATCACTAAAAGCCACCCTTACCAAACTACAGAAGGATGTCTTTCATTAAGTGGTACCCGCCCCACTAAGCGTTATAAGCAAATTACCGTTAAGTTTCGTAATCAGAATTGGCAAGTGCAAACTTTAGAGCTTACGGATTTTGCTGCCGAGATTGTTCAACATGAAATTGACCATTGTAATGGAATTATAATATAAGCAATAAGAATATTTGCTAAAATATCAATAGATGAAATAAGGAAAGTAGAATCGCCGGGTTTTACAACAATTTAATTTATGCTTCTCAAACAGGCGTCCAATAAGGGGGATGGGAGCAAGTTTTGTGGAGGTTTTAATATGGATTCAATGTCAATTACAAAAGAGGTGCGGCATTATGTTAGTCGTAACGTTGCCGCAACACTGGGGATGTCAATGTACGTTATTATTGACACCCTTTTTATTTCAATCGCCGCAGGAGCTTTAGGATTAACAACTCTTAACTTGGTTCTTCCCTTATTCAATGTTTTCAATGGGATGGGGCTTTTGCTAGGAGTCGGTGGTGCCACTATCTTTTCGTTAAATAAGGTTATGCATCCTGAAAGAATAAAATCATTATTTAGTCAACTAATGATTTTTGCCTTTACTTTTGGTCTTATTTTAGCAACCCTATTAAACATCTTTGCTATACCGATAGTTAATTTTCTAGGGGCAGATGATGCAACTCGTCAGATGGCAATCATTTATTTACGAATAGTTTCATGGAGTGGGCCGCTCTACATGATTAACTATATTGCAATTAATTTTATTCGTAACGATGGCAATCCCACTTTAACAATGAAGGCCACCCTAACAGAAACATTATCTGTTATTCTCATCGACTGGTTCTTTATCTTTGGAATAGGGCTTAAATTAGAAGGAGCCGCCTTAGCAGTCTTATTCTCACCAGCAATCAGTTTGGCTGTTCTAAGCTTTCACCATAAGTTTACCAAACGACAATTAGAATGGCACTGGGTGGTCCCGCAACTAAGAAATATTTGGTACTCAGCACGGTTAGGAGTCGCTTCAGCATTAAATGAATTAAGTACTGGTGTCAGTATCTATTTCTTTAACCATGTTTTATTGCAACTGGCTAATAACTATGCTGTTGCTGCATATGGAGTGATATCCAATATCGCCATTGTTGTCCTTGCAATTGCTAATGGGGTAGCACTTGGTGTTCAACCCCTTGCTAGTCGTGAATTTGGTAAACATGAATATAAGAACGTGTCGATGACGCTAAAAAACGGAATTATCATTACCCTCTTTTTAGCTACCATCAGCTTTATTATCCTCATTACTATTAAACACCCAATTATTGAAATTTTTAACGCTTCCCATTCAAGCCAACTTCTTGCCTATGCTAGTGTTGGCCTCCCAATTTACTTTATAAGTGTCTTCTTCAGTGCGTTAAATCTCCTGTTTATTCTCTTCTTAACGGCAATTGGCTCAGCGCGGGCATCATTCTCTTTATCGATTCTTCGTGGTTATATTATTCTCCTTCCGGCTATCTTTATTCTAGCAAAGGTTGCCGGAATTAACGGGGTCTGGGCAGCAGTCCCTTTTACGGAATTTGTCATTACTTGTATCGGGGGGATTATAATTTACCAGCGACTTAAAAAATTAAATAAAGATTAAAAAGGTCGAGAGTGAAAAACAAAGGTTGGTTGCCACTTCCGGCCTTTTGATCTACTTTGATGCGTAATTATAGAAAATCTAAACCACACTTCTAAAGAAAAACGAACCAAAAACCGTCCAGAATACATTTTGGAAATCATGCTCGATAAGAAGTTAACATTTGATTTTACAATGATCTGTCTGTAATTAACACTAAATCTAGTCCTCAAAATTATTAATACATAACTACCAATTGTTAAAAGCAAACCAATAACCAGGTCACGTAGAAATGTTTTGGCGGGATTTTCATGCTATCGGGATCCTCCTCCCTAGGGTTCTCCATCCCACCCTACGCATAAATTGCGTAAACAACAAATGAGATAATCACAATCGAAGTTTTGAAAATAAGATTAGTTGGTAAAGCATTTGAATAAAAGCGTTTTGTAATAAAAAAGTGAGGATAGAAGCAAAAGGTTTCCAGTCATAATATCGCTTCTATTCTCACATCTTAAATATTTACTTTTTCGTCTCTGGATCTTCAATAATCGGTAAAATGATTCTAAATAATGATCCTGCACCAACTGAGCTCTCTAAGGTGATTGAACCATGATAACCTTCAATTAGTCGCTTGGCAATCGATAAACCTAATCCGTTGCCACCTTTTTTACGACTACGGGCCTTATCTACTCGATAGAACCGATCAAAGACCCGTTTTACGTTTTCCGGCGAAATCCCTTCACCAAAGTCTTGAATACCGATCTCAACCGTGTTCATCCCCCGTGAAAGAATCATATGAATTTCTTTATGGTCATCGGTGGAATACTTGACGGCATTATCACATAGGATTACAAGTACCTGTTCAAGATGATCTCGATAAATATCAACCATGATTGGCTCTTTAAGGTCGTCATCCAACCGAAATGTAAAGTCTGGGTATAACATCTTAAAGTTATTGTAGACTTGGTAAACAACATCATTAACAATTGTATGTTGGTTACGGAAATTGATCTCAATTTGCTCTGCCCGGCTTAAATCAAGCATTTCTTGAACTAAATTTTTCATTCGGCGTGTTTCAATCAACGTTGCATTAATTGAATCATCCAGCACTTTCGGATCATCTTTCCCCCAGCGTTGAAGCATCTCTAAATGCCCTTGAATAATTGCAACAGGTGTCCGTAATTCATGACTAACATCACTGACAAACTGTGACTGCTGGTCGATATACCGCTGCATCCGATCAAGCATCTCATTAAACGTCATTATCAGTTCTGCTAGTTCATCATTACGATTGGTCGTTGGTACCCGGACATCTTTCGTCGGGTCTGCACTAATCTCCTTAACCGTATCATGAATACCATCCAATGGCCGGAGCAGAAAAAGGGAAAGGAAGTAGCCTAAGAGCCCACTCGCAATCACAACAAGGCAAAGGGCCAAGATACATACTAATGCCAACTGATGATAACTTTGCATATAGGCATCAAGATTATTTTCAACTTGTAGGTACCCAATCAACTGCCGATTATTTTGCCCATAGATTGGCATCTGACCGACCAACACATCATGATCGGGACCAGCAGCAACATGAATATTGCGGTTAGCCGTAAACTGTGGTTTTTTAATATAGTGCCCAGTACTCAAAATATTATTTCCATCAGGATTGTAAACATTAACAACCAAGTGTCCATCACTTAATTCCTTAATGACCGGTCGTTTATATTCCTGTCCAGAAATAATATTTGATCGATTTCTGTCTGGATCAATAAGATGACTAATATTCTTCTTGGTTAAGGGTTTATTAACAGTACTCAATTGTGTACTAATATTGGTCATCCCTTGATTTAACAACTGTCTTTCCTGATGAAACAAGTTTTGTGTAAATGCACTAAACAGCGCCATGGCAACGATACAAAAGATGACTAATGAACCTAATGCCGTTCCAGCTGCCCACTTAATTTTTAGTGAGACAAACTGTCTTTCATCTTTTTGCTTCATAATTGATCATTCCTAGGAGCGAATCACATACCCAGTACCACGAACCGTCTGGATGTAACTCTTTTCACCAGGACGGTCAATCTTATTCCGTAAGTACCGAATATAAACATCAACAACATTGGTTTCTACTTTTGAATCATATCCCCAAACCTTGCTCAAAAGGTCTTTTCGTGACATAACAACATTGATATTTTCCATCAAAATCAACAACAACTCATATTCCCGCTTTGTGAGGTTAATTACTTCATCGCCACGACGAACAACCCGGTTCTCTTTTTCAATCGTAAGATCCTTGTAATTGACCGTTGTTTGATGTTCCTTATTATTGCCATCTTCAATACTGATACGCCGCAATAATGCCCGTACTCGCGCAAGAAGTTCTTCAATCGCAAATGGTTTAACAATATAATCATCGGCCCCATGATCTAGTCCAGAGACACGGTCAATAACAGAATCACGAGCGGTCATAATAATAATTGGGGTATCTTTTAATTCACGAACCCGCCGTGCAACTTCAATCCCATTTAACTCTGGGAGCATCAAGTCTAGCAAAATCACGTCAAAATCTTGATTTAAGGCTGCTTCCAATCCGGCACGGCCGTCCAGCTCAACGTCCGTATCATATCCTTCATGCTTTAATTCAAGTTCAACAAAGTTTGCTAAATTTTCCTCATCCTCAATAATTAAAATTCGACTCATTAATAACTCACCTACTATAATAATCTTTTTTACTTGTTATACGTATTAATAAAACACAATAATTTTATCACAATTTTTTAATAAACCCTAGTATTCTCTATACTAAAAATCTCGATTTATCAAGGAATTAGATTATATCATTTTTCACTTATAAATTCTTAGAAAATTTTAAAATAAAAAAACTATCCTAGGTCCGGCGCCTAAAGGATAGTTTTTTATTAATTAGTTGTTAGTGTTAACAACTTGCTTGCCGTCGTAGTAACCACAACTAGGGCATACCATGTGTGACTTACGAAGTTCACCACAGTTTGGGCAAGGAGTAAGGCCAGGTACATTTAACTTGATGTGACCCCGACGCATACGCTTCTTAGTCTTTGAAGTCTTCCGTGCTGGAACAGCCATGTTTGACACCTCCTAAGAAATTAGAATTATCCACAAATGGTTTTTAACCGTCCGCTATTTTTTGTTATCCTGATCAGGAAAAAGGTTTTGCAACTTAGCGAGACGTGGATCAACTTTGTCAGCTTTCTGCTGCTGGGCCTTGTAGTCATCTTCAGAGATAACACTCCAACCCTTTCCATTTGGCATTGGTTTGCCAGACTTTTCTTCGGCAGAAAGGACCCGTAGTGGTACCTGTTCAACGATATTTTCCGCTAGTGCAGTATCAAAATCAATTGAATCACCTTTTTTAATAAGGAAAACAACCTCATCTTCATCCTCATAGCGGGCAAAATGTGAACGATCATCGATATACGTCTCTGAGAACGTAAAATCGAGTGGTAATTGAACGGGTGTTAACGAGCGACTAGATGGAACGGTTAACGTCGTCGTAACATGAGCGCTAATCGTTGCATCACCATCGTTATAAGTAACGTAACCATCAACTTTAACTGGTTGAACAGCTAAAATAATATCTGGAAACAGCTTCGTTAATGATGCGTTCAGATCAAAAGTACTTTGAATATGAAGTGGTTCATCTTGGTAACGATGTAATTCAGCTAACGACCATTTCAACGTACTAACCTCCTAATGCAACATGTGCAATTATACTAGTCCCCTAATAGGTTGTCAACGTTTTTTCCTTGACAACCTATTAGAAAACCAAAGCTACTTAGAATATTTTACCAAACTTTATCAAAGACGTTAATTAATAATTATCGGTGGATGCTTTAAATCTTGTTCAATTGGCGTAAACAGTTGATACAGCTTACCAGCGCGATAATCAAGGTTGAGCAATTGATCACGCATTTCCTGATCTACTTTTGTAATCAGCGGAAGATCAACCTGCTGTTTCACTTCATGAAGATATTCACGGCCTCGTTTATTAAAGGCCAAGATATGAAGATAAGGACTTTTACTATGTTTATCCACTTCTTCTTGGGTAATCTGCAAAATAGTGTATAAATAAACTCGTAATAAATGGGCATAGGTATACCGCTTAGTCTTGGTGAATTTCATAAATGAGCTAAAGTCAAGACTCCGCTGGGCAGCCTCCTTCATCCGATATTCTAATCCTTCTACCATTAAGTAAGTTGACTGCAGGGTCGAAATAGGTGCTTGGATAAGCTGATTACGTAATAATGGATAAAGTTCTGTCCATGAAGGAATTTCCTTAATCATCGCCAATATATCTCCCATTACCTGTGGAACAGTTGGCCTGTAATCATCCTTTTCAATAATTGCCTGCCTAATTGCACTTGCACTTGCAATCTTTCCCTTAATTTGCTGATCATGATAGTTGCTCCCTTGCCGCTTGATAGGAAGCAGATCAAAACGATAATCCTGATTAATTTTAGCTTTAGTATAAGCAAAAGCCAAAATATCATTGGGATCACTGAGCGTGACACCGGTTTGTTCTTTTAATTGTTGGTTAAATTGGGTGGCATAAGTCGCATTATACTTATTAAAGCTTTCCCGGTTAAAATCTTTTTCGGCCTTTACCAAGCGTGAAAAATCCCATTCTGGATGCTCGCTACCGAATACAATCGCATCAACGCCAATTGCATCCAAGAGACTGAGAGCTCCTTTTGCAAAACGGTGTGCTGGTTGGACGGCGTAAAAAATCGGCAATTCAATTACAAGGTCAACACCATTCACTACTGCCGCCCGAGCCCGTGACCATTTATCAACGATGGTCGGTTCTCCACGCTGGGTAAAATCACCACTCATTACTGCCACTGTTACATCTGCCCCGGAAATTTTTTTTGCTTGCTGAAGGTGGTAGCGATGCCCATTGTGAAATGGATTATATTCAACCACCATCCCTACTGCTTTCATTTGAAGTCTCCTTATTTATGACACTTAAAGAACAATCGTGTTGGATTTTTTTCTTTTATCGCAGTCGAAAAATTCGATCCCACTTCAACGGAATTAAAGCCAGCTTGGGATAACATCTGCTTTAACAAAGGTAATTCATAAGCACGTTCATAATGAGTTTCACCAACACGATCATAACGACCATCAGCATCCCTAGTAAAAAAAGCTAATTCATGAATGACCCCATGATTAACATCATCATCTTTAAAAGACTGCCACATAAATGCCCGTTGATGATCTTCATCTTCATAGTTGAACATATATCCCGGATAAATGACATCAGTTTGATAAGTTGAAATAACATCAAATAACAAGACACCACCATCTTTCAAGTGATGAGCAATCTCACTAAAGGTCTTTTGAACGGCTGCTGCATCGGCCAAATAACAAAAGGAGTCTGCATAACAGGTGATCGCATCATACTGCGGAAAAGCACATAGATCCTGCATATCTGCTTGTCGGAGATGCAGATTGACCCCGGCTTCCGTTGCATGTTGATCGGCAATACTAAGCATCTCAGCAGAAAAGTCAGCAACAGTTACGTCAAATCCACGAGCAGCGAGTATCACTCCTAACCGACCACTACCACCAGCTAAATCTAAAATACTGTTAGTATTAGCAGGAAGGTTTTTAATAGTAAATTCTTCCCATCTCTGGTACATTTCAGGATCAAAAAGCTGGTCATATAATTGAGCAAAACTTTGGTAAATCATTAATCATTAATCCAGTCGTTAATATTGACAAGTGGTGCATCTGCCCATAATTTTTCAAGGTTATAGAATCGACGGGTTTCTTCACGGAAAATGTGAACAACCACGTCACCAAGGTCAACTAATACCCATTGTGCATGGTTTTTACCTTCAACACTACCAATCTTAACGTTTTCTTCATGCGCCTTCTCAACGATAGCATTGGTGATTGCTTGTACTTGGCGGTCTGATCCCCCCGTCATAATAACAAAGTAATCAGCCATGGGACTAATTTCATCAACTTTAAGGGCTACGATGTCTTCTGCACGACGACCATCGGCAGCCTTAACAACCATTTCTAATAATTGTTTACTATCCATTAATCTATCTCTCCTTCGTATTGTGGAACCCAGGCATTATAGGTATCAATTGTCTTTGGATATACCGGCTTACCATTTTCAATCAAATAAGTCAGCGTATGTTTTGTTTGATAAGCAACCCCAGCTTGAAGGTTTGCTGCTGTGATTACACGTGCCTTTTTTACGCCCGCAAAATCGCGACCCGGTTCAATATAATCAGCCATGTAAATAATTTGCTCAAGCTTCGTCATTATTGGCGCACCAGTAGTATGGTGACGAACCGCATTTAAGATATCTTCATCCCAAATGCCTAATTCATCCTTAATTAGCTCTGCACCAACCACGCCATGCCAAATTGCATTTCCATAATCTAAGAGCAGCGGGTTTAGCCCTTTTTTCTTAATTTCGGCAATAAAATCTTCAGCAGGACGCTGTTTGGCATAATCATGACACAGGCCTGCAATACTAGCTTTTTCAACATCAACCCCGTATTGCTCAGCTAACTTAATCGCTGTCTCTTCCACACGTAACACATGCTGAAATCGTTTATCCTTTAACGCTTCTTTAAGGCGGATAATAAGTTCAGACCGCGTCATCGGGATATAATTTTTATTATAAACTAATTCTTCATTCACGATATAATTGATGCTCCTCAATAAACTTTCTTACGGCATCGGGTACCATATACTTGATCGATTGACCACGTTGAACTCGCTGCCGAATATCGGTTGAACTAAAATCAACTGTCGGGACATCCACCCAAATCACTGGGTAGCGTGTCTCATTCTTCGCTCTTTGACGGTGAACACCAACAAAATGGAAACGCGGCAAACGAATTAGGTCATTAATCCGGTACCACTTGTTAAGGTAATCAACCATATCGCCGCCAATAATAAAGTAATAATCAACATTAGGATGCTTATCTAACAGATCCTTAATAGTATCGTAAGTATAGCTAACCCCTCCTCGCTCTAACTCTGCATACTCAATTCCTAAAAATGGATTATCGGTAACTGCCAATTTGAGCATCTGCAGCCGTAATTGCGGATCAAGCGAATCTTTATGATCAACATGGGGAGGTTTAGCATCCGGTAAAAGATCAACCCGATCAAGACAAAGGGCATGGCCAACTTGATCGGCCATAAATAAGTGAGCATTGTGAACCGGATTAAATGTTCCCCCATAGAGACCAATACGTTTGTGCCGGCCACTAACCTTTGTCTGTGGCTGTGCCTGCGTTTGCACCTTATCTACTACACTACAGCTTTGCAAAACCGTCACTCCTACTTTTACTTAGATTTCAGCTACCCGTGATGACAGTTCACGTGCATCTTTATTTGCCGAAACCTTAAATAAAACCAATACTCGACCAATAACTTGCACCACTTGAATTGAAGTTTTTTCTTCAATCAACTCACGAACTTCATCAGTTGTAACATCTGAATTCTGCAAAATGCTAACCTTAATTAATTCTCGGCGATCGAGTGCGCCATCTAATTGGGCAAGCCAATTATCAGTCAAACCATCTTTACCTACCGAAAATAGTGGTTGAAGGTGGTTTGCTTGTGCTCGTAAAAATCGTTTTTGTTTTCCTCTTAATTGCATAAGTGTTTCCTTTCAAATATTAATTAAATCATTGCGCGCCGTACAAGAGCTCCGACACCCTTAGGAACCCATGCAGCAACTGTCGTTTTTGCGGGAACGGTAATCCACCCCAGTCCTTCAAAAACAATATCGCTCTTTTCTGTAATATGGAATTCATTGCGTTCTAATGGCGGAAATCCATCTTTTTCATCACTAGTCGGTGGAGTAAGGAGGTCTCCTAAGTGTTTAGCATAGAAATTATCAGCATTACTTAGCTTTGTTCGGTGAATTGGTAAATTATTATCAAAGTAAGCAACCATACTTGCTCGTTCACCATGAAGATAATCAAACCGCGCAACTCCACCTAAGAACAATGTTTGACCATCATTTAGTTGGTAAGTCTTTGGTTTAATTTCTTTTTGTGGAGCCACAATCTTCAAGTCTTTTGGCGATAAGACATGGGCCATTTGTTCTTGGTGGATAATTCCAGGAGTATCAACTAGAACATGCCCATCATCAAGTGGAATTTCAATTTTATCAAGAGTAGTTCCCGGGAAGCGTGAAGTTGTGATCAATTCTTTGACTCCCGTACGTTGCTTGATGATTTGATTTATTAATGTTGATTTTCCAACATTGGTAACACCAACAACATAAACATCTCGATTGTGCCGGTACTTTTCAATTACATCAAGTAAGTGGTCAATCTGATGGTTCTTTTTAGCTGAAACAAGAACGGTATCAATTGGGCGTAATCCAGCAATATTTGCCTGTTGACGAATCCAATCAGTCAACTTGGGCCGCCGTAGAGAACGTGGCAGCAAGTCTTCCTTATTTCCAACTAATAATACTGGATTATCACCAACAAAACGGTGCAAACCCGGGATTAGGCTCCCATTAAAGTCAAAAACATCAACAACATATACAATTAAAGCATTGGCATCCTGAATCTGATTTAATAGGCGCAAAAAGTCATCATCGGTTAATGAAACCGGAGCAATTTCATTGTAATGTCGCAAACGGAAACACCGCTGGCAATATAACTCCCCAGTCTCTTTTCCCTTCTCAAGAGCAGACCTAGGTGTATAGCCCAAACCATTAGGATCTTCCGTTTGGATAATACTCCCACAACCTATACAACGTAATTCTTCAGTTTGATGTTCTTGTTCAGTCATTCAAATCCTCCTGCCATTTTAAATCTGGATATTTTTTATTTAAGCTTTTCCAAACACGACGTTCGAAAAAGCGGTTAATACGTGTATCCCACTTATCCGTATTTAACAGTGGACGTACTAAGATACTTCGAATGCCGGCTTGGTTAGCCGCGGCAATATCAGTTAATAGCTGATCACCAACCATCACCACTTCATTTTTTGTTAAATTAAGTTTTTTTCGTGCACGATCAATCCCAAAACTTAAAGGCTTCAATGATCGCGAAACAAACGGAAGGTCAAAGCCATCAACAGCCTTTCCTACTCGATCCTTACTATTATTAGAAATAACAATTAGTGGAATATGGGCTTCTCGTAAAGAATCCATCCATTCCTTTAATTCTGGAGTTCCATCTGGATTATTCCAAGCAATCAAGGTATTATCCAGGTCACTAAAAACTGCTCGCACTCCCTGCGCTTTCAATTGGGCAGGAGAAACAGAATATATTGTATTAACCATCCATGTTGGTTTAAATATCTCTAACAAAGTCGCACCTCATCAAATTTAATATTCCAATCGGTAACCCGATTAAATGTTCTAGTATTTTATTATATCGTGTGCTTTACTCGGAAAGCAACTAAATTAAAAAAGCCGCTTATCATGCATATGCATCATAAGCGACCGAAGATTATTTAGGCTTAGTTAAGAGCTTTCTTAGCTTCGTCAACGAGTGCCTTAAATGCATCTGCATCGTTAACAGCTAAATCAGCTAACATCTTACGGTTAATATCAATATTAGCAACTTTTAAGCCGTGCATTAACTTGCTGTAACTAATGTCATTCATACGTGCAGCAGCGTTAATTCGAGCAATCCAAAGTTCACGGAACTTACGCTTGTTGACCTTACGATCACGGAAAGCGTAAGTGTAACTCTTCATTACTTGGTCTTTAGCAGTCTTGAAAAGACGGTGCTTTGATCCACGGTAACCCTTTGCTAACTTCATAATGCGCTTGCGACGTGCACGCGTAACAGTTCCACCTTTAACTCGCATGTTGAAATCCTCCTACGTATATTAAATAGTTATTTTTGTGAAGTTTACTTAAATGGTAATAACTTCTTGTAACGCTTTACGTTGGTCTTGTCCATCATGCTCAAACCACGTAATTGACGACGTTGCTTCTTAGTCTTACCGTGGAAACGGTGACTAGTAAATGAGTTTCCACTCTTGAATCCACCATTAGCTGTACGCTTGAAACGCTTGGCAGCGGCACGGTTACTCTTCATCTTTGGCATAACTAATTCCTACCTTCTTAAATTAATTCTTTGCTTTATCAGCAGCCGGAGCAAGAGTTAAGAAAATACTCCGCCCTTCCATCTTCGGACGTTGGACAACAGTAGCGATGTCTGAAGTTTCTTCAGCCATCCGTTCAATCATGTCACGACCGATATCCTTGTGGGTAATAGCACGACCACGGAAACGTAACGAAATCCGTACCTTATCGCCCTTTTCAATGAACTTACGAACACGCTTTAACTTAACATTAAAGTCATTAGTATCAATTGATGGACTAAGGCGAATTTCCTTAACCGTTATCGTCTTTTGCTTCTTACGAGCTTCACGCTCTTTCTTTTGCATCTCGAAACGGTACTTCCCGTAATCCATAATGCGGGCAACAGCTGGGCGTGCCTTTGGTGCAACTAATACTAGGTCTAAGTTAGCTTCTTCAGCTAACTGTAGTGCTTCACGTTTAGACTTAATGCCCAATTGTTCACCGTTTTGACCGATTAACCGCACTTCCCGTGCACGAATACCGTTATTGACAATCATATCTTGTGCTATGGCAACGCACCTCCAATTTTTTTAGCGAAAGATCAAGCAAAAAAGCGAGGTACAAAAGTACCCCGCTTCATAACAACGACCTTATCCTAGTGGTCAATTATCATTCATCTCGTCAGCCCGGCGATCAGCATCACCTAGGCGAGAAGCGGGTGCTTCTGCTTTTTCTTTCAACGTTTATTAGCTTACTAAATTCAAAGTTTAATGTCAAGAACTTTATCCTTTATCTCGCAAATTCTTTCCTTCCATTTCAATTTCTCGTGATAAGTACTTAATCCTTTCCATAATCCGGGCTGCCTTGAGGGGTTCATTGTCCCCTTGTACATTGATAGCCAGATGGTTATTTTGCAACTCGGCCATTGAAAAATTAGAACTAAAGAAGGTCGGTAATTCCTCTTGCATCCGATACTCTAAAATTACTCCCAAAATATCATCTCTTACCCAAGTGGTCATTGCGCCAGCACCAATATCATCAAGCATTAATATCGGGGCCCGTTTAATAGCGTCCAATTTTTCCCCAGTATTATTTTGCTTAATTGAATTCCGCATCTCAACAGCAAAACTAGGAAAATGAACCATCGTTGTTGCAACGCCCTTACGCTTAGCAAGTTCATTAGCAATTGCGCCAAGAAGATATGTTTTTCCAACTCCAAATTTTCCATATAGGTAAAGGCCTGGTTGAAACTCATCCTTTTGGTAATTATCTGTAAAATCCATAGCTGCCTGAATTGCCTTTGTTCGTGTATCAGTTTGGGTATCTTCATTTAAATAATAGTTATCATATGACGCATTTTTAATAAACTTAGGCATATTAATTGAGTTAACTAACCGTTGAATATAACGCTGACGCTGCTGTTCTAATAACTGTTTAGTCGGAACATAGGTTACGTCAATTTGACCAGCACTGATAACTAATTGTGGGGAATATCCTGGGGCAACAGTTGGCACGCCTTTTTCAATTAATTGCTTTTCATGATAAAACTCATAAAGTTTTGATTGACCTCGTTTAATTGCTTCTTTACTAAGACGGTCTCGATTTTCGTTTAAAAATACTTGCACATCTTTATCCGCATAAACTTGCTTCATCGTTTGTTGAATATTATTTACGATATTTTGACCACGCATTAACTCTTGTAAAGTTTTGTTTAGTGACTGCATGCTGCCACCTCCTTTAGTTACTACTTTTTATTACGGTTAGCGATCCGTTCACGCAGTTTAGCAATTTCTTGTGAAGAAGCCTTTTTCATCAACTCACTCGTATCTTTTTTGCTCCATTCTGGCATCTGTTCCTTAATCGTCTTACGCCATTTATTCTTCTTTGACGTCTTTGCTTCTTTATTTTTTTCTTGCGACCGTTTATTAAAAGTCTTTAATTGAACTATGGCTTGCTCGCCACTAATCACTCCATGCTGGATCCAGTTATTGGCAATTGCATCAACAAAATTAGCTGTCAAAGTGGAATTTCCTCGGTCACTAATCACATACCAAGTTAAGATGTTAATGGCATCTTGGGTAAGCTTTTCCTGCGCTACTAAACCCGTCAGAATATGACGTTCACCGGATGTCACATAGCCGCCAGTTTGACCTTTAAGCACCTGCAGAAATTCAACTGGCGAGTAATCCTTAGCGGTCTCCAACAATTTCCGATCTTTACTAGTCAGCTTATCGTCTTCATTTATCGTCGGCGTTTTCTTTTCGGCTACCTTGGTCGTTGAAGAGTAAACAATATTATAGGTAGACGCTACAATCTGCTTAAATTTTTTCGGATTGAAATGATTATTTTGCAGATCAATCGACCGTAAAACCAATGTCTTCATCGTCGGTTCATCAATCCCATATAACTGATGCTCTAATAATATCAGTTCCCGATTATTTTCCAAGTCCGCACTGATAATTGGCTGATTAGCTAGCAAGTGAATTAAGCTTGGCCAATCAAAGTCATCGGTCATTCCCACAGTTAACTGGGGTTGCTTTTCTACTGGTGATTGTTTTCGGGCCGTTAAGATTGCTTGCGGAGTTTCAGTAATTGACTGAGAATTAATATGGAATTCCTCAAAAAAGTTGTGGCTCACATTAGTTAATGAAGTGTTAGGTGAAGCCAGCTTGTATCGTCGACTTTGCTTAATCAAGCGGTCAAATGCTTCTTCCCCTATTTCTTCTAAAAGTAAAATACTCAGTAAATTATCAGCTAAAAATTTTTCTGGCGTAAGGGTTGGTTGCAAGTCATAAACATATACATCCCCCATATCATCATGCTGAAAATAAGTTTGGACTAAGCCGACAGCCTCTAACCGATGAAGAGCCTCCAGCACTTGTTGGCCACCAGCATTTACCTGGGCTAAAAGGTCACTTTGCAAGGTCCGATTGGCAATTGTGGGGTTAGGCAACAACCGCGCTTTGAGGGCATAAAAAAAGCTAAAAGCGATGGGTCCTAAAATTGGCTGATAAAATGTTGCAAAAGTTTGGTCATTAAAACTAATAAATGCAGTACTGGCAGTAACAACATAGCCCGCTTGCGGATCAAAAGTCGTTGCAGTCATTTTACAGCCCTCCTTAATTATTTTTTATGTTCTGACTTCATCATTGTCTCAAGTTCGCTCATAAAGGCATCAACATCCTTAAATTGGCGATAAACACTTGCAAAGCGAATGTAGGCAATTTCATCGACGTCCTTTAATTCGTTCATCACAAATTTACCAATAATTTGACTGGAAACTTCACTTTCACCAATGCTACGGATTTGTTTTTCCACTTTATCGGTAATTTTGGTCAATCGTTCCATACTAACTGGTCGTTTTTCGGCCGAGCGGACAATCCCATTAAGAATCTTTTGGCGACTGAATTCTTGACGCGTGCCATCTTTTTTAATTACTAGTAGTGGTGTTTCCTCGTACCGTTCAAAGGTTGTAAAACGAAAGCCACAATGAATGCACTCACGACGACGACGAATAAAACTTCCATCCTCGCTTGGCCGACTATCGACAACCCGTGATCCATTTTTGTGACAATGTGGACAGCGCAATGTGTCCCCCTCCTTTATAGTATAAGTACTTTATTTTACCACATTTTATTTTGCTTTTAGCTGATTTATTAGGGATGCGACTTGTTTTTGCAAGGTAACTTGATCGCCATTATTATTTATTTTAAAATCCGCCAGCGCTTCTTTCTCTGATAATAACATTTGGGCATCCATTCGTGCTTGAGCATCCTCTTCGGAACAGTGATCTCGAGCCATCAACCGCTGAAGCTGGGTTTGAGGATCGGCATAAACAACTACAACATAATCACAGTCTTTATCATAATGCTGCTCAAACAATAATGGAACATCTAACACCACTAGTGGAATTTCTTGCTTTTTTAAGGTATTAGCCTTCCAAAAAATGGCATCATAAATTAACGGCTGAAGAATATTATTAAGTTTTTTCAACGCCTCTTTATCATTAAAGACAATTTTAGCCAGCGCTGGGCGATTTAGCTCTCCTGTTGGTAAAAGTATTTTAGGACCGAATACTTTTACAATCCTCGTCAGTCCGACCGAGTCTGGTGTCTGGACTTGCCGAGCCACTTGGTCCGCATCAATCACTGGAATGCCCGCCTGCCGCAAAATATTGCTTACCGTTGTTTTTCCTGTTGCAATTCCACCTGTTAATCCAACTATTTTTGTCATTTTCTATTCCTTCAATGCTTGACAGTGGGGGCAAAATGTCGTGCCGCGCTCAGCAACTTTAATTTTTACCATTTTGGTACCGCAACGCGGACACTTATCCCCCACATGGCCATAAGCTTTTAAGCGGTCTTGAAAAGCACCAGCATTACCAAATGCATTTGTAAAGCTATGAACCGTGGTCCCCTTATACTTAACCGCTGTTGCCAACTCCTTAATAATATTTTCTCGTAATTCAGCAATCTGGTTAGTTGTCAAAGTATTGGCTGGCTGTTCTGGATTTATCTCTGTCATCCATAGGACCTCATCAACGTAAATATTACCTAAGCCAGCAACATGACGCTGATTAAGTAAAAATGGCTTAATCTTGCCCCGACTCTTTTTTAACTCAGCTGTAAAGTATGGCAAAGTAAAGGCATCTTCTGTCGGTTCGGGGCCAATTGTTTTCAGACCGCCAACATTCATCTCGTCACCAGTTTTTACCAACGTCATCCGGCCAAATTTACGGGTATCTTGATAACATAATTCCGTGCCATCTGTAAATTGAAAGACCACATGAGTATGTTTATCAATCGGTCCACCAATCGGTTGATTATAATATTTTCCTTCCATTCGGAGGTGAGATATCATTGTTAAATCGTTAGTAAAACGAAAAAGAAGATATTTCCCGCGTCGGTCAACATTTTTTATCGTCTGTCCGATCAATGCCTGCCGAAAATCTTCAACGTTATTGGTAATCGTCTTACCATAGTAAACATCAATTGCATTGATTTTACGGTTAACGGCAATCTTTAGCAAACCGCGACGAACAGTTTCAACTTCTGGTAATTCAGGCATTTAATTCCTCCAGTCTATTTTTTAAGATCATACCATGTATCCCCATACTTACTATCTACTTTGAGCGGCACATCCAACTTAACCGCCGAATCCATTACTTTAGGCACCAACTCCGCTAAAACCGGAATTTCCTCTTTAGGAGCCTCAAAGACTAATTCATCGTGAATCTGCAAGAGCATTTTTGCCTTTAGATGTCGTTTTTCAAGTTCATCCTGCATCCGGATCATAGCAATTTTAATAATATCAGCAGCACTTCCCTGAATGGGGGTATTCATTGCTGTTCGTTCTGCAAATGACCGCTTACTGAAACTTTTGGCATGAATATCTGGCAAATAACGACGACGATGAGTAATAGTTTCAACATAACCATTTTCCTTAGCAAACGCAATCGTGTCATTGATATACTTCTTTACACCGGGAAATTCATGAAAGTAATTTTGAATAAACTCATGTGCCTCCGCACGACTAACATGAATCCGCTGCGCAAGCCCGTAGTCACTAATCCCGTACACAATTCCAAAATTAACCGCTTTGGCCCGCCGCCGCATGTTACGGTCGATCTCAGCATCAGGTGCCAGATGAAAAATTCGACGAGCAGTACTAGCGTGAATATCTTCACCATTCTTAAAGTCTTCCTGGAGATTCTTATCACCAGTAATGTGGGCCAAAACCCGCAATTCAACTTGTGAATAATCTGAAGAGAAAATTTGCCAACCTTCATGGCTAGGGACAAACGCCTTTCTGATCAACCGTCCTTCTGGCAACCGCACTGGAATATTTTGCAGGTTAGGGTCAACAGAGGATAAGCGACCAGTTTGTGTTAACGTTTGCAAGTAACGCGTATGAATCTTCTGGTCATTTGAATGGATAACTTTCAGTAAACCAGTAATATAGGTTGATTGAAGTTTGGCAATTTGGCGATATTCCAAAATTTGCTCAACGATCGGTGATTTATCAGCCAACTTTTCGAGCACATCGACTGCGGTTGAATAGCCGGTCTTAGTCTTTTTGATTACTGGTAACTTTAACTTTTCAAAAAGAATATGGCCCAATTGCTTGGTTGAGTTAATGTTAAATTTTTCGCCTGCTTCTTGATAGATTTGGCCTTCAATTTCTGCTAGACGTTCGGTTAACTTACTGCCCATATCTTTCAAGGTTTGGGCATCTACATGTACGCCCGTAATTTCCATTTTTGCAAGGACACGGGTTAACGGTAATTCAATATCCGTATATAGCGGTGTCTGCTTATTTTCATTTAATTTGGCAAAAAGATCTTTACGCAGATGTTCAATTGCCCGTGCCTTAGTAGCAAGGTGACTAAAGAAGGCCACATCGTCATCAGGCACCGCTCGCTTAGCACCTTTACCATACACTTCTTCATCTGTTCGCACATCATCATAACCATGTTCCTGAGCTACTTGTCCCAGGTCGTTACTATTATCATTAGTGTTTAGGAGGTAAGAAGCTAAAAGTAAATCAAAATCAATATTTTCAAGGGGAATACCGAGGCGATGAAGCCCAACGATTTGCGCCTTAGCATTAAAGACATTCTTCTTAATATTATCACTCTGTAACAAATCTTTGAGTGGCGCTTCTTTAAGCAGATCCACATCTCGACTCGTAAACCAGTGTTTCTCATTGCCGATTACAAAACCAGCGAATGGTGACGTGTGGTAGTTTTCTTCTGGCATTTCAAGGTTAAAACTTACTTCACCCGTTAGTTGTCCCAACTCATCTAAGTTATCCTTGGTTAAGACCGTGTAGTTAATCGGAGTAATCTCTGCTTCAGCTTCGTCCCCTGCCCCATCGATATCCATTTTTTTCAAGAATGATTTAAAGCCCATTTCTTTGTAAAACTTAATCAAATCATCATTTTGTGGGCCCTGGTATTGCAGGTCATCTAAACTAACCTTGATCGGGGCATCCCGAAGAATTGTTGCCAGTGTCTTACATTGCCGAGCAATCTCTTCATCCTCAATCAAATGTTCCTTCATTTTACTCTTTTTGAGATCATCGATATGGTCATAAAGCTCCTCAACCGAGCCAAACTGTTTTACAAGCTTGATTGCCGTCTTTTCCCCAATTTTAGTCACTCCAGGATAATTATCTGAAGAATCACCCATTAATGCCTTTATATCAATAATTTGCCGTGGTGTAATCCCTAGCTTTTCTTTTACATGGGCTGGAGTATAGTGTTCAGTATCAGTAACTCCCTTATGTGTAACAGCAACTGTCGTATTTTCACTTGCCAATTGGGTAAGATCCCGGTCTCCAGTAACAATCAATGTCTTATAACCAGCATCATCCGCTTGCTTGGCGAGGGTTCCGATAATATCATCCGCTTCATAATTGGCTAGTTCATAACTATGTAAACCAGAATCTTTGATTAATTCTCGAACATAGGGGATTTGCTCAGTCAATTCACTGGGGGTCTTGTTACGGCCGCCCTTATAGTCATCATACATTTTCGTCCGGAAGGTGACCTTGCCTGCATCAAAGGCTACTAACGCAGCATCTGGCTTGAAGTTTTGTAATACATGGTCAAGCATTAGCTTAAAGCCATAGATTGCGGCCGTATGTAGACCGTCCTTATTTGTGAACTTATCCATTTGGTTATGCATGGCAAAAAATGCCCGGAAAACAATACTATTTCCGTCAATCAATAATAATTGTTTTGTCATTTAATTCCCGCCCTTCTATCGCTAATAATAATTGTACCAGAGAATATAGCAATGGTTTAGTTTCTTGATCAAAGATTTAAGTTATAATTAAAATGAAAAATATTAGATGTGAGATGACATTCATGGACAAACTCATTAACTATCAAAGGCCAGCTGAAGCACGTCTCTTTGCTCTTCTCCTCACTTTTAGCGGTGGTTTCATCGATGCTTTTACCTATATCAAGTGTGGGCGAACGATGGCAGCAGCACAAACCGGTAATATTATTTTTCTTAGTGCCGCACTAGCAAATCATAATTTCCTTGGTGTTGTTGATCGGCTAGGCTCATTGATCTCCTTTATTCTTGGATTAGCAACGGTCAGTATCCTTCATACACACCTAAGAACTGATTATTGGCGAGTAGTTTGTTTGCTACCAATTTTATTAGTAGGAGCAGTTATCGGTTTTCTTCCCGATAGTTTTCCTGATTATCTGATGGTACCTGCCGTTTCATTTGGTCTGGCAATGCAAAGTGCCTCATTTAGTAAAATTGAAGGACTTGGATATAACAGTGTCTTTACTAGTGGCAGTGTCAAAAAAGCAGCTGTTGCATGGAGCGAATATTATTTTCATCACGATCATTCTCAACGATCAGCTGCCTTTAGTTATTTAATGATTGTAATCTGTTTTACTCTGGGTGCGATCATTTCCGCTCAGTTACTCCCCTTTTTCCGAATGAAAACTATCTGGATTGCAACATTTTTAATTCTTGTAACTGATAGTTCTTATTATTTAACAAAAAAGAAAAATGCTAATAAAAACAAAGGGGTGTGACATAAGTCAGGTTCCTTTCACAAAAGACAAATAGCACAGTACAACAATAGGCCTCCAACGCCCGGTAAAACCGAACATTGGAGGCCTATTGTTAAATCCGGGGCTCCCAGAGACTAGCTTCGCGTCGAAAAATGAAATCACGAGTGACTACTGGTTCCCTTAATATTATATAAAAGTCTAATCACGGGAAATAACCGTGTGGCCTTCTACTAATTTCGATCACTCATTCCAAAAATTTGAAGAAGTGAAATAAAGAGGTTTACAAAGTCTAAGTACAATTGAAGAGCACCCAGAACAGCTAAACCGTTTACTGATACTTCACCACCATAATTAATATAAATCTGCTTCATTTTTTGTGCATCCCAAGCTGTTAATACAGTAAAGATAATAACAGCAATAAAAGAGAAGATGTAAGCAATAGCTGGACTTTGTAAGAACATGTTGATAAGGTAAGCAATTATTAAAGCAATCAAAGCAGCCATCGCGTGAGCACCAAATTTACTTAAGTCGCGCTTGGTAATGGTTCCATATAAAGCCATCGTAACGAAAACAGCCGCTGAAGATACAAAGGCAGATGCAATGCTTGCGCCTGAATAAACACCAGCAATAATTGCAAATTCAACACCATAGATTACCGCCGTCAGCATCAGCATAATAAATGCACCAACTGGGTTTCGTGTTGCACTAAAGCTTACCCCCATTGACAATGCAATCGGTAATAATAGGATAACCCAAACCATGCCAGGGTGAGTACCAAAGAAACCGAAAACAGCACTCCGAAATACTCCCATGGTCAAGTAAGCACTGAATGCAGAAACAAGAACTGCTAACGTCATGTTTCCATACATTCGGGTCAAGAAACTATTCAAGCCAGCTGCATCAGTAACAACCCGACGCCCTGGCTCTTGAGAAAAGTTATTCATCAAGACTCCCTCTTTCTATTAAATTTGACTTTATTTGACTAATCATAAAAATGGTAGCAGAGGCCACCATTTCATTCAAGTAAATCTTTAATTATTTTAACAATTTTTTGTACTTTTCTTCGTACTTTTCAACGTCACCGGCACCCATGAAAACAACTACCGCATTATGGTATTGCAAAAGTTTGTCCATGGTATCCATGTCGATACCTTCACTACCTTCAATCCGCTTCTCCAAATCAGCACTAGAAATATTTCCAGCATTTTCACGAATTGAACCAAAAATTGGAGTAACAAAAGTCTTATCTGCCCGACTAAGAGACTCAGCAAACCCATCGATGTAAGCAGCTAGCCGTGAATATGTATGTGGTTGGAAAACAGCGATAATTTCACGATCTGGGTACTTTTGCCGTGCAGCATCAATGGTTGCTTTAATTTCACTTGGATGATGAGCATAGTCGTCAATAATAGTTGTATCCGCAATATTAGTTTCACTGAAACGACGCTTTACTCCCCTAAAGTTGCCCAATTCTCGTTGAATCTCATCCATATTCATATGTTCCATGTAAGCCACCGCAAGCACTGCCAAGCTATTTAAAACACTGTGTTCACCATATAAGTGGATTGTGAATGTACCAAGCTTTTTATCACGGAAGTAAGCATCATACGTTGATCCTTCGGGTGTCCGTTCAATATTTTCTGCCCGAAAATCATCATCAGGGTTAGTTCCATAGTAATAAACTGGAACGTCAACGTTTAAGCCCTGAAGACTAGGATCATCTCCCCACGCAAAAATTGCCCGTTGCACCTGCCTACCATACGTTTCAAATGAATCACGGACATCTGCTAAATCATTGAAATAATCGGGATGATCAAAGTCAACGTTAGTCATAATCGCATAGTCTGGATGGTAAGCAAGGAAATGATCACGGTATTCATCGGCTTCAAAAACAAAGAAGCGTGCATCCGCATTCCCCTTCCCTACACCATCACCGATCAAGTAGCTGGTTGGTTCAACCGCTGCTAACACGTGTGACAATAATGCAGTTGTACTGGTCTTGCCATGTGCGCCGGCAATCCCAATGCTAGTGTGATTTTTAACCTCATTTTCAACAGCCTCAGGATAACTTAAAATCTGAAGGCCTAATTCGTGTGCTCTTTTAATCTCGGGGTGATCATCATCAAAAGCGTTACCCTGGATAACAATCATTCCTGGTTTTAAATTGGCTGGATCAAATGGCAAAACTTTAATTCCCGCCGCTAACAATGGCGCTTGTGTAAACGTTTCCTTTTCAATATCTGAACCTAGTACTTGGTGTCCTTTGTCATGAAGGATACGTGCTAAAGAGGCCATACCTGTCCCTTTAATACCAACAAAGTAATATGTATTTTGTTCCATCAATCCAATTCCTTTCAACAATTCAATTTAAAATAAACGCGAGGGATAAATCAATAATTGTGATCCATCCCTCACTAAATAATAAAGCATTATAGAATTTTGGCAATAGTAATCAGCTGTTTTTTATTAGTTTTCTGGGTAGAACGTGTCGGCCCTAGCAAAATCAACCGGTTCACCAACTTCTTGCCAGTCATCAGGGATAATGAACAAGCCCTTTTTGTCAGGGGCATTTTTAATCCGCAATTCCCGGAAACCACATAGCATGCCGTCACTATCGACACCCATCAATTGACCAGGCCAAATGATCTTACCATCTGGCATCATCGCACCGGGACGAGCAACTACTACTTTAATATCTTCTGCAACATTAGGAGATCCACACACGATTTGAACAGTCTTATCATCAGCAATCCGTGTTTGCGTTACCTTTAAGTGGTCAGATTTAGGATGGTCAGTGATCTTTTCAACATAACCAACCACAAACTTAGGATCTTCGTCAGCCGTTAAGAGCTTATCAAAGCCTGCTTCTTGTAACTTCACATTTAATTTTTCAACTTGAGCAGCAGTTAAAAACACTTGCCCGTTCTTACCTATTAATTCTGGTAAGATCTTGCTGGCGTTCATAAAGTTATAGCCAAGTAATGCACCATCTTTTTCAGCGGTGATCTGAGCTACATCATCAGCAATCTTAGTGATTTGGTCATCCACATCTGGAGCGGTGATAACGACTAAAATGTCACCTAATTCATTGGGATTGTAACTTGAAATTAACATCAAATATTCCTCTCTCTAATATAATCTACCATTTTACATTATTACATAAAAAGAAGACTATGAAAATCTAATTTAAAACTAAAGAAGGCTGAGTAATTCAGTCTCTTCATTTTCACAGCCTTCTTATTTTACTTCAAATTGTTTAAAAAATCTTCAACTTGCTGCTTAGTTTTACGATCTTTATTGACAAATCGACCAATTTCTTTACCATTATCATATACAATGAAGCTTGGAATTCCAAATACATTCAATTCAGCAGCAAGGTCAATGTTTTCATCACGATCAACTTCATAGAAAGTATAATCACTGAAGTCTTGTTCGATTTCAGGCATTGCCGGCTTAATAAAACGGCAATCCGGGCACCAACCAGCTGTAAAGAAAAGGACAACCTTACCATTGCCGATAGTTTCAATTAATTGATCTTCTTTTAATTGTGGTAATCTTTTCATAAACCTCATCCTTATACCATTTTAGCAATATTATACCATGCTTCTTATCTATTGTAAGTAATCTGCTTGCAAGGACTGGATATTTGGATTTTAATAATTAAAAATGATAGAATAAATAAGAAGTTAAGAACGGATTAAATTTAAATAAATAGTGAAGGAAGCAATCATATGAATGCAAACAATAACTCCCTCAACCCTTGGCTGATTCCAGTCACATTAGGCGCATCTGGAATCGCTGGTTTTATCGCTGGCAAGCTTTTTGGTAACCGCCAAATATCTGCTGACCGGATCTTAAAATTAGTCAAAAACGATTTTGCAAGTGAAGGTTCTTTAACCGGCAGTTGGATAAATGATAAAGCAGTACCTTTCCAACGCTTCGCAGTTAAAACCCATGCTTATGAAGGCGGCGTTTCTCGGCTAGAAGATGGCGAAAAAGTAGATTACGAGTTTATTGCTGATGCATATACCGGTAGTCTACTAGAATTAAAACGGATTGAGAATAACTAAGGTAAGGGCTGGGGAAAATTTTTCCCAGCTTTTTTAACAGCCTCTCACTTTAATTATATTGAACATTCATGGAATTTAACCACAATGCCCGAGACTAAGTCCAAACGATAATCAGCCTTGCCGTGCTAATCGTTATTCGACCTTTAACCCACCGCCTTGTCGAAAAGGTTAATTCCCACTCACTTTCAATTAAAGGAGCAAATTATCATGAATCTTAATGACGCAATTCAAGAATGTTGGAGCAAAATTGACGAAGGACAGGTAGCAACATATATTCCTGCTTTAGCAAAAGTGGATCCTTACCAACTTGGCGTTTACCTTTTTGACATCACAAATGATAAAAAAGTAGAAGCAGGAGCATCGCAAGTTCGGTTTGCTATCGAAAGTGTCTCGAAAGTAATTACTCTCCTCTATGCAATTGAACGTCTAGGGTTGTCAGCAGTTGAAGAGCAAGTTGGAACACGCCAAACTGGCTTCCCATTTGATACAATCCTTAATATGGAAATTACTAAAGAAACGCACCCCCTCAATGCGTTTATTAATAGTGGCGCCATCCTCATTAGTTCATTAATCGAAGAACAAGATGGGCTTTCTCCCTTTGACCAAATCCTCGAATTTAGTCGTAAAATCTGTAATGACCCTGATATCACCCTTAACGAAGAAATTTATCAATCGGAGTTGCGAACTGGTGATATGAATCGGTCTTTAGCGTACTATCTCAAGGCTAAAGAAGTCCTTACTAATGACGTAACCCTTAGCCTTAATACCTATTTTAAGCAGTGTTCAATGATGGTCACTTGCCAAAGTCTAGCTAATCTCGGTGCCGTCCTTGCCAATGACGGAATTGCTCCTTGGAATAATGAACGAATCATTTCAAGTGAGGCCGCTACATATACAAAATCGGTCATGATGACGACGGGCCTTTATAATGAATCGGGAACTTATTCCGTTAAAATCGGCGTTCCCACTAAGAGCGGTGTCGGTGGTGGTTTAGTTTCTGCTGCTCCAAATCATTATGGAATTGGGATTTTTAGTCCGGCACTCGACCATGCTGGTAATAGTGTTGCTGGCCTGGCGCTCCTTGAACTTATCAGTAAAAAATTGAAGCTTGATATTTTTAGGTATTAGCCACAAAAATTTACCTCCTCATCCGAATCTACTGAATTAAACTTAATATTCAATTCAGTTTTAATTTACTATTCCAATTCAATATTCAGGCATATACCAAGGATATTTTTAATATAATTAAAGCAATTGATGCATACGTTTTCACCAACAAGGAAGTTTATTATGATGTATCCAGTAAATCCCCTAGATATTGGAACAAGGGCTCAACAATATTAAGTACTGATGAACTTGAACTATCATTGGTGCTTATTTTGTTTTCTACGAATAGTCAAGTATATTAAGGTGTTTCTTTGAGATTAATTTAAGAAAAAACTATTTAGATAGTTAAGGTAGTTTAAAAAGGGAATTTAAGGTATAACAAAATAAACTCATGAACTAGATTTATTTTTCATGGGTTGTAGAATAATAGTAAGAATCAATCCTAAATTATGCTTTGGCTATTTGATAATTATAAGATTGATTGTATTTTACAAGATGATAAAT
Organism: Limosilactobacillus agrestis; assembly: GCF_014145585.1. Lineage (GTDB taxonomy): Bacteria > Bacillota > Bacilli > Lactobacillales > Lactobacillaceae > Limosilactobacillus > Limosilactobacillus agrestis. The sequence goes on from NZ_JACIVF010000060.1 coordinate 97,569, forward strand.
CGTTCTGAGAAGGCGATGTATCGCGGCAATGGCAATTTTCTTAGTCCCTGGCTGAGAAGATTGCCTTTTCCTTTTCTGATAAAAGTCGTTAATATGATTAGGATGAAAGTGACTAGCGACCGCAATATTTTGGATGGATCTAAATAGAATTTTACGAGCGACTGCGTCACCACGTTTACTAATATGATCGGTAGCAACGAAGTTGCCCGATTCATAATGTCTAAGATCAATTCCAATATAGGCATTAAGTGCATTACTACTGTGAAAGCGGCGAATATCACCTAATTCACCGATTAAAGAAGTAACGGTTCGTACACCAAAGCCAGGAATACTTAATAGTAAATCATATTCAGGTAAATTTTCTGCTTCGTGTTGCATTTCTGAAATGATCTTATCTTTTTCATGGACTTCCTCAACGATGCGTTTAGTTAAGTACTGAATTTGTTCGTAAACATAGGAATTGTCATTAACAACCGGATAAGCTTCTTTAGCAAGTGATATTAGCTTTTTGGTAATACAGGTGGCGCGGTTAGTTGATATAACTTTATTAGTGCTATCCTGGATAAGCGAACGTAAATCAGTAAACGAAGTTTTAAGAACCTGTGAAGGACAGGAAAAACGCATCACAATTGCCCAATATAGCTCGTTATTAGTATTACTAAATAATGACTCCAATTGAGGGAAAGTAAGTTGTAAGGCACGATGTAGCCGATTTTTATGGTTAACAACATCTCGACTTACTTCTTGGTAAAAGCGGCTAAGATCGTGTAACTGTTCATATACTGGGGCCTGCTTATAAGATAAAGAGCGGTGAATAATGAAACTAGTTTGAGCTAGGTTAAGAGCGTCAGCTCGATCAGTTTTATAGGGACGTAAACTATCGAGTTGCTTTTTAGCAGTTAAAGGGTTAAGCATCGTATAATTAAACTCATTACAATCAAGAAAGTGTTGAAGAGTACGAGAATAAATACCGGTCGCCTCAAAAACCACTTCAGGTTGATGGAAGACCTTAAGGAGCTTTAATAAATTATCTAATCCAGGACGATCAAGTGTTAGTTTACACTCATCAACTTTTACTTTATTAACTACAATTGCCAAGTTAATTATATGTTTACTAACATCAATCCCAAATACAGTACGCATTTTATCATCTCCAAATGAAGTAGAATCACAAAAAGTCTATTAAATCTAATTTTCAATACACGACTTAAGAGCCAACAGACTAAGAGCAGATTAAGAATAGACTTGTGAAGTTGCCAGTTTTAAATCCGACGTCAAGCGTCATACAAAAGTACGACATGTCAACTTCACCCCTACTTTAACAAAAAAG
>NZ_JACIVF010000061.1 GCF_014145585.1 Limosilactobacillus agrestis
AATTTTAATTAATTTCAAATTTCTTTGATCGATAACTCAATCAGCAACTTTATTAATATATCATGTCGTCAAGTAGATGTCAACAATTATTTTTAACTTTTTTATCAAACCATCTCAACAGCACTTAACTGTTTTGACAACGATAACTACTATACATGGATTTCATTCCTTCGTCAATACTTTTTTTGAATTTATTTTTTAAATTTGAACTTTTTTATTTTTAAAATAAGAAAAATTATTTTTTATATCTAAAAATAAAAATACGCCCTTAAATTATCTTTTAAGAACGTATTTACTAATAATTGGTCTAGTTTATTTTACGCGAGCTAAGTAATAGTGCTTCTTACCCTTTCGGACAATTACAAACTTACCATCAAAATGCGCTTGGGGATCAATCTCAGCATCGACATCATCAATTTTTTCACCATTAATTCTGATAGCCCCACTTGATACATCCTGCCGAGCTTGACGACGCGAAGGTTCAATACCATTATCAGTTAACCAAATAACAATATTTTCTTTCTTGTTTTCTACATTTACTGAAGGCATATTCTTAAAGCCTTGTTCAATTTCTGCAACGGAAAGATCGGCTACATCCCCAGAGAACAATGCTTTACTAATCCGTTCTGCTTCTTCAACTGCTTCTTGACCATGAACAAATTTAGTTACTTCTTGGGCTAAGCGACGTTGAGCTTCCCGCTTCCATGGTTCTTTCTCAACTTTTTCTGCCAAATCATCAATTTCTTCTTTTGATAAGAATGTAAAGTACTTCAAATATTTAATAACATCACGGTCATCTTGGTTAATCCAGAATTGATAAAATTCGTATGGAGAAGTCTTTTCTGGGTCAAGCCAAATTGCACCACCCGCGGTCTTCCCAAATTTAGTCCCATCAGCTTTGAGCATTAATGGAATGGTAAGTCCGTAAACCTTAGTATCTGGTCCTTCAACCTTATGAATCAAATCAATTCCGGCAGTGATATTTCCCCACTGATCGGATCCACCAATCTGTAATTGCACATCATTGTGACGGTAAAGATGAAGAAAATCGACTGATTGAAGAATCTGGTAAGTGAACTCAGTAAATGAAATACCAGCATCTAGTCGACTTGCTACTACTTCCTTATTTAACATGGTATTGATATTAAATAGTTTACCGTAGTCGCGAAGGAAGTCTAATAAACTAATCTTTGATAACCATTCATAGTTGTTTACAATCGTGAAGTTTTCAGTACCAAACAATTTCTTCATTTGAGCAGTTAACGCTTCTTCGTTATGGTGAACTTGATCCATTGTTTGAAGCTGCCGTTCTGACTTTCGACCGGATGGATCACCAATTGCACCCGTTCCTCCCCCAATAATAATTACTGGGTGGTGGCCAGCTAATTGGAATCGTTTCAAAATCATAAATGGAATTAAGTGCCCAATATGAAGACTATCCCCGGTTGGATCTGTTCCACAGTAAAGGGAAATTTTATCTTCTGATGTTAATTTGCGTAAACCTTCTTCGTCTGTAACTTGGTTAATAGCGCCACGCCATTCTAATTCATTAAGAATATCCATGTTTACCTCCATAAAATTCTCGGATACAAAAAAATCCCCAACTTCAGTCGATGAAGTCAGGGACGATTTACCGCGTTACCACCTTGATTTGCAGCTAAAAAGCTACCACTCTAGTCGATAACGAGACGATCCGTTCAAATACTGAAAGACTCCGTAAGTGTAATTCGTACAACGGCATTGGCAAGTTTACAGTTACCACTTACTTCCTAAATGTCCAACCGCTTACTACTAAAATTACTTCTTCATCTTTGGTTATTGCCGTCATTGTACATGGAATTAACAATTACTGTCAAGAAGTATTTAAAACAGACTAAGCTTAGGGGGCTGTGACATAAGTCCCTAATAATAAACGGAGTTGGATGAAATCTTCGGATTTCATTCAGCTCCGTTTTCCTTTAAAATATAGATATGTTGAAAAAAGAAAAAGGCATCGACTGACCCTCGATGCCTTCAATACCCTCGAAAGGATATACATAATAATGCAGAACAATTATAACATTAATCAACTTAGTTTGGCTATGGCAACTGACTATCAACCTGAAGAAAATCATCCAGCTTATTA
>NZ_JACIVF010000062.1 GCF_014145585.1 Limosilactobacillus agrestis
TATTCTTCAACAGCTTTAAGTTTAGTTTTAACGCTAATTTTGGTCATATAAAATACCCCCAGAGTTGATTTCCAACTCTGGGGGTACACGTCAAAACTTTTCTTCCAGCCCTGTTTTTATAGGTAGTTTATTGAGAGAGATCAAGCGTTTTGGAAAGGAATACTACCTATTTTATTTTGTTTTATTTTGAGAGAGATTACTAATTAATTTGATAGCTATTTTTGTTCCATCACTTTTTCACCATTAGCTGTAATAGTGAAAGTTTTGTTAGCAGCATCAGCATCAAGAACAGCAACATTCTTGCCATCCTTATCCTTCCGTGTAATCTTAATGGTTGTTTCAGTTGGGGTTTCCACATCAATAGAACCATCAAGATCAAAGGCTGCAAATTTGTTCCGCCAAGCAAGTAAATCTAAGAGATTCTTAACTACTGGACGTTGAACTTCTTGTGCAACTTCTTCTTTAGTGTAGTAGTGGCGGTTAATATTACGCCCTTCCTTAGTCTTTTCAAGCAATTCAAGGTCATTTGAACCCGCAAGTAAGCCAACATAGTAAATCATTGGAATACCAGGTGCAAATACTTGGAATGCACGAGAAAGCAAGTAAGCTTTATCATCGTCACCCAATGCAGAGTAGTAAGTAGAATTAATTTGGTAAATATCCAAGTTGTTGTATTCAGCACTGGAGTATTTCCGCTTAACGTTAGCACCAACCTTGTATAATTCGTTGGATGCATATTCGATTTCATCATCAGTTAAGATATCCTTAGCATCAACAACACCAATACCATCATGAGTATCAAGAGTAGTAAATTGCTTCATTGGTGACATCTTTAACCACTTAGCAAGGCGGTTAGTCTTACCGGAGTAAAGGGTATAAAGAGTAGTCATTGGTAAAGTAAAGTCATAGATGAAGAAATCATGTTGTGAAATCTTTTGTGGAATTGTGTAGTGTTCGTGAATTTCAGGAAGGATAATAGCCTTGTATGGCGCCAAAATCTCTTGAACTTCATTTAAGAGATCCCAGATTTCAGGTTCAACAAAGAAATCATTAGTACCAACCTTCTTAATAGCGTAAGCAAAGGCATCAAGACGAATCATATCAGCACCGTGCTTAACCATGTCAATTAATGTTTCCTTGAAGAATTCATTAGCTACCTTACTCTTAACATTAATATCAATTTGTTCTTCCCCGAAAGTGTTCCATAAGTTTTCAGTAGTACCATCGTCAAAGGTAATTTCTTGCTTAGGAGCCTTATCTTTCCGCTTGTAAATCAAATCAACATCTTCTTGAGTTGGCCGGTTCTTACCAGCTTTTTCCCAGAATTTTTCCCAACGGATAAAGAAGTCGTTGTACTTAGAATCATCGTGCTTCTTCTTGAAGTCTTGGTACATTTCAGACTTCTTGGAAATATGGTTAATCATGAAGTCAAACATTAAGTAGTAGTCTTCACCCAATGCTTCAACATCGTCCCAGTTACCAAAAGCAGAATCAACAACATCGTAACGGTATGGTGCGAAACCACGGTCACCGGTTGATGGGAAGAATGGAAGTAAATGAACACCACCGATTGCATCACCGATATAGTTCTTTAATACTTCATGAGTTTCTTTAATATTTTTACCCATTGAGTCAGAGTAAGTAATTAACATTGCTTCGTTTTTGATTGGCATAATGATATCCTCCAATAATTTTAAATTTAGTTAGCTTGTTTAGAATGACGAGTTGCAAAGAAGATAATTAAGGCAATAACTATTAGCATTACCCCGTAGATTGGGAATGGTGCAGCAAGATCAAGGCCACTCATTGGACGACCGACTAACCGGTTCATCCATTCAGCAATTGTTGGCGAGAAGAAAGCTCCAAAGTTAAAACCAATCAGTACCATTGAAGTTACTAGTGGTTGACGCTTAGCAGGGGCCAAATCTGGCAACAAGTTAAAAATCAACGGAGAAACTAATTGTAGTGGGAAACCGATTAAAAGCAAACCAATTACTAACATTACAAAGTTGCCGTTTGCGAAGGCAAATAAGAAGTTCGAAATGGCCATTAACCCAAGACCAAGGTAAACAGTGTTAAAACCTAACACTTTATTAATTGATCCGTAGAATAAACCACCTAGCGTTGCTCCAATTAACATCAAGGAAAGGAACATTGATGAACCAGTATAGCTACTGCCCTTAATTGCAACGGCTAGACCAGGGAACCGGTTTTCCATTCCAACATAGTCCACAACCAAGAGGAAGGCAAAGAGAACGAGTAGGTAAACTACTGGACTAATCTTTTTAATCGGTTCTTCCACTTCAGTTAATTCTTCAGCAAGATCGTCTTCGGCAACGTTACTGTCTTGTGCTTTACTGTCGTCAGGAACACGAACAGCAAAGAAGAAAAGAACAACGAAAGCGAGAAGATAGACAGCAAATGATGCATGCCAACCTGCATAGCTAAGGATCAATCCAGCAATTGCAAGGGTACAAGCTTGACCGATTTGTTCAGCCGCAGCACGCCAACCAAGCATTTGAGCTCGGGTTGTACCTTCATACCAAACTGAGATCATCGAAATCGCTTGAGAGTTATATAAACCAAACCCAGCTCCTAAAACCAATCGGGAAATTAAAATCACAGTGTAGTCATTAGCAAACATGGGAACAATTCCGGCAAGACCAACAATTGTAACCCCGGCCATAATAATCTTTTTATCAGAAATGTTGAACCATTGTTGAAGTAATGGTGAAAGGACCACAAAAATCATTACAGCAAATGATGGAGTTGTAACTAAATATTCTGACTGTGTCTGTGAGATTCCGAGTGCCATCTTTAATTGCGGTAAAGAACCTTGAATGGCATAAGCACTCGTAACCATGAATGAAACTGACAGAAACGCCAATTTAGTAACAAGAGAATTTTTGTTATTCATAATTAGTAGGTACTCTTTCTATGGATATTTGATAAACGTTTATCATTACTGTACACAAATAATATACAGTGATCCTTTTAAAATGTCAAACGCTTACCAAAGATTCCTTGTAAGAAAATGTAATCCATTACATTGCTATTATAACGCGCTTCAAATGAAAGAATGTGAAAACGGATGATAACGCTATTTCAAAACTATTTTAGGGCTTATTGTGAATTTCAACACATTATATTTTTATAATTTTTTTATTAAAAAAGAGTAAAGCAATGACTAATTCATCGTTTTACTCTTTTCAACTTAACATTTACTTAATCTACACAAAGTTTCTTAATTGCCTGAGCATAAATTTCCATTGCCTTATACATATCAGGCAATGGCCATTGTTCATTAGCCTGATGCATATAGTCTGGTGTCGTTGGTAACATTCCCCCAAAAGCAACACAGTTATTCATCGTTCGGGCAAATGTTGCTCCACCTGAAATTTGGGGTTCAGCATCAACATCCCCAGTTTGTTCTTTATAAACCTCCATTAAGGTCTGAACTAATTTGCTGTCTTTGGGGACATATAAAGGTGCTAGGTAATCAAAATGAACATATTTCAAATCGTAAGTTGCGACTTGTTTACTTAGTTTTTCTAGTAATTCATCGCGATCAATCGTTACTGGGATTCGTAAATCAATTTGCATCCGTGTTTCACTTTCATTAATTTCAAGACTAGAAATATTGAAAGTTAATTGGCCAGATTCATCGCGAACATCCCCTAAAACATTATTTCCAGTTGCATCTTCCTTAAATAACTTACCAATAAAATCAAGAGGCTTAAAATCAAAAACATCATCAAGGGCAATTGCTAACCGCAAAACAGCATTTGTTCCTTCTGGGGCCATCATCGCATGAACGGACTTGCCAATAACAGTGATTGAATTGTTATCGCTCGTATATTCAAAGCCATGCTTATCCAGTGCGGCCTTAACTTCATCCTGCTTAGGACCATCGTATACAGCACTATCTGGGACGGCATTAAACGCATTTTTCAAGTTGAGCTTTAATTTATCTGTTCCGGGACCGACGAGATAAGATTGTTGCAGGCCCTTTTCGGCATAAATTAATGGAAATTCAGCATCAGGAGAAATCCCACTATCAATTGGTGCCTCCTTTTTATTGTATTCAGCAATTCCACGCCATAAAATTTCTTCATCAGTCCCATAAATAAAACGAATTCGTTGATTAAAATGGTACCCTTGATCCATCAATGCTTTAACAGCGAATAAGGCTGCAATGCCAGGGCCTTTATCATCTTGTGATCCCCGTCCATAGACTGCATTGTTGACGATTGTTCCTTTAAATGGATTGTATTTCCATTTACCTAAATCTCCTGCTGGAACTGTATCCAGATGACAAATTACCCCAAAAAGTTTGTCACCACTACCAACCTCCGCATAGCCATAATACCCATCAGGATCTTCATAAGTCTTAAATCCCAATTCATCACAAATTTTCATCATTTCATCGAGAGCATTACGAATTCCTCTGCCAAATGGGGCTCCTTCTTCTGCTGATTGATTATATGATGGAACAGAAATTAATCGTTCTAACGTTTTCACAGCAGCCTTTTGTTCATCTTCTGTAATAATTTTATCCATAAAATCCCCTTCTATAACAATGCAGCAATACCTAAGAATAAACAAGTAGCGATGAAGAGATAAATCATTAATTTCCACATCCACTTCCACCAAATACCGACATTAATATGTGCAATCGCTAATGCTCCCATCACAACTCCTGAAGTTGGGGTAATAAGGTTAACCCAACCTGACGCTGCTTGGTAAGCGGTAATAACAAGACTACCTGAAACATGTGCAAAATGCCCCATTGGTCCGATAATTCCCATTGTTGCCGCTGCTAACCCTGATGTCGATGGAATTAAAAATGACATTGGAATATAGAAAATGTAAGTTAAAATAATAAAAACTGTTTGCGACAATCCATGAAGGCCTAATTCGCCCCAATGAAGAACAGTTCCCGTAATCATTCCGTTATTCATTATTACTTGGATTCCCCGGGCAACAGCCACAATAATTGCAACACTCAAGAAATCTCCCATACCGGACATGAAGGCATCAATAAATTCGCTTTCCTTCATATGATAAACAGCCATAATCAAAACCGACATAAAGAGGAAGAGCATGGTGATTTCATTGAAGTACCATGTTCCAAGTGGTGCCATATCATGACCTAATAAATCGCCTAAGAATGGAATATTAACTAACCACTTTGTAAATTTATCGAAAAATGTCCAATGGCTATTAAGGTTTGACCATGGAATCAATCCAAGAATCATTACAACAAAAGCAATCCCGAATAACCAAATAACTGTTTTTTGGCGGCCAGTCATCTTATGGTCATCATCAGGATCAGCCTTAACTAAAAATTGTTTTTCATCTTCTGCCCGCTGATTATAAACCAATGATTTAGTTGGATCCTTTTCAATTACCGATGCGTAGTGATAAACATAAACGATACTGATCGTTATAGTAATGATTAACAGGATTACCCGGGAAACTAATCCATCACCAGGAGAAATATTTAATGTTTGAGAAGCTACTCCTGTGGCAAACGGGTTAACAGTCGAGGCCAAACAACCAACTTGGCTTCCAACTAAGGCAATCGCAACCGCGACAATAGAATCAAAGCTAACCCCCATCATCACGGGAATCAATAAAGGATAGAATGCAATTGTTTCTTCTCCCATTCCATATGTTGATCCACCAAGGGCAAACAGAAGCATTAAAATGGGAATCAATTGTTTTTCTCGTCCTTTATACCGTCGAACAATCGAACCGATTCCTTCATTTAATGCATTGGTCTTATTAACTACCCCCAGAAATCCACCGATAACAAGGATAAATAATGATACTGAAATTGCTCCATCGGTCTTTTTATCACCAACCATCCCAATAACAGGTGCCATAAAGACGTCCCAAATTCCCTGAGGTTTATTTGCGACCGCCTTATATGTCCCCGAAATAATGTTTCCTGCTTTATCCGTCTCATATGTCCCTGCTGGTATAATCCACGTTAAAATTGCAATTAAAATAATAATTAAAAATAAAATTGTAAACGCAGAGGGCATATGAAAATGATGCTTTTTCTTCGTCTGTGTTTCCTGCACAATAACCGCCTCTTTTGTTGAATTAATATCAATTTAATTTTAATTCAGTTTGGAAACGGCTTCAACTTCCCCTAAGGATTATCCTTAAAGAATGCTATAATTACTTTGTAGTAATTTTAAGGAGGATGAAGCTAATGGTAATGAATCCTAATAAAGCACAAGACGTTTGGAAAGACGCCGGTGAACACGTCCAATTTACTGTATTAGAATTAAAGCGTGAAAATCAAGCACAGGAACAAGAAACAATCCAAGAATTTGTCGATCGTTTCCAAGCCATTACTCGATCAATGCGAATTCGCGATAATAAAGGTAACCTTAAAGTTTCTTTAGGCTTTAGCAATGACGCATGGGACTATCTCTTCCCTAATGCTCCTAAACCTAAAGAATTAGAAACTTACCAGACATTAACTGGTCCAAAATACAAAATGCCAGCCGCCAAAGGAGATATCTTCCTCCACATTCGTGCAAATGATGAAGCGGCAGTTTACGAATTCATGACCCAAGTAATGCTCTTCATTCGGGATATTACTAATGTTGTTGATGAAACAAAGGGTTTTCGGTACTTTGAAGGTCGGGCTATTATCGGTTTTATCGACGGAACCGAAAATCCGGAACCGCAAGATGCCGCTGAATATGCAATTATCGGTGATGAAGATCCTACTTTTGAAAATGGTTCATATGCCTTTGCACAAAAATGGCGACATAACATGGATATCTGGAATAAGCTAACTACTGAAACACAAGAAAAAGCTGTCGGACGAAAAAAGTTTTCTGACTTAGAATTAAGTGAAAAAGAAAAATTTAAGAATGCTCATAATGTTGCTTCCCAAGCCAAAATTGATGGGGTTGAGCAGAAGATTGTGCGCATGAATGTGCCATATTCAGACCCTGCTTCTGATAATACCGGAACTTTCTTTATCGGTTATTCCCGTCACTGGACTGTAACAAAGAAGATGCTTGAAAATATGCTTGAGCAAAACGATTACCTCCTAACCTTCTCTGATATTTTAGGTGGTCAACTCTTCTTTATTCCTTCGCGTCCACTGTTGGATCAAATTGCTGATGGTGAATTAAATTAGTTGGTTGACAATTTGAAGGCAACTTGCTATATTAATAGCAGTAATTTTTAGGAGGGATCATCCATTGAAATTTTAATTCTACACAATTTAACGTATCTGACACTGTGGATCTACGCAGAAAGGTACTATGGGTAGAATTATTTTTCAATGATTGATTAATAAGTAAGCACTAATGAGACAATACCATTAGTTTAGAAGTCTACCTGTAGTGGTAGGCTTTTTTTATTTACCCTTTCTGCAAGTAACGAAAGGGTGTTTTTTTATGAAACCAATTACGATAAATAATTTAACTTTTGCTTATCCCGGACAAGAACCACTTTTTAACCACTGTTATCTTAATATTAGTAGTGACTGGAAACTAGGCCTTCTCGGGCGAAATGGCCGTGGTAAAACCACCTTACTTAAGATCCTGCAAAAACAGCTTTCCTTTCAAGGAAGTATTCAGACTAATCTTAAATTTAACTATTATCCATTATCAATTCGTGAACCGAATGATTACACAGTGAATGCTCTTACGAGGAGTGGCTATCAAGGTGAACAATGGCAACTCGAACGTGAATTAAATTTGATGGCAACATCTGTAGAATTACTATGGCGCCCTTTTAGTAGTCTCAGCGGCGGAGAACAAACCCGGATTATGCTAGCAACCCTTTTTGCCCAAGATGGGTATTTCCCCCTTCTTGATGAACCTACTAACCATCTTGACCAGGATGGGCGAAAACAAATTGCTCAATATTTAAAAACGAAGAAAAACGGATTCATTATCACTAGTCATGACCGAGATTTTCTCGACAAAATCATCGATCATTCATTAGTGATGGAGCAACATCAACTTGTTTTAACCCATGGCAATTACAGTGATTATTTTATTCATAAGCAGCAACGAGATTCCAACGCTATCAAGAAAAATGAAAATTTATTAAAAGATATCCATCAGTTAAAACAAACCCGTCAGGCAAAATCACAATGGGCCAAACAAGCAGAAAATGAAAAGAAGAATAACTCGCATGCAGACAAGGGCTTTATTGGTACCAAAGCTGCCAAAATGATGAAAAAGGCAACCATCATGAAAAAACGTTTAGATACTGCAATTGAGGAAAGAAAGGGACTCTTAAAAGAGATTGAAAAAGTTGTTCCCCTGACAATTAATGTTCTTCCTTCCAATCATCAACCATTATTAGCCATTAATGATCTAACGTTATCATACCCAACTAAACACCTCTGTTCTAATTTAACTACGACCATTGAAAAGAACACCCAGGTTTTGCTCTGTGGTAATAATGGTACTGGGAAATCTAGTATTATTAAGGCGATCACAGGAACATTCAATGGTAAGCAAACTGGCAATATCATCTTTAGTAATGCTCTTAAAATCAGCACAGTGCGACAAGACTATTCTAATAATCACGGAAGTTTACGTAGTTTTGCGTCCTCTGCGAAAATTGATTATGATCAATTTCTTAACCTTCTGCGCAAATTAGGGATGAATCGAGCTACCTTTAATGTCCCGATTGAAGAAATGAGTATGGGCCAACAAAAGAAAGTTGAATTAGCACGATCCTTAGCTGAGCCTGCCCATCTTTATTTATGGGATGAGCCACTAAATTATCTTGATACTTATAATCAGCAACAACTAATTCAGTTAATTCAAGAAAAACGTCCACCAATGCTAATTATTGAACATGACCAAAACTTTATTAATCGAATCGCCACAAAGAAAATTGAAATTTAATATTTCCTGGGAAATAATCAATTTTGCCAACCTAATGTAAAAAAAGAGCTTCACACAACAAATCAATAGTCGTTTGAAGCCCCTTAATTATTGGCTAAATTAAATTTAATTCAGTTAACCACTCAAGAAATAGCGGAAACCACTTGCCTATATGGGTATCTATCCGGTCATTATTGACGATCCCCGTATACCTATTAGCTAATGCAATTCCATGTCCACCTGTTCCAAATTCATGTAATTCATATGGAACATCATGCTTAATTAACGCATCTGCATATACCTGTAGATGGTCAACAAAGGGGGTTAATTCATCTTTGGCTGATCCCCACATAAATGTTGGTGGAGTTTGTGTATTTACTAGTTTCGCAACATTTTCCGTTGTAACCCCCATTCGTTTATCAATTAAGGGCTGAATAACAGGGTAACCTAATGCAGCGAATTTAGCATAAGTTGGCTTTTCATTACTATAGGCAGCTGCAATTTGGCCACCTGCAGAAAACCCAATAATTCCTAAACGATCAACATCGATATCTAATTCATCGACATGGTGGATGATATAGTCAAAGGCTTGATGAACCGCTACTTTAGCTGCTTCATAATTTTTATGTTCAACAACCGGATATCGCACAACAAATGTTTGCCATGCGTGGGTCGCAAAAGTTAATGCCACCCGTTCGGAATCCCGTTCCATGATCTGGTTATAACTACCTCCCGGCAAAATAACAAGACCTGGTAAGGGATGGTTAGTATCACTATGATAAATATCTAGAGACGAATATGGCTGATCTAATTTAACATTTTTAACTTCCACTTTCTCACCTCATTTTAATTTTGCTAACTCAAAGAATAGTATAACCTTAATCGAACGCAAGCGATAATAACCAATTTACGATTAATTTATAAATTGCCCCTTGTTTATCATACAGCTTTTGTTAAAGTGATAAAGTATCAATTATTATTTGGGGGTCAGATAATCTAATGAGTATTATGAAGACTAGGTCATTTTGGATTGCCGCCATCATGACCTTAATTTGTTCTGTCGCTGGTGTTCTTTTAGCAAAACTACCTTATGTTAACTTGATTGGGGCATTAGTTATTGCTTTGTTATTAGGTATTGCAATGCAGTTAACTCCTGTTAGTTTGCGGAATGAAGCGCAAGGCGGAATTGGATTTATTTCTAACAAATTCTTACGGCTTGGTATTATTCTCCTTGGTTTCCGATTAAATCTGGAAAAACTTGCTGCCGCTGGAGTTAAGACTATTTTAGTTGCAGCCATCGGGGTTACTGGAACTATTATCCTTACTTATTGGCTTAGTCGCAAATTTGGTGCAGAAGATGAATTGGCAATTCTATCTGCTTGCGGCTGTGGAATTTGTGGAGCAGCCGCCGTAATGGGAGTTTCACCACAAATTGAAACTGATAACGAAGAACGTAAACGAGAAAATGAAGTATTAGCGGTTGCAGTTGTTTGTGTGATGGGGACCGTCTTTACATTAGTTGAAATTGGTATCAAGCCACTACTCGGCCTTACCGATCCACAATTTGGAATCGTTGCAGGTGGTTCATTACACGAAATTGCCCATGCCGTTGCTGCTGGAGGGGCCTTTGGTGAAGCAAGTTTAGACAATGCGCTTATTATGAAGCTTTCACGAGTCCTTCTCTTAGCTCCAGTAGCTTTAATTGTTGGTTATTGGTATCAACGTCGCCTTGTGGTTGAAAGTGAAGAAGAACATACTAAAGAACCAAAGAAATTACCAATTCCTTGGTTCCTCGGTGGTTTTATTTTAACCAGTGTGTTAGGAACTTTCCTTCCATTTTCGCCAGTCTTTCTTGATGCCCTGGTTCAAGCAGCCTATATCTTTTTAGGAATGGCCATGGCCGCATTAGGTGTTTCAGTAAACTTTAAAGTCATTTTCAAACGTGGAGGCGCCGTTTTTGGTGCGGCTGCGATTAGCTCAACCTGTTTATTGGTATTCATGATTATTATGAGCAAAGTATTCTTCTAATTATTAAAAGCGTTAAATTAAGGATTTGCTGGTATGCTTTAATAGCCTACTTTATCCCCAATTTAGCGCTTTTTATTTTATAATCATTTACTTAATATTCTTTCCTAAGCGATAAGCTTCTTCAACATGCTTAGCCAATTTTTGCTCATTCCAAGAATCAGCTGCGAGAACTTCCCCGTCTTTATCCCAGCGCATATATTCGAGCAGTTGCTTAAAGTATAAGTTAAGCGAAGCAAAGGCATCTTCTTGACCATAACCACTCACTAAGGTAATGGCTTTTTTCCCGCCATGAAGTTCGTGATTATAACTATAAAAACGATCAATAACTGCCTTTAATGCCGCGTTGACGCCATAGTAATATAAGGAACTAACAAATACGACCATATCTGCGTCAAGTAGCTTAGGCACTACTTCATTAGTAATAACATCATCCGGTTCAATCGCAACTTCCTGTCCTGGATGATCATCCTCTAGTTTAATCATTGAGAATTCATCGGTGCGCCGTCCTGCATCAAAGCGATAAACATCATTCCCAGCTTCAATAGCACCCTTAACAAAAGCATCAGCTAATTGTTCAGACGTGCCTGGGTGATGGGGACTTCCGGTTAGTACAACAATTTTCATCATTATCATGTCCTTTCTTACTTAATTATAGTAAAATTCTACCTAAATTAGGAATAAAAACATTAAAGGGGAGCTAGGATGAATTAACGAAGTCAGACAAAGAGTTTTAACCATTTAAACTTAAAATGATCGTGTTTTTTGTTCTTCTTTAACGTACGAACGATCTGTAATGAATCGAAAGATATTCATACCAATCTCTCATAAATATGTTCACTAAGGTAACGCTCGCTTGAATCAGGAAATATCGTGACTAAATTAGCTCCATGTGGTAATTCTTTAGCAACTTCTAGACTTGCCGCAAGAGCAGCCCCACTAGAACTCCCAATAAATAAGCCGAGATTTTTAGCAACCCAGCGGACATAATAGAATGCCTCGTCATCACTAATTGTTTTTACCCCAGTATAATCTAAACCCTTGAAGAAGGGCGGAATAAACTCCACCCCTATTCCTTCTGTTCGGTGACTATGGACCGGACCACCATTTAAAATTGATCCAGCTGGTTCAACAACATAGCCATGCAGTTCTGGGTAAACATCTTGAAGTGACTTTTGAATGCCCGCAAAAGTGCCACCACTGCCTGCACCTGCTACAAAGGACGCAATTGGTTTATTATCCAGGTCAGCTAAAATTTCCGGTCCTAAAGTATGTTGATAAACATCCGGGTTAGCTTGATTCTGGAATTGCAAAGGGACATAAGCATCCCCAAGTTTTACGGCTAATTCTTTTGCTGCTGCAATCGCCCCCTTAATTCCTGCTTCACTAGGAGTATTAATCACTTCTGCTCCCAGCGCACGCATTAATGTTTGTTTTTCAAAGCTAAATTTTTCTGGAACTACTAATTTAACTGGAAGATGGTATTTTAATGCTGCTAAAGCGACCCCAATTCCAGTATTTCCGGCAGTTGGCTCAATAATCGTTGTTGTTGTCTTTACTTTTCCCTCTTCTATCCCTCGTTGGATCAACGCCATCCCCAAACGATCCTTGATACTGCCACCTGGGTTAAACATTTCAAGTTTGGCATAGATATTAACGTCATTAGGGGTCTTCATCGGTAAGTGCATTAATGGGGTATGACCAATCAAATCATAAGTATTTTCGACTAACATAGTGGCTCCTTCTTCCCTCAAAGTATCTAAAAAAGGCGCAAACTCAAGAAAGAATCTTGGATTTGCGCCTTATGTGTTATCAACTTAATAGTAATTCAATTAAAAATTAGTATACCAAAAAGTGAGTCGCATAAGACACGATTCACAACAACAAGTATTTGCATTAATAAAATAATTGTTTTCCATTGGTACTTTCCTCGTATTTCAAATTACAGTAATAATAACTAGTTAAAAGTAAGTTGTCAAGAAAATTTGCATTGACAGGTGTAAAATAAAAAAGAATTATTTTATAAAGCAGGAGCGATACCTATGAAAAAGAACGGACTACTCTTAGTCAATCTCGGTTCACCCGATACGCCAACCACTCCCGACGTTAAACGCTATTTAAAAGAATTTCTCAGCGATCGGAATGTTATTGAAATGCCCCCAGCATTATGGCAGCCACTCCTTCGTGGAATTATCCTTCCAACGCGAGCATGGCGATCAGCAACTTTTTATCGTAATTGCTGGACAAAAGATGGATCCCCACTAATTGTCTACACAAAACGGTTAGTTGCTAAGGTCCAGGAACTAATGCCAGAATGGGTTGTCAAAATGGCGATGACATATGGCAAGCCTAAAATTAGTGATACAATCGCCGCAATGAAAAAGGAATGTAAAAATATTACAGTTTTACCACTCTTCCCTTTTTTCACTAAAAGTACAACCCAAACGATTATTGATAAGGTAAAGGCTGCTGATTCAGAAGCCAAAATAATTGATCGTTTCTCGGCAGAAAAAGATTACTTAGACTTATTAGCTAAGCAAATCCAAATAGCATGGGATAGGGGGAAATATGATAAATTACTTATTTCGTATCATGGAATTCCAACTGCCATGGTTAATCATGGTGATCCTTATCGTAACGAAACAGAAGCGGCCACCGCGGAATTGATAAAACGCCTTGACATTCCCGAAAAGCAAATTAAGATGGCTTACCAATCTAAATTTGGCCCAATGCCATGGTTAAAACCATACCTCCGTAATACTCTGCTTAATGAGGCACAACTCGGGCATCGTGATGTATTAGTCGTTGCTCCATCATTTGTGGCAGACTGTTTAGAAACCTTGGAAGAAGATCAAGTACAGAACTATCAGGTCTTTCGTGAAAACGGCGGAAATAACCTTGTAATGGTGCCTTCACTCAATGACTCACCAGAATTTGCTCAGTTTATTACCAATCTTGTCCAACGAAAGGAATAAAAATGGAACGGAAAAGTTTAGACGAAATCAATGGGAGTGTTGATGTACCAAGTGTCTATCAAAGTGCATTTTGGCAAAAATTCCTTGCTTATAGTGGTCCCGGTGCTTTAGTCGCCGTTGGTTATATGGATCCGGGTAACTGGTTAACTTCCCTTGCTGGTGGTAGCCATTACCGCTACCAACTATTAGTGATCCTTTTTACTGCCATTCTCATCGCTATGTATATGCAATCTTTATCAATCAAACTCGGTGTTACTACCCGGACTGACCTAGCCCAGGCAATTGCACGGCGTTTACCAACTCCCTTACGTATCGCTTTATGGCTCTTCAATGAAATAGCTATGATGGCAACGGACTTAACTGGGGTTGTTGGGACCGCAGTTGCCTTAAATATGCTATTCAAGCTGCCCTTACTTATCGGTGTCCTGTTAACAATTGCAGATGTTTTAGTTGTCCTTTTTTTCCTCCACTTTGGCATTCGACGTATTGAATTTATTGTTTTATCCGCTATCTTAGTTGTTGGAGCAATCTTTGCAATTGAAGTTTGTCGAGCCCATCCTGAATTTTCCGCAATCATGGATGGGTTTATCCCACGTGCAACAATTTTTACTAACCACAGTGAGTTACTCATAAGTTTAGGAATTGTGGGGGCCACAATTATGCCGCATAATATTTACCTTCATTCGTCCCTAGCGCAAAGTCGGCGCTATAATGAGCATAATCCAAAGCAAGTAAAGGAAACCCTCCGTTTTGCTAACTGGGATTCCTTAATTCACCTCTTTGCCGCCTTCATCGTTAATGCCCTCCTGCTTATCCTCGGCGGAACACTTTTCTTTCATGTGGCAAGTCTCGGTAGTCTTGAGGATGTCTTTTTCGGGTTAAAGGATTCCCATATCGTTGGTAGCCTAGCAAGTCCATTAATGAGCTGGCTATTCGCTTTTGCCCTTTTGGTAACTGGTTTAATCTCTTCAATCACTAGTACTTTGGCTGGTCAGATTGTTATGGAAGGATTTATCAATATCCGTCTTCCCCTGTGGAAACGGCGACTCCTCACCCGAGCAGTAACCTTAATACCAATCCTAATTATTGGTTTCATGATTAATTTCAACGAAGAGCAGTTTGAGCAACTCATTATTTATGCGCAAATCGTCCTTAGTATCGCCTTACCATTTACTCTCTATCCCCTTGTTGCTTTGACTGGTAATAAAGGGCTGATGGGTCCACACGTTAATTCACCATGGCAAACGGTCCTTGGGTACGTTTTAGCTAGTTTAGTCACTGGGCTGAACTTACTAGTACTGGTATAAGTTTTTCATTATTTATCGGCATAAATTCAATAGATAGATTCCCTTATTTTCAGTTATCAGTATCTAAAAAATAAATTAAATATTGTAAATAATAAGTTTTGTTGTAATTTTTGATGCAATAAAAGCCTGGACACTATTTACTTTTGGGAGAGTAATTTTAGTATAAAGATTTTTAGCTTTAGTGTACTACCTTTGTCAATATCATTTTTACAACCGAATCAAGGAAGCAGGGTTAAACGTTTTCGTTTGAAGTGCAAGAAAAAAGTTAGACAAAATTAAAATATTAAGCTGCTAAGGCATGATTTCGGTATTCAACCGGAGTCATGCCTTTTGTTTTTAAGGTTGTTCTAACATGATTAAAATATTGAACATATTCTTGAGAAAGTTTGCTTAATTCTGCAATATCCTTACAAGGCAGAAATCCTGCTAGTAACTCAGTCTTAAATAAGTGAAAGAAACTTTCTACTGGAGCGTTATCCAGGCAATTTCCCTTCCGTGACATACTTTGAATAAACTGGTGATCCGCCAATTTTTGGGTATAGTAACCTAACTGGTAATGCCAGCCCTGATCCGAATGGATAATTGGATAAGCATTATCAGGTAGATTGGTAATTAATTCTTCTACAGTTTTTACAATCAGTTCTTTGTTCGGACTAATACCTATTTGAAAAGCTAGAATCTCTTGACTCGCTTCATCAATCATCGCTGAGATATAAGCCCAC
>NZ_JACIVF010000063.1 GCF_014145585.1 Limosilactobacillus agrestis
TACATCCATCAACTGGTCGAAAACTTGGCAATTTCTAAGCCTAATATTATGGGACGACCACGTGAATATGATCCGAGAATGCTTTTGAAATTAGTCCTACTGGCCTATAGTTACGGCATTGTTTCTTGCCGAAAAATCGAAAGATTTGCTCGGGAAAACATTGTCGCAATGTGGTTAACCCAAGAACAACGCCCCACTTATCGAACAATTGCTAGATTTATCGTTTCCAAAGAACTGACAGAAATGATTCAAGCTAGTTTTAAAAATTTCCATGATTATCTTCAAAAAGCTGGGTTGATTGATGAGGCTTCTTTTATTGACGGTACTAAAATTCTTGCTAATGCTAATAAGTATTCCTTCGTATGGAAGAAGCGTACTATCAAATATAGTGATTTGAATGTTGTCAAAGCACGAAAGTTAATTAGTGAGATGCGTGAGGAAGTCAAAGTAGATGCTAACTTGGACGATTTTCAAATCGATGAATTAGATACTACGATTGCACTGTTAGAACAACGAGTTGAAGAACTAAATAAGCGGGTAGAAGAAACCGCTAGGGTTTCGCCTAATCCCGCAAAGCAAGAGCGTCGCCATGCTAAAAAATACCTTCGTGCATTAGATCATTGTCGTCAGAAAAATATCGAGTACAAAGCTCAAGTAGCTACCGCTGGTAAACGTAATAGCTATTCTAAAACTGATCATGATGCAACCTTCATGCGCTTAAAGGAAGATCCAATGCGTAACGGTCAAACAAAACCTGCATATAATCTTCAGATCATGACTAACTCACAGTTCGTACTTGGCTATGATCTCCTGCAAAATCCAACTGACACTCGAACACTAATCCCATTTCTTAAACAGCTTGATCAAAACGGCGTTTTGGGTAAAGAAATAGTAGCTGATGCTGGCTATGGTTCTGAACGTAATTATAGATATATTGAAGATGAGTTACCTGATTGTACGGCTCTCATTCCCTACAGCACAATGCTTAGAGAGAACAGTCGTAAGTGGAAGTCTGATGACCGCAAAGTGATGAATTGGGAATATCATGCCAAGGATGATTATTATATCAATCCGGTTGGTGTTCGTTTTAACTTTAAACGTTACGCTTATCGCAATGATAAGGATGGATTTCACCGTGACTTCAAAGTATATCAAGCAGAGAAATACGATAAAAATCATCAAATTAATCCTAAAGCATTAACGCCACATGGCAATACCAAGTACATCATGGTAAATCCACAATGGGAGTATTTTAAAGCCAAAGCACAGAAGTCGCTTTCAAGTTCCAATACTTATTCACGTCGTAAGTACGATGTTGAAACAGTTTTTGGTAATTTGAAGGCTTATTTGGGATTCACGAGTTTCACGGTACGTGGCCTCAAGAAAGTCAAAAAGCAAATTGGCATCGCCTTAATGGCATTGAATATGAAGAAATTGGCCGGAAGGCCATCTAATTTCCTGGGTAAAAGATCAAAAAGGAAAGATCCATTCGAAAATTTTTTCAATTTCCGAATGGATCTTCTTAATTTAGGGACTTATGTCACAGTCCCTTCTCATTAAAATTTCCTCGGGTAAGAGGGGTATAATAATAGTTAATAATATAAAGGAGGATGGGTAAAATGAATAATCCACGGTTTAAATACCCAGATACAAAGGCGTATGAGTTTGTTGTGCATCGCTTAGAAGAACGCGGTGTTAACTTAAATGAACTAGCAAAGATTGTATACGAGACCCAAAAAGGTTTTGAACCAGATTTAACGTTAGAAATATGCCAAAACTTCTTGATTGATACGATGCATAAGCGTGAACTATTAAATAGTGCAATGGTAGCCCTTGAACTCGATCGCTTAACTGAAGAAGGCAAAGTAGATGAACCACTAGCAAGTATTATTAAAAATGATGCTGGGGTGTTTGGCGTTGATGAGACCCTTGCTTTACAAATTGCAAACATTTATGGAACAATCGGTACAACAAACTTTGGCTACTTTGATCGGGTTAAGAGTGGAATTATCGCTAAATTTGATCACGATAAGGTTCATGTAAATACATTTATCGATGATATTCTTGCAGCAATTGTGGCCGCGGTTTGTGGAAAAATTGCGCATCAATATGCTTGATTAAAAAATCTCATTTACTATTAAATAATAGTTGGCAAAGCCGGTAGCTCAGGGATAGCTGTTATACAGATATAACCTGAGTTAATTTACAGACTATATCTGAACCGGCTACTTTGTCATGTACAAATAGGCCTGTACGGATTTCACCTACGGGCTTTTTCTATTTCATGGGATAAATAGTAGGGGTTCCGAACGTGGAGCTCCTTTTTATTTTGAAAGGTGAGAAGCCAGCGCAAATGGCAGTCAATGATTATCATTATGGAGAACCAGTTTTAAATTTAAAGCAGGCCCGTAAGTTAGGAATAAAAGTTCCAGTAGACTTTCAACGAGAAGCAGAACAGCACGGAACAGTCTTTAGATAATATAATAGGTAAATTCCGAATAATAGGAAATCTGAAGAATATAATATTCGCTAGGTAACATTACGTTGCATATTTGCCACAGATTGTGTTGTAAATCGTTAGAAATACGTTAAAATAATACTGTGTAATTACTTGTGGATAAGTCGGTGGATAACTACTAGTAAATTTAAATTAATTTTATAAATATTGATAAATCAATAGCTACTATTGTTCAAAACTTATCCACAGGAAGTGCAAACTGATGTGGATAAGTGGATTATTTTAAAAGTTGTAGTTGTTAATCCTTACGGGCACAACAGATTGCGAGACTGATACTGAACAACCGTTCCTGTAGATAACTGTGGATAAATAATTTTTAAGAAACCGCTTTTTTAACAAAAATTTAACCGAACATTCGAAAAAAACGGTAAATTAGCTAATTGCTTGTGGATAACTCTGTGGATAAACTGTGGAAGGTAGTGGATATCTTGAATATAAAAATTATTGGTGTGGGTAAATTAAAGGAAAAGTATTTTAAGGCTGGAATTGCGGAATATGCGAAACGCCTGGGACGCTACTGTAAATTTGAAATTGTTGAGGTTCCGGATGAAAAAGCCCCTGAATCTTTAAGCCAAGCAGAAATGGATGAAGTAATGGCAAAAGAAGGAGAACGCATCCTTGATAAAATCAAAGACCGTGAATATGTATATGCATTGGCGATTAAAGGTAAGGAGCGTACTTCTGAAGAGTTTGCAAAAGAGATAAATAAGTTAACTACTTACGGTCATAGTGATATTACTTTTGTGATCGGGGGCTCTTTGGGGTTAAGTCCAGCAGTATTAAAGCGGGCAGATACACAAATTTCGTTTGGACGTTTTACGTTACCTCACCAACTAATGCGGTTAGTTTTGAGTGAGCAAATTTACCGTGCTTTTACCATTAATAATGGTTTACCATATCATAAGTAAAGAATTCCTTGAGTTTTATTTAAATCATTATTTAGTGTCATTGAAGATGATATAGTAATATCATGAAGTGTGGCAGGATAAAATTAAAGGATTTGATTTAAGATAGGCATTAAATGTTATCAAATAATTATTTTGAAGATAATCGCTGTGTTATGCATATTTATCATGCAGGAAAAGGTAAGTGCAAGCCCAGTGAATAATTCACGTCTAACTTTACCTAATGAGGAAAGAATTGTGAATGATGAATTTGAACGTTACCAGTTTCGGGCCAAACAATTACGAACCTGGTGGCAGGTAAGACGACCGAAATATAAACTTGATTGGTCATTTTACTATAAGAAGGGACATTGATATACGTCCACAAGAAGTAAACAAAGCGGCCTCTATCGCTCGGTAAACGAACGTTGGAGACTGCTTTTTGCTTATAAGAGTTTGAAAATGAAATTGCGAGGCGCCTCTTTCTTTTAACTTTTCAAAAAAGCGATTAAAATGAAGTTATCAAAAGGAGGAAACGCTAATGAAGAAAGTTGGAATTATTGTCGGTAGTGTTCGGCCAAATCGGCGGAGTATGCAAGTAGCAGATTGGTTAAAAGTGCAATTAAAGAAAAGTACAAAGGTCCAGTTTGACATCATCGACCTGAAAGAAGTTAATTTACCAATGATGGATGAGCCTAAAATTCCTTATTTAGGCTTATATGTTCACGAAAAGACACGCAAATGGAGTGAATTAGTCCAAAGCTATGATGGTTTTGTGTTCGTCTTTCCACAATATAACTGGGGCTATCCAGCAGTTTTGAAAAATGCGATTGATTACTTAGGAAAAGAATGGCAAGGTAAGCCGGTTAGTTTAGTAACATTTGGTGGTCATGGAGGCTCTCAGGCACAAATCGCAATGAAGCTAGTCGTAACGGGCTTAAAGATGGCTGCGCTTCCTGTTGATTTACAAATTAGCTTGATGCCAGATGATACAACAGCAACTGCAGATCGAAAGTTAAATACTTATAATTCTCAGGTTGCACTTTTGAGAACTGCCTTTGAAAATGAATTAGATTAATTTGTGATTGAATCAGCAAATTATTGTGGAACATTATGTTAAAATTGATTCAATTTGTGAATATTGTGACAAATAGCGTGATTTTGTAGTAAATTAGGCAAGATTATTGCTACAAATTAGGTGATAATAAGTAAAAAATCAAAATGCTTCTATTGCAAAAATAAAACGCTTGCATGATAATTAAATTGTATTCAAATGCCATGAGGAGGGTGTTTTAATGAATAGACAATTTGATTTTTTAATGCCAAGTGTTAACTTCTTTGGCCCTGGTGTTATTGCTAAAATTGGTGATCGTGCAAAAATGCTCAATATGCACAAACCATTAATTGTTACGACTGAAGGCTTGTCCAAGATTGACAACGGTCCTGTTCAACAAACAACTGCTGCTTTGGAAAAGGCCGGTGTTGATTACGCTGTATTTACTGGTGTAGAGCCTAATCCTAAGATCCGGAACGTCCAAGCTGGTAAGAAGATGTACCAAGATGAAAATTGTGACTCAATCATCACTGTTGGTGGGGGATCTGCTCACGACTGTGGTAAGGGTATCGGTATTGTTTTGACTAATGGTGACGACATTTCCAAGCTTGCTGGAATTGAAACATTGAAGAATCCACTTCCACCATTAATGGCTGTTAACACTACTGCCGGAACTGGTTCTGAATTGACTCGTCACGCCGTTATCACTAATGAAAAGACTCATTTGAAGTTTGTCGTTGTTTCGTGGCGTAATATTCCATTGGTATCATTCAATGATCCAATGTTGATGCTGGATATTCCAAAAGACATTACTGCTGCTACTGGTTGCGATGCTTTTGTTCAAGCTATTGAACCATACGTTTCTGTTGACCATAACCCAATTACTGATAGTCAATGTAAAGAGGCTATTCAATTAATTCAAACTTCTTTACCAGAAGTAGTTGCTAATGGTCATAATATTGAAGCCCGGACTAAGATGGTTGAAGCCGAAATGCTTGCAGGAATGGCCTTCAATAATGCCAACTTAGGTTATGTTCATGCAATGGCTCACCAACTCGGTGGTCAATATGATGCTCCTCATGGTGTTTGCTGTGCCTTGCTCTTGACCACTGTTGAAGAATATAACTTAATCGCATGTCCAGAACGGTTCGCTGAATTGGCTAAAGTAATGGGCTTTGACACTACTGGTCTCACCCTTTACGAAGCAGCTCAAAAGTCAATTGATGGTATGCGTGAAATGTGCCGGCTTGTTGGTATTCCATCATCAATCAAGGAAATCGGTGCTAAGCCAGAAGACTTTGAAATGATGGCCAAGAATGCCCTCAAGGATGGTAATGCCTTCTCTAACCCACGTAAGGGTACTGTTGAAGACATCGTAAAACTTTACCAAAAGGCTTACGATGGTATTTACTAATAAGCAAATAGTTTAAAACGAAAAATCCATGAAAGGATCAACGGAATCTTTTCATGGATTTTTATTTACTCTTTATCAGTTAGTTCAAAACGAATTTGTCCAAGTTGTAATTTTTCAGGTTGCTTTGCGCCGTGAAAGATAAGTTTAAATAATCGATTTTCAACGCCGGCCGTGAAGACAAGTTGCTTATCTCCAATATTAATTGTATAGGTATCACCCTCGCTCATTACTTCTGCCTGCAGGAGGGCCGACCATTGCTTAGCCGCTTCTTCTGGGTCACTAACATTAAAGATAGCTTGCTTAACAAAGAGGTCGCCAGCTGGATGGAATTTGATTAATCCCTGTTTCTTTAGGTCTTCGCGACGTTTGTCATCATCTTTACTCCATTGAATAAAGAATGGGGCAGGCAAATGATTAACAAGTTCATCATTGACATAGAAAATCTTCCATTGAATGAGTTTGCCAGCAGGATCAACCCGTTTTCCATCAGTAATATCACCGACATCAAGACCGAGGCCTTTTAATCGCCGGTGGGTTTCTTCGATATTATCAGTCCGAATGGCAAGTGTTGTGATTCGCTGAATACCAGCAAAATAATCTTCAACGGCATCATGAATTGCTGAGTTGTTTTCATATGGAAATGCCTTAGCTTTTTCCTTATTTGCGACGGTTAAGAGTTCAATATAGTTAAGTCCAAAATAATCTAGTGCGTTTTTTGTTCCCCAATATTCGTGATGCCCACCAGGGGTAAAAGCCAGCCCTTTAGAGTTGAAATAATCAATTGCATCTTGAAGATTAGTTACGTCGACCATTGTATGATCCCAATTTAACGTTTCTGTCATTTTAATCACCCTTATTCTGTTTGCCTAATTCCTTTGTTCGTTTAACAGCAGCAAGGACAGCATTTTCGATTCCGGCTGAAAAGGAGCTTTTGTCTAACTCGTGCTGAGCTGTGATACCCACTCCGCCAGCAGAATTATTAATATCAAGTAATTCGGCAGGATGTTTACCACTTTGTTCTACAAACGCAGCGGCTGCACGTAAATTTTCAAGAGCCAGTTTGTTTGCTTGTTGGCGAGGCATTCCGGCAAGGACGCCTGCGTTTGTAAAACTAATTAGAAAGTTATAGATATAGTTTGGTCCGGCCACGCCATATCCAGTAAATACATCTAGCAAGGATTCATCAATATAATCGATTTTTCCAAAACTATTTAGAAAGTCTTCAATGACAGTTTGATTAGCTCGGTCATTTTTAACGACGCCACTATAACCCATAGCAATATCAGTCAAGGTATTAGGGATGATCCGCGTAATTGCAAAAAGATCGTCCTGTGATGAAAGTTGCGCAACTGTTACCCCGGCAATAATTGAAAGAACGTCCTTCTGATAGTGGTGGGCGACAAGTTCTTTCATGATCTCTTGCCAGTTATCTTGTGGGCGTACACCTAGGATAATAAGATCAGCATTCCCAACGGCAGTCCAATCGGGTTGTTGACTTGCTTGAATATGGTAAGTATCTGTTAAATAATTAACCCGATCTATTGAAATATCTGTTACACCAGCTGTTTCAGAAGTGATTACTCCTTTCTTTAATGCAGCTCGCAACATTGCTTCCACCATTTGACCACCACCGAATGAGTAAATCTTAAGTGTCATTAAAACATCATCCTTTCTATATGTATCTAGTCTAATCGTAGCGTATTTCAAACTAAGACGCTAATTTAAACACTTCTTTCAACAAAATAAATTCACAAATTGGTATACTTGAAATTAAATTAACAAGAAAGCTGTTGTTGTATAATAATATTATTAGCTAGAAATAGAATAAAATAGCTTTCACTTGTGAAAAATAAACTTTTCAATATATGGTATTTGGATTTTATTGAAGTGATATTAGTTGAATTGGTCTATTAAATGGTTGTAAAATGTAAGCGTTTATTTAAGGAGGAATCATTATGGCATATCAAAGTATTAATCCATTTACTAACCAAGTAGAAAAAACGTTTGAAAATACAACTGATGAAGAATTGGAACAAACATTAACTACGGCGCATCAATTATATTTAGATTGGCGAAAATATAATGACCTTGAGGAACGGAAACGTCAAATCTTGAAATTAGGCCAAATATTGCGTGAACGGCGTGTTGAATATGCGACAGTTATGAGTAAAGAAATGGGAAAGCTAATTGGCGAAGCAGAGGGCGAAGTTGATCTTTGTGCATCTTTCTGTGATTATTATGCAGCTCATGCAGATGAATTTATGCAACCAAAAATTATTGCAACAACTAGTGGACGTGCTAAAGTTTTGAAGCAATCATTAGGGATTTTAATTGCGGTTGAACCTTGGAACTTCCCATTCTATCAAATTGCGCGGGTGTTTATTCCAAACTTTATTGCAGGAAACCCAATGATTTTGAAAGATGCATCGAATTGTCCAGCGTCAGCTCAAGCATTTGCCGATGCTGTTAAGGAAGCGGGTGCTCCAGCCGGCAGTTTAACTAATTTATTCCTTTCATATGACCAAGTAAATAAGGCAATTGCTGATAAGCGGGTAGCTGGTGTTTGTCTCACTGGTTCTGAACGCGGCGGCGCAACCGTTGCTAAAGAGGCTGGGGCTAATTTAAAGAAGAGTACTTTGGAACTTGGTGGTAATGATGCCTTTATTATCTTAGATGATGCAGATTGGGACCTTGTTGAAAAAGTTGCACCGGCAGCCCGGCTTTATAATGCTGGGCAGGTATGTACATCATCAAAACGTTTTATTGTCCTTGAAAAGGATTATGATCGTTTCTTAAAGATGATGAAAGATGCGTTTTCTAAAGTTAAAATGGGTGATCCGCTTGATCCATTAACAACTCTGGCACCCCTATCGTCCAAGAAGGCGAAAGAAAAGCTCCAGCAACAAGTTGCTACAGCGGTAGAAAATGGAGCCAAAGTTTACTATGGTAATAAGCCAGTTGACATGGAAGGGCAATTCTTTATGCCAACGATCTTAACTGATATTACTCCAGATAACCCAATATTTGATACGGAAATGTTTGGGCCAGTAGCTTCGGTTTATAAGGTTAGTTCCGAAGAGGAAGCAATCGAACTGGCCAATAATTCAAGCTATGGGTTAGGAAACACTATTTTTAGCAATGATTCTGAACATGCAGAACGAGTAGCAGCAAAGATCGAAACTGGAATGAGTTGGATTAATGCGGGGTGGGCTTCATTACCAGAATTACCGTTTGGTGGTGTGAAAAACTCTGGCTATGGTCGTGAGTTAAGTAGTTACGGAATCGATGAATTTACTAATAAACATTTAATTTATGAAGCTCGTCAATAAAACGGTTGAAATTAAATACAAGATAAGGGAACTGTGAAAGTTATATTACAGCTCCCTTATTTTTATTTCCTGGGAAATTATTTAAATTTGATTAATGTAATATTAATAATACAATCTTGCAATTTTATTCTATTGCTTATATACTTAATTATATAAGTAACTAACTATAAAATTACTATTTGGAGGAACGCTCATATGACCGCGAAAAGGAACAGCCATCATACATCTCGATTACGCCAATTATTTGCAACACGTCGACGTCGATGGATTGGCATCGGTGGCCTAATTGTAATTATAATTCTTGTATTAGTTTCAATCCGTCATGCAAATGAGGAAAAAGCAACAGAAAAAAATGAATACAATATTCTACGGGTTACTGAGCAATCTGATTTCAATCTCACGGGAAAGATCGAACCAGTTCAAACCCAAACATTATCGTTGCCATCTGGTAATTTGCAAAGCCTTAACGTTAAAAATGGGGAGCATGTTGCGCAAGGTGAAGCCATTTTAACTATGCATAATAGTAATACACAGGATAGTGTCGCTGAACTTCAAGCGGATCTTAGCAAGAGCCAGCGAACAATGAATGCGCAGCAGCAAACAGTAAATAACCTTCGTCAGCAACTCAATGGAATGACCAGTGGAGATGAAGGTTATGCAGATCTTCAAAGCCAATTAAATGAGGCCCAAAATGCTTATGCTGATGCGCAAGCAAGTGTAGCATCAACTCAGCAGCGTCTTAATACTGCTTCAAGTAAAGTCAACCAAACCTTAACAGTACCTTTTGCTGGTTATGTTACGGTTGACCAATCAAAGCAAAATGCTCCTGTAATTACTCTTTACTCAGATACGCTTCAATTTGTCGGTCAGGTCTCGGAATATGATTATAGTAAGTTTCATCAAAGTGCTGATCTAAAGGTAAAGGCCTTAGCAACGAACCGGACTGCTAATACTCAGGTAAGTTATCTTTCAACAATTCCAACTAAAAATAGTGGAAATAATACCAAATATGAAGTAACTGCTAATGTTAGTGCTAATAAATTTATGGCCGGGCAGACAGCAAAGGCTTCTATTAAACAAGATGGAGTCCAAATACCTAAATCTGCTGTTCGTCATGGAAAGGTATTTGTTGTTGACGCAGACAACCGAGTTCGCGAGACAGATGTTAGTGGCCGGGCAGTCAACAGTTCTTATATTGTGACTGATGGCGTTGATGCTGGTGATCGAATTGTGACTAACCCTAACAGTAAGTTGAAAAATAATGCAAAGGTTGATTAATATGATCAAGCTAAAGAACATTAATAAATATTATCGTCAAGGTAGCCAGCGTTTTCATGTTCTTCATGATATTAATGTTGACATTGAGCAAGGTGAATTAGTCGCAATTATTGGTGAATCTGGATCAGGGAAATCAACTTTGATTAATATTGTGGGCTTTCTTGATGATGATTTTGAGGGAACATACTTCTACCAAAATCACCCAATCCATGATTATTCGCGAAAGCAGTTTTCAAATTTGCGAAATCAAAATGTCGGTTTTGTTTTTCAAAATTTTAAACTGCTACGTGGATCAACCGTTGCCGATAATGTTGGATTACCCTTGCTATATGCAGGAAAACGACGCCGTGAAATTGGCAAACGGGTTTCTGAAGTCTTAGAGCAAGTTGGTTTAGCCGGATATGAAGATCAATTCCCTAAAAATATGTCTGGTGGTCAACAACAAAGAGTATCTATTGCCCGGGCAATATCAACGAACCCGAAATTTTTAATTGCTGACGAACCAACGGGAGCGCTCGATACGGAAACAAGCCAAGAAATTATGAATCTTTTTAAGCGATTGAATCATGAAGAAGGAACAACGATTATTATGGTTACCCACGATCCTCATGTCGCTGAACAATGTGACCGAGTAATTAAAATTATTGACGGTCGAATTGTGAGTGACAGTAAAGGCGGTGAATATCATGCAAACAGTTGAGTTGATAAAATCAGCTATCCAGTCATTAAAAGCAAATAAAAAGCGGAGTTTCCTAACGATTATTGGAATTATGATTGGTATTGCTGCAGTTATTGCTATCCTTGGAATTGGGGACGGGATTACGAAAACGATGTATGATAAGTTCGGTAATAATGCTAAGCAAGGCCAGCAAACGACCGAAATCGTCTATAATCCTGATAATGTTAATTCGACGGTCAATGGATTTACGCAGGAACAAGTTGCTGATATCAATACTCAATTTGGTGGTGAAATAAAAAAGGCTGAGATTGAGCAGGAATCAGATAATCTTTCAACCCATGCAGATATTGGTAATGCGGCTAAATCAGTGACCCTAAGTTTATTAAAGAAGCCAACCCATACGGTAAAACTTATTGCAGGTCACAACTTTAGTAAGCGAACTTTTGAACTAGGGGATGCTAATGTCCTAATGAGTGAAAAAGTAGCTAAACGGCAATATGGTTCAGCACAAAATGCGCTTGGCACAACGGTAACAATCAATAATGTCACCTATAAAGTTACGGGAGTATATAGGACACAGGCACAATTCACTGATGATGGAAACCAAAACTCATACGGCGTTGATTTATTATTACCGAAAAAAGTTTACTATCAAGGAGATAGTGCTAAAGAAGGAAATACGCTTAAATTGACCTTTAGCCAAGGTGTAAATGCCAGTGCTATTTCCCGCAGAGTCGCAAAATATTTAAAAAATAACAGTTCGGCAGCGACCCAAGGAACCTATGAATATTTAGATATGGAAAAAGCATTGAAACAGTTCTCATCACAAATGAGCATTATTACAACCTTCATTAGTTTTATTGCAGCGATTTCTCTGTTCATTGCCGGAATTGGGGTAATGAACATGATGTATATTTCAGTTTCTGAGCGGACACAAGAAATCGGCATTCGCTTAGCTGTGGGGGCCACACCCTTTAACATTATGATGCAATTTTTAGTGGAAGCAGTAATTCTTACCATGACAGGGGGATTATTAGGCTTTTTAGGTGGTGCAGGATTGGCGCACTTACTAGCACCGCTTTTATCAAGTGCAATTGGTGGCGGCGGTATCCATATTCACGCTCATATTTCGGTTAATGCTTTCTTGTTGGCATTTGGAACATCGGCCGCTGTTGGTTTAATTTTTGGAATCTTACCGGCATGCCAAGCAGCTAATAAGAATTTGATTGATATATTGAGATAAGGGAGCGAGACAGAAGTCACTCGTGACTTCGTTTTCGAGCCCCCGCAAGCAACAATAGGCCTCCAGCGTTCGGTTTTACCGGGCGTTGGAGGCCATTGGTGTACTGCGCCATTTGTCTTTTATAAAAGTAACTTGACTTAAGTCACAGCCCCTTTTGAAATTACTTTTTAAGCGATTGTGCAGTTTGGTTAATTAGATTTTGTTGCGCATCAGTTGCATAGAATTCATTAATTAACACACTGATATCATAAGTAGTCTTTGTCATTGATTGATCATTGTTATTCGGAGTCCAAACGGTAACAGTTTTCTTACCTTGGTTTACGCGGAAAAGAATAGTACTATCAGCCGTGCCATTCCCAAGAATAAAGCGTGAATGATTCTTATTCATGGTTAGTTGTAAGCCCTGATCATTAAGATGGTCAGCCCCAAATACCTTAGCATAAACTAACGCTGCTACTTTATAGTAAGATAGTGTTTGCTTACCTTGAGATGAAGGAACAGTAATATTCTTACTTGCTTTCTTAGCAACTTGTTTAGTTTCTGCAGGTGTTTGTTTAGGACTTGTTATTGCCGAGTGATTGGCTGAGCTAGTTTGAGTAGTTGGCTTATTTGTTGTGGCATTAGAATTAGTGGTGCTTGAGCTTGTTTGGCTAGCAGAACTTTGGGTACTCGAGGCGTTTGAGGAAGCAGTAGTTTGACTATCAGGGTTGAATCCTAAAGAACTAAGGCTGATAGTTGAAGTAGTATATTTTTGCTGGGCAACTGGTGTACCAGGTTTGGATGCTAACTGCCATACAGTCATTGTTTTCCCATCACTATTAATCTTGTAGTACATGGTGCTTTCGGCAGTTCCTTGACCAATGCCGTAGCGCCCATTACTATCCTTAAATATGCTAATATGAGAATTTTGAAAAGCATTACCGGAATAGTATTTGTTGTAAGCTTGCATTCCTAAATCATCAATGACCTGTTGATCTTGGAGTAATTCTTGTCGGCTGGTTGGCTTTTGTGTAGTTGATGAGTTTGTAGCCGCAGTAGTTGAATTGCTACTTTGTGTTGGTGTTACTGATGGATTATTTTTAATTGCTGAAATGGCATTATTAATCGTTGCTTTTTGTGCAGGCGTTTGATTTTCGGATTTTTGTAAACTGGAAATTGAAACGGTCTTTTTAGTGTAACCTTGCTTATAAGTAGGGGTATTAGGATCGCTCTTTAGCTGCCAAATCGTTACGGTTCCATTATTATTAATTTTGAAGAAGGCAGTACTATCAGCTGTTCCTTGACCAATCCCATAACGACCATTGCTGTCTTTGAATACACTAATACTATGCGCATCATTAACATAATCTTGACCATAAGCATTTGAATAAACGAGTGAACCAACTTCATTAACATCATTAGTATTATTGTTACTACGTTGGGTTGCGTTGGCGTTACTTTCGGCGATTGATAATCCAGCAAAAACCGCTAATGCAGTGCTAAATAGACTAATCTTTTTCATGATTAACCCCTCCAAGTTTTTAATCGCCATCATTATACGCTCATTTTTGATGATGAAAACGCTTCTTTACTGTTTCTTTACCTTTTAGTAAAAATAGCTCAAAAAAATAACGAATTCTGCAGAAAACGCTACGAATCTTGCAAAATGTAAAAAATATCAAGTTATCAAGTATAATAAAAAGATAAATTAAAATATTAGGAGATAGGAAAAGATGAGTAAAAATAGGGGTAAATTAACGATTATTTCAATTTTGGTTGTAATTATTGTGGTATGTGGAGGCTACATGTTACTCCATCCTTCTGCATCAAAGAAAGTTGTTAGTGAAAAGGCTACTAAGACAGAGAAAATTACCAGTAGCTCATCTAAAAAACACAAAGGGACCAAAAAAGATAGTTCAGATAAAGTTAAAGACGATGATGCTTCGTCTTCAGCAGCTGAGACCAATGATAGTGAGGCAACTTCTACATCTACCGCAGTAACCAGTGGTAATCAAACAGCCCAACCTGCACAAAATCAAAATACAACCCAAGCAACGGCGGTAAGTAATTCTAGTCAAACTGCTAGTCCTAAAACTGCCACGAATAACTATAAGGGAAACCGCGGTGGCGCCAGCACAAATAACCGGCGGACAGCAAGCCGAAAGACAACCCAAGCTGCATCAACTCAACAACCTGTAACAGTGGAAGATGGGATGAACTTTAGCTACCGGGCTGCGCAAAAAGCGGGCGTGATTGATAACAATACATCAGTTGAAGAGTTTTATAAAAATGCTAAGGAAGGTAACGGTTATGTTACTTATAACGGTCAGACTGTTTACTACAAAAACAAGGGTAATAATCAGTACCAAGTTACAACTGCTAAATAGTTTGGTTATTAAAAAGTGTCCTGAGTATTTCATCAGGACGCTTTTTTAGTAAAAATAACGAATTCTGCAGAAAACGCTACGAATTCTGCAGAATGATCCAAAACGTTATCTTTTGTGTATAATTTTCACTGAAAAATAATTAAAAGGGGTTTATTTAAGAATGGAAATAAACAAAAAGTTGGGGATTTACTTGGCAGCTCCAATTGCGTTGATGACTATTTCTGTGACTAATGCGAATGCAGATACAGTTAATCAAGATCAATTGCCCACAACTGTCCAAACTTTACCACAACAGACCAGTAATGTAACAGCAACTGATAATGTTGAGGAGAAATCAGTTAATGTTAGTCAGAGTGAACCAGTAACAAGTTCAGTAAATGTAAGTAGTGAGGTACCTTCCTCTGCTATAAGTTCTACTAATATTGTAAATAGTAGTTCCGTAGATCAAAATATGATTTTAAACAATAATGAGAATACTACAACATTTGCTAAACCAGCTAATTACGATGAAGAAACTGCTTCTACTCAGGATTTTAGTTCAGCAAATTCTCCGATGGCAGTATCATATGCTCAACTGTTTACCTCATTGTATGCAACTAACTATACTCAACAACAAGTTAATAATGCGACATATATTCACGACTATTTTACCAATCAAGGATGGACAAATAACGCTATTGCAGGTATGTTAGGTAACTTTGTGTCTGAATCTGGGCTTAATCCAGATTTACATCAGTATGGTGGAGGACCTGGTTACGGTATAGCACAATGGCCAGCATCAGCAGTCCAGGGATGGTGTAGCAGTAATGGGTATGATTATCGAACATTACAAGGACAATGTGCTTACATCCAATACCAAATGACACACGGTCAACAATATTATCCATCTCGTTATTCTCGAATGACAGCAAATGAATATATGCATAGTTATGAATCTGCCTATAATCTTGGAATGATTTGGCTTAATAATTTTGAGCGCCCAGCAAATCGTAATCAACCTGCACGAGGCCAGCAAGCTCAATATTGGTATCAATATTTCCAGAATCATGGTGGTACTACAGCTCCTGTTGAACAGCCTACACAACCGGCAACTTCTAGCGATGGTGTTATGCAACAGCGTGGGACCTTCCGAGTTGCTTATGGCTTAAACATCCGTCAAGCGCCAAGTACTTCGGCAGCAATAATGGCTCAATACAGTGGTGG
>NZ_JACIVF010000064.1 GCF_014145585.1 Limosilactobacillus agrestis
CTGATGCACAAAATGAAGCTCGATTCTTCGTTAAGATCGCTAAGCAATTTGGTATGTATGACGATACTTTGATGATTGATGATGCGGAAGTTCATTCGGCCACAGATTATCAATCAGCATCATTAGCCTTCCTCCAAGAAGTAGAAGCTCTTGGCTATAAGAACACTGGAATTTACTCCATGAAGTCCTTCTTTACCGGTGGCATTCTTAATTCGCACGGCTTTGGTTCACGTAAGATTTGGGTTGCTGGTTATGGTGTAACCTCATTAGGTATTGACAACGCAAATGCTTGGCAAACAACCGATCATGGTATTATGGGTATTGATACAAGCCTTGACTTTGATGGTGCCTTTACCACTGGTGCAACTGCTGGTACAGTACCTCAAATTAACGTTTCAGCGCCACAGCCAGTTCAACATGTTGGCCACCCAGCTACTGGAACCTATATTGTTCAGCCAGGCGATACATTGAGTGGAATTGCTGAAAAGTATGGGACCACTTGCCAGAACTTAGCAGCAATTAATAGCATTGGTGATCCTAACCACATTAACGTTGGTCAGGTGCTTAAAGTTACTGGTCAACCAACAAGCGAAAATACTTACTTCGTCCAAGCAGGTGATACACTAAGCGGGATTGCCATTAAATTTGGCACCACCGTCTCTGACCTCGTGAGCCGTAATCATATCACTAATCCGAATGTGATCTATGTTGGTCAAAAACTATACTTAGCCGGCAACGGACAATCCAATGCTTACACTGTTCAAGCAGGGGACACACTAAGCGGAATTGCAGCTAAGTTTGGTAAGACCTGGCAAGCACTAGCTCAAAAGAATGGAATCGCAAATCCTAATGTAATTTATGTAGGTCAAACAATTCAGATTTAATATAAGTCCTAGTAATCATTGTAGTGATGTAAAGATTGCTAGGGCTTTTTATTATAGGAGGTTTTTATGCGAGAGATAATAATTCCAAATGTATCGCAAAAGCGTACTGATAACTTAGAAAAGTATTTAATTCAATTGATTGATGATGGCGAGCCAACTTTGCTGGATCAAAGCGTTAATTATCGTGCGTTCATTACTTATGATGATAGCCTAGTTACACCAACAGGGATTGAATTAACTATTCAAGATAATCAGTTAGTGTTAGACAGCGCCAAGCTTGATTTGCCAGCAGGCATTTACCGCTTTGAAATTTGGGCTGAAAAAGATGGACAACGGGCAATTTACCCTGATACTGGAATGAAAAGGCTAGTCATTAATGCTAACGCAACTGACCTGCCAAACGGAACAGTAACATCGTTAACGCTTGATGAGTTTGTTAAAGAGTTCAAAGAAGCTACTAAGGGCATTAAAGGTCAAGGATCAAATGCTGATATATCGATCGACGTAGACAAGCGCACTATCACGATCAACGGTAAGTCACTAACAATTCCTGAACCAGTTGATCTGTCTAGAGTGGCAAGTAAGGACGATCTGGCAGGCTTAGTAAAGCAAACCGAGTTAGCAGAATACGCTAAAAAGAACGACATTCCAAGTATGCCTAACATGAACGACTATGTTAAGAAAGAAGAGCTACCTAAGCAACCTGATCTAACCAAGTACGCTCTAAAGTCTGACCTACCAGATCTAACAGGTTATGCGAAGATGAGTGACCTTCCAAGTGTCACTGATTTAGTGAAAAAGTCTGAATTAGCAAACTATGCTACCAAAGATGATCTGAAAACAGTAACTTCTAATACAACAAGGCATGGGCCCACAGGATTCTATCTAGATAGAACGACTGATCCAATGCGCTATGTTTTCGATAATGGCTGTACCGTAACGCTTAAATCCGGCTTTACTAATACGATTGCTGGTGATGGATTTAGCACCAACGAATATGCTAATGGTATTGGCGATTCGTGGCCGTTGTCAAATAGTATTATGTCATATGCTCACGGAACGGTTACGCCTAAAATAATTGAAGACACGCATAGCTCACCATATGCCGTTTATAACGGGGTGATTATTACTGATCCAGTTAATGATGCGACTGTCTGGAACTGGGATAATGTGTTCTTTAACGACAAAGACAGACAAGATTTTCTAGCGAGTCCAAATGGTATGTGGGGTGGTCATACTGATTATCAGAAGTATGGAGAAAGAGAATATATAAGAATGCTCTACTCATTAGGACTTATGGATGAAACAGATATACAGTACTTTGGGGCTGTAAAGAAAGAGGGATAATATGAGTTTTAAGATGGTTTATGAATTTGACACTCAACATTATTTTGTTGGTCCAACGATGATTCCGGTTGATCGTGAGTTGTCTGCAACTCAAACAGAAGTTGCGCCAAATTCAGAAAAAGATAACTACTGGACGGGGACGGATTGGATTCATAGAGAAAAGCCAACGCCTGCACAGCAATTAGCTATGCAGCAAGAGATTGCTATTAGTCAATTGCGACAACTAATAATGAATCAGCAACAACAAATTATGCAATTGAAAGGGAGTAATTAATTATGATGAGTCAAGTTGATATTTTGAAAATGTTTTGGAGCTGGGGCAATCATGATCTAACTTATTACAAGCAATATGTAGGATATAATGCTATTACCGCTGAACAATTCAAAGAAGTTACAGGAACAGAATATACTAATTAAAGAGAGAAACAAACTTCTTTCGATTTAAGATAAGCCCAAGTGACTATTGCAGGTTTTGCGACAACCACTTGGGCTTTTTTTATTGACGCACAGATGACGCACGGATAAGCTCTGGATATTGAAAAATTAGCGTTTGTGTCGCCTGCCTGAGGCAATTTTATAGTGTTAAGAATATACTTATATCAATGGATTAGAGTTTTCTTGTACATCTTTTGTACATCAAGGCTCTTTTTTATATGTTTTCCAAGTATTTTTCAATCTGATTTTCTACTTTGTCCTTATATTCGTTAACAAGGTAAGCATATACTTTACTCGTTACGGTTGTATCTACATGACCAAGTCGTTTACTAATAATAGTTAAGTCAGCGCCTTGTGATAGTAGGTAGGCTACAAGAGCGTGCCGTAGAGAGTGAAAATGGAAGTCATTTTTATTAAGATCGGCTTTTTCCATAATGCTTCGCAAAGTTTTATTAACAGCGTTGCTACTAAGGATACGGTGATATTGATTCATAAAGATCATGGTACTATTGTTTGCTTTGAGTTCGCTGATAATATCAAGAAATTTTTGATTTACTCTGATAGTACGATTAGATGATTCACTTTTAGTTGGTTTAAATTTGCCGCCATCTACATAGTCCCAAGATTTATTAATTGTTATTTCGTGCTTCAACCAATTAATATCGTTCCATGTAAGCGCCTGTATTTCTCCTAGACGTGCTCCAGTATATATTGCGGTTAATATCATGAATATCATGTAACGACTTGTAAAATGCCGTGAGCGTCCTCTGAGAGCATTTTCCTTAAGCTTTTTAATTTCTGCAAGGTTAAGGTACTCAACTTGCATTCTATTATCTTTGTTGGCAACCAAATTTATTTGTTCCGCAAAGTTTTTTGATAGTATTCCATCAATTACTGCCGATTTAACGCAAGCCTTGATAATTGTATTGACTTTTTTACTGTTTCCGGAGCATGATTAGAACCATAATCATTAATAAACTGTTGGTAAGTAGTACGAGAAATCTTTTTGAGTTTTTTGCTTTTGAAATATTTATCAATAATATTTTTAACAAAAGTATAGTGCCTATCTGTGACGTTGCTTATTGATGGTTTCTTATAAACATCGTGCCATTGCTCAAAATACTCACTAAACGTTGGGTCTTTTTCTATATTTCCGCCAGAAAGCCTATTCGTTTCTAATTTAGCCGCATACTGTTTAGCTTGTTGTTTAGTATCAAAACCAGATTTACTCTTTTGATGTAATTTTCCATCTTCATCTCGCCAGGTAATACGGGCTTGCCATTTCTTGCCACGTTTCATGAAGTTAGCCATTATATAGCAGTCCTTTCGCACATATGTTCTTTATATTGCTTAAATTTAAGCAATATAACTTTTATCTTCCGTATTCCATTCACTGATAGGGATGGCCTCGCCAGCATTTTTAACAAGTTTCGATAGTGAATCTTTATTTGTAACTATGGTTGGCTTAACCCTTTCGTCAGATTCAAGGTCTCGTAAAAATGGTTTAAAAGTTTGATTTGGATTTTTATAATCATCTTCTTTGATTACCATATTAATACTGAAGTTATCAGAATTTTTACTTAATAATGTTACATTATTTTTATACCACTCATTAATTTGTGATTGCTTAGGTCCAATTTGAATAAAAGATACCTGATTCTTCTGCGTAAAGTATGTGTAGTCCATTTCAAACTTTAATGGTAGTTCAGCAGAAGGCTTCATTTTGAGGTTAGATTTTAATTTAGTATTAATTAATTTATTGGATTCAAATATTTCATAAACATGTTTTTTTAAAGTAATAATGTTACTATTTTGTTTTGGGAAAAATCGTCTCCTATATACGTAGAAATTAGATTATTGAAAATATTGATATCATTATCAGTGATTGCAAAATGGATTTTTGAAAAAATAATATTTTCTGAAATTTTCCCCCAAGAAAATCATTCCAATTTCCATCAGCTTCATAATGTGCTACTTGGAAAATGGTAGGATTTTCTTGGATTTTTTTAATAGAAATTCAAGATATTCTACTGAATTTTTGTAAATTTTTCGCTCAATATTGTTCCAAAAGAAATAACGAAATTTTTTGCTTTTTTCAGGGAGAAAACTATAAGTAATTTCATTAGTTTCAGGATTACCTATAATTATTCCTATATTTACTCTTTCGTAGGTAATAAGATTTGGAATATATGATATTATTGAATACCATAATTTGTGCCGCTAATTGGCCATTCTAATTTACCTCCTAGCGAATTATTAAAGGCGCCTAATTCATAAAGCTTATCTAGTAAATATCTAACTAGATATTTACTTTTTTCTATAAAATTAACATAAGTGTCCAGTTGAAGAGCACCTCCTGAAACCCAAATTGAAGGGATCTGGTTTATAAACCTTCTTAAGTCTTCCGATTTAAGAGATTCAATTTTGAATATTATTTTTGCAAAAGGATTACCCGATTCAAAGAATATATTATTTTGCATTCCAGAAAAAATAGTACCCAAAGGACTAAGAGATTTATTAGTAGATTGAAGTAACTTTTGTAAAAAGAAATCAATATAATTATTCGGGTCTTGGTCTTTATCTGGTATCAATTGCAAAAATCTTGCTTTATCTTTATCCCAATAAGGAGATAAAGATAAAGCAATGTCCAAAATCTAAGGCAAATACTTTCCTATTATTATTACGATTAGTAATAATAATATTACCTTCATTGCCAAAGCGATCGCAATTAGCAGTTAATAAATCTAATGCAATTATAGAGGCATATGCTTCAGGATTTTCAACATTTCTAAAGAAAGAGTTCCATGAACGAATAATTTGTGGCTTACCATGTTGCAAAGCTTCTATATAATGAGGAACAAGATTGCTTTCGACATTCTCTAAAATTTCACTTCAAAAATAAAGGCCTGGTTTAAGATGATATCGAAATCTTAAGTCTTCATTTGCTTCAAGAAATTCTTTTTCTAAATTAAGAATAGCACAACTTGGGATTGGGATTTTCAAAGAATTCGCTATTTGACTAACGAAAAGTTCTTGCATAAAAACCGCATTTTCATTATGAGGAACTCCGCTTTGATCTACAACATATTGTCTTTTTAGAAAATATTTTTATTGTTTGAAGCCAAAATAGATATAGGCTTACTCATCCCCAATTGGGGATTGAGAGAGGTGTCAATTTGGTCTACATATTCTTTGCTTATTTGCAATAAAATTCATCCTTCCTGTGTAAAATAGTTTTCTTTATCTTGCAGATTTACGATAACCAGCAGCTTGTGCTTCAGCTTCTGTATTAAAGTAAACAGCATTAGCTGAGTTCATGCGGTAGCCTTGTTGATCTGGAGTATGGTAAACCATCGTGCGTGAATTACCAACGATTGTGCCTTGCTGGTCAGTTTCCATATCGCCTTTGGTTGTATCGATGTCGGTATCATTGTTATCGTTACTTGTAGTGGTTGAACTATCTTCGCTATTAGTATCGTAATTATCATTGCTTTCGGTGGATGAGTCATCATAATTATCTGATGAGTCGCTATCACTTTCATCGTCTGTTGACTCATCTTTGCTTTTGCCACTGTCATCGTCACCTTTCTTACTACTGCTTGAAGATGAGATTTTAGAAGAACTGGCTGAATGTGATACTTCTTTTGTAGTATTGTTTATGGCACCATATAAACCACTAAAAACTATAAGAGCAATCAATGATGGTAATAGTCTTGTTAATAGTAGGTGTTTTCTATTGTCATTTTCTTGATAAACTTTAACTCCAAAATAAATAATGGCTACAACGGAAGCGATAATTCCTAGAAACATTAGTATTTTAAATAGCCAGATAATTACAAATAAAGCAATACCAACACATATTGCAGTTCCTGTTCCCTTACTTTTCATAAAATCCCCCCGAATTATAAACCTAACAATTGTTTCTTTTTCGCTTCAAATTCTTCTTCTGTGAGAACATTAGCATCTAAAAGTGCTTTTAGTTCAGTGAGTTGTTCAATGTTTGATTGAGATATAACATGTTTATCTTCAGAGTATACTGTTTTATGTAGCCTTAATTTATTATGGATAGAGTCATTTTCTTGTACGATTAATCCTAAGAGAAAGAAGAAAAAGGAACTAACAATTGGTGTAATCCAGTATTCAAATAATTTTTGAAAAAAAGCGAGTGTTGATACTTCTGTTCCACATAATTGCAATACTGCATTGAATAATGTTGAAAAAATGATTGCTACTAAAGAAATTGTTATCCATTTTTTGTCATACTTTGCTCTCTTTTTGAGATCTTCTTTATTATCCATCTTTACACGTCCTTTCTCCGGAGAGGGCTTTTATTTATAGCTATCAGTTAGCACGAAAAAGGCTTGTTTACCATAAAAATTACTTCCAAAGCCTCTGTTAGCTTGAGCCTTTTCAATGGATTGTTTACCAAATACTGTGCCTTTAATAGTAACTTTCTTGCCAACCTTTATTTTCTTATTATGCTTATTACCATTTAAGACAGTGAAAAAATAAGTATCGCTTTGCGGTGTATTGGTGAAAATAATTCGTTCTTTATGGTGCTTATCATAACTAACTGCTTTGACGTAGAACTTGTTGATAGTGACGTATTCGCCCAGATCATCATCGCTATATTGATCCATGTTATTAATATCGTACTTAGTAGTAATATCTGGTGCGTCATCATCATCGCTATCTGCTGATGCGGTAAATGACACTAACGAAATACCTACAAAGAGGCTTGCTAAAATTAAAAATAATTTCTTCATAATATTCTCTTTAATATTCTCCTTAAAAAAATATTCTCCTTAAAAATTGTTAAATTGACTGATTCGATTGTTAATATTGTCGACTTGCTTTTTAGAATTCTTAATTACTAGTTCAACCGGAAGAGCAGGGCCTTTAATGTCGATTCTATATTCGATATTCTCTAAATCATGAGAGGTATCACGAATATCAATGGCTATTTTCCCTTCAATACATATTAAGATAGACAATTCCATTGGTTTCGCCTTTCCAATCGAATTTGTGTGTTTTAAAAAGACCAATTTTAAAATTATTAATAGCGACTTACCCTTTGAGTCCACTAAATTTGAACAATAGTCAGCTAGCTCTTTAATATCGTTACGATAAAAGTTTAATTGAGACAAAACGGTATCAGTCATTTTTCTTTCAGCCTTGTTTTGGCTGTCTATGGCGTTTTTCAACTTGTCTAAGTTCATTTACTTACCCCTCATTGAATTTCAACCGTTTCTTTGCAATCCATATAAGGTATATTTTGACCACTTGTCATATCGCTAGGAATTGATTGCTTACTGCCGCCAGTACCTTTAATAGTAACCTGATCACCTTTGGATAATTTTTTACCCTTAGGAACA
Organism: Limosilactobacillus agrestis; assembly: GCF_014145585.1. Taxonomy (GTDB): domain Bacteria; phylum Bacillota; class Bacilli; order Lactobacillales; family Lactobacillaceae; genus Limosilactobacillus; species Limosilactobacillus agrestis. The sequence continues at coordinate 8,042 of NZ_JACIVF010000064.1, forward strand.
CTGCTACCATCAACTGCAACCATTACATTTTCAGTTTGATTATTATCCATCGATACTATTGAAAAATAGTTACTGGTTTAGATCCACCAACAGCCAATTCCTAAAGCAATGATAAGGGTAACAAAAAGTAAGGCTGTTAGATAAGGGTTACCAAATGTTTCTCGTTTAAGGCGAAAAGCAGTTTCTGTTAAGATATAGATTAGAATTAAAAAAATGATCCATACTAAGTTACTTAGAAACTGCGTCTTAAAGTGAAGAAAAATATGGACAATCGAAGCGGTCAATAAAAGGAAAAAGAATAAACGGCTTAATTCAAGCCAGTTAGTCACTTTCCGTTCAATTTTTGCATGCAGACCAGTGATAGTAGTGAAAATCAAAATAATGATTAGGACCACCACTATTATTTTTAACATATGGGTAAACTCCTTTCGGCTTTGATTTTAGCATTAATGAGAGTAACTGACTATATGCTCTTGACTTGAAAATATAATAAAAAAAGTGTATGGTACGTATATTGCTTACGTAAAAATAAATAATATTTGAGGTGAAATCAAGTGGCAGATTTTGAAATTGGCGATATTGTAAAAGGAAAGAAATTCGGTCCCCTTGAACATGAATTTTCTGGTGTCGTTGAAAAAGTTTATACTAATTCAATTATGGTATCTATCCAAGATTTTGATCCGTCTGATAAAAGCGGGGTTAATGAATTAAATGGTCGCGCTGTTATTCGCCAAAAAGAAGCTAAGATGGTAAAGGCTGTCCCTCGTGAAGAAAAAGATGATGAAACAGCAGAGGATGCTAAATCTTCAAAAAAATCTCCCAAAAAAGATGACAAATAATTAGAAGAGGTATATACTAACTAGGTGTTAGACTTAGTTAGTTATATTGCGGGTATAGTTTAGTGGTAAAACTCAACCTTCCCAAGGTTGCGTCGCGAGTTCGATTCTCGTTACCCGCTTTTATCCAAAAGCTGGAAGAAAACAAAAAGTTTCCTTCCAGCTTTTTTTTAAATTTCAATTTTAGCTAATACTTGATGCATTGCTTCAGCAGATTGTTGCATCTTTTTAACTTCATCTGATGTTAACGGATATTCAACTACCTGGCCGATTCCTTGACTATTAATGATTGCAGGCGTCCCTAAGTACAGACCGTTAATTCCATATTGTCCTTCAAGAGGAGCTGAAATTGGCAAGACGAGGTTACGGTTTTCGATGATTGCCCGCGTAATATATGATAGACATTTAGCAATTCCGTAGAAGGTGGCTCCTTTATTGGCAATTATTTGACTACCGGCTTCGTGAATTGTTTTTTCAATTTCATTTTTATCAGTATTCGAAAGGGTTGTAATTGTGTTGAGTGCTTTTCCACCGATTGTGATTTCATTAAAGGCCGCAAATGAAGTATCACCATGTTCGCCAAGCATTAGGGCATCGATTACATTGACGGATAGGTGTAATTTCTTGCTTAAGAGGACCCGCAGCCGCATTGAATCAAGAGAAGTTCCGGTTCCAATAACACGCTCTTTAGGGAAACCGCTGATTCGCTGTGCAATTGTTGTAAGGATATCAACGGGATTGCTTGAGATAACGAAAACGCCAGTGAACCCACTTTTGACAATTGGCTCAATAATTGACTTAAGAATCGTAGTATTTTTATTGACTAGGTCTAAACGTGTTTCACCAGATTTACGTGGAATACCAGCAGTAATAACAACCACATCAGCATCAGCGGCATCTTCATAGTTTCCCGCATAAATCTTCACTGGATTTGTCAGGGGTGTAATATCAGCAAGGTCAGCTGCATCCCCCACAGCCTTTGACCTTGTTCGATCCACTAGTACCAATTCATCAATTTCATTTGTTGACTGCAATAATGAAAAGGCAAATGATGAGCCGACAGCCCCGTCACCTATTAATATAACTTTATGCCTATACGTATTAAGCATTAAAAACTCCTCCTAGTGCAGCTCCCTTTGTGCATCCCATTGATTAATTGGACCAAATTTATGACCAACCGTTAATGGATTTGCGATTGCTGCGTAAACAGCATCTTTAGCCTTGGTTACTGCTATTTTAACATTATTTTCCTTCGCAAGCTCGGCAGCAATGATTGCGGAGAAGCTATCACCTGTCCCATTTAACCGATCAGTCTTAACAAAAGGTTTTTTGAGCCAGAAGCTATCATCGTCTTCAAGAAGAATAAAGTCGTCAACGGTTGTTTGACTATCATCATTATGGGCGCCTTTAATTACCACGTTTTTTGCTCCTAAGTCTTGAAGATAGTGAGCTGCTTTAACCCGTTCTTCATCTGTGGTCATTTCAATTCCTGTTAATTTCTGTGCCTCATAAAAATTAGGGGTAATGACAGTTGCAAGTGGGATTATCCTTTCCCGAAATAATTCATAGGCAGATTGTTCAAGCAACATTGCACCATGCTTAGTAATGATTACAGGATCAACAACTAACGGACCAAAATGTTCAGGCGAATAGTTATCAGCAACGACATTAATTACATCGTCATTAGCAAGCATTCCAGTTTTTGCTGCTTTGATGTCAAAATCTTCACTTAATACCTTAAACTGTTCGGCAATAAATTCTTGAGGCATCACTTGAGAGGAAGTGATGCCGTAAGAATTTCCGGAAACAGCGGCAGTTAAAATACCGTGACCGTATACGCCATCTGCAAAAAAGGCATGGAGGTCAGCCGGCATTCCAGCACTTCCGTCCGAATCATGTCCTGCAATTGTGACAGCTTGAATTGTAGGATTTGTCATAAATAACTCATCAACCTTTCATTATTATTTAATGATAATTATTGTAACATATAATGAGTAAGAGAAGAGTGATAACTCAACCCCGTAGATTAGTTCTTGTTTTTAAATCTAAATTTGTTATAATGATTGAGTATGAAAATAGGATTTGAGGAGTAGTAGCATTTTGAAATCTACAGCGACCCTTTGTTGATGAGAGTTAGGGGCTTTTTGATTTGTGAAGGCGTGCCTTGGATACATTAATTAAATCAATAAATGAGTGGAATTCTAATTCAATTAGAGTGGTACCGCGGGTAAATCTCGTCTCTAGTAAGCATAATGCTTATTAGAGACGTTTTTTTATAAGTATAAGGAGGAATATATATGAGCGATAAGCAACAAGTTGCAGCTGCGTTGGCACAAGCATTGCCAGAGATGGATATTAAAGAAATTGAAACTAAGATTGAACGGCCAAAAGATTCTAGTAATGGGGATTATGCCTTCCCAACATTCTTTTTAGCTAAGGCTTTACATAAAGCACCGCAAATGATTGCAAGTGAATTAGTTGAAAAGGTTGACCAAGATGGTTTTGAAAAAGTAGTTGTTGCTGGTCCATATATCAACTTTTTCCTTGATAAGGCTCAAGTTGGTGCTAAGATTTTGCAAACTATCTTAGCAGATCCTGAACATTATGGTGAGATTGACCTTGGTCATGAAGCTAACGTTACGATTGATTATTCATCACCAAACATTGCTAAACCTATGGGAATGGGTCACCTTCGTTCAACCATGATTGGTGAAGCTGTTTCACGGATTCTTGAAAAAGTTAACTACAACTTAATTCGGATTGATTACCTTGGTGATTGGGGTACTCAATTTGGTAAATTAATGGCTGCTTATGAGATGTGGGGAGACGAAGCAGAAGTTAAGAAAGATCCTATTAACACTTTGCTTAAGTACTATGTGCGGATCAATAACGAAGCTGACGAACATCCAGAATACACTGAAGCAGGTCGTAACTGGTTTGCTAAGCTTGAACATGGGGACGAAGAAGCATGGCGGCTTTGGCACTGGTTCCGTGAAGTTTCTCTTGAACGGTTCCAACGTGTTTACAAGATGCTAGATGTAAACTTTGACTCATTTAATGGTGAGGCTTTCTCTGCTCAAAAGATGGAAGAACCTATCCAATTGTTACGGGATAAGAACTTATTGAAACCTAGTCGGGGTGCAGAAATTGTTGACCTTGATGAATATAACTTACCACCATTACTAATCATCAAGAGTAACGGAACGACAACTTACATCACTCGTGATTTGGCAACGGCGCTTTTCCGGAAACGGATGTATGGCCATGCTAAGTCCCTTTACGTTGTTGGTGCTGAACAAGAAACTTACTTTAAGCAATTACGTGCGGCCTTAAAGGAAATGGGCTTCAACTGGTGGGATCAAATTGAACACATCTCCTTTGGCTTAATGAATTTAAACGGTAAGAAGATGTCTACGCGGAAGGGTAATGTTGTTTCCCTTGAAGACGTATTGAACGATTCCATTGATTTAGCGCGGAAGCAAATTGCTGAAAAGAACCCTGATCTTGAAAACGCTGATGAAGTTGCTAAAGAAGTCGGGGTTGGTGCCGTTATCTTCCACGATTTAAAGAACTATCGTCGGAATGCCGTTAACTTCAAACTTGAGGATGTTGTTAAGTTTGAAGGTGAAACTGGTCCTTATGTTCAATATGCTCGTGCCCGTGCTGAAAGTATTTTACGTAAGGGTGGTATCCGGGACTTTAGTGATGTGGACTTGACAAAGGCTGGTGCTGAGGCTTGGGAATTAATCAGCTTCCTTGGCCAATACAGCGAAGCGATTAAGCGGGCTGCTTTAAACTATGATCCATCAGTAATTGCTAAGTATGCCCTTGAATTGGCTAAGAAATTTAACCAATACTACGCTCACACTCGGATCCTTGATAAGGATGAAGCTCAACCAGCACGGTTAGCTCTTACTCAAGCAGTTAGTGATGTGCTTAAATCAGCTCTTGATTTACTTGATATCAAGGCACCAGATGAAATGTAATCGTTACTGCAGCTAAATATTATTGTGAAGAGACTTGAGAGAATCAGTTTTTCTCCAGTCTCTTCTTTTAATTTCTGGTAAAGCTGACGGAGAAAATAGCTTACCATTTATCAAAATGTGATAAAATAATTGTCAGCTTTTTGAAATGAAAATGGAGATTTATTAATGAATCGTGAACCACAATCTAATTCAGATTTGAAAGAGCGAATCATAAAGTGGTTAAAAAAGACTTGGGCATCATTCCGAGTTTGGTTTAAACACTATTGGCAGCTCTTTGTTGCAATGCTGAAAAAATTTTGGCATCGTTATCAATTAACGCGATGGATCATTGTTATTTTTCTGGGAATTTTCTTAATTACCAGTATCCATTTGACGTTTGTTGCAAAAACTGCAGATGTTAAAAATCTTAAGAACCGATTGCAGCGACCAACAATGATTTATGACCGTAGCAATCAATCGGCCGGGAGCCTATATGCTCAAAAGGGAACTTATGTGGAACTAAAAGATATTTCCCCAAATGTTCCTAACGCGGTCCTCTCGACTGAAGATCGGAACTTTTATCATGAACACGGTTTTTCAGTCAAAGGGTTAGGTCGGGCTGGCTTCTTACTAGTGAAAAATAAACTTCTTCACCGAGATTATATATCTGGTGGGGGGAGTACTTTAACACAACAGCTGGTTAAGAATGCCTTCTTAACGCAACAACAGACTTTCTCTCGTAAGGCCCGGGAGATCTTTATTGCGGTTGAGGTAGAAAACCAATATAGCAAAAATGAAATTTTAACAATGTACCTCAATAACGCCTACTTTGGACATGGGGTATGGGGAGTTCAGGATGCTGCAAGGCGTTACTTCAATGAAAATGCCAGTCAGTTAACTGTACCCCAGGCAGCAACCCTGGCCGGAATGCTGACATCACCTGGGATGTACGATCCGGTAGAACATCCGACAGCGACGAAGCAACGACGGAATATGGTTCTTCAGCTGATGGTGGAAAATCATAAATTAAGTCAAAGTGCGGCAGAACAATTTAAGCAGACATCGTTGAATATTACCAACGGCTACGTGCCAAATGACAGTTATAAGTACCCGTACTTCTTTGATGCGGTCATTGCAGAAGCAGAGAGTCGCTATCATATTTCCGAAAAAGATATTATGAATAATGGTTATCGGATTTATACGACATTGGATCAAGACCAACAACGAGCAATGCAGCAAACCTATGACGATGACGATAACTTCCCGCAGAACTCAGCTGATGGCACAATGGTTCAATCAGCTTCGATTGCGATGAATCCGAAAAATGGGGGAATTACCGCTGTCGTTGGGGGACGTGGGAAACATGTCTTCCGTGGCTTTAACCGCTCTACGCAGATGCGGCGGCAGCCAGGGTCGACGATTAAGCCAATTGTTGTATACACGCCCGCCCTAGAGCATGGATATTTCTATGATTCAACGCTTCAAGATAAGAAACAATCGTATGGAACTAATAATTACACGCCAAAGAACTATGATGATACCTATAGTGGAACGGTGCCAATGTATAAGGCCCTTTATGAGAGTCTTAATGCTCCGGCGGTCTGGTTGTTAAATAAGATCGGTGTCAATCGTGGTTATGACATGGCAAAGAAATTTGGTTTACCAGTTGAAAAGAGTGATAAAAATCTTGCTTTAGCCCTCGGGGGGATGACTCGAGGAGTATCGCCTCAGCAAATGGCGCGTGCCTATGCAGTCTTTGCCAATGATGGGTTAATGCCATCTCCACACTATATTACCAAGATTGAAGATGCTTCTGGAAAGGTGATCGCCAAAAATGATGGGAGCAAGAATAAGCGGATCATTTCTGGTAATACAGCCAAAGAAATGACCAGTATGCTGATCGGCGTATTTGACCATGGAACTGGTGAAACGGCCAAACCAAGCGGCTATACGCTTGCTGGTAAGACTGGAACCACAAACTCGGGAGTCAAAGGCGATGATTCCAATGATCGTGATAAGTGGATCGTTGGTTATACACCCGATGTGGTTGTTGCAACGTGGGAAGGCTATGATGATACAAATCAAAGTCATACCCTAAACGATATTTCTGAACGAAGCATTAATTACCTTTACAAAAATGAAATGAGTGCGATTTTGCCAAATACGGCTGGAACCAAATTTACAGTTAAAGATGCTCAAACGCGGGCAAATGAAAAAACAAAGGGTTCCTCTAAAGGTTGGGGATCATTCCTTAAAGATGGGGGCGACTTTGTAAATAACTTCAACCAATCAGTAAATAACTTTGGTAATAAGGCGAGTCAATGGTGGAGTAATGTTCGATCGCTTTTCTAGGATAATATGATACAATTAATCTAAGAACAAGATAAAGGAGACTTTTACATGGTTGTAAATATTTATGATACTGCAAATGAACTTAGTCGCCAATTGCGCGAAACTCAAGAATATCAAGGATTGCAAAAGGCTTTTGAGGCATTGAAAGCTGATAGTGAGACTTTCGATACTTTTAAGAAATTCCAACAAGCTCAAGCAGATGCTCAACACAAGCAAATGGCTGGTCAACAACCAACTGACGATGAAATTAAAAATATCCAAAACCTTGCCAAGGAAGTAAGTGGCAAGAAGGTTGTCCAAGACTTGATGAACCAAGAACGGCAGGTTGATAGCATGCTTCAACAATTGAATAAGACAATTACAAGTCCAATTCAAGATCTTTACAGTGAAGTAATGCCAAAGATGCCAGGACAAGAATAATTAATTTATTATGATATGAATATGGGGCTGGGAGAAAGCAAAGTTTTTCTCAGCTCTTTTATTTTTAAGAGGAAAAATTATGAGATTTATTCATACAGCAGATTTACACCTTGATAGTCCCTTTTTAGGATTGACATCGATGCCTAAATTATTATGGGAACGCGTTCATTCATCGACGTTTACAGCTTTCCGAAAGGTTGTTGACGAGGCGATTAACTTAAAAGTTGATTTTGTTTTAATTAGCGGGGATATTTATGACCGTGATCAGCAAAGTATTGCAGCTATTGAATTTTTTATCAAACAGTGTGAACGACTTAATCAAGCTCACATTCCAGTTTATCTACTTTATGGTAACCATGATTATCAAATTGTCCAAGATACAGGAAGGCTTCCAATGAATGTTCATGTATTTGGTAATCGTGTAATGACCACCACTCTTACTTTGTCAAATCATGACACTGTTGCTATCTCGGGTTTTAGCTATGACCAGCGATGGATTAAAGAAGATCAAGTGAAAAAGTACCCACTCAAAAGAAACGAAACCTGGCACATTGGGATGCTTCATGGGGCAACCCGGCAAAGTCAAGGTAACCATTATGCTCCATTTGCGATCGATGAATTAATAGCTAAAAATTATGATTATTGGGCACTTGGCCATATTCACAAGCACCAAATTTTAAATGAGAAACCGCCAATTATTTACAGCGGTAATCCGCAGGGACGGCATAAAAATGAGGCCGGACAACACGGCTACTATTTAGTGGAAAGTCAGGGCAATAAACTTGTGCCGCAATTTAAACCAGTTGCGGAAATCGAATGGACAAGCCTAACAGTTAGTGTTTTACCAACTAGTAATCTTACTGAAGTAGAGCAATTTTTGTCACAAACAATTGATGGCAAACTTAAAAAAGCACCATTTCAATTGGTGGAGCTTACGATTGCTAACATTGAGCAACTTTCGCCAACGATTCAGCATCTACTTGCGAATGGGGATGTCCTTGAACACCTGCAGGACCAAAATGCAGATAATGGTAAATGGTGGGTCTATGACCTCTTGCTTCAACCACAAGATTCGTTGCCATCAATGACTGATTTAGATGAACAGTATTGGCAACAAGCCGCTAAAGAAGTATTTACCCTTGCTAATGTTGCAGAATTGACGAAAAGCTTGGCAAAAGATACTGATTTAGCAGCTAAGTTGACAAGCCTTGATCTTCAGCAGTTGAAACAAGCAACGACTCAATTATTGCGGCGGGAGGATTAAAATATGAAAATAAAAAAAGCCCATATCGATGGCTTTGGTAAATGGCATGATCGAGATTTTGTCTTTTCAGATAATCTCCAAATAATTTATGGCCCCAATGAGGCGGGGAAGACGACCATCATGACTTTCCTAGTTAGTATTTTATTTGGTTTTGTGGATGGTCGGGGAAAGAATCGTTTTGCTCAATATATTCCCAAAACTACTTCGAGTTATGGTGGAAGTTTATTGGTTGAAGTCAATGGTCATGATTATCTAATTAAACGGCAACGCGGCCGGAATGGCGGTAAAGTTAGTGTGACTGATTCACAAGGACGTCAGGGTGGTGAGCAAGAATTAAAGAAACTGCTTGGCACAATGAACCGGTCACTTTACCAGTCACTTTTTAGTTTTGGTCAACGAGATTTAACTGCTGTGGATGAACTTAATCGGGATGAATGGCAACAACATCTGCAGCAACTAGGAGCGGTTGGCAGTGCACAGTGGGACCAGTTGATCAGTCAATACCAGAAACAAGCTGATCATCTCTATAAGCCACGGGGACGGAAATGGCCGCTCAATCAAGACCTCCATCAATACGCGGATTTAACGGATAAAATTAATCGAGCACGAAATAAATTTAAACGATATCAAGACCTGCAGGCAAATTTGCAAGCAAACAAAGAAAAATTACGGCAAGCACAGGCAGAATTGAAAAAACAACAGCCACTTTTGCAAAAATTAGAACATTTACAGCAGTTGTGGCCAGTTTACCATGAATGGCAACATAGCCACAAAACTCGGCCGCTTGCTGACTATTTAACTGATCAGCAAGTTGCAACGGCCCAAGAGCTACAAGCGAGGGAAAAGGAACTTCGCCGCCAACAACAGGTCTATCAACAGCACTTGGCAAGTATCGATCATCAGTCTCCACAAGAAACTAAGTATTCGCCACAAAGCATGCCGGAACTTCAACGCCTTAAGGAGCAAGCAGTTGAATTACAAGCGGAAGAGACTTTGCAACACCGGCAACAAACGCAGGCTAATCAGTGGCAGCAGGAATTAACTGCAATTAAAATTCACTACCACCATCCCTTGCCAGCGCCATTAACCGCACAAGAAAAGGCAGAACTTGCCCGGCTCCTTAATGTCCAACCGCTTTCTCGGGCAAACGCTAGCCAGTCAACCGGAGACCCTTCTCGAACCGCGATGATCGGAATTGTCGGCGGTTTTATCCTTTTTATCATCGGGTTGTTAGCGAATGCTACTTTTATTACCGCTATCGGGGCAATTGCGGCCTTTGCAACAGTTATGTATCTTTATTATCAACGCCAAGAAAGTCATGCTACTCCAGTAACGACCGATTCCCAAGCGATCATGGCATTCGGTCAAAAACACGGCTTACAGGATTTTCCGCCTGATCAATGGCTATTAATGCAGGGGGATTTACAACGAAACGCCGAATTAGCTGCCCAACTCCAAACTGCCAGACAAGATCAGCAAAGATATGACCGCCAGCTTGCCATCTTTAACCAACAATTGCCACCGGCTTTGCAAAATCTGACACTGGCAACTGTTAGGGCTAAATTAGATGATTTGCTGGAACAAGGGCAACAAGCTCGTCAGGATATTCAAGCAAATACCCGGGAAAAAGCAACGATTGCTAACAATTTAGCCCGGCTCAATCAAGATTACAGTAAAATTCATCAGCAAAAATTGGCGATTTATCAGCAGGCCGGGGTACATGATGATAGTCAGTTTACTCAGTACTTAGTAAACCGTTCTGCAGCGCAATCCCAAGCCTTGGCATCAGATGCCTATGGACAACAATTGACCGAAGAAGACCGGCAAGCTCTCGCTGGGTACACAAATAGGGATGAGTTAATGATGACTTTATCAAAGACTCGTCACCAACTTGATCAGCTCACCTTAACGATCTCACATACACAAGAGAAGATTCAAAAAGATAAAATTGAAATTGATAGCTTAGTTGAAGATGGAACCCTCAGTAATCTTGAACAGCAACGGGCCAATCTGGCTACTAAGATCTGGCATGAAGTACAAGAATGGTTAAGATACCAATTAGCGATTCAATGGATCAATAAGGCCCTTGCAGGAGCTTCATCTGATCGTTATCCCACAATCATTCGACAGGCGGCACAATATTTTGCCTTATTAACTGGTCACCGTTATTCTCAGATTGACTTAACGGCGGATGGAATCAAAGTTGTGCGGAGAGATCAAGAAGTCTTTTTAGTGGAAGAATTGTCGCAGGGAACTGCTGAACAGCTGTATATTGCGTTGCGTCTTGGCTTTGTCACAGTGATGAGTGACCAAGTCAACTTCCCAGTAATTATTGATGATGGGTTTGTTAATTTTGATAACGTTCGTCGGCAACGAATGTTAACCTTGCTAGAAAAAATTGCTGAAAAGAATCAGGTTATCTATTTTACAGCTGATGACCGAATTAAAGATCTTGACGTTAAAATTATTGACCTACAAGCATTAAAACGTGAATAAATTATGAAGATGATGTAAACATTTATTTATGAGACTGGCACGAAAAAATAAGTGTGGTATATTGGATGAGTGAAGTTATCGAAAAAATATTTTGTTTAAGGATGTGTTTCTTACATGAAATCCAAAAAGTTAATTGCTATCATCGCAGGGGCAGCATTGATGATGCCGCTTGCTGCTTGTGGAAATAAAGCTGTTGCTACTACTAGCGGTGGTAAAATTACTGAGAGTGAATATTACAGTAGCATGAAACAAACTAGTGCTGGTAAGCAGGTGCTTCAACAAATGATCTTGGATAAGGTTTTGGAGAAGCAATACGGTAAAGAAGTCAGTGATAAGCAAGTTAACGTTCAATATAATACTTACAAGAGTGAATACGGTTCTGATTTTAATGCTTACCTACAAAGCCAAAACTTAACTGAAAAGTCGTTGAAACAACAAATTCGCTCAAACTTACTCTTGACTGCCGCTGCTCGTCATTATTCTCACATCACTAACAAGCAGATTGATAAGCAATGGACCAAGTACCAACCTAAAGTTCAAACAGCGACGATTCTTGTTGGTAGTAAGGCCGATGCTGAAGATATCATTAACCAATTAAATGACTCCAGCAACAAGTATAAGACCTTCAAGAAGCTTGCTAAGTCCAAGTCAACTGATAGTCAAACTAAGAACAACGGTGGTAAGCTTCCGGCATTTGATAACACTGATAACCAACTTGACTCTGCTTACAAGAAAGCCGCCTTTAAGTTGAAGACTGGCGAATACACAACGACTCCCGTTAAGACTGATGACGGTTATCAAGTAATCTATATGATCGAACACCCAGCTAAGGGTAAGAAGAGCCAACACATTAATGACCTGAAGAACCAAATCGTTCAGGAAAACATGAACAACCAAAACTTCATGCGGAAGGTTGTTTCAAACGTTTTAAAGAAGGGTAATGTTTCAATCAAGGAAAATGATGTTAAGAATATCCTTGATGATTACCTTAACTCAAGCACAACTACGAGCAGCTCCAATAGTAGCAGTGCTAGCTCAAACAAGTAAATACTGTATAAAAAATAAGGCTACGGGAAAAATTCCGTAACCTTATTTTTTATTATTTGTGCTGTTCCTTTTGATCAATCTTCAGTACATCAAGAATAATCTGAATACGGTTTAACCGTGGTTCAGTCTTGAACTTCCACTTCTTAATATCACGTTCAACATCGTTAACAAACTTTTGCACACCAGGAATGGAAGCCTGTAGTTCATCAATGCCGCTCTTCAATTGGGAAATTTCGGTACTTAGTCGTTTAAATTCTTCTTGAAGTTTTTTCAGTCGTTGCATAACTATTCTTCTTTCATTTGATCAATGATTGATTGTTGGATTTCTTTATATTGGTTATCATTGTAGTTACCAGAATTGTCCTTGAAAAGCATCTTGAAATCATCATTACTAGTGTACCGGGGAATTAAGTGGAAATGGGAGTGGAAAACTGATTGATAAGCTACTTCACCATTATTATTAACCACGTTCATACCTTTGATGGCGGGGTTAGAAGCTTTAACCGCCCGTGCAATTTTTGGAATACGAGCGAATACTTTAGCCGCTAGGTCAGCATCATAGGCAAATAAATCTGGAACGTGCTTCTTAGGAATAACGAGGGTGTGACCGGGAGTTCCCTGTGAAATATCAAGGAAGGCCTTTACAATATCATCTTCGTAAACCGTGTAGCTAGGAATTTCACCTTTAATGATTTTACAGAAAATACAATTATCGTCCATATTAATCGCTCCTTTTGAAGATTAAACTTATCCTAAGTATACCGGAAAAATGGTATTCATGCATGATTTAGTAGAAGAAATAACCTATGATATAATAAAAAGATATGACTAAGTAATAAATAAGAAGGGATGAACAATGGCTTTAGAGATAAATAAACTTGTTGGTGGATATTCGCAAATTCCCGTATTGAAAGATGTTAGCTTTGATGTCCAACCTGGTGAATTAGTTGGCTTGATCGGTCTAAACGGTGCCGGAAAATCAACAACCCTTAATCACGTTATCGGTTTACTACGACCATTTTCGGGATCAATCAAGATTGATGGCCTCACTATCCAGGCCAATCCGGAAGAATATAAAAAACAAATCGCCTATGTTCCCGAAACGCCGATTCTTTATGATGAATTGACCCTCCGTGAACACATCGATTTAACCATTATGGCATACAATCTTGATCATGATGAGGCATGGCAACGGGCAACAAAATTATTAAAACTTTTTCGACTTGATAATAAACTTGATTGGTTCCCTGCAAACTTTTCCAAGGGGATGAAGCAAAAGGTAATGATCTGCTGCGCTTTTATGACTAAAGCAAAATTGTTGATTATTGATGAACCATTTTATGGGTTAGACCCCTTGGCAGTTCACGACTTGTTAGACCTAATTGAGCAAAAGAAGAAGGAGGGAGTCGCTGTCTTGATGTCGACCCATGTCCTTGATACTGCTCAACGCTATTGTGACCGGTTTGTCTTATTGGCTGACGGGAAAGTCCGGGCACACGGAACACTTGATGAATTGCGAGCGACTGGGGATCATGCTGGCGAATCCTTAGATGAAATATACTTGCATCTTGCAAAGGGTGATTGTGATGAATAAGTTATTTAGCAGGCGTCGCAGTCAACACTTCATACTTTTACTGCGTTACTGGCGGTTAGTCTTCAATGACCACTTTGTCATCGCCTTGTTTTTCCTATTTGGGGCCTTGGCGTATGGTTATTCTCAGTGGCTACCAACTTTGGGACCGCATGAATGGTGGACTCGGCTGATTTTGATCGGGTGGTTTACGGTTATTGCCCAAATCGGTCGCCTCGCAACACTGATTAAAAAACCAGATCCGGTCTTTCTCTTGCCGCAAGTTGAAGGAATCCATCGTTACCTTAATCAGGCGACATGGTATAGTCTGATCTTAGCGGAAATAGTGACGGTGGTTGGAGCCTTTATCGCCTTACCATTTGCGTTAACAACGGAAAAGCTTAGCAGTGTTGAGATTGTAACCATCTTTTTAGTTGCCATTGTGAATAAGGCTGATTGGATGTATGTGGCTCGTAAATCATTGAGCTTGCGGTGGGGCAATCAACAGTGGCGTACGCGCCTGGAATACTGGGCAAACCCATTGTTGGCTTCAATTGCAATGTGGTTAGTTAATCCCTATGTCGGCCTGGTAGTTGCACTGATTTTATGCTTAGCGGTAATTGTCTATTATCGTGATCTTACAGTTAATTGGCGGATTGCCGTTAAGGTGGAGCAAGATCGCATGTACAGTATTTACCGTTTCTTCAACCTCTTTACTGACGTGCCAAGTGTGCAAGGAAATACTAAACGGCGAAAGTGGGCTGATGGTCTAGTTCAGTGGCTGAGTCGGAATGGTCAACCATGGTCATACTTATATGCCCGGGCATTTGTTCGTAGTACGGAAGTGAGTGGGATTGTCAGTCGATTGACCCTATTAGGTATGGTGATTGTCTTTTTACTACCAGCGGGCTGGCTTAGTACCGTAGTGGTCGTACTCTTTATTTATCTAATAGCAACTCAGCTGATGCCACTTTATGATCAGTATGAAACAAATGTCTTTACCCATATTTATCCGATCCCTGCTAGTCAGCAGCAAGCGAACTTTAAGCAGCTGTTAGCCAAGGTGACAGCGCTTGAAGCATTATTGATTGCCCTTGCTAGTATCGGTTGGCAGTTAAACGTCGGCCAAATGGTAATTAATCTTATTATTGCGGTAGTTGAAGTGGCCTTATTAAGTCGCTTTTATTTCAATGTCAGAGTCAAAAAATTAATGAAATGAGGATTTTAATTTATGCGTGTGAAACATAAAAAGTGGGCTGATCCATTAATTGCTGCCCATCCAGAACTAATGATTGATGACGCAATTCAATTTAAGGGTAAGTGGCAAGCACGGTTTGCCAAAGAACAACCTCTCCACTTGGAAGTTGGGATGGGAAAAGGCCAATTTATCATTGGCATGGCGAAGGCTCATCCAGAAATCAACTTTATCGGTCTTGAAATCCAGCGGACCGTTGCGGCAATCGCCCTTAAAAAAGCGCTCGAGGAAGAATTGCCAAACCTTCAATTAATTTGTGGGGACGGAGAAGATTTGCAAGAATACTTTGAAGATGGGGAAGTTGCCAAGATGTACCTTAACTTCTCTGATCCCTGGCCAAAGAAACGGCATGCTAAACGGCGGTTGACCTACAAGACCTTTTTAGCAACCTACCAGCAGATCCTCCAAACTCAAGGCGCAATTGAGCTCAAAACTGATAATATGGGTCTCTTTGAATTCTCACTGGAAAGCATGAATAATTATGGAATGATCTTTGATGGTGTTTGGTTAGACCTGCACCACAGCGAAGAAAATGAACATAACATTGAAACCGAGTATGAACAAAAATTTGCTGCTAAGGGTCAACCAATCTATAAGCTAATTGCTAATTTTAAGTAAAATAACTGGGACTCTTCGTCAGGAAGCACTGATAGAAAAAATTGAATAAGATAGACCAAGCAGCTCGCGCCTAGACCATGTGGGTTGCTTGTTTTCTTTTTCAGTTAATTACGATCTAGGTGTTAGGGAATAATAAGAGAATACGAGTGCGGAAATTGAAAAAGCTCCGAAAGCCATAGGTAGTCCACTTCCACTTAATGACCTTAATCTTGTTATTGGTTAAACCCTAGCCAAGCTTTTATTTAATTTGAGATAGAAGCCTTTTACTTCTAAAGTATTTTTAATAAAATCATCCATGAAGAATGATCCTTTCTTATAACAAACGGGGCCCAGCCAGCGTTCGGTGCTTATTTTAAACTTTAAAACAGACTAAGCTTAGTAGTGGAAATATCAGAACGACGGTTCTGATATTTCCACTACTTTTTTGTTAAAGTAGGGGTGAAGTTGAC
>NZ_JACIVF010000065.1 GCF_014145585.1 Limosilactobacillus agrestis
GTGGTGCCAAATTTAATGGCAATCCCGCTTAGTGTATCACCTGCTTGGACGAAGTAAGTATTTTCGCTTGTTGGTTGACCAGTAACTTTAAGCACCTGACCAACGTTAATGTGGTTAGGATCACCAATGCTATTAATTGCTGCTAAGTTCTGGCAAGTGGTCCCATACTTTTCAGCAATTCCACTCAATGTATCGCCTGGCTGAACAATATAGGTTCCAGTAGCTGGGTGGCCAACATGTTGAACTGGCTGTGGCGCTGAAACGTTAATTTGAGGTACTGTACCAGCAGTTGCACCAGTGGTAAAGGCACCATCAAAGTCAAGGCTTGTATCAATACCCATAATACCATGATCGGT
This sequence comes from Limosilactobacillus agrestis, assembly GCF_014145585.1. GTDB lineage: Bacteria > Bacillota > Bacilli > Lactobacillales > Lactobacillaceae > Limosilactobacillus > Limosilactobacillus agrestis. The sequence goes on from NZ_JACIVF010000065.1 coordinate 357, forward strand.
TGTTTGCCAAGCATTTGCGTTGTCAATACCTAATGAGGTTACACCATAACCAGCAACCCAAATCTTACGTGAACCAAAGCCGTGCGAATTAAGAATGCCACCGGTAAAGAAGGACTTCATGGAGTAAATTCCAGTGTTCTTATAGCCAAGAGCTTCTACTTCTTGGAGGAAGGCTAATGATGCTGATTGATAATCTGTGGCCGAATGAACTTCCGCATCATCAATCATCAAAGTATCGTCATACATACCAAATTGCTTAGCGATCTTAACGAAGAATCGAGCTTCATTTTGTGCATCAGTAATTGAAGTATACCGAGCAAAGTGGTAACAGGATACACGCAAGCCAACTGCTAAGGCATTGCGAATTTGAGCAGCTGCACGTGGGTTAACATAAGCTGAACCATCTTCCGACCCTTCCGTTAATTTAACAACAACCCCTAATGCGCCTTGAGCTTTAGCGGCTTGAAAAAAGGCAACAGTATCTGGTTGGTAACTTGAAACATCGATAAATTGATTACGCATATTATTTTTCCCCTTTCATCAGATCAATTGCTGGTGCTTGTCCGGCTGGAATGGTAGCGGGTTTAGTTGATTGTGCTTTTTGTAATGTCGGATCAACGGTTGGCGTCAATGTAGACTTTTCATAAGCGGATTGAACTGCTGATTGAACTTGCTTCATATCCACATTAAGACCCTTGCTTTCAAGATAAGTTTGTACTTGGGTAACAGCTTCAGCAAACTTAGCTTGACCAGTCATATCTTTACCAACGAGCGAATTAACTACTGTCATTGATACTTGTTGAAGTAACGTCCACAATTCCTTTTGTTGAGCTGTTTTAGCATGTTTAATCTTGCTTTCAATGAATGGCTTTCCTACTGTGAAGCCAAAATAAAAGAGCCACACAAGTAGCCCCGATTGAATGATCCAATTTACAATATCATTTAGTGTTTTCATGACGTTTTCTCTCCTTTATTTCCTCTTTTAATTTTCTGTTCTGCTCCCTTAACCTGTCATTTTCTGTGGGTTGACTACGTTGGTGGGCAGTTATCCAAGCAACGATAATCGAGCCAATAGTCGTGATTAAGGTTGCTAGTACTTGATCGCTCACCTCACCTCACCCTTTCAGAATTACCGTTAAAACAATACGAAATAATACAAAGAACGAATACATACTAGGGATACTTAGCAGAACCCCTTTCATTTGATCGTGAATTACAAATCCACATAAAAATAACAGCCACACAAAAGTAAGTGAAGCTGTCATGATTGTTTTATAGTGAAAATGCTGAATGCTCCATACTGAATAGACTAGCGCAATTGTACCAACCACACCCAACAGAAAGATGAAAGGCGGATCGTCTAGCATATCCAACACGCTATTTGGTGGTGGAGTAAAGTTGCCTGTACTATGAGTTTTAATAAAATAAGCTGCTAGTCCATACGTTTCTAACGCTGATATGAGCCACAAGTAATTGTGGCGTAAATTGTTAATCATTCATACAATACCTCCTTATAAAGCCGCCCCGCTCGTTTGAGTTAGGCTTATTTATGTATTGTTTATTTCTAAGGCGACAATGTTGTAACAATTATTTAGGCACCGTAATCCACGCCTGTGATTTCCTTAAACTGGTTTTTAGTAATTGAATCAAAAATTACATATTGCTTGTAATAAGCTAAATCATGATTACCCCAGTCATTCCAATTAAGGCTTAAAAACGAGTGAATTGTTCCAATTTGCTATTAGTAATTTATCCACTACTAATCACCCCTAAATAGTCGTGAAGTAAACCGTATGATATGTTAATAGCCCATCGTGGGTATACTTGTCACCATCACTAAACTTCTGACAATAAACATGAACATTCCCATCAGGCGTAGTATGGATGAAAATACCACGCGTACCGGTTGCGCTCCATAACTCTTCATTCCCATCCGGGCGAATAGTAGCAGGCAAATCAATAACCTCTATATCATCAGTGATATCACGATTTACACCAAAGGCTAACCGTAATTCCACAATCTTAAAACCGCCAAGATCTGCAATTCTATAAGCACAGTTATAGCCATTGTTTACATGATCCCAATCATATGCTCCGTTTTTATAAATAATTCCATCACGTTGCCATGCCCCCAGCATAGGCAATTGATTAGTAGTTGCTAAGTTACTTGGCTTGTTTTGAATAATTGACCAATCAGTGGCCACTAGTAAATCATTGCCATCTTTATCTTTAATATATACTTTACTTGCCATTAAACTTTACCTCCTAACGATCAACTTTTCGCTGTAATTCCCGGATCTGTTTTTGCAAATCATCTACAATATCTGCCACTTGACCACGATAATCATTAAAACCAACAATCGAATTTAGATCAGTTTCGGGGAATACTTGATGTTTTCGTTTCTTTTCATCTTTTTGGAAGAGTTTTACTCTCGTTGGTAAGAACCCCATCCTATCGCCTCCTAAGCTGTTTGTGTTTGTAAATCATCAATGAAACATTCAGCATATCCTAGCTGCGGAAGTATAGCATTGACAGTACCAACAGAACGGTAAGACAAGCCGACGCTAGCTGATGACAAATCAAGAACTTTTAAGTTGGCCCATGAAGTTGTTCGATCTCCATAGCGTTGGGTATCGACTTCTGCTCCAACCGAATTAACTTCAATTGCATCCAAGTGCTGTTTTAACGTTGGGTACGCATGCCCTAAAATATCTATCCGTGCGTCAATAACCTCGCTAGGCTGAGAGGTCTTATTAATTTGCGCTGCCCAACGAACATCCCAAGCATCAGTAATTCCTTTTAAGTATGAACTAACATAATTACCGTAGTTTCGGAGCACAGCCCAGTTATGATTCTTCTGCTCGTAAGCTTGTGAGTTTTGGAAAGGACTCGGTTCGTCCCATATATCTATTCGTGGAAAGTCATCCATAGACTATCCCTCCTATTGCTGTGTTGAAGTCGATTTTGGTTGGATATACTCCATCCACTTCTGCTTAGCTAATTCCGTGATTTGCTTATTTGAAAAATCGTCAAAAGTCTTACCGTCGCCAAGCATATCTTTAGTGACTTTGATGGTAGCCATTGCTGTTTCACCCTGGTCATTCAGCCCGTTAAAGCCAACCATTGCATCGATAGTGTTACCTTGTGAGTCAAAGTCATAACTAAGACGATTACGATAAATATTCATTGACATAATAATCTCCTCCTATTTATTTGCTTTCTTAACATCATTCTTATTAGACGCAGTCAGTTCACTAATCTTGCTTTGCAACTTCTTAACTTGCAGACGTAAAACAGTATTATCAAATTCTAATTGACTGTTCTTCGCACGGTATTCTGTAATAACATCACTTGCTTCAACTTGTAAGTTTTCCATTATAAAGTTTCTCCTAAAATAAAAAGCCACGATTAACTCGTAGCTTCCATATGATTTAATTTTTCATCAACATTTTGTAAACGGGTATGCTCATAGCCCTTACGTTTGGCTTTGATTTCCCAAGCAAACTTAACATCAGGACGATCAGACTTAACAACAAAGCGATCAGGATTACGTTGATCGACCCAAATATTACCTGAGCCGTAAGCCGTAATAAATACTTGATAAGGAATAGTAGTATTGACCGTCTCGCCAAATAATTCTTCAATGCCGACAAAGGCAACACCATCGGAGTCAGTCTGTCCTTCACCAATATCACCAAAGTAGTATTCTGCTGTTTCATACGCATTAATGGTGACAGGACCTTGACTAGTCTTAACGATGGCGTTCTTGCTTTGATCAACCCCTAGCCACTTACGGACGTGAAGGTTATCTACTTGAAGGTTCCCCAGAGTATGAGTCATGCCGTCATTAAAGCCATCGTCAATATATCTTCCTTGAAGTTTGATTGGACCTGCTCCAGCAATTCTAATTTCGTTACCATCATCACCACCTCCGACATAGACACCGACCTTATTATCTTTTTGGATGGCAAAAGTTGATTTATTGTTGCCATCATTAAGGTGGACAGTAAAGCCTTGATTACGGGTAAGGACTGTATATTCTTTGTTGCCAACCCATTGAACTATTTCGCTGTCTCCAGGTCCACCACCGAAGGCTGATCCATAGGCGTCATCAGGATTATACTTTCCTTTTAGATCAATAATAATCTTAGGATGTCCACTGTTACCTGAAAGATTTGTAATAGAGCCATCCTTATTAACTGTTGCTCCACCCCAGGTCGTTAATTGAATATTATTCTCATCAGCAATATTTAGACCATTAGCAGAATTTAGGTAGGTGTCATTTCCAACAAGAGACATACTACCCTTACGCACCCAATAAATATTGTCTTTTGAGGTTTGAAAATAGCGATCATTAGCACCTGTTTTAACAACCACTCCGCTTAAAGTACCACCGATAATATTATCAGCGCTAAAATTCCTTACATTGAATTTAGCTGCATCTAAAGTTCCAGTCGTAATTTTATCTGCATTAATATTAGTGATATAAGCACTAGGAATAAAGGCTTTTGAATTTGGGCTCATAACAAAGGAATCAGCATCAAAGTAGATCTTGTTAGATTGAATTAAAGTATGACCGGCTGCGATATTAATTTGACTAAGGAGATCACCACTTTTAACTCTCAAATTAATATCACTGCGTAATTGTGTAATCTCAGACTCTTCTGCACCGGTGGACCATCCCGTCCAATACGAACCAAACCAGCGACGAAATGCATGTTTTGTGCCACTATCCTGGTAAACATCTTGACGAATTCTGTCGTTAGCATTACCAGTCACATCTACATAAACCCAACCACCAATTGGATTGCCGGTTAGATTACGTACAAAGTAATGACCTGTTGTTTTCATGTTATCAATATTTGCACTATCTAAAGTTTGCACATTAACTTGATTATTCAAACGGTTGAAGTCACTTTGGCTGACTTTTGTCTGAACTACTCCTGCAAGCTGGGTATATTGAGATTGATCAACTTTATTTTTAACTGCTGACTGTAAGCCGTCGATTGAAGCTGTAACAGATTGAAGTTGGGTAACTGTGGCATTGTCACTCGGTGCAGGTGTCCATGGCGTAGCAACCGTGCCCCGTTCAATTTTGAGGTGGCTAACTTTTGCACTGGTACAGTTAATCTGTATGTAAGCATTGCCTTCACCTAGTGATTTGACGTGTTGATCTTTGATTTTATAGGTGGCAGTTACTCTTTGTTTACCATTAGTAGTAGTAGGGGTGAGCCAGCAACCATCATACTCTGTTGAGCCATCATCATAATTGATTTGTAATTCATAGCCTACTCGATTTTGATTTCCACTCTTCCAACCACTCCACTCAACATCAACTGAAACAGTCATATACTTGCCACATAAATCATTTATTACGTCTAAGCTTATATAGCCAATGTTTTTATTTGAATTATAACCTCCCGACAAGCTAACGTTACCGGTTTTAGTAGCAAGGTTTACCCCATCCTTAGCCTTGTACTTAGCGTCCAGATTAGTGATACTTTCATTAATTGTTCCTGCTTTTTGATTAATCAGCGACTGTACAGTGTTTTGCGTAGCGAAACCTTTCCCGTTAATAATGTCATTAACTTTAGATTCGGTAACCATACTCTTTAACTGGTCACTAAAGAGATTAATTGAAGCAGAATGAGAATTGACAGTGCCTTTTAGGTTATTTACCTCCGTTGCATCTGCCTTTAATTTGATCGCTTTGCTATTCTCATCAATGGCAGTTGTGTTCTTTTTAATTGAAGTTAGAGCATTATCAAGTTCAGTTGAGCTAGCTTTTTGCTCAATTTGCCCAGCCATTATCTTCTGTTCAGATGACAGTTGACTAATTAAATTATTAGCTTGGTCAACGACTGACTTATCAGCCTTTTGAAGTAACTGGTCTTTCGTTTGCTGCAAAATAGTTTCAGTAGACGTAACTCGGCCACTAAGTTTTTTGGTATCTCCTTCGATGCCATCAACTCTAGTAGTTAAGCCATTAACAGATAATTCTGCTTTTGATGCAGTGCTAATTGCATTTGTTGCCTCAATTGTTGCACTGGAAGCAGTCTGTTTAGCAACCACTGCATTACTTTTTGCATCCTGTGCCACAATAGTAGCGGCATCAGCTGTTTGCTTAGCAATTGTAGCGTTATTCTTAGCATCCTTAGCAATTGATTCAACTTGACCATTAGCAATCTTCAACTCATTGATTGTATCTGATGAATTCTTAGATTGGATTTTAACAGCGTCATTAGTCTTAATAATCGCAGCACTATTAGCTTGAACATCAGCTTTAAGATTAGCAACGTCACTAGTGGCACTCGCAACATCTGCCTTCACAGAGGAAACATTGTTAGCAACATTAACAACTTGATTTCTAATAGCTGCCGTCTCACTTGCTGCATTTTCTTTTACAGCTTGAGCTTTACTTGCTGCATCATCAGCCGCCGCTTTTGCTTCACTAATCGCTGAGCTTTGAGCTACTATTGCGTCACTATTAACCTTAGAAGCACTAACAGCCGAATCAGCATATTTAACCGCTGAATCGGCTGTATTTTTTGCTTCAACAATTCCCTTTTGTGCTTCAACAACTTTCCTATTAACTTTATGCATATCCTCCTTCATATTAGCTTGATCATTAGTATCGTTAACGTTAATCCATTCGCCGTCAACCATAACCATGGTTTGAACCAATTTGTCATGATTACTAATTTTATGAGGGACAAAAGCATTTTCATGATTACCAATCACTACTGAGGAAGCATCAGTTGATGAAGTGTCCGTTGAATTACTATTCGTTTTGTCTGAGAGCTGATTATTTTCTGCCATTTTATGTCTCACCTCCAATCGTTAAATCTTTATCAGAATTATTTGAAGAAGTAGTTTGATCAACAATTGGTTTAATCCATATAGCACCATTTCGTACTTTTTGGTTAGCCGATGGATCTTGATTACTATAAAAGACTTGTGGCATTCGATCTAACGCAGCATTTGCTAACTGTTCAACACGTCTTAAATTCGCATCAAGCGTACCAGCGTGTAGAATTGAGGCTTGCAAATTATCATAAGTAATATCCGTACCTTGTGTCGGATCAAATGGATACCAAGTAAACCCAACAGCAGTAACAGTTGTATTATAAGAAGCCTGTGTAGTTGTGGCAGAATTCGAAACTAACGTGCCTTTTTCAGGGATTGTCAGATAAGCTTCCTCTCCTGGAATAGGAATTGTATTAGTATCATAAGTCACCTCTACACTTATTACTGGGTCAGACACTAACTGTTTCTGTACATAAGTTTTCATTGCATCTGGGTCTTTAAATCGCTCATCTTGAACATCAGCTCCTGGATGCAATCCCCATCGCTCAATAGATAAATCATCTTGAACAATAAAAGGTTGAAAATAATACTGTTCCGATGTTTGCGTATTAGCTGTTGAAGATGAATAGTCGTCATGAAAACTAATAGTAGCAACCGGTACTTGTTCCTCTTTTTTCGTGTTGATTTTAGCTTGCATACTATCATTCCTTGCAAACCAAGATGGACTGTATGAACTCACCGGTGCGGTTTTACACGATTCACCGGGTTGCGGTTCATAGATCATTGTATTGTGATCCAGCATTAAACAAATGTGATGTGTTCCACCATGTGGACCATAAAAGCCAACGTCTCCAGCTTTGACCTCACTGTATGGAATTTCATAAAAACTAGATTCCATTGCGACTGTTTGTGCTGGGATAGAAATGCCAAAATCTTTATAAACCTGTGATACATATGATGAACAATCCATTCCACTAAAAGGATTCCCACCACGAGCACCTCCAGCACCTCCCCACACATAAGGAACACCTAGATATTTCTTAGCATCCTCCTGGAATGAACTTGTATCATCTTGACCACTAATAATAGTAGTCGTTGATTCAGAAATATTTTCAGAAGCACCACCGATTGTTCCATCCGTACTATTTCCATCAGTAGAAATAGTAGCTCCGACAGCTCGTACTTGATTGACAATATTTGTTGAATCTTCAATCAATTTCATGTCTGACGAATTATATTTATATACCAGTCTTCGCCCATAATTCCTACGAAAGGCATCTGGTGCGTAGATATTCAGAATTTTATTTTGCGGATAAACAATAGTTCCAGGCCAAGTACCAATGATCTTTTGGATCATATCCTTTCCAGAAGAACCTCCTAAGTTCTCTATTTGTTGCTTATCAAAGTCACCGAATACACGATATCCAAAGCCAAATGGATTAGCTACTTGATCATTCAAGAAGAAGTCCAGAACATCTTTAATCGTATAAGTTAGAACACCGCTACGAATATTCCGCTGCATTACCCGCCCTATTTCACTGTTTACATACTGGATTGCTGTTACTGTGTACAATTCTGAACCAGTATCATCCTCTTCCACACTCTTAATTATGAAGAGATCATTATTGAAAGTAATGGTTGATTCATTAGCAATACAAGAAAATGATGGCGATCCGTCATCATAGGCAACAAATTGAAGCTGATTGGTTTGATTGTCTTCGTATTGATACTGAAAAGAATTACTAAGATAACACGTTAATGGAACTGGTTTAGTTGTATGCAATGCCTGAATTGTCATTTTGGGATCGAATCTTGGCGTTGAATCAACTTTACCATCCACTGCAGCTGATACTTTTTCATTAACTAAAATAGACCCGTGCCGCATTTTAAATGTCGCATGGGTCTTTTCTGCCCTGGACCAATCGAACATATCACCTAATACAGCAGAACGAAAAACCAGCCCATTACCATCCGTTTGATCAGCAAATAGCCGAACACTGTCACCGTCGATAAACATGTTTGGCCCTTCTAACCATCCCGCAATACCGCTAGAATGATTACTATACTTCTGAGGAGTTGGAGCAAAATTAACCGGGAACTTCTGATAAGGTCCTAAGTAATTATTAGAACTAAATACATAATTTCCCCCAATAGTCAAAAAATAAACTCCATCAATCAAGCAAATATCAGGATCAATCCGGTAACTATTATCAATTGCTCCATCAATAAACGAAATGACTTGTCTCTCATTTGTAATCTTATTAGTTTGCGGATCAAAGTCAGCAATATAATCATTTAAGATCCCAGCTTCTGCATCCCCTGCACAATAAACAATGTGATACTTCCCAACTAAATCCTTAAATATTTCAGGGGCCCACAAATTTTTATAAGAAGGATCACCTTTTAGGTAGTCAAGTTTTTCAAAATTATAAAAATCTGTTGTCACATAAAAGGCACCAGTCCCGATAATGTAATATCGATCTTCTATCTTAATTAGGAATCCGTCGCGTAGGCCTTCTAATTGTTTTAAACGCGTTATGACTTCCCAACTGACTAGATTATCCGAATAAGCCATAATTGGCGTTGCCTGCCAGGGATCCTTTTTTGTAGGGTGTGATTCAAAACCAAAGTACACATAACGATGTTGTTCTAATGCTTCTAAAACAGATATTGTCATCTAATACACCCCCTAATTAAGATAGACAAAGCGAAAATGGAAACGAACGTCAACTTTATCATAACCATATATTTTGAAGTGATTCCATCCACGCTTTAAGCGAATCCAAGCAAGATTAGTATTTTCATTTACTACATGACCGTTCTTATATGCTGATAGACTATCCCACATTAATATATCTGATGGATCAAGAGCTTCGGTATACACTATCTCGTCACCAGTTGTTTGATTAACCATATCAAATTTACCGTTAAATCCAGTTACGATAATTTGTAAAGGATATTTCTGGCGTGGGTCAATATCAATGTCACTAGCATTATAAATATCGAATTCATGAGTATTCACAAAATGATATCTTAAATTAACCCCATTAGGTAAATTCATTCCGTATTGCCATAAATTCTGGTCATAATTCATTAACTGGTCACTATATGCAAACGACCACTTTACTCCTGATGGATTCTCGAACGGAATTGTAAATTGTTGATTGTTTCTGCCCTGGGGAGTTTCAATTGTAAAACTACCAGCACGAACAAACTTAACAATTCCTGGCTCGGCATCTGTACGAATTCGGTACAATCCTTTTTGCATAAAGAAACGTGCTAGTTCATGCTTCTTCAATTTGTAATCATACCAGTCGGTAAAATACAACCAAAAACGGGCATTAATGGTATTGTTTGTTATTTGTGAATACGAATAAGCTTGGCCATCAGTACCAGCATCTTGGGTATAGGTATTCGTTAATACTGGGTCTGAATCATCTCCAAGAAAATCTAATCCATTAACTATCTCTCGAGCATCTATTTCGTCCCCATCTGGAGGTTTGATAAATAAAGTTGGGTATAAAATATTCATCTTATCAATATCTAGGTCTTTACCAGCCAACATTTTTCCCTCCTAATTTGTTAAAGATTGTGCTCGCGCCATATTAATATCGCGTTGCGTTCGACGATAGCGAGCAGTTGGATTATTAGCCGCATCTGTAACGCCAATTAATTTGTCGATCAAATTGATCATCTGTTGATTTTGGGCTAACAAAGAATCGAATTTTCTTTCTAGACTTTGAACATACTGATTTGACTTAACGTCAGAATCCTCAGCAATGCCCTCTTCTCCTTTGAAACGCGCTAGTACTTGGGTAAGTAATTGATACGCACGACCACGTTTATTTGGATCAAGCGGAACAATCATTTCTGGATCATTGTTTTCGGCAACTTCATATAAGCCATGTTGGGTTACCATTCCACCGTAAGCCCAACCATGGCCCATACCAACGTTACCCCAGCCACCTTCTCCACCATGTTCAAGAACATTAATGGCAGCAAGGATTTGATTATAACCATTTCGCCAATCGGTGTGTCCAGGTAAGGCATCAGCAGCCCAAGTTGAGCCAGCAAATTGAAGCAACCCACGGGCTTCATTACCACCCGTGTTGGCATCTACATATCCATGTTGGAAAGCATGAGGATCGCCACCAGATTCTGTCTGAATTTGCTTCAATAATTTATTAACCTTCCACTCAGCAGGTGCAACATGCAAAGCGTCAAAAGCCCGCAAGATAACAGGACGCCAGCGTTCGACACCGGTACCAGCAGGATTATCGGTATTTAATTTATCCAATTGCTTCTTCAACCAATCTTTCAACCGTGTAGCAAAAAATCCTGGCAAGCTAATTTTTAAGCCACCGTTAAGGCTATCAGTAGGCTTAGGAGTAACTGACTTGATAAAATGATTAAACAGTGATTTCCCAAAACCAACAACATTCTTGAGCGCTTTTTCAACCCAATCAGTTGCGTCTTCTAAAGCATCTTTGGATTTATCAAATATTCCACTAAAGAAATCACCAATTGCCCCATCGGCGTGATGAACCGGCGTTCCCATCAGTTTCATCATTTGTGCCGCTTTTTTACCATCAAGGACTTCGTCTCCAGGTTCAAGTGGCATCATGATGTTCCGCTTAGCTGGTAAGAGGAAGGTTTCGCCAGTCTTATGCTTATGGACCATTTCTCGATAATTTTCATCAGGCGCATCATTTAAGACAGCAACCTGATGACGGTCAATAGGCCCATTAGAACCATTAGCAAAATGCTTTAAGTTAACGTGCTGGAGATTACCATCACCACCTACGTGTTTTAAAATCCAATTGATACCATCAACAATACCGTTAACTAAATTCCCAAATACATCAATTAATCCATTCATCAGGTTATCAAAAGCTTGGTGTATATGCCCTCCAATATTGACCGTGGCATCATGGATAGCATTCAAGTGGTTATCCCATGATTTTTTCATAGTATCCAGTCCACCATGTGTGAGATTATTCAACTTATCATACATGGTGGAGAAAAGATCATGCTGAACGCTGTGCATATCTTTAGTTAAATTCTGGGTATCTGAACCAAGCCGACTCCAATGGCCTGTCACTAAATCACGCCAAGTTTGAGAACTATCTTCAATACCTTTATACATATCATTGAAAAGCTTAGGATGCTGTTGACGAATATTTTGAACTATTCGACCAGTATTCTTGCTCATATCATCATACCAATGGCTTACTTTGCTAGAACCATCTTGCGCAGCATGTTCAACATTATGCCACCCATCAGAAGCACCCTTTGACATGCTTTTCCATAGACTTGAAGCAGTGTTGCCAATCGTACGACTCATTTTATTCCAAGTTTGTTCAGCGTTGCGTCTTCCGTTATTACTATCTTTTTGAAGTTGCTTCCACATATTATTTGATTTACGAGCAACATCTTTATTGAAGTTAGCAACAGCACGAGCACGACGTTGTTGACTGACTCGAGCCTGGCGTTCTTCCTCTTTTTGATGTTGTTGAGCAGCTTTTCTGTGTTGCTTCAAATAATTATTCCAAGCTCGTTGGTTTTGTTGGTTGGCTTTTTGTTGGGATTTATTCGCTTTCTGTTGGTCAGAAATAACCTTTTTGAAAGTTGAACTAAACCAATTGCCAATTTTTTTACCTGCTGATTTAGCTGAACTAGTCAGCCCATTTACGAACTTACGGAATGTTTTACTATGCGCATATAAAAGCTTAAAAGCTGAAATAGCTATCTGAATGCCTGTAATAAGCATACCAAGAGGATTAGCACGAAAGGCCATTGAAATAGTCGTTCCAGCTGATTTGGCAGCCGTACCGATTGACGCAAAACTAATTTTTGAAATAGTTGCACTTGTCTTAGAAGCCGTACCTACAGCTTTGATATTCTTAACTGCACTACGGCTATTTACAGTTACAGTGCTCTGTTTACTCTTAGGTACACGTGCCATTTCTTGATTAACATTGGTAATGTTGCGCTGAGCCTGTTTAGTCTCAGTATTAATTTTAGTATTTTTACTTTTTGGGACACGCTCGATATTTTGTTTGACGTTTTTTACATTACGATTAGCACTACTAGTATCTGCAGTAATAGTAGTCTTCTTTTTTCTAGGAATCTTACCAATAACGGCTCGAAAGTCGTTGATCCGACGGCGAGTTTTACCGATAGCATCTAACAGTTTAGCAGCACCAAATGCAGCTATTAGTGCTCCTCCAAAAACTTTTACAGTTGTTGTATGTTTGCTAAGTAATTTCATGAAACTTACAGTTGCGTTTGCTACAGTTCCAATGACATTAGCAAGCATCTTCAAATCTCGTTGACCGTCTTTAGAATTAAAAGCCTTTGCCATTTCAACAGAAGCATCTCTCAATGAAGGTAATAAAGCTCGTCCAATGGTAACTTGTACTGCATCAGTTGCCTCCTTAAACTGGTTCATTGACATTTTAGCTGAACCCATATTTTTGTTAGCTAACTGTTGTACGTACCCTTGGCCCTTATATGATTCTTCAACCTGCTTATTAAGTTTACCGAGTTCTTTGGAGTTATTCGCCAATATAATACCGGCAGATTCACCAGTCGAACCAAATAACGCTTTGAATATAGCTCCTTTTTCCTGCTTGCTTAAATTTGCAGTATGGTCATTTAATTCTTTAAATATATCATCTATCGACTTCATCTTACCTGACTTGTCGGTGAAATCTTTAGTAGATAATCCTATCTTTTTCAAAGCTTCATTGGCACCTTGTGTTGGTTTAATCAAACTATTCATCACTTGGCGAAGACCTGTACCAGCTTTATCGGCTTCTAAACCATTATTCGACAAAATCCCAATTGCCGATGCAGTTTCACCAACCGTATACCCCAACGTTTTAGCTTGTGGACCAGCATATTCCATCGCAACACTCATTGATTTAAAATCAGTTGCCGTCATATCAGCGGCATAGGCCATCTCATTAACGGCCATTTTAGTATTTTTAAGCATCTTAGCAGTGCCATCAGCCCTTAAACCAAATGCTTCCATGGCTGCTGTTGAGCTTGTCACAACATCGTTTAAGTCATCACCTGATGCAACTGAAGCTTGAAGCATCGTCTTCATTGCACCAAGAGATTGGCTAGACGAATAACCCCGCTTCGTTAATTCTTGGTAAGCATCTGCTATTTTTTGCTGACTAACACCATACTGAACTGATTCTTTTTGAGCCTCAGACTGCATTTTGTTAACATTTTTTGTCACCTCTGCAACCTTTTCACCACCAGTCACTAAAAGGTTTTGTGTTTTAGTATAGGTGTCTTGAAGACTAGAAGCTTTCTGTGCAGATGAAACCATTCCAGCTCCTACCGCCCCTAATGTAGTTGCAAATCCAACAGCGTGAGCTTTCATGGAATCAAAGGCTGCTACCATGCGCGAACGCATACTTGCAGTGTGATCATGAATCTTCAACACAGCAGAATCAACCCGTTTGAGTCCTGTTGGTTGTAGCTTTGCATTTTCAGTAGCTAATCCCTTCATTTCAGTGCGAGTCTTAGCAAAGGCGGTAGCTGTTTTATCTAATTGTTCACGTTGCTTAATATAAGCTTCAGAATCTTTTCCACTTTCGTTAGCAACTTGCCGTAGCAAGAATTCCTGTTTCCTATATTGAGCTTCAAGATTCGTCAAGCTAGACCGTAATTGACGATACTTTTCAACAGTAGCACTCGCAGTCTTGCCTTCAGCATTTAGTCGATTGACATAAGCCAAAGATGCTGATTGCGATTGACGATAAGCCTGTTGCAAAGTAGCTAATCCTGAAACTTGGTATCGTGCCGCATTTTTAGCACGTTCCGCTTGGCTTTCATAACTAGCTAATTGCCTATTAACTTGTTGGATTTGTTTTTCAAGTTTCAAAAATTGATTAGCTTGTTTTTTATTTGAAGTATCTAAACCATCTTGGCGCTGACGCAGCTCTTCAATTTTTGCCTTTTGCAGATCAATAACTTGATTTAATCCTGATAGTCTTTGCTTAGCGGCTTCAGCATAATTGCCCGAATTACGCAATGCTATTTCCTGAGCACGCCAAGCATCACTAGCTCCTTTAATTGCATTTCTAAACGCAGACATACTCCCAATTGCACTAACAGCATCAACCGAAATTCGAGTAGACATTTCATTTTGTACTTTCAAATTAGGCACCTCCTTCCTTAAAAACGGTACAAAAAAGCCGATCCCTAAGATCGACTACAATTATTTTGGATTAATTAATATTCACAACAGCCTAAACAACGCTTTTATCAAAAGTGTGATAGCCTTAATAACCACATAAAAAGCAACCGCAAACGCTAGAAGAAGCCATAA
The DNA here is from genome assembly GCF_014145585.1 of Limosilactobacillus agrestis. Taxonomy (GTDB): domain Bacteria; phylum Bacillota; class Bacilli; order Lactobacillales; family Lactobacillaceae; genus Limosilactobacillus; species Limosilactobacillus agrestis. The sequence continues at coordinate 15,512 of NZ_JACIVF010000065.1, forward strand.
ATGGAAATGTTCCATAAAAAAGTAGACGGATACAAACAAAACTAGCCAAAGACCAATGAGTACAGCAAATCCGAAACGATCACTGTTATAAAACTTATTCCAAGCCGATTTCATTTTCTGCATCCCCCTTTCATTCAATATTATAACTTAATTTCCAAGTAAATGAGCCATCTTTGCGTGAGCATCTTCGGCGTTAAGTGGTCGGTCTTCACGTGCGCGAGCTTTCATTACCCTCAGAACTTCTAAATAATTTTCTTTATTAATTTCTGATGGAGTAACTCCTTCAAATAATAGTCTCTGTTTGAGATAATTGCGATCTTCAATTTCCTGTTTATAGGATTCTATTATTCGTTTACTTTCTCCAATTCTCCTTTTGGGTCAGTTTCATTCTCACCTTTAAGACTTTCTTTGAATTTAGCAAAGGATTGTTCTGAGGCACCCTTTATTAAACCACATACATAAGTAATATAGAGATTCATTACTTGACTATCAACTTTATTGTAAATTTGATCTGTTTGCTTCTTATCCAGATGGAAAATATTTCTAAAGAATTCCATTGCTTGTTTCATAAGCATACGTTCCGCCTTTAGACCGGCAACAATATTATCACCAGCTGCATCAATAGAATAAAGAGAAATCATCAATTCGTCGGCTTGGTCAATCTCGCCCCATGATCCATTAACTTCAATCGACTGTTTACCAATTCCTAATGGTGTAGTATCAATTTTCATAAGTTTAATTCCTCCTAATAGCCGCCCCGTAGTATTGTGTATTTCTCTGGCGACTCAATTATATTTATTTTCCTGTTGGCGTGGCCGATTTATTAACAGCTGATTGATTAGTATTTTCAAATGAGCTAGTTCCACTAGCCTGAACGTAGCTGGCCATTGGGTTTTCTCCAGAATAGCCACCGAACACTTCTTTCAGCATTGTTTCATAAGAAGACCAAGCACTATCGCCAGTGTTATATGCTTTATAAGCCTGTTGTGACCCATCATTATTCACAAAAACATTATTCGGAATAGGCGCCATACTTTGATAAGTAAATGTTGCATTACTATCAGTTTCGTTCTTGTTACTAGTTCCATGATTACGTGTAGGAAGAATTACTTCCCCATTAGCAAAGGCATCAAAGAACCAGTTGCCATCAAAGTCATGGGAGGCAATTAGCAAGGCTACATGTGGCTTTGCATTACTAAGAACTCGCCCACCATTAATATTTTCATAGCCTACCATCTTACTAGCGTCTTCATACGGAATATCTAACATCGTTAAAGCAACTTGAGGAGTTGGAACCCCGTGATTAATTCGTTTAACTTTGTTATTAGCATATTGTTGTTGTCCAGCTTCTTCTAATCCAGTGATGTTAGCAGTTGTAGCACCATCACCATCTCCATCCCAAAGGGCAATTCCTTTAGAACCTAATCCACCCTTATCTGGATCACTAATAAGTACACCTTTGTCATCAGTAATCCCGGCCATAACAAAGTCAATACCTTTAAATGACATACCTGCTGCCATTAGTTTTCACTCTCCTTTATAATTAAATCTTTTGAAAAATAAAAGACCTTGATCACTTGTCTTGTGTCAGGGTCTTGAATATGATCTTCTGAATTTTCAATAGTCCAATTATTTTTCACAAATTCTCGCGCTAAATCAATTTCGTTATTCAATGCTCTAATACCTGAATTAAGTTTGTAGAATATCTGAACCTCAACGCCAATCGTCCAACCTTTGAAAGTGGCATTAGCATAGTACGTTGGTTCATTGAGATATTCACTAATTCGACAAATTGTCTTATTTGGCGTATCAGCCAATTCACGCGGAATCTGCCCCACTACAATTTTATCAATCCAAGGTAATTTCATTGATTCAATTACCCATTTAGCTTGGGTGGTGGGTAGTTCCATGACTGCCACCTCCAGTTCCATTATAAACAGCTTGTTGTGCTGCAAAGATAGCGGACACGCTTACTCGACGAGTACGATCAACAAAGCTATCGCCTGTGATGTATTTAGTACCATCGTTTAAAAAACGTGCAATCCGAGCATGATTAATACCACTCTCATCTTTACCAGTGAAGCCTACTACGGAATTACCATTATCCACACCATCAACGTCTTTCTCTTCGTAAGTAATTGAATCGGCTAAGTGCTTAACCTTACCAATCTTTCGACCAGCTTGATAGTGTTTTCCTCTGGTTTCTTTTTGCAATGCTTCACTCAGTACCTTTGCACCGGCTGCAGTCATTTTTTGCTTAGTAGTTTTATCCGGAATAATCATTCTTTCAGTATTCCGGCCAAATTCTTCCAACGAATTACTAAAATCTGCCACTAGTCAGAACCCACCTTTCGCACATCTTGAAGCGTAACCAAGTCAAATTTTCGCTGATATGGTGTAGACGTATCATCACGTGAAATGGTGATAATTCGATATAGATTAGGGTCACCCACAATTTTTGCGTTCAATTGGTCAGCAATATGAGCACTACTGCGAACAGCAACCACAAAAGTATCTTGAAATTTAGTCCCCAGTAACTGGACTTGTTGAGTTTGCGTCCGTTGGTAATAAGCAAAATGGACTTTTACCTTAGAAACCCATTTTTCTTCTGAACCTTCCAGTGTATCAGTTGGTACCGTTTCAACAGTGCCAAACTCAATCAGATGGTTTAATCGAGGTATCGATATTCTCATTAGCACTGTCCCCCTCGTAAGTTTCGTACACTCCACGCAATTGACCAATAATACTGTTAACAGTGGCATTATTAGTAAATAGCTGCGTGTCTGTCAATGCTAATCGGTACTGATAGTAAGTAGCCGCTAATGACTGTACGGCCATATCATAGAGTGGCTGTACAGTCTTATCTTCGAAAAATTTGTCACTTCCACCAACAGCATTTTTTACAAATTGCTCAGCAACTGTGATGTAGTTTTTAATTAGACTATCATCTTCATCCCCATCTAAATATAGGGCCTGTTTTATCTGATCGACAATAACCAATCAGCTCACCTGCTTTCTTAAGCGGTTGCTCCAGAAGTTTCAGGAGTAGTAGCAGCTTGGTTAGCAATCGTCTTAAATGAACCTGCTGCCCAAGCCCCATCATCAATTACTTGAACGTCGAATCGGTCAATTACCCGCACCTTAGTCAAGTCTTGTTCAAATGCTCCACCACCAACGTTAGTAGAAAGTAATGACATATGTTCTCGGTCAAAGAGGGTAATTCCTTGCTTAAGGTCCCCAAAGTAAATTGGGTGAGCGCCATTAATGTCTGGTAACCACTTATCAGCAACTACCGTAATGATCTTACCGTCAAGGCGGTAAACATCCGGTTGAGTTACATCACGTTGAAGCATGTAACGGCCTTGAGCATCCTTAACCTTTGAAAGAACATTGTAACCAGATTGGTTAGTAACAAAGCTTGAGGATGTCATAATTGCGGGGTCCAAAGTGTTATTTTCTAAATCCTTAATGTCATCGAACTTAGCAATAGTTGGCTTCTTAGCTGGTTTACCCATTGCATCAATAATCTTAAGGTTACGAGTAACAGCAACTTTCTTGGCTACCCAACGAGATAACCAAGCCATGATGTTTTCAACAGTATCCTTCAAAAGTGAGTTAGTTACCGTTTGAATACCAGCATAACGATGAATAGCATACTTGATAAGAGTCAATTCTGGATCATCCATATCAGCAATCTTACCGGATTCATCGTCAAGATCAGCCATTGGAGTAATGTCAGAAATCTTTTCGTATGTCCGTGAGCCGGAAGTAGTAGAAACTGATTCCACATTAACTAAGTTTTGCAAAGTAGCAAATTGACGAATCAATTCGTTAATTGTGTATTGAACATCATCAGGAATAGTTAAACCACCGTTACCAGTTCCAGTCTTGCCTGAGGTAACCATATCCTTAAATTCACGAACGAACTTATCCTTGATATTCTTTTCATCCTTATCCAAGGGTTTTACGTCCTTTTTGTCCATCTTTTGGACTTCTAACGCCCGTGCTTCATCAAGTTGATTCTTAATGGCATCACGTTGCGCAACTAAATTATCTCGTTTTGCCTTCATTTCCTTAAATTCATCAGCATTAAAACTGTCATCTAATACAGCAGCGTTTAATTTAGCGTCTAAATCGGAAACTTCTTGTCCTTTTGCAACCCAGGCATCATTTAACTTATTAATTTCCATTATTTTCATCATCCTTTCCAAATAAAATAGCCAATTTCTGGTCTTTTAGACTAGGAACCGACTCTTTGTTATCTTGATGAAATGTTTCCATTTCATCATCCGGCTTAGCTTGACGAGCCTTAGCCATCAAATTCTTAATTTTATTTACTGCTTGCTTATTAAGTAGAGGTTTAGAGGTGGCATTCATTACCTGTTCACTGCTACCAGTTAAAATTGCATCAGCAAACCCTTTATCAACAGCATCTTGAGCTGTCATCCAAGTCTCATCGGCCATCATTTTAAGGATTTCATCTCGGTTCAGCCCTGTTTTAGCTTCATAAGCATTAACAATGGACTGATCGGTTGAGTTCATCATCTTAGAATCGTGTTCCAAGTCATCAGAGTTCCCCATCGTAACCGTCCATGCTTTATGAATCATCATTTGTGCAGTTGGAGACATATTAATCACATCCCCTGCCATTGAAATGACACTTGCAGCACTGGCGGCTAATCCTTGAATATTAACTGTAACTTTTCCAGGATAGTTTTTAATCATCGTATAGATTTCGCTGGCAGCAAATACATCACCACCGCCCGATGCGACATCTAACTCAATCTCTCCGGTTGAATCACTTAAAATGGTTTCAACCTTTTTTGGTGAAACCGCATCATAACCAAGCCAATCATATACAGTCGCAGTATCGTTATCTACAATTTCTCCTTTAATTGGAATCTTCGTCATCGTCTTCACCCCCTCTCATAGAGCCTTTAGAATCAATCTCTACCGCCTGCTCTCTTTCTGGCAAATTATTCGGCAAGTAACCTTTTTGCTGTAACAGCCAAGTAGCTTGATTTGCGCCTAACGTCCCATTCTTTTGTAATTGAGAAATATTTTTAATGTAATTGTCTCCAGTGGGGTCAACTACTGAATGCAAGTCCATTTCGATATTACCTGCTAATTTATCACTTAATTCGCCAACGATCGCATTAGCAAACCGTGATAGTGACTGAAGGTAGTTAGAATTCATCATATCAATAGATGATTGCTGGTCACCTTGACCGTTAATCACACTGTCGCTTACTCCATAAACCTTAGCGATTTGAGCGCCAGTCCAGCTTGCCTGGTTAAGTAATTGAGCAACATTTCCTTGGATTTCCAATGGTGTGTACTTTTCCAAATCATCTAGGACAATTGGCCCGTTATCGGAGTCATTCATTTGTCGCATAAACTCTTTTGAACGTTTAGCCTTCATTTTGGCATTCAGCAAACCGCTCTTAGTAATAGAAAGAATCCCAGGAGCCATAATTGAACGGGCTAACGCAGATAAAGTTAAACGATTAGAACTATCCCGAATAGCCAATTCATCGGCTAATGAGGCTAACGGACTAATTCCAGTCTTACCACCATTAGTCGAAAGCAATCTAATATGGATAATATTACTTTGCGGAATAGCTTGGACGTAACCAATGTTTGGCTCATCAAAAGTTACGTTATAAATCAAGCCTGATCCATCTTCCAGTAGAAATGGCGTTACTTGCGATGGTCGTAAATATTCCCACTGATTATCGACACCATTAGCATTTCGCCAACGATAAGCAAATGCTTCTCCACCAAGCAATAATTGAGCATACATTGACTGCCAAAAGGCATGAGAATTTGAAGTCAACGTTGGGTGATTTAAGATACCTTGCGTTCGTGACGATTCAGCAATCAATTGCGCATTAGCTAAATCCCCAGACAGTTGATAGATCAATGAATAAATATCGGAATTTTTAAGAGCTGCCCTAGCATTAACGTATTTTGAAGAGTCTTGTGAGTTAAGAAAGTTCATAATATCTTCCTCACTATTAATTGCTAGGCCAGGGCTTGTCTTTGGCATTTTAAATATTGGCAATTAGTTCACCTCCTTTCCTAGTTGGATTGAGATGAATAATATTCCGTAGCCAATCCAATCAAAATCAACGAAATTCCAATGCTAAAGATTCCCAACGTCTTTCCAATTAAAAAACAGCCCCAGATAATAAATGCAAGAGCTGCTAGGTAACAAACCAGGTCAATAATCTTCCACATTGCAGACAGAAATTTAATAATCATCTTCCTCACCACTTCCAAGCAATCCAGATTCCTCGCTTTCAAACCATTCTTTAACCTTTTCTTCGGTCATTAACTCAACTTGTTTGCTCTTATCGTTAGCAATACCAAAGTCTTCAAAGTGATACATAGCCTGATAGAACGCATCAATAATGGCATCAACTACATCAATCTTTAGGGTTGCTTTTGCCTTATCTACTTGAATACCAATCTTATCTTCAATAATTTCAGCGTTAAGCAATGCCTTTTCCATGATTTTGTCATCGTCACGAGTGATAGTAGATTCAATCAGCCCTTTTTGCAGGAACTTAGTTGGATCCTTTAATTCGCTGGTTCGTTGACGGATTGTTTGAAGAGGCCACTCGGTATTATTCTCCATTTGTAGAATTGCAGTAGTAGCACCCCAAGCATCATAACCAAAGAACATCACATTTAGATCATTGCTATATACATAATTTAATATCCAGCTATAAACTTGGTCCTCATTAATTAGTCCTTGCGGATGTGACGTAATCGTACAATATCCTTTCTTGGCTAATTCTCGATATTCAATACCGTCCTGCTTTTCCTTTGCCTGGATTGAACCAGCTTTTTCAAATGGGATAAAACTATGCTGCTTGATATGCCACCTAGGATTACCATTCTCATCTTCATACGGGAAGACAAAGGCAATCGCTGTATTATCACTAAACATTGAGTAGTCAAAGCCAATATATACAGGACGACCGTAGATGTTATCAAATTTCTTCTTGGCACGCTCAATATCTGCTAATTTGAGGTAACTATTAGTAGCTTCTTGCAACCAGAGATTAAGATTCTTATTCTGAAAGTCGTCAATTGTTCCGGCCAACATATCTGAATCGCGTTTATCACGCAAGCCTTCTAAAAGTACTTCACGCTGTTCTTTTAGGTACAGTAATGGGTTAGACTTAGCCCACGTCTCTTCCTTAAAGGTCTCATCTAAACTATCTTGTGCCCAGATTAACCCTAAGGTACGGTCTGCGTCCCGGCTAAAATCCTGTTCCATCGCCTGCTGAATCATTTTCTGCTCATCATGAAACGGAACAGAGGGATCGGGGTAGGAGGTAGAAATCTCAATATATTGATGATTTGGCACCTTAACTTGTCCAGAAACAATCTTCTTTGTTCCTTCGCGGCTAGAAATATTACCAATTTCATCAAATACAGCCGTTGTGAAGTGGTATGAATCGTACTTTCCAGCATTAAATGACAATGGACGCAAATTGTTGTTAAACTTGCGCATCGTAATTCCTGAATGGTCATGGATAACTAATCCGTCTTCTTTTGCCAGCTCAGCAAATACCGGTTGCTCTTTAACAATTTTGCGAATCATATCAGCAATGTATCCATACAGTTTACCAGTTTGATCGTAATTTTCCGCTGTAACCAAGAAGTCTTGATTAGACAGCCCCATTGACTCAATTAAAAAGGAATAGGTCATATAGATTGCCATTAAATAGGTTTTACCTTGACCACGAGCCACCGATAGGACAACACGAGTAAATCTCTTCTTATTAAGGTCATCCCTCCAACCAAAGAGCATACCAAAAATGAACTTTTGCCAGTCCATTAGTTTAGTCGGTTCTCCCGTGTCGACGTTAGGGGCGATAGAAGCAAACTTCAAAATTCGATTAACTTCATCAATATCATAATGATAAGAGAAATCATTATTTTCTGACCTCTGTAGGTCTCGCAAATGGCGAAAGGCAGCAAGCTTGATTAAATAGCCCGTCACTATCTTTTCATCGAGCACATCAAAGGCATACTGAGTAGCTTGGTCGGTGTATTTATGACGAATTAAATTAAAATTGCATCCATGATATGCACCTAATACATCGTGGGTCTGAGTTAAATCAATCTTTTGCGTCATTTACTTGTCTCCTATATAAAACCAGTTTCCTTTAACTGTTCAATTGTTGACTTCTTTTCTTTATGGCTAGCAATTTGCATTAATTCTTGTCGGCTTTTCGGTGATAAGCCGAGTTGAATGCCAATTGAATTAAGTTGATTAATTGCATCTTTCATTGTTGCTACCGCCGGGTTCTTCCTAAAGCCCACAAAGTCCTTACCGACAATGGCACCAGTTGAATCCTGTAATGAGTGAAATATCTTCACTTGAATCCCGTTTTCATTAATATCTTGATATGCATTGCGATAGATTTCATAGTTAGCACAATACTGTTCAACCAGTCCAACATCAATTCGCTGAACCCGTTCGGTACTTTCTAAAAAGGGCACGATTTTACGCCAACACGAGCTAGCCAGAGTGCCCAAATAATGCGGTGGTTTGGGCGGCAAATGCCCGTTATTCTGCTGATAATAGACCTTTTTTACCACACCTTGAGCCTCCTTTCGTTCCTTTTAGCCCCCCTGGGGTAAATTTTTGAAAATTAACGCTTGCGTGCAAGAAGATTGAAATGTGTGCGCTCTTTTTCAGTTCGCTTAGGGGGGCGGGGTAAAAAATAATCCCCGTTCCGATATAATACATTTACTTGTTAAAACGCTTCTTGGAGCATCTGAGAGCATTTTAGAGCTACTGCATTTTTCTTAGCACAGACACCATCTAGTTTACTTCTGTCCGCATTAATCTACTAATTATTTCTATATCATGTAATTCACTGGCTTGCTTTCGTTGATTGCCAACGCCAGTGCCGTACCAACGATGCTCCCAATTAGTCTTGAGTCGGTGACACCTTCGACAAATCACAGCAAGGTTATCAACATTGTCTTTAAGGGATGTATCGTACTCAATCGGTACAATATGATCGACAGTATTACTGTTAGGATGACCACAGTACTGGCACATGTAATGGTCGCGGTCCAGTACCTCTCGTCGTAACGATTGCCATTGTTTAGTACGATAGAACTCATACTGGTCTGACTTATCCTTATCTCTATATCGTTTAACAGTATTGTACTTATGTTGATAGTTCTTACTATGGGACCTTGCCCATCGTTGTCTGTTAGCTAAGTACTCTGCTTCATGTTCAAAGTGCTTAGAGCAATAATGATTAGGAAACCGAACCATTGCATGGCAGTTAGGTTGTCTACATCGTCTGTATCTTGGCATATCACCACACCACCTTTCTAAAAAATACGTGCTAAATATGTATAGTTATATTGAAATACGTATTAAATACGTGTATTATTATAATAAGTGTTGAAGGGAAGTGAATCATTTGGTACAACGTCGCAAGGTTGAAAAGAAATTCAAAGATAATGGTTGGTACTTCGTTAGACACGGTGGCAATCATGATATCTGGTCAAATGGCAAGATCAAAACTCAACTACCACGTCACCCAAAGTTTAGCGATAAGCTCTACAACGCTTTGATAAGAAAATTCAACCTCAAGTAACAAAAGTAAGGCTCCTGATCGAGCCTAGCTTTTGTGTACCAAATTTAAGGAGGAACATTTATGGACGAAATCAAAGTATTTCCAATCATCATTACTAAAAGCGAAGATAATACTGATTACCCTTACTTTGTTGAAATTCCTGACATTGACGGAATGACTGAAGGTAAGTCAATTGCAGATGCAATGGAAATGGCAAAAGACTACATCGGTACTTATTCCCTTGAAGATAAGTTACCTGAATCAAATACCAAATTACCTCAAGCTAAAGATGGTGAAACCGTTACTCTTGTTACCATTAACGTTTCAGAATACAAGCGCAAGCATGATAACAAAGTAATTAAGAAGACTATCACCATTCCTAATTACTTAAATGAATTAGGTAAAGAAAATGGTATTAACTTTAGCGAAGTAATGACGACTGCGCTAAAAGAAAAACTTAGTGTTTAATATTTTTGTGTACTTTAAAAGCCGGCAAGCGTTGACCTGTCGGCTTTTTATTTGCTAATCATTTCCTAGTGTGTTCAGCCTGAGTAGCATTACCCGAAATAATGTACTCATCGACAAACCGTTGTTGCTTCTGTGTTAATTTTTGAGTAATACTACTCACCTCGCTTAATATTATTGTCTATGTTTATCTAAATATCTTCTAACTAATTTTTTTAGTTTTTTAATATTTATTCTTAGTTCTTCCGCATATTCGTTAACTGTCTCAGTCCCATCCTCGGTTTTATTTTGAATATCCCTATCGCTATTCTCTATGTTTCCACTACCAATATTCTTAAACAAATAACTTATATCATTGCCGTTACTATCAGTTATCGTACTTGTTACTTTATCGTTTTTATTAAACTGTCTTGGAACAACATGCTTATCTTTAAAGAATTCAGTCTCTTTGATAATAGCTTCAATATAATTACCAATATATGATCTTTCGGGAAGAAGAGTATTAGTAATTATTTTTTCTTTTGCAATATCAAAATATGGGTACTTTCTATCATCCCTTGGTTCAAAAATATTTTCTAACTTACTTCCAACTCCCTCTATAGTTGAGAGTCCTTCAAACCCTTTCTTTGGTTTACCATCAAAATATCCATATATTGCTTCGACAAAATCACCTAAATTCTCATTTATTCGATTAGCATCTTCAGAAGTTAGGTTTCTTTTTAATAACTTATTTCTTATGGATTTATACATTGAAATTAACACTCCTGAACCAAATAAAAAAGACAATAACGATACATCGGGCTTAAATTTATTTATTAGTTTATTCATATAATAGCCACCTCAATTAAACATAATACAAAAGCCTAGCCACAATAGCTAGACTTCTTTTTTTAGGAGATTATTATATGAATATCGAATCATTCGACAATATCATTATCACATTTTTACCAAGGATTGCTCATTCAACAATTGCCCATCAATTTATCATTCCTCGTCTGGATAAACATGTAAGTCATCTATCTCAGTATGAATACCATGTTTAACTAATTGAAATTCAAATCGATCAGCAAATTCACACAATGCTTTCTCTTGTTTTCGACTATATGTTGATGAACTAATACTTAATTCCCTGGCAATGTTATATGTCAACATTTGATCTGAATAACGGCTTAACAATATCCGTTGCGATTCCTTCGTCATGTTCCGCATAGCACAGCCCACACAATCGACTACTTCTTCTGCTAACCAAATGTTTAGCATTCGACTTTCGCTCCCGTTACCATAACTAGGTGCTTTAGGCATTCCGTCCATTCCAGGTGACTTCAGATCAAATCGTTGTTTCCCGGATAAAGCTAGATAGCGATCCAGCTTCTTTTCAAGAAACTCAGTAACCTTCCGTGCAGTTTTCAAACAATCTATATCTAAGTTCAAATCTGTTTGCATGATGTACCCCCGCTATCTGCTATAATAATTAAGGTTAAAATTTTTGAGTGAGGACACATCAAGTGCGGTGGGTCCTTTTTATTATGGATTTTTCTTACCAAGAAGAAAACCGAATAAAAAGACAGCGAGTAATAATATTGCAAATAAAATCATGATAATTCCTCCGGTTGAGCATCAACTGGAACAGTAAAGTATGGGTTGCCATTAAGCTCGCGAATTGTAAACTGCTCCGTCAATTCGTTATGACCAATTACATAATACTTTCGGCCATTATAAATGACTGGCACATTGTTTTCTTCATGCTTTAATGCTTCTTCAAATGTCATTACTCTTCCTCCTCGTTTATTACTCGATCACATTGAGCTAATAATCGATTTGCCCGATTGTACCCGATCTTAAAAGTACGTTGGAGAGATGAAATAGTTAATTTTTGTTTCTTTGCAAGTGCTAATGCATCAGGTAAGAATTGATCAACACGTTTAGAGTCAAGCATTGTATTACCTTTCACTCTTTCAGAACTAAGTACTTTCTCTATCGCTTCAAGAATTGATTGGTGCGTCTCACTAACAGTTTTTTGAACGTCTTGATGGTGAAGTTGTTCAATCAAATCAATCTTCATATCAATCGAAATAGGTGCTTGAATAATTTTCCTTAGTTCTTGCTTGTTAAATACCATTACTTTTCCTCCTCGTTCAATGGCGCTCCGCAAAACGGACAAGCAACAATATCAACGCTCTCGGTCAATCCACTTAAATTTCCTGCATCATCAGGATAATCAATTTTTAATATCCATTCATTTTTTGCGTCTTCTTCAAGTCGTAGTGTGGTCCCCTCTCCAGTTACCACCTCTTCAAGTGGTTGCCCAGTGAAAGACTTATTATGAAGTTTGCAATTCTTTTGCTTTTCAGTTAAAACCATAACCAATCAATCCTTCCTCAACAATCTTTACTGCATCCCCAGCAGACCTAGCGATTCCATGAATAACTTCTCGTTTAGTTAACATTTCATGAAATCTAACTTGATCCGCTCTTGGCTTACCTTTTTCGTTCTTCACTTCAATGTAAAATACTTGATGATCCGACCAACGAAATCCGTATAAATCTGGGTGACCACTAGGGACACCAGCCGAGAAAAATCTTCCGTCCGGTGTTTTAACCGAACCAACATTTACTCGGAACACTGTACACTTGTGTTTTGATAGTGCAACCCGAATATCGTTTTGGATTTTATGTTCTGATATAATTTAAATCACCTTCATTTATTAATTTTTAGGAGATAATACCAATGAGTAGATATAAAGTGAGAAAACAAGCATTAGAAACCTTAAGTAACATTGAAAATAATCCCCAGAATTATTACTTAATTCATTATGCTTGTGGAAATTTCCGAGAAGAAAATACTATAAGCGTAATTGCTGTTATGAATCTAAAAAAACAAGTTTCAACAAGCTTTTCTATTAAGAAAACAGCTGAAGATTTAAATATTAATCCTCAAGATATTTCCAAAAACACTTTGAAAATTCAAAAGGAAATGCTTGAATCCTTCAATGAATTTCTTATCCAAAATGTTAAAAATGTAAAATGGATTAATTGGAATATGCAAAGTGATAAATTTGGATTTGAAGCTATTCAGCATCAGTCAAAAGTATTAAATATAAAAAATCCAGTAACAGTATCTAATTCAGAGCAAATTAACCTTTCGCATTTATTGTCTGATATTTATGGACCTAACTTCATCGATGATCCAAAAATGGAAAAACTTGCGGAATATAATGACATTGACTTGTCTTATGAATTTAAGAATGGTAAAGAAGAAGCCAAATTATTAAATGAAGGAAAGTATACAGATATATCTCTTTCTACAATTAGAAAGCTAACCATCTTTAATATTTTTCTTGAAAAAGCAATTAATAATAAATTAAAAGTTAAATCAAAATGGACAGATATTTATGGCTGGTCTCCTCAAGGAATATACAATGCTATAAAAGACAAATGGTGGTTTGCCATTCTAACTTTCATTCTTGGAACTCTCATTGGTCATTTCTTTAAGTAACTCAGTATAAAATCCAATTTTTTGGTCTATGGCTGTTTTTGTAATTGGATACTGTCCTTTAAATAATTCATCGACTGTCAGCAAGGATGCCATAATATTATGTGCATCTTTTTGTTGTTTTAAATAAAATTCATTCATATTTTCCTCCTTGAATACACTACGAATACAGTAATATATACGTCTTAATACATACTCGCTCAAGGGGTTAACATCTTGAATACATGAATACACTAACTTTCAACTTTTTATAAGCATATATAGTATTTATATATATTTATTTTTTATTATTAAAAAGGTGTAGTAGTGTATTCAATCAACGAAAAACGTTGATATAACAGCATTTAAGTGAATACACTAGATTGATTTTAGTGTATTCAATCATGCTACAGTGTATTCAATTTTCGATAACCACGATGAACAACTCCACCTTTGCGTTTTTGTCCTGCTTTCCAATCATACCGGTTATCCATCACATACTTAATCTTCTTTGCTAAAGATCGATTTTTAACCAAGTTATCTTCACCCAATTCATGAGCAATTTCTGAACTCTCAATCCAATTATCGTCCCAAGTACTGAGAACTCGTTCAATTTGATTTTCAGTTTCATCAATATACATAAACATCTTTCGATTATCTTCAATGAGCTTCTGCTGCTCCTTCGTCAACATGAAAGAGAAACCTTTCTTGTAGAGATCAACAGCTTCGCCCCAAAGATGGTCAACCATAGCATCATCAAGATCAGTTACCGGATTAGCGATTGCCCTAGACTTATCAGCCATGTTAGGTAAGAATCGCCGTTCACCAGTTTTATCTTTTAGATAAGTTGATTCGTTAGTAGTCCGTGCCATAACAAAATTCTTTGGCCGGCGGATTGTATGTCGTCCATATGGTGGCCGGAACTCTAACTCTTCGGCTGAAATAAACTTCTTCAAATTCTCAAAGTCAGAATTATTAGTAGCGGTCATTTCATCATCGTTAACAATCAAAGCTCGGAGCATGTTAGCAAAGTTATCTTTATCTTTGAAATCGGTGAATTGATCTGTATACCAGCCATGCGCTAACTTTTTCAAGAGTGTGGTCTTCCCTACACCTTGACCACCAACTAAATCAAACACCCAATCAAATTTACTTTCTGGCTTATAGACTTTCATCACCGCTCCGACTAAAAATAATTTTGTCTGCAGTGTTGTTACTTCGCCACTGGGCACTCCTAAATAGACTGCTAGGAAATCTTTAATTCGTTCTTTGTGGTCCCAATTTTTATAGCACTTCTCCATATACTCTTTTACTGGATTATAGGGATGTTGCCTTGCTTCAACTGTGATTGCCATATTCAGTAATTTTTCTTGAAACATTACCGCATATTCGTCTTCAATGTAACGAAGCATGATTGCCATGTAACTATCATCAAGCTGACCTTTCTCAATAAAAAGTTGTGGGATATCTTTTACCACATCGATTGAATAGGCAAACTCGTTGTATCGAAAGGTGCCGTGCAACAACGGATCACCATTAAGAATTAAGCCAACGTTTTTAAGGCTGTTAGTTTTGGGATTGCCTTGTGTATTTAATTCAAATTCAATCGGTTTACGAATCACATTATCCGCCACGCATTTCACCCCCGTTTCTCAAGTCACGTCTTAGCATTGATTGGAAAGTCCGGTTCACTTCTTCTTCTGGTAGTGGATCAGGCGTGTTCTCATTACAAATCATCGCTAATTGATAAGCGGCCTTAGCCTCAACACCTCGAAATAGTAGTGCGCCAATCATGCCGGCCAAAGTTTTATTTCGCATTCCTTTATCGCCTAAACCATTAGCAATTGTTTCTAATAAGTCAGTAGTCGAATTCCGTTCACGAGGCTTAATTACAAAATCATTTGGAGTGTTACGCCGGTTACTTGCCCGCATTTGATTAATATTCACTACTAATGATTTAGGAGCAGTAACGATTGGATTTTTATTTAACCATTGGTAACCTTCCGATGGCGCAACAACAATATAATTATTCTGATGAGCCTTAATATCGATTCCTGGTTGGTAACCAATTAATTGATTAACCCGCATATCTGGCCGTTTCAGATAAAATAATTGTCGGCCACCGTGTTTAGTAGTTTGGGCTAAGGTTTCCGGAAAATACTCCGCTGGTAATTGCTTAATTGACTCAAAACCATCAATACCATCAGCGTGGTTGCGGTCAATATCTACCACGAAGAATTTATCCGTTCTTAAAGCAATCTGAGCATAGGGATGTTTTTTCCATACAGCTTTGATTTGTTCTGCTGTTAATGCCGGTTTATCAGCAAATTTAATCAGTGGTTGTTTACCAGCAATGGGGAGGACACTTAATCCTTTAGCTTGATAAGCCAAGGCATAATTAACTAAATTTTTCATTTGTAAATCTCCCGCTTTTATCGCGCAAAAAACATTGACTATTAAAAGAAACGTTTTCTTTCTGTGTCACCCACATTAAATTAGTCAAGTTGTTATTATTTCTGTTGTGATCTTTGTGGTGCACAATATTTTTACCCATAACCTTTTCACCAAAAGTCAAAAGTACCAACCTATGAACTTTGAATGCTTTATGCGTATGGTTCATGCACAAAGTTACATAAAGATAGCCTTGATCATTGGCCGTTTGTTTTAGTATCTTCTCGGGGAAAGTCATAGGGTGACCATTGCTCTGAATAATTTTCTTTTCGAGAGATTTAACGCGTCCTTTATCCGAAACCATATATCCAGGAAATCCATTGATAGTTTTCCACCTTTCTTTCATGGTCCAACCCCCTTATTAATTTAATGGCCTCCCAGCCATACGGTGTTATAAGTTCACTGACTCAAATATTTACTTAGAATGGCATCTCATCATCTGTGACTTCCGGAGTCTCCGGTTGTTCTGCTTCATCAAAGTCATAATTGCGGTATGGGTATTGAGGGTTCTTCTTGTTTGGTCGAACTTTCAAATCCATAATCATAGTCTTTCCTACTGCCGGTGCAAATGCTTTAGCCAAGTTCTCGTAAATTAAAGTATCGTCATCCCAAACTTCATCAGGAATTTCAACACCTAGAATTGCTGCTAACTTAGAAACCAATCGTAAATTAGTTTCTAACATTGGATTAGGGTTACCTTTAGAAGTTAATTCATCTAATCCAATCTGTAAGAATTCTTTTTGGCCGGCTGATTCTCCATCGACAACTTCTAATTCAAAGTTAAGCTGTTCAGCATTCCAGGGAGTTTCATGGTTTTCTACTTTTGCAACTACAACGGTATACTTACCGCTTTCCAGTCCCTTAAATTTATTAACTGAATCATTCTTTGGATCAAAACCTTCTGTAGCTTTATTCATTGCATCTCGTAAACTCATAATTCATTAACCTTCCTTTACATTCTGCTTTTTAATTTTGTTAACAATCTCATTCTGTTCTTTTGTAGTAGTCTGCTTTGGCTTATCAAAGACACCATTAACATGTTCAAGTACCCGTAAGATCGTTGGATCAGTAATATCATCCTTGACATAATGAATTCGTCGATCTTTAACCATCCGGATATAACGGTCACCATAGCGTTTAGTTTCAATCACTAAATCACAATTCCCGTTAACCACGTTGTAGTATTTCTGCTTTAGGGATGGTCGGTCTTCGGTGTGACCAGAAGATTCATCAGTTAGCATCATTAACCGACTAATATAAACCGTATTAAGTGGTAGTGCTTTTAGTTCAGTAACAAATGCTTGAAAGACGGTATTAAATTGTGCATAACCTTTTCCATAAGGAACATCCCCCAGCGTTTCTACGCCATTGTCATAACAGATAGCTTGTTCGATTAATGTGACAACATCGTCAATCACATCAATGACCACTGTTTTATAACCATGATTTTCAGTGCCAAGAGCAAGAATAATCTTGTCTAGTTGATCAATCACTGACTCTTTCAAGCTTCCATCGCTCTTTCGGACATTCTTTAATTGAATACTTGGTGCGGTGTTCATCTCACTATTACCATCGGTGTTAAGAAATAATGGACTTGGAAAACGTTCAGCTAGATATGACTTTCCGGACATTGTATCTCCGTAGATAAAGTAATTTCTTGGAACTCGCCGTGCCTTCTGTGGCTTATTTAGTGGCAAAATACTCATAATATCAACCTCACTTCTTAATAAATCCACGCTGTTTAGCGTAGTGGTAAGCCCAGCCTGGTTTGTAACCTTTTAATTTGGCATAGGCTTGTATTTCTTTCAGATTTTTCAATTCGTTTGGACGCTTGCCAGCAACATTATTCATAATTGCTGACGATTGAATTTTTTTGATAATCGCTAGCCGTGACTTGGTAACTTTTTTAAGTTGAACATTATCAACGACTTCAATTTCTTTTTCTTCTCCTAACGATGCCCCGCAATAAGGACAAATATCACTTGTACGATAGAACGAAGCAAAACATATTGGGCATACCGATACAGGTTTAATTGTTGTTCCTGATTGTTGCTTATTTTTACCGCTACCTTCCAATGTCCATTGTCGTTCATCGGTAGGTAATCCGAATCGCTCAACATTCCCCACGTGATCAATAATTATTGCAGTCTTACCTTTGCGTGGATTCATTGAGCGCATTGCAAATTGTAGGTACAACGATAATGATTGAGTTGGTCGTAACATAATCACACAATCAACATTCGGTAAGTCTAGACCCTCTGTAAACAACTCCGCATTAGTTACAATTTGGATTTTCCCTTGTCGGTAGTCTTCGATAATTTGATTCCGCTCCTCTTTGGGAGTTTTTCCGGAGACGGCCCTTGCAGTTATCCCATAGCCATTAAATGCATTAGCTAACTTAATTGCACTATCAACGTTATAGGTATAGGCGATTGCTTGCATTCCCTTAGCAAGTTTCAAATAGTGTTTAACCGCATTTCCGTAGATTTTAGGCTTCATGGCTTCTTTGATTGAATCAGTGTCATATTCACCAGTTCGTTTTACTTTTAGCTTGGCAGTATCAATATAAGAAGGAGCGTAATAATCAACTGGTGCTAAAAAGTGATGGTCAATTAACCAGGAAACTGATTTACCAACGATTAAATCAGCAGCAACATCAGTAAAGCCTTGACCACCTAATCGATAAGGAGTAGCGGTAAACAGTAACTTATAAGTTTTCGAAAAAGCATCAAGAATTCTGCGATATGATTTAGCCAGGACGTGATGGGCCTCATCAACAAAAATTATCGCCGGTGGGTCCAAATTATTAACGTGTCGGGTAATCGTTTGAACCATGCCGATTTTAGCTAAATTCATATTTACATCATTAGCTTTGAAAGTCTTGATAACCTGCTGGACAATTTCTTGCCGATGAACCACGAATAAGATACGGTTACCCTTTGCTGTTGCTCGTCTAGCAATCTCGGCCATGATAACTGTCTTCCCCGTTCGTGGTGGTTGCTGAACCATGATAGAACGGTGCCCAGCACTTATAGAATTCATGATGTTATCAATCGTTTCTTGCTGATAATCACGAAGTTCAAACATTATTTAATCACCGTATTACGGTTAGCTTTTAAATGTGCTCCTGGTACTTCTTCTCCAGCTTTGAGTGCTTGGTAAATGGCCTGCTTATCTGGCTTAGTAGTCGTCTCGGTAATTTTGAACTTATCTGGAAGTTTCTTATCACTATCAATAATGGTTGAGGCTTTAAAGTTCCGAGCACTAAGCAAGTGATTTTCGGTTGTCATCCACTTAATTCCAGCATCGTCAAGGACATCAGTAATGTACTTCTTAATCCAATTTAGTTTATTCTTGCGGTAGATGATCTCATCTTTCCAAGACCGTTGTTTATCTTCCATAAAGTCAATTTCAGACTTCAATTGGTCCGCCCAGGAAGCAAGGTTATCTAACTTAGTCTTTCGGTCATCCTTGATCGACTCAAGGGTATCCTTTAGGATAGTTGGATCTAAGTCATCCCGGCTAGCAAGTGTTTTATAATTGTCGTTTAATTCAAATAAATTCATTAATCGTTACCTCCAAGGAGTAATTTTCCAAGCACATCAGCAAATGGATCAGTTTCTAATGAACTAATAACGTTCTTAATTATTGAAGTCGCTACTGGATTGGTATCAAGATAGTTAACTATCATTGCTGCTATGGCTCCATCATCACCTTCTGTCAATGCAATCGTCCGATCATCACGTTTTTCAGCTGGCTTTGCGGCAAAAATTGCTACCTCTTCATATTCAGGGCCAAGCATTGTCTTAATTGCTTTAATCTTTTCTTCATTAGTCATTGTCTTTACCTCCATAAACATCTTTAGTTTCAGTAGCTAGGCGTTCTGCTGCAATTCTTAACATAGTTGCCGCATTCTCCATTTTGATAGCCATTGCCATTCGTTCTTCGGGAGTAGCAGCGCTTTGATAGCGAACAGCCAAATTCGACACAAATACACATTTGTCACTAACTTCATTATTTAATTTTGATAAATTGAACTCATTCATATATAATTACCTCGTAGATTATTTATTTCTGGGTACGACTGTTTGCGGCGGTCGTACCTTTTTTATTTAGTGGATCAAGAACTACTAGCAGAAGATAAACTGCTAGGATCGCCATCGCTCCATCATAAGAGCCAATCATTGAACAATACATGGTCCATGCTCCTACAATTAATGCAACTAATTTACTCATCCCCTCACCTCCTTTCAATGCTTCTTCCTATATTTCGGTTTCAATAGCAATGGTTTATTTCGCTCATACAGTAAGCTATATACCAACGCATACAACAAACACATCGCAATAATCAATATTGGTAATCCAATTAAAAATGTCACTTAACCACCTCCTAACGCGGTAATGATTGGTTCCAATCAATTTCGTCTTGATGATCCATAATCCAGGGCAATGCTTTAGTTAGATTGACTCTGGTTGGTCGGCCTTGACCTGCATTCAAATTAATAACCCACTTCTTAAAGACTGGAAGTGTGAGGATAAACATTCTGACCCATTCCTTGTCCTTTTTGATTGGAAGTTGATTAGTAAATTGTTGAATTCCAATCCACTTATCAATTTGAGAAGTCCGTTTGGGCACTAAGTTGTAACATTCCTTAATACGTCTGAGAACCTCATTAGTAATTACTTGATAATCTTGTTCATCTAATAATGCTCGCATTATTAACACCCACCTTTTATGCCGCTAAAAACAAATTAGTAAAGTATTGTTGACCAATTCCTGTTACTTTAGTGGTCTTATTAATTCGGGTGGTTCCATCTGCATTGATTGAAGTACTTTCCTTAACTTTAAATAGCTTTTTATTCATCGCCATTTGAGTAGGCGCGTTGTAGTCAGTGCCTTTACGTTTGATTAAGTAACCATTTTCTCGTAACCATTGAAAGAAATGATTTTGTCCCATAGTTACCTGTTTATTGTTAACGGTAATATGATCAATACCATTAGCCTTTAGGATCTTTGCCATTTCACCAATTAAGATATTTGTCTTTGCCGTAGAAACTGCATCTGCAAACAATGCTTTAGGTTTCATCTTGGCAATCTGAACATCTTTTTCCTTTAATTGATTAGCAGCTTGCTGAAGTAAATCAGCTAAACCATCGGAATTGTGAACAACATCAAATGCTTTCTGATCTGTCATATAAGCGCCGTGCTTTCGGATAGCTGGTAAGACTTCACTTGCAATCCAATCTGTAAAACGCTCGGCCTGTGGGACATGAGACTTGAAGGCTAACTTATAAAGACCGGCTTCTGAAATAATTACTAATTTTTGCTTTCCGCCAGGGGTTTCCATTTCGGTAACCCCTTTGTATTTGTCGGGTACGTTCTTACTAATAGCTACGCTAGGACTCTTATATCCAAGAATCGTTGCCACATCCTTACCTACAAAATAAGGTTCATCATTAATAGTTACTGTACGAACTTGTTGTCCGTTGAAATTAAATAATTGTGGTTGCATTTATTCTTCCTCCTTTGCTAAACGCAATAAATACTGTGGTGTAGTTCCTAAGTAGTCAGCTACTGCCTGAAGTTTGTCGGCGCGCGGAATAGATTTATTCCACTTTGAAATCATTCCGTTTCCAAAACCAAGATCTCTTTCAATTCGATAAATTGATTTGCCTTGCGACTTAGCAATAGTTTTGACTGCTGTATAAACCGTCATGGTTAGTCTCCTTTCTAATATTAATTGTTGACTTTTCTTAGAAAACGTTCTATTATATAAGAAATAAAAAAGTTTGATTTTTCTATATTCTTTTTCCTATTAACGTTCTTTAATCTTTGTTCTTTTTAGGGTAAACTTAAGAACATCTTTAGTATATTAGAGCGTTCTCTATAAGTCAATACTTTTTTATAGATTTTGTTCTAAGGAGAAAAATAATGAGTGTTAAAGATAATGTTATAAAGCTATGGAAATCTAAAAGGCCTGATATAAAAAGTGTTGCTGAATTAGAGCGAAAACTAAATTTAAGTAATGGTATTATCTCTCAATGGGACAAAAGTACGCCTTCAACCAAAAGTGCCCAAAAGGTAGCAGACTTTTTTAGTGTGCCACTCAGTTCAATCTATGATGATGTGTCAGACAAATCTATTAGGCTCGATAAGTCTGAACAAGAATTGGTAACAATGTTTCGTAAGACAACAGATGGCATGAACAACCAAGATAAAGAAAAATTTACAGAATCTTTCAATGAATTAATGCAGGCAGCCAAGAATCTTCTTAAGTAGGTGAACAATGTATGAGCGATAGTTCTTCAGAAGTCTTTGAATTTGAAAATGTTGATCATCAAACATATTACCAAAACCAAGAAATAGCACTAGATATTCTCAACAAAGTATCGAATTATTATTCAATACCAATTTCCGAAGTCCGATACAAACATGTTATCAACTTTTTCTTTAACTGTTACGATATAAGATTTTCAATATTTGAAAATAAGACAGCCGACCCATTCAATAGATATGCTAACTCCGCTCCTTCTACGGACTTGGTTTCTTTTAATGCACTTATGGCGCTTAAAAAGATGCACATCAAAGCAAGTCAACTTAATTTTGTAAATCCACAATTTTCTGATAACGTAGATGGATTAACTGTTAATCAAGAACAAAAACATGCAATGTTAATAAATTATTCAATAAACTATTTTCCCAGGCTTATTTTTACTATTTTACATGAACTGAGTCATATCTATTTAGCAGAATCTAACAATAAATATTTAGGACTAGTAGCAAAAATTAATAAATGTAAAACTTACGGCGACCCCTATCCTAGAGAATTACGTCCCATTGAAACCGGCGCAAATATAATTGCTTCTGAACTGTTCGCCAATAAACTAGCATTAGAGGATGCAATCAAATCAAATTATACCTTTGATGAGATGAGGTCTATGTTTGGAATGAGTAAAGGGGCATTGCATAATCGTCTATTAAATTATTTAGAACATTCTCAACTTTTTGCATATTCATTCGCAAAAGATTGTACCTTTAAGATTAGGAATCAAGGACAAGACGGAATAAGGGAGATTAAGGGATTAATTTTACTTTCTAATGGTGGTAATATTCATAATCCACATACAAGAATTGATGCTTTTGATAACACTATATTTCTATAAATAAATCTAATTGCTGAATTTTATAATATATTACAATTCTTTTGTCCAAATACTGAAGACGTTAAAAGAATTAATTGTTGACAATTTAAATAAAATACGTATTATGAGTATATAAGCTGAAATGCCTGCTAATAAAGCAGACCGTGAAAACACCTCATAGTGCGTGCGCATTGTGAGGTGTTTTTCGTTTGAGCAAGAAAATAAAGAGAACTAAATTTTCTACATATTCTGAAATGGTAGATAATTTAATGCAAAAGAATTTGTCTTTGGGTAGTAAACGATTAGCGATTGGATTATTAAAATCTCATGGATACTACAATCTGATAAATCGTTATAAACATGAGTTTTATACCGATCGCAATATGTATCAAGAAGATACTAGTATCATGGATCTATACTTATTTCACAGAATGGAAGATGATCTTAGAAACATTCTTTTTCGATTTACTATTAACTTTGAGCAAAGATTCAAAGAATCAATGTCATATACTCTAGCCCAAAATTTTGGAATATACGAAGCTGATTATCTTGATCCATTAAAATATAAGAAAAACAAACGTAATAAAGCAATTAGTATTATGGGAGAAATATGTGATATCGCGTTTAATACGTCGAATAATCCAACGCAATACTATCGAAAAAATTATGATAGCATTCCACCTTGGATATTATTAAGCAATACATCTTTGGGGCAAGCCAGAATGTGGTTTTCGATTTTTCCAACCAAATCAACTGACTATGTTGTTTCGCAACTTTTGCCTATTCACAAATATCATTATTTTACGGACGCTGATAACCTTTATGAATTCAAAGATTCTCTAATAAGCTATGAAGAGCTTGATAAGATTAAAACAGACGAAGAATATAACAGAATTACCCGTGAGCGTTTCAATCTTTATATCGATTTATTCAAAGCAATGTTAAACATCATTCATGTTTTTAGAAACACCTTAGCGCATGGCAACAGACTTATTCATTTCACTGTTAAACGATCATTAAATCTAAAACCTTTAAGGCACTTTGCTAATACAGACGTTTTCACCGACAAAGAATATTATAAAGAAAATTTGTCGAAAAATGATCTTTTTGCTTTTATGGTTTCGCTAATGATATTACTTGATAAGTATGATTCTCTTTACTTATTAGATCAATTGATGTCATGGAAAGACCGCAATTCCAAGGATCCGAAAATGGAGTTGAGTTTTAAGAAATTCTTGAAGAGCTGTAATCTTCCTCTGAATTTTATCGAAAGACTTAGCCACATCTCAACAGAAAAAGTATATCAAGAGAATAATCAACGTAAATTAACTGAGTTGGGACTCTATCCTGAAGATAGATCATTTTACTAATCTCACTCGTCCAACTAAATTGATGACGTAAAAAGCTATTTAAATTAATACAATTTAGTATGTCTATTGACATACTCATCATTATCTGTGATAATGAATGTACAGATCAAGTCCAAAGGGCCCTAGGAGTAGGTGTTGGACTAGCAAAACCTCAGTTCTGTGCATTTGCATAGTTCTGAGGTTTTTGTTTTTTTAGAAGGTGATATTTTGGCAGATACTAATAATTCAAAACCATTTAAAACATTAAATCAACAATTATCAATTCTTAGAAAGCGTGGGCTTGATGATGCTCATGCTAAGGCAAAACGTTCATTAGAGCAAATAGGATACTATTCATTAATTAACGGTTATAAGTGGATGTTTTTAGCTAGAGATTCCAATGGTGAAATTATTCATCCAGAAGTTTATAAAGACGATGCTTCTTTTGATGAAATTAGATCTTTATATGATTTTGACTTTGAATTACGAGCAATTCTTTACCGCTCATTACTTAAATATGAAACTATGTTAGGTGCGGAAATAGCTTATCGTTTTTCTGAACACCATCCAGAAGAACATGCATATTTAGCAATAGATAATTTTTCTAGAGATGCTCAACACGTTTCATCAGTTGTTGGTACTATAAGTTCCCTGTCAAGTACAATAAAAAAATATTCTGATCGCGGTGGTAAGAATGCTATAAAGCATTATGTTAACAGACACGGTCACGTTCCTCTTTGGGTTCTTGTTAACTTTTTAACCTTTGGTGAATTGAATTATTTTTACACAAATTGTACAGAAGATATTCAATTAGCAATTGCAAATGATTTTCGCCATACTAAATGTATTTCATATAATGCTTCTAATCAATCTGCAATTACGCCTGATGCCATTATGGGTATAAATCAAATGGTCAATATTTTTCGAAATGCAGTTGCACATGGGGAAATCACTTATTCAAAAGTAGTATATCGTACTCCTCATTTAGGAGAAATTAAATCTGCGGCTAACGTTAATAATGTTGCTTTAAGGAGCCAAGCTGGTGTTTTTGAACTTATAATTGCAATGAAGGCCGTCCTTCCGAAAAAGAATTTTAAACGCTTAACTAATGATATTGAAAACTTACTTATCGATTATAAAGATAGTTTTAATGCCGTTAATTATTCGGCACTATTACAAGATATGCACTTTCCGTTAAATTATAAAGAAATTCTTTGCAACTAAAAAAGCCCACCGACAGCTGCAACTGTCAGTGGACCAAGGGTTGATAAAACATTGGCGTGTGGTATCAACCCTTTCATTATACACAATTTAATAATGGAGGGACAAGTATGGCTGAAATAAGAAAACGCAACGGGAATTGGTTTGCTAGAATAGCCTGGCGTGATGGAGAAAAACGTCATTCAAAATCCAAGAGTGGTTTTTCGACAAAAGCATTAGCTCGCCAATGGGCCATCAAACAAGAAGACCAACTTAACTCTGGGATAGTCATTAACAAAGAAATTAGTTTAAGTGAATATTACGATCGCTGGGTAGAAACGTATAAACAGGACAACCTTGCTGATATTACGTTATCGCGCTACACACTCACTGGCAACGCCCTAAAGAAATACTTTAAACAGCAACCAATTAAACAGATTAGGCGTAGTCAATACCAACAATTTATTAATGACTATGGTAAAGACCATGCGCCTGCAACTGTTAAAAAAGTTAATTCAATAATTCGTGCTTGCGTTAAGTCAGCAATTTTAGATGATTACCTGATTAAAGATTTTACACAACGTGTTACCTTGAACGCTAATAAGGATCGCACACTCAAAGTAGACTATCTTAATCTCAGTGAAATTAAACGTCTCAAAGGGCTAACCCTTAAGGATATCGACCATCGACCTGGTTTTACTAGTCGCTATATGATTCTCACAGCAATTTACACTGGGATGCGGTTATCAGAAATTCAAGCACTAACTTGGAAAGATATTGATTGGATCCATCAAACTATCACAATTAATAAGTCATGGGATATGCGTAAAAAAGCATTTAAAGCTACTAAAAACGAATCTAGTAACAGAACCATTAAAGTTAACCATCAACTACTAGACTGCCTTAAACATTTAATAAACAATAGCTCAACGATGGTCTTCACAAACCAATATGGGACCATTCCCACATCTAATGCAGTAAATAAGACGCTCAGAAGCCTCTTAGACGAACTTAATATTCATCGACGTAACTTTCACTTCCATAGCCTTAGACATAGCCATGTGGCTCTCCTATTAGCAAATGGAGTAGAACTATACGCTATCAGTAAAAGATTGGGACATAGTAACATTTCCACGACCACAAATGTGTATGCTTATTTGATCGATGAATATAAAGATAAAACGGATAAACAGATATTACAGGCATTAGACTTACTTTAACCTGTGCGTTATCTGTGCGCCAACCCTACAAATTTATACGATTTTTTACCATTTCAAAAAATACAAAAAAAAGCCCGTAACACCTTAATATCAAAGGAGTTACGGGCTTTTCACGAAACTACACAAATTCTCTATATTGCCTCAGGCAGGATTCGAACCTGTACATGGATAACCATACAACGACCTGAACGTTGCGCGTCTGCCAATTCCGCCACTGAGGCACTAACTATTTTGTAACATTATTAAGTATAACGAACTCATCAGAAATTACAAGTATTTTTATTAGTAATCCTTAATTCGCTCTTATTTAACGAATTGAATCATCGTTCCATATGCGGTTAGAACCAAAAATTTGGGTGCAACCTGCATATTAGCAACATCCGTAGTAAAACGAACACCAACAACACCATCAGCACCTTTTTCACTGGCCCGCCGTTTTAGTTTTTCTTGAACATCACTAAATAATTGATCCATGGACTCAAACGAATCAATTGCTTCAGTAGGCATCGCCAAATGACTAGTGGCATTAATAATCCCTAAAATGCGGTGAGCTTGAGGAAAACCCTCGGTTGATAAAAACATCTGTAATCCTCCCTTAAATCTTTACCATTTAAAAATAACAAAGAGGCCAGAATATTTCCAGCCTCTTTTATTATTGCGGAAAAATCTGCTACTTTGCTAAGGAACTAATTCATTTTTGATTCTAACTTCTGCAAAGTTGCATTTATATCATCAACCTAGTGCACCCTGGTGACCTTATTACATAAATATTCAGTTTAAAATTTCATGTCACACTTACGTTGATTCTAGCCTACTATTAATTTCATCGGTGCTAAATTGATATAGGAGATCTCACCACTTTAATCTTTCCACACTTATACTGTATCATTTATTGTAAGCGTTCTCAAGAATTAACTTTAGATAACCTGAACTAAGAGAACATACATCGCAATCGCATTATTAATCATATGAATTGCAATTGAGTTTCGGATATCGTCCGTTCGCAAATAAACATAGGCCAAGACCATCCCCATATAAGCATAGATCAAGAAACTAATGGGATTAGTGCTCATATGACCTGTAGAGAATACTGTCCCTGAAAGAATAACTTTAGGCCAGATGTTACCACGCTTAAAAAACATATTTGTCAATGTACCACGAAAAATAAATTCTTCAGCAATTGGACTTAAGACAACTGCTGAAAAACAAAATACGATCGTAATCACTTCATTATGACCAAGCATGCTTCCTAAGGCTGCATTGTTTGCTGTCTCAGTTTGATGATAGATAAGTTGATTGAGATAGCTAAGGACATCCATTCCCAAAATAATCGCTAGGTACCCACCGATAATCCAACCAACCTTTATTCCCGCCGGCTGCCCTAATTGGTTATAAGCTTCATATGTCCGGTGTGCCCACCAAATAATCGCTAACATTAAACCGATGAATAAGGCCATAAATCCGTCCACGATAAGCTGATTAGTTTTTGAATAACGTAAAGCAAAATTAACTGCTATAGGGGGAACTTCAATTGCAATTAGCATCAGTGCAATTAAAATCACCTTAGATGTCCACTGTCTAATTACTTTTATCATTATTTTTCTCTTCCTTTGCTCGTTTCTCACGCATTCGTTGGATACTCCACCGGGTAGAAATTTTTGTCACAATGATATTTGCAACTACGAAACCAATTACCCAGAGAAGATACATCACCCAACCAGAAATATAATTTTCAGCAGTCAACCATACTAAGAACGCAAAGATGATAAACGGCGGAATGACCACCTTAAGAATAAATTCTGCTTTCACAAAGAAAACCTCCATTATTATTTGTTCAACAGTTTACTAAATTGATACGTGAAGCGCAAGATTACTGAAAAAGGTAGAAAGGCTGAGAAAAGTTTTGCTTTCCTCAGCCTTCCCATTTTTATCTGTATTTAATTAAATCTAGTTATTCTTTGATGCAGCAACTACTTCGTCATAAGTAGGAATTGATGGTAATGCACCAAGCTTTTGAACAGCTAATGAACTTGCCCGTTGAGCGTAAACAATTGCCTTTTCGATGTTGCTCATATCAGGCTTTAATTGGGATGAAAGAGCACCAATGAATGTATCACCAGCGGCAGTAGTATCAACAGCATTAACCTTAAAGGCAGGAATGAAGTTGTAACCATCTTGAGTACAGTAGAAGGCACCCTTTGCTCCAACAGTAATAATTAAATTACGGACACCCATTTGAGCAAACTTAGCGGCTGACATAAGCATTGAAGTTTCGTCTGTAATAATAATTCCTGTTAAAGCAGCACTTTCTGTTTCATTTGGAATGATTAAGTCAGTTAACTTCAATAAGTCAGGATTAATTTCGTGAGCAGGAGCAGGATTCAAGATTGTCTTTACACCATTTTCCTTTGCAATTTGGAATGCCCGTAAAGTAGCTTCTTGTGGTGTTTCAAATTGAGCAATGACAAAATCGGCGGCAGCAATTTGATCGCGAGCATCTTCAACTTCCTTCACGCTTAATTGTTGGTTTGCTCCTCCGTATACTAAGATACTGTTTTGGCCACTTTCATCAAGTAAGATGGCTGCAGATCCAGTACCTGCTTGATCGTCAACATGGATCCCAGTTGTGCCGACGTTGTTGTTCTTAAGGTCATTGATCATCATCTTACCACCAGCATCATCACCGACTTGACCAACAAAAGCTGTTTCAGCACCTGAACGGGCAGCAGCAACAGCTTGGTTTGCACCTTTTCCCCCGGCAGCATTAGTTTTACTTAAAGCGGCAATTGTTTCCCCAGGTAATGGCATCCGCTTAACCTTCATCGTTGTATCAACATTTAAACTACCTACAATTGTTACATGATTTGTCATTTGTTTATTTCCTCCTTAAACAATTGGCATCTAAATTGATAACATCATCATACCATATTATTTTGGTCGATAGGAACTTGTACTATCTCGTTTAATTAATTTTACTGGAAAGTTTTGCACACGGGCTTCAGCACTACTATGACTGATCTGTTCAATGAGCATTTTAGTAGCTCCAGCACCGAGGTCAAAAATGGGCTGTTGCACCGTGGTTAATCGTGGATAAACATAATCATCCCAGTAGATGTTATCATAACCAATCACAGAAATATCTTCGGGAACCTTAACGTCTAATTCATGTAACCCTCGCAATAGGCCAATTGCCATCTCATCGTTTGCCGCAAAAACAGCAGAGGCACCAGTTGCTAAAACATCTTTTGCTGCTTTATATCCGCCATCCTTCGTCAAGGGTGCCCGAATAACATCGTTAATAGGAGCTAAACTTAGATTATTCTCTTTAATAATATTTTTAAACCCATTCATTCGGTGATTTAAGTTTTCAGTAGGATTATCAGAGGTAAGAACGGCAATATGTTTGTGACCAAGTTCAACGAGGTGTTTAGCCGCAATTTGGCCACCAAGGTAATCGTTCGTTTGTACTCGATCACCCTCTTGCGTATGATTTTGATCAAACAAGATATAAGGAATCTCATTAAAGGAAATGACCTCTTTAATTGTCTCAGTAGTCATCGTTGCACTAGCAATTACTAATCCACTAATAGAACGTTCAATCATCTGTGACAGATAATATTTTTCCAACTTTGGGTCACGGTTGGCACTAAAGACAAGCGGAATAAATTCTGCTTCACGAGCAATACTCTGCACCCCCTCGACAAAAGTACCAAAAAACGGATTGGCAATATTAGGAACTAGTACTCCAATTGTCTTAGCACTCTTTAAAATTAAGTTCCGGGCATTGAAATCAGGGACGTATTTATATTTATCCCGTAACGCTAAAACTCGTTCCTGGGTCGCCGTACTGAACCGATCACCTTTATTATTCAAAATTTGCGAAACAGTAGTTACAGAAACACCAGCTTCTTTTGCTAAATCACGAATTGTTATTTTCTTTTTCATGGCTGTTCAACCTCTTTAGTAAACAGTTTTATCTAGTTAATAATATTTAATTAATTTAACCTATCTCAACTCATATTGCAATTACATTTCGTTAAAAATATCATTAAAAATCTGCTTTCCGGTTGCCATTTGGGTACCACGAACCCGGAGATAATCAATCTTAGCTCGCAAAATATCATATTCCCATAATGAAGATAGGTCATGGTCATTATAGTAATGAATTGTTACCTTAATAGGCGTGAGATCAGTAATTATCCCTGTAAAATCATCACTTCCCTTATACTTTTCAGTACCAATTACAACCGGGAGACGGTTTTCATAGGAATCATCGAGGAGATTCGATAAGAGGTTCCCTTGGGTAATTTCTGGATGGTTATCGATAAATTTTTGTACTTCCCATACATCAAAATAGTTGTGGTCATGGGCAACCTTAGTCTTCTCAGAAACCGTCATTAAGTAGTCACTATGACGCTCCGTATAAAGAATACTCTTAATACGAATAGCAATTAATCCGTTAATTTTACCATCCCAGTCAATACTGATCATCAAACAAAATACCGGGTCAAGAGCAACAACAAAGCCGACATTAAAATAATCATCATTTGGTAAGTTATGAACTTCAATCAATGTTCCTTGTTGCTTGGCTAGTGTTAGTTGAACACGATTCTCACTTTCACTTTCTCTTCTCATCTTTACTTCCTTACTATTAATTTTTCACATGATTAGATTTTTAAAATTTAATCACATCCCTACTTTTATTATAATCGCTAACAATGCAGATGTGATAACTTTTACCATGATAAGTTAAATCTGGAAACCACCAAATATTGTAAAATTAGATGTGTCATTCCACAATATTTTGTAGTAAGATATTTTTTGTGACAAAAAAGTAAAGAGGGGCCATTATGGTGATTATTACAGCAGGGATGATTGGTGTCGGTAAAACAACTTTAACTGGGAAGATTGCCGAACACTTACATACAAAAGCATTTTTTGAACCAGTCGGAGAAAATCCAGTTTTACCACTGTATTATAAAAATCCAAAACAGTACGGCTTTTTACTCCAAATTTATTTTTTAAACAAGCGTTTCTCAATGATTAAGCAAGCACTCACCGATGATAACAACGTGCTTGACCGTTCTATTTACGAAGATGCCTTGTTTACACGAGAAAATAACGCCGAGGGTAACATCACTGATACTGAATTAGAAGTATATTTAAAGCTTCTTGACAATATGATGAGTGACCTACAACAGTTACCCAAGCGGGCACCAGATCTAATGGTTTATTCTGAAACTGATTTTGAAACCATCTTATACCGAATTAAAAAGCGCGGGCGAGACTACGAGCAAATTGATACTAATCCAGAGTTAAAGGATTACTATTACAAGATGTGGAGTGCCTACAAGCAATGGTATAAGGATTACGATGCTAGTCCAAAAATGAAAATTGATTTGGAGCGTTATGACCTTGAAGATCCTAAAAATGTTGATGCAGTTTTAGCAATGATTGACGAGCAGTTAAAGTCATTAAGATAAATAATTGATAAGAGGCTGGGAGAAAATTTTATTTTCTCTCAGCCTTAACTGCTTTTACGAACAATTGTAAGATAACGTGGAACTAGCTTCGCGTTGCCATAAGACGCAGGCCTAAATACGAACGATGATCAGCCCGTGCTATGCTAATCATCGTTCTAGCTTAGTCCACCGCTTTGTCGAGAGGGTTATTTTCCACTCTTTTCTTTTTCTTCAACAAACGACGAAAAATTTCAATCATTCCGGCCGTTCCCACTCCCCCAAGCAAAGGAACATATTGAGGAATATTAATATCGCTCTTTCTCGCTTGAACGGAATGTTTGTCAACAATTGGGATCGTTTCACTCTCACCCTTCTTATCTGTCATAGGAAGAAGATTAGCTTTTTCATTACTGGTGCTAACTTGATCATCGTACTTAGTAAGTTGGTAAGTATCAATCAGCTGGTTTAACTTCCGATCATACTCGGGATCCGTTGCATATCGTCCGCGAAGAGCTTGGGTAGCTTCACGATAATTTTTGGTATTTTGACGATGAACTCCTTGATAAAGTGGGGCTTCTAATGTCTGAGCATAATCTCTTAATGCTTCATATTCACTTGCATACTGTCGAAAATTACTAACAACCTGAAACTTATGTCCTTGCTCGTCATATTCAGTCGTGGGTTGAGCAACTGTTTGACAAGCAAAATAACCCTTAACACCAAAAAGATTATTATTAGGTGCTTTTCCTAATGTACTGCATCCCCAATCGCTCTCTAAAGCTGCTTGTGCAATAATAATTGATGGATACAAATCATGTTCCCAACCAATTTGTTGAGCAGCTGGAGCTATTCGATTAATAAACTTTGCTTGGACTGCGGATGGTTGTTGAGGTTGATAAGTCTGCTCATCTTCCTTATTTTCTTCTAACGGTCGCCTTTGTTCAGCAGAAATTTCAGTTGAAGATTGAATTTTATCATGCTCAGGTCTTTCTTTTACACCTGTCAAAGCATTATTTTGGTCATTTTCCCTTACTTGAATGGCATTTTCATATTCTGTTAAATAAGCATCAACATACTCTTCATCATGATTAACTAAGGCCTCCTCATCAATCGGCTTTGCACGCTTTACGTCTTCGTTTGCATCAAATTGTGCTTGTTGAATAGCGTCCGCTTTAATCGGCTGCCCACTAAGGCTTGTTAAAACAATTAATGCACTCGTAATAGCACGATGGTTTAACACAATAAAACACTCCTTCATAATATCCTATAGTATATATACGTGAAAATTATGAATTTGCATTTTTAAACTAGAAAAGACTAGAAGAAATTTCCCCTAGTCTTTAGGCATTACATTTCAGGATATGTCGTTTCCTTGATATCCAGCTTTTGATTCTTTAAGTTTGTCTTAACAACGGTAACGTCACATGGAGCTTCACGAATAGTATAAGCGGCCGTTGAACCAACAAGTAGCCGTCCAACAACATTTAATCCGGTTGCGCCAATAATGATTAAATCAATATCATTTTCTTTAGGATAACGTTCTGCAAGTTCAACCTTAGCATTACCAACTTTTACATCCGTTTCAACATCTTTTATTCCAGCAGCTTCTGCTTTTTTCTTGTAGTCAGCTAATTTCTTTTGCATTGTTTCAATTGCTGAATCATAAATGCTGTGACTAACAAAGCCGTATCCACCAGGACCAGTAGTTGGATAACGTTCACCATTGATAATACTTAACAAGTATAATTTAGCATCATTGGTCTTAGCAGTATCAACCGCTTTCTCAAAAGCCATATCCGCTTGCTTTGAACCATCAACACCAACAAGAATATTTTGATAACTCATTCTTGACACCTCCATCTTATGCCTTTATTTTAGCACAAATTTAATCAGTAACGAGATTATTAATCGCTTCCATGTAAATAGCCATCGATGTGATTAAATCATTAATAGGTTGATATTCATTAGCCTGATGCATTGTATTTGGCGTATGTGGCATTAAAGCACCAAATGCAACGCCCCGTTCCATCAAACGACCGTAAGTTCCTCCACCAACGACCTCTGGTTTTGCGTCTGTATCTCCAGTCTGGTCAATATAGGCCTGCATCAATGTTTTAACGATTGGATCATCTGGATCAACATAATGTGGAGCTTGCGATGGACCTTGCGTAACTTTAATTTGTAATTTATCGGCAATCGCCTTCACAGTATCCTCTAGCTTATCCGGGGTCATGCCTTTAGGAAAGCGGAAGTTCATGTCAATGTGACCACCCTTGTCCGCATCAAAGTTTAAGATTCCGGCATTCATGGTTAATTCACCCATTACCGGATCAGTGTAAGCACCATTAAAACCATCCATCCGCGTATCTAAATGAAGATAGTCAGCTAAGAATTCAATGAAGCTCTTTGCTCCCCCGCCAAAATCATATTGATTTAAGAACTTTGCAAGGTAGGTTGCTGCATTAATTCCCTTTTCAGGTTCCATTCCATGAGCAGCCTTTCCGATAACTGTAATCTTAAGGCCTTTATCTGTTGATTCAATATTACCTTCAACCGGGTTTTCTTCGATAAAGTGACCAAAATCATTAGTAACTTCTTGAGGGTTATCTGTTCGAATGAGAGCAACTGCTTCCCGCGGTACCATGTTAAAACGTAAACCAGATTCAAA
The DNA here is from genome assembly GCF_014145585.1 of Limosilactobacillus agrestis. Taxonomy (GTDB): domain Bacteria; phylum Bacillota; class Bacilli; order Lactobacillales; family Lactobacillaceae; genus Limosilactobacillus; species Limosilactobacillus agrestis. The sequence continues at coordinate 50,558 of NZ_JACIVF010000065.1, forward strand.
ACTAACTAGTTGCGTTGAAGCATCTCCGTTACCAGCAGGTACATCAAGTAAGAGTGATACTTGACCCTTTTCACCGTTAATTACGGGAAATTCCGCATCTGGTGAAAAGCCAAATGTTGGGGCTGGTTCAACTTCAAAGTAACGATGCATTCCAGTCCAGTTACTTTCTTCATCAGTTCCAACGATAAAGCGAACTTTCTTGTTAAACTTTACGCCTTGATCTTTCAAATACTTCAAGGCATAGTAAGCTGCCATACCAGGTCCCTTATCATCGGAAGCACCACGACCATATAAGTTACCATCCTTGATAACTGGATCAAAAGGATCTGTTTCCCAACCCTTACCAGCAGGCATTACGTCAAGATGGGCTAAAATGGCAAGTGTTTCATCGCCTTCACCCCATTCCGCATACCCAACAACGTTATCAATGTTCTTTACTTTAAAACCATCTTGTTCCGCCATCTCTAAAAATGTCTTTAGCGCTTGAGCAGGTCGTGGGCCAAGTGGGTATTCATCGGTTGCGGCCGAATCATCACGGACACTGGGGATCTTCATTAATGCTACAAGATCATTTAAATAGTTTTCTTTTTGTGCCTCTGCGGCTTTCATCCAATCAGTCAATATTAATCCCTCCAAAATATTCTACTTTGATTAATTTTAATGATACCATTAAATTGTCTATTAAATAAAATAATAAGGAGTCTTAACTGTGAAAAAACTTACTGACCAAATCTTAAAGGATGTTATTACTCCCCGTCCTGAAAATAGTTTCAAAGGTACTTTTGGTAAAGTTACCCTTATTGGCGGTAATCGTAATTTTGGTGGCGCAATCATCATGGCATCAACCGCAGCCGTCTGCGCTGGTGCTGGGCTTGTAACAACGGCCACTGATGAAATCAACGCTAGTGCCCTCCATGCGCAACTGCCAGAAGCAATGTTCGCTGATTTTACTGATGATGCATTAGTCGCTGATCTTACCCAAGCTGCTACCAGTGTGGTCGTTGGGCCTGGTCTTGGAAATGATGAAACAAGTTTACGAATTTTGAAGAATATTTTTGCTCATACAACCGATAAACAAAATGTGATCATCGATGGATCTGCAATTACCCTCATGGCAATGGAAAAGCTTGAACAACCACAGGGGAACATTATTTATACTCCTCATGAAATGGAATGGCAACGACTTTCCGGAATCAAGATTGGGGAGCAAACTGAAGATAAAAACAAGAGAGCCCAAGAAAAACTTGGTGCTACCGTTGTCTTAAAGAAGCACCATACGGAAATTTATACTAATGACCAAGTATATCAATTGCCAATCGGTACTCCAGCCCAAGCAGTTGGTGGAATGGGTGACACTCTTGCTGGAATGGTTGGGGGCTTTACCGCTGAATTTAATGATAAAGCAGATAAAGCTGTCCTCGCTGCCGTTTATGCGCACAGTGCGATTGCAGAAAAGATCGCCGAAAGCCAGTATATCGTCCTCCCCCACCAGATTAGCCGTGCTTTACCAACTTTCATGAAGAAGATGGAAAAGCTTGATGATGATCATCATATTGGATTTTTGAATTAACGATTTAAGGACATTAAAAAGGTTCAGAGCAAAATCTCACTCTGAACCTTTTTGTATGCATTATTATTTAATGTGCAAAATTGTTCGTAACCGTGCTACTCGTGGTCCCAATAGCTGATCAGCTAGTCGTGACTTTAAGCAGAGATAGAGATAAATTCCTGCTCCGACTATTACTCCCGGAATCAAGGAGAAGAAAGCAGTATAGCGCCCATATGGACTAACAAAATGACTTATGATTAACATTACAATCTTCGTCCCAGCAAACATCACTAAGGAGTAAGCTAAAATCTGGTTAGTTGGGAGAGCCATCTTATCAAAACGGAGGTGGAATTCCATATTAAAGGAATGCAAGATTAAATAGTTAATCACAAACATTGAAATCCCGGTTGAAACTAGTGGTCCTAATCCTTCAAAAATCCAAATACATGGGAACTGGAGGATAAATTTAATCACAATTCCGATAGCTAAGAACATCATCATTTTTTTATTCTCAGAAATTCCCTGCATCATTGCTGCGGCCACAGTATATAAGCCTAACATAATCGAAATGTAAGCCGCAAATTGCAGTACTACAACCCCTGCCGCATCATAACGGTAAAAGACGGTGTAGATTTGTTGAGCAACCGCGGACAATCCAAGAGCAGCTGGAATCATCACGAAATAGAATAACAAAAGAACATTTTGAATCTGTTTTCGCATATCCTCTTGATCGTTCTGGGCTCGGGCTGTCGCGAGTAACGGAATAACCGTTGCAGCTAATGCGGAAGCCAATGAAATAACAATCATGTAAAGCTTATTAGCATTGAACGCAAACAAGGCATAAGTAACATCCATCTGGTATTTAGTAAAGTGACCAACTAATGGCATCATCCGCTTAAAAGTATATTGGTCAATTAATTGAAAAATCGTTACCCCCGATTCAATAATGATGAACGGAATTGATTGATAAATAATCTTAAAAATTAATGTTTGAGTTGAAACTTCAGTGTTCACTTCCCCATGTATCACCAAGTCATTCATTTCACGTTGGTGACGTATCCAGGCAATTCCTAAGACAATCACTGCACCAATTGCCCCGATAAAGGCCGCAAATGTTGATTGGGAAACAGCACTAACCCAACTACCATTTTGAATCTTCATAATGAAGTAAGTGGCCGCCAGCATATAAATAACTCGGAAAAGCTGCTCAACAAATTGTGAAATTGCTGATGGTGCCATCCAGTTATACCCTTGTAAAAATCCACGGGTAATTGACATCCCCGGAATAATCAAAATAGCCCAAGCTAAAGAGCGGATAACGGGAATCATATTTGGATCTCCATTGTCCATTAAACGAGCCCCAAACATCATCACTGTCGTACAAATTACACCCATTGCCATTGCAACGTACATTCCAGAATGATACAGTCGACGACTAACGCCATATTGGTTTATTCCATTATAATGCGCGACCATTTTAGAAATTGCAGAAGGAATACCCGCCGTTGCAATTACTAAAAACATATTATAAATATTGTAACCCTGAGCATATAAGGCATTCGCTTCATTACTATAAGCTCCTAACCATGTAACCCACGGAATAATATACAGCGCCCCTAAGATCCGCGAAGTAATACTACCAGCTGTCATCCAAGCTGATCCTGTAATCATTTTTGTTCGCGAATCTTTTTTAACTGCGGTGCTGCTCAAATCATTTACTTTATTTTCTTCCATGATTTGTTGCAATCCTACCTTTTTATTTTAATCGAGTTTACACAATCTTAATTATTTTATCGTGAATAAAAAGCTGGTGCAATTCGATTTAACGTTTTTAATATTTCTTTAACTTAGTATTGTTCCAAATCAACAGTTACCATTTTAATGATTTGATCCGGATGTTGCTGCTTTAAGGTCTCTAATGAACTTGCGGCAGGTGCTTTTTCAAAGTGACCAAGTTTATCATTAAGGGTAATTGCTAAGCCCAATTTAGCAAAATCCATTGCCTCATCCATTGTTTTTCCCTGGGTAAATGCTTCTGGCAAATCTGGAAAATCAACTTGGATTTCATTTTTTTGTGGAGTGAAAAATGCCGGATAACTTACTATTTCCATAATTTTCTCCTTAAACAAAAAAGCAGGAAAATACAGCTTCCCTGCCCTTTATTAATTTACTATTTTGCAACAATGTTAACAATCTTGTTAGGAACAACAATGACTTTCTTAATATCCTTGCCATCAGTAAACTTCTTAACATGTTCGTTTGCTAAAGCAAGTTGTTGTGCTTCATTGCGGTCAGTATCCTTGGCCATCTTAATCTTAGCCCGTACCTTACCATTAACTTGGACGATCATTTCAACTTCATCTTCAACTAAAGCCTTTGGATCGTAAGTTGGCCATGGTTGATAAGTGATTGTCTCACTCTCGCCGAATTGACTCCAGAGTTCTTCGGCCACGTGAGGCATGATTGGCGCAATCATCTTCACAAAGCCTTTCATGTATTCAACTGGTAAATCATCAACCTTGTAGGCTTCATTTACAAAGACCATCAATTGAGAAATAGCTGTATTGAAGTGCATCCGTTCGTAGTCTTCAGTAACCTTCTTAACGGTTTGATTATAAACCTTGGTAAGCTTACCATCATTGAAAGTGGATACTCGGTCACGAAGATGGTTATTATCATCCATCAACAACCGCCATACACGTTGAACCCATTTATTAGCACCATGAAGTCCCTTTTCATCCCAAGGTACCGATTCTTCAAGTGGTCCCATGAACATTTCGTAAAGACGTAAAGTATCAGCCCCATATTGGTCAACAATGTCATCAGGGTTAACAACATTACCTTTGGACTTCGACATCTTTTCATGATTTGAACCAAGAATCATTCCCTGGTTAACGAGCTTCATAAATGGTTCTTTAGTTGGGACAAGTCCGAGATCATAAAGAACCTTATGCCAGAATCGAGCATAGAGCAAGTGAAGAACAGCGTGTTCAGCCCCACCAACATAGAGATCAACTGGTGACCAGTAATCAAGGGCTTCTTTTGAGGCAAATTCCTTATCATTATGTGGATCAGTGTACCGGAGCCAGTACCATGATGAACCAGCCCACTGTGGCATGGTGTTAGTCTCCCGAAGACCGTGGCGACCGTTTTCATCATAAACATTAACCCAATCTTCAACATTTGCTAATGGACTTTCACCAGTTCCTGATGGTTCGATGTTATCAGTCTTTGGCAATTCAAGTGGGAGTTCGTCTTCTGGAACTAGTGAGGTTGTCCCATCATCCCAGTGGATAACTGGAATTGGTTCGCCCCAGTAGCGTTGCCGACTGAAGATCCAGTCACGAAGACGGTAGTTAACCTTTTTATGACCAGCATCGTGTTCTTCAAGCCAATCAATCATCTTCTGCTTTGCATCAGCAATGTTCAAGCCATCAAGGAAGCCAGAATTAATGTGCTTACCGTCACCATCAAAAGCACCTTCTGACACATCTGCTCCTTCAATAACAGGCTTAATTGGCAAGTCAAACTTAGTAGCAAAGTCATAATCACGTTGATCCCCGGAAGGAACAGCCATTACTGCTCCAGTGCCATATGAAGCAAGCACGTAATCACTGATCCAGATTGGCAGTTTTTCACCGTTAACTGGATTAATGACGTAAGAACCAGTAAATACACCGGTCTTATCCTTATTTAAATCAGTCCGTTCAAGGTCAGACCGCCGTGATGCTTCTTCCTTGTACTTTTCAACTTCTGCCTTGTGTTCCGGTGTCGTCAATTGATCTACTAATTCTTGTTCAGGAGCAAGAACAACATAAGAAGCACCAAAGAGCGTATCTGCCCGCGTCGTAAACACTTCAATCTTAGTATCTTCATCCCCCACAACTGGGAAAAATACTGAAGCACCTTCCGAACGACCGATCCAGTTACGTTGCATTTCCTTAACGCTTTCTGGCCAGTCAACGAGATCAAGGTCATCAATCAATCGGTCCGCATAAGCAGTAATTTTTAAAACCCATTGACGCATTGGCTTACGGTAGACGGGGTAGCCACCACGTTTAGTCTTGCCATCTTCAACTTCCTCGTTAGCAACCACTGTTCCACCCATAAAATCAGGGGCCCAGTTAACCATAATTTCACTTTCGTAAGCAAGCCCCTTCTTGTAGAGCTGTTCAAAAATCCATTGAGTCCACTTGTAAAATTTAGGATCAGTCGTATTTACTTCTCGATCCCAGTCATATGAGAAACCAAGTGATTGAATTTGGTCACGGAAATGGTCAATATTTTTGTTTGTAAAGTCCTTTGGGTTATGTCCAGTCTTTAATGCATATTGTTCAGCTGGTAAACCGAATGCATCCCACCCCATTGGATGTAAGACATTAAATCCCTGCATCCGCTTCATCCGTGACATTACATCCGTAGCCGTGTAACCTTCTGGGTGACCAACGTGTAGTCCTTGACCAGATGGATATGGGAACATGTCTAATGCATAGTACTTCTTCTGGTCCTTATTAAGGTCAGCTTTGAAAGTTTCATTCTTTTTCCAAAACTTTTGCCACTTTTTTTCAATTGCCTTATGATCGTAAGCCATATTCTTTACTCCTTATTCTAATTTTGGTGATCGTAATAAAAAAGCCCCGTAGAAAATCACTCTACGAGACGAAATAATTCCGCGGTACCACCCGTTTTCCATGGAATCCATGGCGCTTAGGACCTTAACGCGGTAAACGTCATTACCTACTAAAATTCAGTAATAATCACAATTTAGATGAGTTCGTAAATGACCAGTCTCCTGTTCCCACCACCACAGGATCTCTGCTGACCTCGTCAAAAACTACTATTTCTATTACGATCAAATATTTAACGATTATTTTAACAACCACCGTTAATGATTGCAAGCGTACAACTAAATTATTAGCCTAAAATTTCTTTTAATTCGTCAACTTTATCAAGGTGTTCCCATGGTAAGTCAACATCAGTTCGACCAAAGTGACCATAAGCAGCGGTTTGTTTGTAAATTGGCCGCTTTAAGTCAAGCATTTCAATAATTCCAGCTGGACGTAAATCAAATACTTTTCGAACAGCTGCAATTAATTCTTCTTCTGAACGAGTACCGGTACCATAAGTATTAATCATGATCGATACTGGTTCTGCTACACCGATGGCATAAGCAACCTGAATTTCTGCTTTCTTAGCATAGCCAGCTGCAACAATATTTTTAGCAATGTAGCGCGCGGCATAACTAGCAGAACGGTCAACCTTAGTAGCATCCTTTCCAGAAAATGCTCCACCACCATGATGGGCAGCTCCACCATAAGTATCAACAATAATCTTCCGTCCAGTTAAACCGGCATCCCCTTGCGGCCCACCGATTACAAACCGACCTGTTGGATTAATGAAGTACTTAGTTTGGTCATCAAGGTACTCAGCTGGAATTACCGCTTCAATCACTTGTTCTTTAATATCCCTTTTAATTTGATCAAGGGAAACTTCTGGATCATGCTGAGTACTTAAAACAACGGTATCAACACGTAATGGCTTGTCATTCTCATCGTATTCTACAGTTACTTCGGCCTTAGCGTCTGGACGAAGATAAGAGATAACGCCATCCTTACGTAATTGAGCAATCTTACGCATTAACTTATGACTTAAAACCAATGTCAATGGCATGTATTCCGGTGTTTCGTCAGTAGCGTAACCAAACATCAATCCTTGGTCACCAGCACCAATCTTATCAAGCGGATCAATTTCACCTTCACGCGTTTCTAAGGAGTCATCAACCCCTTGAGCAATGTCCGGTGATTGTTCATCGATTGCGGTGATAACAGCACAGTTATCAGCATCGAAACCATACTTACCATCTGTATAACCGATCTTACGAATTGTGTCACGCACAATCTTTTGGATATTAACATAAGCCTTAGTAGAAACTTCACCAAAGACTAATACTAGACCAGTAGTAACTGAGGTCTCAACTGCAACCCGTGAATCAGGATCCTTCTTAAGTAATTCATCTAAAATCGCGTCACTGATTTGGTCAGCAATCTTATCTGGATGTCCTTCTGATACTGATTCGGATGTAAATAAATGTCGTTCTGCCATTTTCTAATTCCCCCATATTCTATTGAAACTTTCAAATAGTTTGTAGTTGCGGTTACAAGGCATCTTCACGTTCAGACGTGAATCCTATCGGGAATTGCTTTATAACGAGAATAATCTTAGCATAATTGTTAACCAACAATCAATGTTAATCCAGACATTCTTATTTCAAACGGGCATTGACCATCCCCACTGCCGTCATGAACGAGTAAATAATTGTCGGGCCGACAAATTTAAATCCATCCTTCCGCATTTGCTTGGCTATTTCTTCTGAAACGGGTGTTTTAGGAGCTAATTCAACATCTGTAGTTAAACCTAAGTCCTGAGGTTGATCATCAACAAAGTGCCAAACATAATCATCAAACGTCTTTCCCGTCTTCTGTAATTTTAAAATCACTTGCGCATTATTAATCACCGCTAATATTTTACGACGATTACGAATAATAGTTTCATCTTCACATAATCGATTAATATCATCATCATTAAAGTACGCAACTTTTTCAATATTAAAGTTAGCAAATGCCCGGTTAAATGCCCTTCGTCGCCGCCAGATTGTTTGCCAGGTTAAACCCGCTTGAAATAATTCTAAAGATAACATTGCAAATAATTGTTGGTCATCATGAACTGGAAAACCCCAGTAGTGATCATAATAGTCTTGCATTTCCGGGGTAGCATTTGCCCATTGTGGTCGTCTAAGTAGCATTATTAACACCTCTTTCTGCTTTTAAAATAAATAGGAGCGGAAAATTAATTATTTTCTCCTCCTCTTATTTATATACGAATCTTTGGTTATTTTGTACTTTTCTCTTTACTAGTATTTCTTAGCATAAACGCTAGTACTAAACCAATCAATTCAGTAATAATCATGCCAATAAATACTAAATGATAACCATGAAGGGAAGCTACTTGAACTGAATTCCCCCGTTGGAGTGCATTTGTAGTAGCAACCGTTAAGATCAGTGTTGAAATAGTAACGCCCGCAGAACCGAGAACTTGACGGACAGTCGTAATTACGGCTGTTCCGTGGGGCACTAATTCATCAGGCAGGGTATTTGCTCCCAATGTGACAGCGGGCATCATTACAAAGGCATTTCCACCTTCAATCACCATTGCACAGAGGATCATTCCCAGCAAACTGAGGTGATTAAGGACAATTAATCCAGCAATCCAGCCAATAATAATCATAACCATCCCCACCAGTATTGTCGGTTTAAACCCAATTTTATCAGCTAATTTTCCTGACAAAGGATTTAGGATACTAAGAAAAACCGCCCCAGGTACTAAGGACATTCCTGAAACAAATGGACTAACTTTTAACACTCCCTGATAATAAAGGGGAAAAATAATTGTCGTTACAATTAATGCAATATATGAAATCGATGTTAAAAGAATTGCTAAATCATAATTAAAAGTCTTCAATACCCGCAATTCCAATAGGGGCTGCTTGAGATGAAACTGCCGAACACAGAACCAGATAACCGCAATAAGACTAATGATAAAAATCCCTGAATTTATTCCCCATGCAGGATTCTTTTTTCCAGTTTGGTCAACAACGTACATAATCCCAATTAATCCAATTAGTAAGATTACTGATAGCCAATCAAGGCTAGTTTCATGCCGTTCCATTACATCTTGGATCAGTCCGCTAGCAGCCATTAAAATAATTATGGAAATAACAAGCATGAAGAGGATAAAAAGGCTCTTCCAACTAAAGAACCTTAAAACAATTCCTGAAACAATCGGTCCACATGCAAGAGCGGATCCCATTACCAAACCAGCAATTCCCATCGTTGAACCCCGCTCTTCTTTAGGCGTAATCTCAAGCAAAACGGTTTGATAAGATGGAAATAAAACTCCGACAGCAAAAGCTTCCATGGCCCGTCCAATCATCATAAACCAGAAGCCATTAACTCCCCAAGATGATGGGGTTAAGACAATCATCAAGGATCCGATATCAAATAACCCCAGTGCTCCAATAAACATTGTCTTAAAGCTCATATTGTTGAGCATCCACGGACTAATCGGCATACTGACACACATTACAAGCATAAATCCCGTTGTCAACCATTGAACAGTTGCAGCTGAAATTCCAAAAGCATTCATTAAAGTTGGATAGGCTGTCGACAATGATGACTGACTAATTGACATCGTAAAGGTACCAACTAGTAAAGTAAAAATAAACCAAAAGCGACTATATCTTTTTCCATTACGTGCGATACTTTGATCCATATCACTCTCTCCCTCTTTATAATAATTATTATCTAACCGTTAATTATTATATGTTTTGAATCAGTGGATGTAAATGTTATAATATTCTTAGATTATAATTAATTTAAGAAGGGGGACGACACTATGGCAGAAGCAGAATTTGATCGAGCACTTGACCATCTCCGTAAAAACAAGGTTCGTCTTACTCCCCAGCGGAAAATCATTTTAAATTACTTAATTAATCACCATACTCATCCTAGTGTCGAAATGATTTATAATGACCTTAAGGATACAGTTGCCAATATCAGCATGGCAACTGTTTACAATACGCTTAAGCTCTTTGTTGATTATAGCCTAGTAATCGAGCTAAAAAACGGTGATGGTAGTACTCACTTTGACTATTTCGGGCATCCACATTATCACGTTGTCTGTGATAATTGTGGTAAAATTTCTGATGTTTTTGATGAACATTTTACTGCGATCACAAAAGATTTAACGGCTATGACGCATGAAAAAACTGGCTATCTAGTTACCGGAAACAACATCGAAATTCACGGTATTTGTCCTGACTGTCAGCGCAAGTTACATTTGAATCGTTAATAAGAAGAGGCTGAGAAAAAACTTTTGTTTTTTCAACAGCCTCGTTTTTTATACGAATCTTGTTACGATATCGTGGAAATTAACTACAAGGCTCGAGGCTAAGTCCGAACGATAATCAGCCCGTGCCGTGCTAATTACCGTTCTATCCTTAGCCCACCGCCTTGTCTAGGAAGTTAATTCCCACTCACTTTTTATGCTTTTTTTGCGTTAACGAAGCAACAACAAGGATTGCAAACCAAGCTAAAGTTAGTATAAGAGCAATTAAAGTTTGTTTCTCCATACATAAAACAATTAGCACAATAAAAAGAAAAACTAAAATAATATAGTCAGTAAAAGGTGCGCCTGGCATCTTAAAGGTTCTTGTTTGTGGATGCTGACGAACATATTTTAGATGCGCCAAGATGATGGCAGCCCACACAAAGAGAAAACTCGTGGTAGCAATGCTGGAAACAAAAGTAAAAACTCCTTCTGGCATTACTAAGTTTAAGATAGCAGCAATCCCAATAACAATCGCCGAAATAACAACCGCGGTTGCAGGGACCGATCGCTTAGATAGTCGACTAATTTTATGAAGAACCGGCCTGTGAGCGGTCGAGGTTAGCTCGGCTAACATCCGGCCAGTTGTGTATAGCGAACTATTACAAGCAGAAGCAGCAGCAGTAATTACTACAAAATTAACGATACTGGCAGCCCCTGGAAGGCCAATATCGCGAAAGACAAGGACAAACGGGCTATTGCTTGGTGAGAGTTTGCTCCAGGGATAGATACACATAATAACGGCCAAGGCACCAATATAAAAAAGCATAATTCGCACGGGAATACCATTAATGGCCTTGGGAATAACAACCTTCGGATTCTCTGCTTCAGCGGCCGTAACACCTACCATTTCAATTCCAACAAAGGCAAATACTACCATCTGAAAAGAAAGCATAAAGCCCTTTGTTCCCGTAGCAAAAAAACCGCCATCATTAACTAAATTAGCAGGCGTAGCGAGATAACCACTTGTTGAATGAAATTGAAGTAGAACTAAGATGACACCAACAGCGATTAAAATAACAATTGCCAAAATTTTAATAAGGGCAAACCAAAATTCGAGTTCACCAAATGTACTAACCGTCATTAGATTTAATCCCAATAAAATTAGTAAAGTTACTAATCCTGGTAACCATTGGGGAACTTGAGGAAACCATAGTTGAAAATATAAGCCAATAGCGGTAACTTCAGCCATTGCTAGTGCAAGCCAACATGCCCAATAAGCCCAGCCCATTACAAAGCTCACTCGATTACCAAGATAATCGCGAATTGCATCCATAAACGAATGGTAGTGTAAATCAGAGAGAAGCAACTCCCCGAGGGCCCGCATAATTCCAAAACAAATAATTCCAGTAATTAAATACGCTAAAAGAATTGCTGGCCCAGCCGCATGAATTGCCTTTCCCGATCCAAGAAATAATCCAGTTCCAATCGTTCCCCCAAGTGCCATTAACTGAATATGACGACTTTTAAGCTTACGTGTAAATTCTTGTTTTTCTGCCATGATCCTCTCTCTTCCTAAATTATTGAAGTTTTCTTAATCCTAGTTAGGTTTACTAGTCATCATTAAAAAAATCAACTATGATATATAACATTGAAAACTTATTGTATACCATTTTTCGGAGAAGGAGAAATCATATTGCGTGCATTAGTTCACTGGATTCCATTTTTTATTTATTTTTTTGCGGGCTCTGTCCTCATTACCCATAATCACCTTTGGGAAAAATTTCCTAACCTAGGCCAGCATATCACTATTGCAACTTTTTTTACCTACTTAACTGCCATCGACTGGCTATGCCTAACCCCTTCAATGTTTAATTTTAGTTCCGCTAATAAACTTTTATTTTACTTTCACGGCGTCCCATTTAATGTTATCCCCCTCCAAGGACTAAGCCAAGAATTTTTCTTAAATATTGTGATGACGCTACCGCTAGGGGTTTATCTTTATTTGATTAACCACCAAATGCCCTTCAGTCGTGCTGTTCTCTATGGCTTTTTCTTCAGTTTATTCATTGAGTGTAACCAATTTGTTTGCGACCTTCTTTTCCATATTGGAAGGGTTGCTGATGTGGATGATTTGATTAGCAATACTATTGGAACTACAATTGGTTTTGTAGTAATGATCATACTTGATCAAACAATTTTCCACCAAGTTATTAAACAATTTATGCTAGTAGGCGGAAAATCTGATAAACTGAATAACTGAGGTGGTAGAAGATGATTACAAATGAACAAAGAGCGCATGACATTGCACTTACTTTGCTACAATCACGAGCAAAAGATCTAAAGCCAATTGAAGCGTATCATGAATATGTCAATTCATTATTACCAATCTTAAAAGAGATTGATAAGGATTTCCCTAATGGTATCAAAGAGCATCTTTAATACCATTAAGGAAATTACAATAAAAGAAAGTGGAAAATAGCCTTGTTGGGACGTGAAGCTAGCTCCACATTATCTTGCTATTGTTTATAAAAACAGTTGAGGTTGAGAGAAAACTTTTATTTTCTCTCAACCTCTTCTACTATTTCAGCCTATAGATTATAACTATTTTGTTGGAAATTATTTTTCTTGTTTTATTAGGCCAATTGAACTATGATATTAATGATTTTATTTTTTAGGGAGGTTTTTCAATGTTTGAAGAAACTAAAAGGGGCTTTGACTGGTTTAGCCTAATCGTTGGAGTCCTATTTATTATTGCTGGAATTGCATCATTCATGCGGCCAGATAAAACTCTTCACTTCTTAGCCATTGTTGCCGGAATTGCTTTTATTTTCCGCGGAATTTATGAATTATGGTTCCGTCAACGAATTGGTAAAGTCTTGGGAGAATCATCAGGTTGGTTAATCTTTTCTGCAATTTTAGATATCATTTTAGGAATTATTTTTCTGTTCCAACCAAGTTTTGGTGTACTCTTCATTGCTATTATCTTCGCTATCTGGTTTATTCTTGACTCTATCACTGAATTGCTCAGTGCCAAGTTTTTCAAGGAATTCCATCGGGGATACTACTGGTTCATTGTAATTCTAGCAATTTTGAGTTTGGTATTAGGGGTTATTCTTTTATTTAGCCCATTACTTTCCGCTATCACAGTGGTATGGTTAGTTTCAACATTCTTGATTGTTTTTGGAATTATGAAACTTATTCAAGCATTTTAACTTATACCTTATATTAAAAGAGATCAGTTTTGCTGATCTCTTTTAATTTTTCGAATATTTTGAATTATAATCCTTATCCCATCATCAAATATTAGGTGGTGAGCATGGTAATCAATTTGTTCTAATTGCCCCGTATATTCTTCATAAAAGCCTGTTTTACCATTAAAGAATTCAACTTTTAATATCGGATGTGATTGATCCCGTTCAATCATGGCAAGTTGGCTTTCTATTCGATGTCTCACCTCAGCTGTGGGATAAGTTTTATGATCATACTTTTCCCCTACCTTTGCTAATAATTGATGATACCCGGTTAAGGCCGCAAAAGGAGAAAATTGGGCAGCACGATCTTCAGTGGACATCGGCGTATGAGCTCGAGAAATATGTCGAGGGATGTTGATAATATCACGATATTTTGATGTATCACTAAACAAGCTTTTTTCTATTTTTAATAGGTCTTCATTTTCCATTATGCTTGGTGTCCCCCAATCTGATTATTTCTTTCCAAAAGAGTAGCACCTTTTTTCAAATCAGCCGCTCGAATAATGGCGTTTTTACCATATTCATTTTGCAAATTAAGGACAAGCCTTTGTAGTTTTTGATCTTTTTCTTGAACTTGGGAACGTTTCTTATGGTTATTTGTTGAATCAGCAAATAAATCTAACTGCTCATTATAATTCGCCAATCGGGCAAGTGTTGGTGAGAGAAGGTGATTTGCAATTACCGTAATTTTACGGGCCGTCAATCGCCGGTCGAGTCCACCATCACATAACTTCATAAATGCCGTCATCAGCTCTGTCCCAGATGATGTCGGTAAAGAAAGATTAATCCTTCTATGCATTGGCTTGGGTACCTGGCGTCCATAAAAATCTGTCACTAATGGTCCTTGGTAATCATCAGAGATATTAGAAACATCATATGCGACCCTTAAAGCCACTTGATCCGTTACTAAGTTCTGCTTGGTTAACTGGAGAGCCAATGAATTAACCATTTCTTGAATAACCAACCGGGTTTCCGTAAAGTTATAAGGACGCGACAAAACCTGCCCCGAATATACTCCATGATCAGATGAATGATAATTTTTGATATCTTTAATAGTTGCTGACTCGTATCCCCACGCATGGTCAATTATAATTTCCGCATTTTTTCCAAATTCGCGATATAATACTTCCTCATTCATTGGATCAGATAATTTTCCTAATGAACAACGGGCGATATCCCCCATTGTTTTAAGGCCCAGCTTTTTCAGTCGGCGTGCATATCCAGGACCAATCCGCCAGAAGTCTGTCAGCGGCTGATGCGCCCACAGGTAACGACGAAAAGTATGTTCATTCATCTGCGCAATCCGAACCCCATCCTCATCTCCTGGAATCCGTTTAGCTACTATATCCATCGCTACTTTTGCTAAGAAAAGATTGGTACCAATCCCTGCTGTTGCAGTAATCTGTGTTTCAGCTTTGATTGTTTGGATAATTTCCTTAGCTAAAGAATGAGCGCTAACGTGGTATTCTTTAAGATAATCAGTAATATCCATCATTACCTCATCAATGGAATAAACATGGATCCGTTCTGGTGGCAAGTAGCGTAAATAAATTTCATAGATGGCAGCACTTTTTTCAAGGTAAAAATTCATTCGTGGTCGAACAATCTTATAACCAATTTTAAGTTCCGGTGATTTTAATAGTTCATCCCGGTAAATTGAGACAGCTGGTGATGACCGGTAGTGCGGTATCTCTTGGGCCCGGTGATTATTTAAGTAGGCGACTCGTTGTTCTACCTCGTATAATCGCGGACGGCCAGAAACGCCAAATTTTTTTAAGGCTGGAGAAACAGCAAGACATATAGTTTTACTAGTTCGCGATTTGTCAGCAACTACTAAGTTAGTGTTTAAAGGATCAAGTCCATACTCAGTACATTCGACCGAAGCATAAAATGATTTTAAATCAATTGCCATATATGTGCGCCCCATCGTGATATTCCTCCATCATTATTAGTAAATACTATTATATCTTTAATCAAACATACGTTCAAGAAGCGAATAAAATAAAGAGTTGCAGAAACGGTTCTCCACAACTCTTTGTTCAACTTACTTTAATTATTCAATATCAATACGATTCTCATCATCATCGGCCTCATCCATCTTAGGAAGAGTAATCGTCAAAACTCCATTATTATATTGAGCCTTGATATCCTTCTTATTTACATCTGGTAAACGATATTGCCGACTCATTTGACCATACCGACGTTCAGAATGCAAAACATTGCCATCCTTGTCACCATCATCATCAAAGGTATCCCGATGACCAGTAACTGTCAAAATGTTATTAGCATAATTAATATGAATATCTTTCTTATCAAATCCAGGCATATCAATCTTTACGGTATAATTTTTGTCATCTTCTGTAACATCTGTCTTCATGTGATCAGCAACTGGAGTTAGGTTAGAGAAGAAATCATCATTCATCCAGTTACGCATATTCATCAAACTATCAAATAAGTTATTACGGTTTTGTAATTCATTAGCCATAAAGAATGCTTCCTTTCTTTCTTATTCACCGTCTATATTAAACACTTCCAGAAAAAATACAACTAATATGCTAGGGACCGTTGGTTAAAAAGAATATAATAGCAGTAGGAAAATAGAAAGGAGCCACATAACATGAAAAAAGTCACAATTAATAATGTTTCAATGCCTGCAATTGGAATTGGAACCTGGAATATGGGAGATTCCCTCGTCAATCGGTCCACTGAAATCAAGGCAATCCAAACCGCAATTGACGCTGGCGCACAGGCTATTGATACTGCAGAAATGTATGGCGATGGTCGTTCTGAAGCACTTGTAGCTGATGCCATCAAACCATATAATCGGGAAAAACTATTCTTAATTGATAAAGTTCTTCCTTCAAATGCCAGCAAGACAAAACTTGAGCATAGTTTAGACCAAAGCCTGGCAGCCGTAGGAACAGACTATTTTGACCTTTACCTTTTGCACTGGCGAGGTGGAATCCCATTAGCAGAAACAGTCAATGAATTAGAACGAGTTAAAAAGGCAGGAAAGATTAAAGCATGGGGAGTCTCAAACTTTGATGTCAGTGACCTTGAAGAATTATGGCGCCTAAAAAATGGTACTGATTGTGTTGCTAATGAAGATCTCTATAATCTCGATAGTCGTGGAATTGAATTTGATCTCCTGCCCTTAATGAAACAACATCAACTCCCGTTAATAGCTTACTCCCCCCTTGCCCAAGGCGATAGCTTATCTGGGAAGTTAACCGATAATCCGCTACTAAAAGAAATTGCCGCAAATCACCATGCAACTATCAGCCAGATTATGCTTGCGTGGGTTCTAAGAATTGGGAATGTCCTCGCTATTCCTAAGAGCAGTAGTCCACAACATGCTGCAGAAAATGTTGCAGCTGGGAATATTGAACTAAGTGATGATGAATTACTTGCTTTACAAAAAGAATTTCCATCGCCAAATAAAAAAGAGCCCCTCGCAGTAATTTAAGCGTTGCAACCTAACATAATATAGTTAAGAATCGAACTACAACTTTGTAAAAGGCAAAATTATAGTTCGATTTGTCATATATAAGATGAATATTTTTTATTTAACATCTACATCAACTTTTGTATTAAAAATCACAAAAAGAGTGTTATCACTTAAGAAAAAAATAAATTCCTTGTACAATTATTACAGAGATAAGATGTGGTTAAATTGAAAGAAGGATTAACATGAAATTTATTTCTTGGAGTGTCAATGGCCTAAAGTCAGCCATTAATCATGGATTTGTTGAAGATTTTAAACGCCAAGATGCTGACTTCTTCTGCTTACAACGAACACGATTAGATAAAGGCGAAGAACCAATTCAAATTCCTAATTATTATCAATACTGGAATTATGCAGAAAAGAAGGGGTATTCTGGTACCGCCATTTTCACTAAATATAAACCAGAGAACGTTATATACGGAATGAATAATTCAACCTTTGATAAAGAAGGCCGGCTAATCACACTTGAATATCCAAACTTCTATTTGATTGATGTATACGTCCCAGTTTCAGGTGAAAAGTTGCAACACCTTGATTATCGCCTTGACTGGGATCACGCTTTTCTTAATTATGTTACTAATTTGCAAAGTAGTAAGCCAGTAATCATTGGTGGTGATATGAGTGTTGCCTATCAACCAATTGACCTAGCAGAACCAACAAAAGATCATCATAAGGCCGGCTTTACAAAACAAGAACGAACTGATTTTGGTAAATTACTTGATGCTGGCTTTACAGATACTTTCCGTTATCTCCATCCTAATTTACATGGTGCATATACCTGGTGGAGTTACCGTTATGATGCACGGGAACGAAATGTTGGTTGGCGTCTCGATTACTTCTTAGTTTCCAATGTATGGAAAGAACGAATTGAAGAAGCCAAGATTCTTTCAGAGGTTAAAGGTTCAAGTCACTGTCCAATTGAACTTGATGCTAATATTGAAATATAAGAAAGACCCTAATCTAGAAGTTTTGAATTTTATGATATTTAATCAAAGAGAGTCGAAAATAAGCTTCTCGATACGAGCAAAAACGATAGTCAGCATGGCACGGGCTGATCATCGTTCGTACTTAGGCTTGAGTCTTGTGGCAACGCGACTAGTTCCACGTTGCCTTGCTATAGTTTGCAAAAACAGTTGAGGCTGGGAGAAAACTTTTGTGTTTTCTCCCAGCCTCTTTATCGTATGTTTGAAATTTGTTGATTATCTATTCTACGAAATCCTATTTTAGTACCAACCGTGTGATTGCCAGAATGATTGAGCAGCACTCCAAGAACCGTAACGGCTAGCTACATACTGATCAGCTACTCGTTCTTGGTTAGCCTCTGAGTAATCACCATTTAAGTATGATGCTGATAATTGGTACTTACCAATATATTGACCATTTTGTGCACTGTAGCTACCACCTGATTCGCGAGCTGCGATCCACGCCTTAGCAGCAGCATCATTTCCAGCTACATTTGAGTTATAGCTAGTTGATGGTTGGGCACTTGATTGTTGTACATTTTGTGTTTGTTGAGTCTGTACTTGTTGTTGAGCAACTGGTGTTTCTTGGTTTGATTGTACTTGTTGGTTTTGTTGTGCTTGATTTTCAGCAGATGCAGCTTGTGTTTGCGTATCTGCTTGTGATGCAACATTTGCGGCTGGTAAAGTAGCAACTTCTTGTTGAGTAGCCGGTACAACTTCACCATCATCCTTAATTACTAATTGTTGACCAACGTAAATCAAGTTCTTATCAGCAATATTATTATTGCTTGCTAATGTATCTACAAAAGTTAGATCGTGACCTAATTTGTAAGAAATCCCAGAAAGGGTGTCACCTGCTTGCACCGTGTAAATACTGTCGGCGTTTGCAGTCGTTGCAGTAGCTACTGTTCCTAATGCAACTGCACCAGTAATCGCTGCTGTAATCTTCGCTACTTTCTTAGATAACTTCATTATAAATTCAATCCATCCTTTTCTCTTAATTAATCAAATAACTCATTTCAACGATAACTACTATACAGGATTAGAGTTACGAGCGGGTTACTAAGACTTATCAAATTTCGTTATTTCTGTAATTTTTTGTAACAAATGTTCGCTAATTTTTTTATAGTCGCTCAAACGTTGATTTAATCACTTTTTAGTAACTTGTAAAATTATAACTAGAATTATTTCATGTAAAAATTATTCAAAAAAACTGCTTATTTTTTCTTGTCGACACAAAAATCGCCCTGTAACAGACTGTTTGTTACAGGGCGATGACAAAATTGTCTTAATCGTAATCTTAATTATTCATCAAAACATCAAGCAATTCTTGAGCTGATTCTTTCAAAGCGTCCTTTGATTTGTCATTTCCAAGGTGAGTAAAGATTTCGCCGACGTATACATCTTGAGCAAAGAGCTTCGTAAAGACCTTATCAATAATCGGCTTAGTCAATTCTGGTTCTTGAACTGGACCAAATGGGTTAGCAAAGAATGTCTTGCTCATTCCAACTTCATCAGTTGTTCCCAGAGCCTTCCGTTGTCCAGCAATAAATACCTTTTCTGCCTCTTCCTTGGTATCAAATCGATGAATACCAACTTCATCACTATAATTATTAGCGTATAGCCACATATCAATATGATGATGTTTAATTACATTTTCGTAGGTATCGGCAGGAATAATAACCCGGGCATTCTTTTGTTCAGGGTTAAGGTAAACACCCCGGTCCATGTTATTAAAGGCTACAGCACTACTCAAATCATCAAGACGAACAAAGGCACCAGTTTCTGTTCCTTGAGCATATACCCCTGGTTCACCATCAGTAAGGGTAAAACTTCCCATGTCGTCAAAGATTGTTTCCATGCTGACAATCTTGTCGTCAGCTAATTCTTGCAACGCTTCAATTGATTCTGACTTTCCGGCACCTGAATCACCGAAGAAGACAACATTCTTTTCTTTCCCATTAGTAAATTTAATCTTCAACATGGAGCCATGAATTGGTAGGCGACCATTATAAATCTGATGAAGGTTATGGAGCGTCAAGCACATCTTCTTCATATAACCAAAGTAAGTAGTCTTATCTGTGTAAGGAACTTCTCCAACCCACAAATCATTTTTTTCGTCACGATAGTAATGAGAAACCATGCCTTCTGTTTCTTTGAGGCCGAAAAGAAGAATCATATCTGGTTTTTGCCCCTTAATCTCATCGGGCGATGCAATTTCAAATAAGTTTGAAAGAGCGATTCCATTTACCAAGTAATCGACATTGAAGTAAATAAAGGCTAAACTTTCACCAATTTTGGCTGGGTAACAATACCATTTACCACGTTCACCATGGAAACGTTCGATCGGATTATCCTCTACTTCGGAAAAGACTCCTTCTCGTTTGTTACTCTTAGTATGCATCATCATTGGTGGACGAAGCATCACCGTATTAATAAAATCAATGTCCTTTAATTCTTCATAACCAGCTGGAATCTTCCAATCTTGTTGTTGAACTAAGATCGTTGCGTTAGTTGCCGCATTAACTTGTCGATAAGTCCGGTTTTCAAAACCTTGAAGCTTTTCTTCGAGAATCCGGTATGCTTTACGCACTAAGTCGTTGAATTGAGTATCAATATTCCGGAACTCGTTACCGATAATCTGGTTATCGCTAAGATTAATTACTGATACCCGTAATAGTGAACGATAGTATGAGTATAATTCTTCAACGCTCTCAAGAATGTCTTTAGGATCATATTCATCAAATGCACTATCATCATCAAAAAGAACTTTCTTTAAGATATCAACAAACTTATTAACAGTAGCATTATCAAAAGCATCATCGTCATTATCAGGGTTACGTGAAGCTAAATACAAACGAACAATTTCCTTTAATTCATCACTATTAATTAATGACGGAATATCAGTAAAGTAATTTTGACTATAGTTTAACGTTGCAACACCGCGGTCAGGATTTACATATAATGATTTTGTATCAATAATCTGACTCTCTTTTGACATGGATCTCATCCTTTCATCACTTGAATAATTCTATTATAGTATATTTTTTTAGATTAGAATGAAAATAATATTAACTTTTTTTCATTTTATCAAAAAAGTGAGAAATTATCCCTCATCGAGACAACTTCCCACTTTAACAATTAATTATTAAATTTTAATACCAACCATGTGATTGCCAGAATGATTGAGCGGCACTCCATGAACCATAACGACTAGTTACATATTGGTCCGCTACTCGTTCTTGGTTAGCTTCTGAGTAGTCACCATTTAAGTATGATGATGATAATTGGTATTTACCAACGTATTGACCATTACGAGCACTGTAATTACCACCAGATTCGCGAGCAGCAATCCATGCCTTAGCTGCCGCATCATTCCCACTAACACTTGAGCTGTAGTTTGAACTAGTAGCTTGTGCTTGTACTGGTGCACTGTAGCTTTGCTGGGCAGCATTTGAAACAGTTGATTGTTGTTGAACTGTTGCTTGAGATTGTACTGGAGTCTGTGATTGAGCAGGTGCAGAAACTGGTGCAGCTGATGATTGTACTTGACTTGTTGCTACTGGAGCCTGACTAGCAACCACGGGAGCTTGGCTTGGTTGTTGGCTTTCAACGCTAGCTGAGGCTGGAGCTTGAGATGCTTCAGGTAAGGCAGCAACTTGTTGAGCAGTTGCTGAAGCTACTTCACCATCATCTTTAATTACTAACTTTTGACCAACATAAATTAAGTTCTTGTTGGCAATTTGATTAGTTGAAGCTAAAGAGTCAACATAAGTTAAGTCATGACCCAATTTATAGGAAATACTTGATAAGGTATCACCACTTTGCACCGTGTAAATAGAATCAGCATTAGCAGTAGTTGCAGTAGCGAATGTTCCCAAAGCAACAGCACCTGCTACGGCAACAGTGATTTTCGCGATGTTTTTAGTTAACTTCATAAAGAAAAATCCCATCCTTTTCATAAAATTCTTTTTATTAGTTAGTTATTTATTAGTTTAATTTAGTTTATGTTGTTGAGTCCTCATATCTCTCAACACCTATTACTATACGCCCTTAAAATTACATGCGGATTACTCCCAAATATCAATTCAGTTGATTTTCGTAATACTTTGTAATAAAGATTTTAATAGTTTGTCAAGTAAATTAACCTCAGCCACATCCTGATGGCAACTTAGGTCTAGCTAACTTTTCAACAGAATTAGCCAAAATTTGTAACATAATAATAAATAAGTCGCTGAATTTTTCTTATCAAGAAGAATTTCAACGACTTATTTTTCGTTATTAATGATTTCTTGTAACATTGATGTAATTAACTTTAAGCTTATTCAGCAGTCATTATTTGTTTTAACCAGTTATCACTACTAGCCAATTCTTTTAATGGATGGATATCTTCGCTAATTGTCAGTGGTTCACCGGCTTTTACTTTAAAAGGTGCTCCAATGACCGTTTCTGGATCCCGATATTGGGTAAGAGTGGCAGAAGTCCCCTTACCAAAACCATCAACCATTGCGGTCAAATGTTGGGGTCCCTCTAAGGCAATTACCGGCGCCCACTGAGTATTTTGACCATCTAGAAAGCTATAAACGTCAACAGTCGCTTTAGTTTGTACTTGGCTCGCTACCTCAAACTGCAGGGTTGAACCATGGGCTTGGTATGCATGAATTGTCCGATAGATATTTTTACTAGTTGAGCAATTTGCTTGCCTGTACGTAACATGCGCATTAGCCCCTACTAAAATTTCTGTTGCTTCATATGATGGTAATAGCGTATCATTAACCATCCGTTCTTCAATTACTACGTTAGCTCCCGCACTGACGACAATAATATTATGAGAGTTAGCAGAGTTAAGGTGGGGACTAAAAACAATTGGACGCTCCCGAATAACTTGTGGACGCAAATATATAAACTGCCCACAATCAATGTTTGCAAGGTGCATGGCTGCTAACTGGCTATCCTGCCAAAAGATCGCCTTCTCCATCAAATTTTCTTGTAGTAGTGTTGAGTATTCATTAACCGCTTCTTCAAGAGGCATCGCAGTTAGGCTATCTTCCTGTAAGGAAAGCCAACCCCTGCTTATACCAGTTGTCCCCTTTTGCCAGGAATCTCCCCATTCTTCTTGGGCAGGTAAAGTTGGAAAACGTGATTGCAGTAGAACTGCTAGTTGACGCTTTTTCTCTAACCACGCTGGCTCTTGCTTCCAAATTTTTGCCATCATTTTCTCCTCTAATGAACAAGCTTATCCCAAATAACCACTTTCCCCGTTTGAAGAGATTGCGGAACGTCAATAATGCGTTGGTTAGAACTTCCCCTAAACTGAAGGGTAAGGTCCTTTTTAGCTAGCAAGAACCGACCATCGACTAGAATATCGAGGTAGTGCAGAAGTTCAAGTTTATCGCTCGACTCCTTCATTAATTCTTCCCAAGTATAGCCAGACCATGACCAAATATCCTTTTCATGACCGAATTCTTTGCGGACCCGTTTAACTAGCTTAAGACAAACTTGCGTGTTAAGAAATGGTTCGCCACCCAATAAAGTCAATCCTTGAACATAACTTTGAGAAAGATCCTCAATAATCTTGTCTTCTAAATCCTGAGTATATGGCTGCCCGTAATGAAAATTCTGTGCCGCCTTGTTATAGCAACCTGGGCAATTAAAGAGACAGCCACTAACATATAAACTACATCGGACCCCTTCCCCATCAACAAAATTAAAGGGCTTATAGTCTGCAATATATTGTAGTGAATGATCTTTTGCTAGCCATTCTTGCGGTTTTGGGTTGCGGGGTAATCGTGTTTCTACCATTTTTTCCTCCTATATAATATATAATAAAAGGTCGATAGCTTTGCGGGCAATTGACCTTTTGATAATTAATTAAATTTGATCACCAGTAATATGAGCATGGGCTTTATTATCCATTTGCCGCTGTTGTTCAAATTCAGCTGCATTCTTGATCATTCCAGCATTCATATGTTTAACCCGGTGAATGATTTCCTCATGCCGTCCATGAACCATTGGTCGCTGCTGTGGGTTACCCAGATAACCACACGTCCGCTTAACAACATCACAAGTTGCCGGGTCATGGTTCCCACACTGCGGACACTTAAAACCACGAGCAGTTGCTTCGAATTCACCTTTGAATCCACACTTAAAACACTGATCAATTGAAGTATTCGTTCCAAGATAACCAACATGATCATATGCCCAGTCCCAAACTGCTTCTAGGGCTTTTGGATTTTGGCGTAAGTTAGGATATTCGCAATAATGAATAAACCCACCGGCCGCATACTTAGGGAAAGCCTCTTCAAATGATAATTTTTCAAATGGTGTCGGATGTTTCCGAACATCATAGTGGAAGCTATTTGTGTAGTATTCCTTATCTGTTACATCTTCAATTCGACCAAACTTCTTCAAATCATCTTGACAAAATGTATCTGTTAACGATTCAGCAGGGGTGGAATAAAGACTAAAGTGGTATCCTTCTTCTTTTTCCCATTCAGCACATAAATCATGCATTGCCTTAGTAATTGCAATTGCAAAGTTATGCGCTTCTTTATTATGCTCCCAATTTGACCCATAAAAAGTCGTACATACTTCATATAAACCAATATAACCCAGTGAAACGGTCGCCCGACTATTCTTAAAGACTTCATCGACACTATCAGTCTTTTTTAGCCGTTTACCAAATGCACCATACATATAAAGAAGGGGAGCATTTTCTGGCTTGGCTTCTTTAGTTCGCTTAATCCGGTAATCCAAGGCAATCTTACAAATATTCATCTTCTCTTGAAAAATTTCCCAGAATAGTTGCTTATCGCCATGAGCCTCAAGGGCAATCCGTGGCAAGTTGACCGTCACTACCCCTAAGTTCATCCGTCCTGAATTTACTTCTTTACCAGTTTCTGGATCTGTCCATCCCTGTAAGAACGAACGGCAACCCATTGGTGTCTTAAAACTCCCTGTCAGTTTCTTAATCTTGTCATACATCAAAAGGTCTGGATACATCCGCTTCGTTGAACATTCAAGCGCCAATTGCTTGATATCATAATTAGGATCTTCAGGGTTAAGGTTTAAGCCCCGTTTAATAGTAAAAGTTAATTTAGGAAAAATAGCTGTACGATGTTCCTTACCAAGGCCCTTAATCCGGATCTTCAAAATGGCTTTTTGGATCTCCCGGGCAATCCAGCTTGTTCCTAAGCCAAAGTTAATGGTCGTAAATGGAGTTTGACCTTGGCTAGAATAAAGGGTATTAATCTCGTATTCTAAAGCTTGCATTGCATCGTAAATATCCTTTTTTGTCTTCTCACGAGCAAATTCTTCCCGTTTTTCTGGTACTATCCACTCTTCGGCATCCTTCATATGCTTTTCATAATTTAGTTTTGCATACGGTTCCAATAATTGATCAATCCGATTAGCAGAGCATCCCCCATATTGCAGTGAAGCCACGTTAGCAATAATTTGCGACATCTGAGCAGTAGCTGTTTGAATCGAGCGTGGTGAAGAAACCCAAGCATTACCAATCTTAAATCCATGCTTAAACATTTCATCAAAGTCAATTAAACAACAGTTAGTTTCAGGCGTTACCGGTGAATAATCAAGGTCATGCCAATGAATATCACCCCGAAGATGCGCCTTGGCTACAATACCCGGAAGCATTCGTAATCCTAATGCACGGCTCACGACGCCTGCTTCAAGGTCCCGTTGAGTATTAAAAACATGGCTATCTTTATTAGCATTTTCGTGAACAACCCGTGAGTTTCGGTCGAAAAGCTGCTCTAACTTATTTTGGGGATTAGTAGCTGCAGCAAATGTTTCCTCATCATGCTGGCGATAATCACGGTAAACTTTTGCCAATTCTTCATGATTAGCATTAACCAGTCCTTTGACAAAGAGATCCGCAATCTTTTTAGTAGTGACAGTTGTTTGATTAAGTAGGGCATCCAATAAGGTAACATAAACACTTTGGCTGGTCTGCTTATCAGCATTGAGCGCATTCAAAACAAGGTTAATCTTATAGGAATAAAATGATGTTACTGTTCCATCACGTTTAACGACTTGAATACTTGTTAAACTTTTAAGATCCTTCTTATCAACTATTTGCACTTTCATTTTTATTTCCCCTCTCGTAATTAACGTTATCTATCATAGCTCAAAATACAACTTATAGGAAGTGTTGACATTCTAAACACTATATGTTGTGGTCAAATTAGTTTCTTAAATATTTATTCATATTCTATTCTGATCTACCAGGAATAAAATGAGATCACAAGCAACGACGCTATTTTGCGATTATTATAAGACCTTTTAAATCATTTATTTTTAAATTCCTATTATCACTGAATAGAATTTTTTATCCCTAAAAATCGAATTTGAAAGCACTAAATCTAGCTTAATAATCTTAAGTAACATACTTAAGATTATTAGTTATTAAAAAAATAGCTTACGAGCAGCTGGAGCGATTTGCTAAACTAATCTTTGTGCAATTTTTAGGATAAAAGGAGTTTTTATATTTATGGAAAATGCTTTACAAGCTCGTAAGCAAGTAGCGCATCCAGGATTGATGATGGTTAGTATGCTACTGGGAGCTTTTGTCGGAATGTTTAGTGAAACTTCATTAAACATTGCATTGCCAAAATTGATGGCTGCTTTTCAAGTAAGTACGTCAACAATTCAATGGTTAGTTACTGGATATATGTTAATTATTGGTATTATCTTGCCACTTTCCAGTATTATTACTAAATGGTTTACAACCCGCCAAGTCATTATTTTTGCATTAATCGACTTCATGGCTGGAGCATGTATCTCTGCCTTAGCGCATAATTTTACTATTTTGTTGATTGGACGAATGATTCAGGGAATCGGAACAGGTTTAATTCTTCCATTAATGTTTGCAGTGGTGATGCAAATCTTCCCACCAAAACAAATTGGGGCCGTTCTAGGAATGTGTGCCCTCGTAATCATGTTTGCCCCTGCAATTGGTCCTACTTTAACCGGGCTAATTCTTGCCAAGTTATCATGGCAATGGATCTTCTGGCTCTTTATCCCATTTTTATTTATTGCCTTGATCTTTGCTATCACTTCATTAAAAAATGTTGGCGAAATTACTAAACCACATGTTGATACGCTCTCAATTGTTGAATCTGCAGTCGGTTGTTCAGGACTTGTTATTGGTGCTAGTTTAGCTAGTGAAGATGGTTGGACATCACCTGCAGTTCTTAGTGCATTAATAATCGGAATTATTGTTTTAATCTTTTACGCCCATCGCCAACTTCATCTGGAAGAACCAATTTTAAACCTTCATATCTTTAAGTATCCGGCCTTCACAATTGGTTCTTCAATCGTGATGCTTGATTTTGGAATTATTCTGTCGACGATGTATCTTTTACCGTTATTCTACCAACGAGGGCTCTTAGTTTCTGTTGCCCTTACTGGATTAGTAATGCTCCCTGGTGGAATTATTAATGCAGCTACTTCTGCAATTGCAGGTCGCCTTTACGATAGCATTGGAGCTAAACGTCCTGTATTAATTGGTTTTATCCTTGCTTTATTTGGCGCTTTGATGTTGGCCTTTACTACATCACATAGTTCACTTCTTTATGTAATCTGTGCCCATATCATTTTAATGATTGGTTGTCCTTTAGCAATGTCTCCTGCACAAACTAGTGCTCTAAGCGCGCTCTCTGGATTAGAATCTGGAGATGGCAGTACAATCATGAATACGATGCAGCAGGTTATCGGTGCTCTTGCAACAGCCCTAGCTACTAGTTGCTTAGCTTGGGGTAGTTCATCTATTAGCGGATCTGAAACTGTTCGCTTCACCAACGGTTTCCATTATGGCATTTACTTCGCAATAATCTTAATTGTGGTGGCACTGCTCTTATCATTCAAAATTAAAGATCGGAAAAACTAAATAAATCCTCACTATCATTTAGGTAGTGGGGATTTATTTTTACTCTTTAATAATTTTATATGGTAAGTAATGACGTCGATGTTTAGTCAGATAACTATCCATTAACTGTTGGTAAAATTGTGGATTCACGCTTAATTGAGTACTTAAAAGATCAAATTTTTCATTACCCTTTTCAACGGTATAAAGACCCGTTTTGACAAAACCATTTTTAGCGTAAAAACGGTGTCGTCTAATTCGCTGTTCATTATTTGGTGCTTGTGGATCTGGACGTTCAGCGCTAAGGGTAATCTGCTTTCCAGCATAACGTCCCTTTAGCATATCTAAGACTGCACTCCCAAAGCCTTGACTATGATACCGCGGATCAATTGCCAAGAAGAAAATATAGGCCATTCGTTTATTGTAAACTGTATAGAAAAAGCCAACCCACTTTTCTTCATTATAAATACTGCAAAATTCAGCTTTTCCAGCCTTGGCCCGCATTTTAAGTAAAGATAATGGTAAAAGTTCATTTTGGGGAAACACGGTATTATAGACCCGCTTGATATTCTTAAAATCATTTGACTTTGTAGACGCTTTACGTATTTCAATCATTTAACGATTCCTCCATTTACGTAATAGTACCTAAAAAGACAACAATAGACAAGAATCTAAGTAAACTTTATTAGTTTTTTGAAAGAAGAGACATTTTAATTTAGGTGTGGCAAAAAGATTGACAAATTGTTTTAACGCAAAAACTCCTGTAATCTTTAGTATATAAGAATTACAGGAGTTAATCTTAGGCTAACCTATATTTCATATTGCTTTTTAATTGGCTTCTAGTAAATAATTCTAATATCAATAGTCCATGACTGTCCATATATTGAAGATTTTTTGTTTCTTTAAACATTTCAATCATCCTTATCTCGAATCTTTAATCCCCACTTGGCGAGTCTATAACTTGCGTATACATCTATTGCTAAAATTATAATGCTGATAATTATTTTCATTAATTTAACTTCTCTTCTCACAATTTTTGGAAACATCGAATAAAACTAGTCAATACAGCTATGCATCTTTTCATTATTGTTCTAATTTAATTTAGACATGCGCTTTCTCTATAAAAAACCACTCTTTATACTGTAAGCAGTCCGTATCCACACGTCTAGCAATAAAAAGCTTAGTTATACTAAAAGCAATTTTAGTACAGGAGTTTTTTCTGTGGAAGGAAAAAACGATATTGTAGCACCAATTTTTAAGACCAAGAATTCAGTAGTTAATAAGGATAAATTTATTCCTCGGCCAGCTGCAAAACTGCAAGTTGATAACATTGGATTAACAATTTTAAGGGATCTAATCTCAGCCTTGCGGCCGATATAACTAAAGTGGTTATTCCATTAATTGGCACGCACCGGAGCATGTTTACCTTATTTGCAATAAGACAGACCTCCGTAAAGGAATTGATAGTTTAGCGATGATAGTTGCGGAGAACTTTGGACTGGAGTTATATAATAATTCTCTTTTTTTATTTTGTGGTAGTCACAATGATCGGTTCAAAACCCTTTATTGGGATAACGAGGGCTTCATTCTGCTATATAAAAAAGAAAACTTTCATTTCCTGGGATAGACATTGAATACCTATGCTTATTTAATTAATGAATACAAAGATAAATCAGATAAAGCCTTTTTAAAGCGTTGGATTTTTAATTATAAACCGTGCACTTTCCGTGCACCGGTTATACCAATTTGCACCATTTTATACCATTTCTTTAAAATCAAAATTTAAGCTAAAAAAATAGGAGAAAGCCTGTTATAACAAACTTTCTCCTATTCATTAGCTTAGCTGACAGTTTTGTACCAAAGTACTAATATGCCTCCGGTGGGGGTCGAACCCACACTCCCTCAACGGGAACTGGATTTTGAGTCCAGCGCGTCTGCCAATTCCGCCACAGAGGCATCAGCTAACTAAAAGGTGGTAATCGGATTTGAACCGATGATAAAGGTTTTGCAGACCTCTGCCTTACCACTTGGCTATACCACCAAATAGTTAAGATTAAGTAATACGCTTAATCAAAAGGGCGGTATGTGGGATTTGAACCCACGCGTGCCGGACCCACAAACCGGTGTGTTAACCAAACTTCACCAATACCGCCAAAATATTCAGTTAAGCAGGGATAGTAGGAATCGAACCCACAATGACGGTTTTGGAGACCGTAGTTATACCGTTTAACTATATCCCTATAAAATGGGGGAGAGTGGATTCGAACCACCGAACCCGAAGGAACGGTTTTACAGACCGTCGCGTTTAGCCAGACTTCGCTACTCCCCCATAAATGGCGCGGGACGGAATCGAACCGCCGACACACGGAGCTTCAATCCGTTGCTCTACCAACTGAGCTACCGAGCCATTGTGTCATGGGTATATACAACTATTAAGTTGTAATGGAGGATACAGGGCTCGAACCTGTGACCCCCTGCTTGTAAGGCAGATGCTCTCCCAACTGAGCTAATCCTCCAAAAGTGACCCGTGCGGGAT
>NZ_JACIVF010000066.1 GCF_014145585.1 Limosilactobacillus agrestis
GTGGTGCCAAATTTAATGGCAATCCCGCTTAGTGTATCACCTGCTTGGACGAAGTAAGTATTTTCGCTTGTTGGTTGACCAGTAACTTTAAGCACCTGACCAACGTTAATGTGGTTAGGATCACCAATGCTATTAATTGCTGCTAAGTTCTGGCAAGTGGTCCCATACTTTTCAGCAATTCCACTCAATGTATCGCCTGGCTGAACAATATAGGTTCCAGTAGCTGGGTGGCCAACATGTTGAACTGGCTGTGGCGCTGAAACGTTAATTTGAGGTACTGTACCAGCAGTTGCACCAGTGGTAAAGGCACCATCAAAGTCAAGGCTTGTATCAATACCCATAATACCATGATCGGTTGTTTGCCAAGCATTTGCGTTGTCAATACCTAATGAGGTTACACCATAACCAGCAACCCAAATCTTACGTGAACCAAAGCCGTGCGAATTAAGAATGCCACCGGTAAAGAAGGACTTCATGGAGTAAATTCCAGTGTTCTTATAGCCAAGAGCTTCTACTTCTTGGAGGAAGGCTAATGATGCTGATTGATAATCTGTGGCCGAATGAACTTCCGCATCATCAATCATCAAAGTATCGTCATACATACCAAATTGCTTAGCGATCTTAACGAAGAATCGAGCTTCATTTTGTGCATCAGCAATTGAAGTATACCGAGCAAAGTGGTAACAGGATACACGCAAGCCAACTGCTAGAGCATTACGAATTTGGGCAGCCGCACGCGGATTAACGTAAGCCGAACCATCTTCGGACCCTTCCGTTAATTTAACAACGACCCCTAATGCGCCCTGAGCTTTTGCAGCTTGGAAAAAGGCAACAGTATCTGGTTGGTAACTTGAAACATCGATGAATTGATTACGCATATTATTCTTCCCCTTTCATTGGATCGATTGCTGGTGCTTGTCCGGCTGCAATAGTAGCAGTTTTAGTTGATTGCGCTTGTTGTGATGTCGGATCAACGATTGGCGTTAATGTGGATAGCTCATAAGCGGATTGAACTGCTGATTGAACTTGCTTCATATCCACATTAAGACCCTTATTTTCAAGATAGGCTTGTACTTGGGTAACAGCTTCAGCAAACTTAGCTTGACCAGTCATATCTTTACCAACAAGCGAATTAACTACTGTCATTGATACTTGTTGAAGTAACGTCCACAATTCCTTTTGTTGGGCCGTTTTAGCGTGTTTGATCTTGCTATCTACAAATGGTTTACCGAATGCAACAGCGATGTAGATTAGCAATGCTAGAAAGCCTGAATTAATAATCCAATTAATAATGTCGTTTAGTGTTTTCATTTTTCGCCTCTCCTTTTGATAACTTCGGTTAGCTTTTCAACTTGCTCAGTCAAGTTCTTTACTTGCTTTTTTAGCAACTTCGTTTGTACTTCCAACTGCCGGACTTGACTAACTAGTTCGATATTTTGTCCTTTCAGATCGTCCCGTTCCTTTGTGAGTTTGTCCATTCGCTGAAAAAGTTCTTCGGTATGGTCTGCATAGATGTCCTCACGATTAGCTAAAACATCTAATGACTTCCCTTTGTAATTAAAAAAGGCTCCGAGGCCGCCACCTAGTAGAGAGCTAATGATTGCGACGATTACCTCCTTCACTTGCCATCGCCTCCGTATCTTGCCTCCACAAGTATTTGGATAAATACAAAGCCCGTCATGATCGTTTTAATTCCAATGATTCCGGGAAAGTAGATGTCTTGTAGCAGAAATGTCACAAAATAGGCACACCATAAAGAGCTAAGCATGATCATAGCAATAGATTTGGCATGGTACCGATTAAAGTTCGTCATACCAATTACAGTCGCTAGCAATCCCATCGCAATAAGAATGAAGGACCAGTTGATGTCCCCCATGTGATGGAAAGCGTGAACTAAGCGATTGTTTGGGTCATCTTGAAGCAAGTTACGTTGAAACACCAAGGCAAGCCCCACACATAACGTTTCAATACCAATTAGGGTTATGAAGATATTTCGCTTCACTTTCTCATCTCCTTTATATATTAGATATTCAATAGCCGCCCATAATAAAAGCCCCACTCAATCGAGCAGGGCTATTTATGTATTGTGTATTTCAACGGCGACAAGTACCTTTAACTATTCGTTTGTTTTATCCGCTGTCTTATCAGCAGAATCCGCGATTTCATCCTGTGCATTATATACCAAGTTTTGGAAATCTTGGGTGTCTTTTCGCACCACTTTCTTGTTAGCATCGTACAATTCTTTATTAGTGATGAAGGTATTAAAAGTATCATTACCGGCATCATCATCAAATATATTTGCAGTAAAGTTAGCGATTACTTGACCATTAACTGTAGACTTGCCTGTTAAAGTGATTGATTTTGTTGATTCAAGCATAATTACTTATCTCCTTTTTTATCATTTTGTTGTTTCAATTGTTCTAGTTGACCTTTTAATTGTTTATTTTCTTGATCTAGTTGGTTAGCCTTGGCTTCCCAAGAAGCTGCTGTATAATTAGCAACCGCCAATTTTTGATTAAGACTTTGAGCTACTAAATTCATATCAATATTATTTTGCATTTAATTGTTCCTCCAATTGTTGAACTTTCTTTTTTAATTTTCTAATTACAGGTATCAATGCTGGAGCTATTCGTTCATATTGAATACCTTCGATTTCGTGTGTTTGTGGGTTACGGCTTACGAAGAGATCTAAGCCTGCATCAGCTAAATCTTCGGCAATCATTCCAAAATATTTATTTGGTTTGATGTGCCGTTCGCCTTTTTGATAACGTTCCTTTTGTCCCTTGTCAATCC
The DNA here is from genome assembly GCF_014145585.1 of Limosilactobacillus agrestis. Lineage (GTDB taxonomy): Bacteria > Bacillota > Bacilli > Lactobacillales > Lactobacillaceae > Limosilactobacillus > Limosilactobacillus agrestis. The sequence goes on from NZ_JACIVF010000066.1 coordinate 2,794, forward strand.
AGGTGGCCGTTGGTAACTCTAATAAACGATCACCATAATCTGTTGAATAATCACGCTGAATTTCAGTCTTGTATTTTGATGCAGAGGTAGAACGTACTAATGCTCCATCATTAGCAATAAACAAATTAGGAGCATCACCAGTAGTGTGACGCCATGCGGAAGATATATGGATATAGTCAGCATCCATATAGATTCGATTTCCTCTATTCCCATCCTGATCTTTCCCAATCGAAATAAATGGCTGTTCATCCCATAGTACTTTGTGAGTAGATCCCCCTAAAATTGTTACTGCCCCTGCGCTTTGAATTATAGCTCCCCGACCACCGTTTTGCAGAGCAATCTCTGAACCGTTATTTGCAGGATCCAAGCCATAAAGTCCACCATCATAATCTTTTGTTCTTAAGTACAATCCTTGATTACCAACAACTGCCATTCCCAAAAAATTAATGTTATTTCCATCGCCTAATTGAACGCTACCATATTTGAAGTCGTTATCGGCCGGACTCCATCCACTAGTAAGATCTAGTCGTCCGTTTGAAAAATAAAAACCACTATTAAAGGAATCAGTAACACTCATTCTTGCATTATCAATATCTATATTCAAAGCACCGGATGTTGAAGCAATCTTACCTCTGTTAAACAAAATTTCACCTGTGTCCAAACTTATTCGCAAATTTTGTCCGTTAATTGTTCCGCTAGTAATATTATTCGCATTCAGATTAACAACATTGATCCGACCAGCATCTAGTGTCCCAGCAGTAATCTTGTCAGCCGAAATATTGGTTATGGCCGCATCGGGGATAAATGCTTTACCAGAGAAGATAGTTGAACTAGCATCCATATAGATTTTGTCATTTTGGATTAACGTTGTACCGGCGGACATGTTGATTTGAGCGAGAGTATCATTCTTCTTTACAATCACGTTGGTAAAACGAGTAAAACCAAAGTTATCAAACTTTTGAATTGAAACCCAAATTTGTGCAGTAACAGCATTATCAGGAACCGTGATTGACCCTAAGGCTTGGCGACATTCCCATGCACCAATCCGTGAACCGCCTAACCATTGATCACTGCCATCTTTCATCTTGAAGTGGAGACCAAGAACGAAATCAATATCATTTTGATTATTAGCAAATACGCTTGTGTAATACCTGCCCCCAGGAATAACCGTAAATTCTTTGCCGTAGTAACCATCACGAGTAAATAGCACACCACAATTTTTTGTTGGTATTTCCGGCCAGTTGCTTTCGACGTGAATACTATCCGTCCAGCCATCATGGTTATCAAATGTTGGATTGCGACAAATATTAGATAAGTCACCTGCTGTCCCAAGCATTAAATTAATATTATTGGCTTGGGTCGTGATTTGACCCTGCAATCCATTAACTTTATCAGTTACTTCTCCTCTGAGCGTTGTAGCCGTTTGATTAATTTGTGATTGTAGGTTTCCATAATTACTACCAACTGTTGAGCGCAATCCATCTAATGATTGTGATAATTCTGAAAAAGCAATCTGAGATGCATTATCCGATGGAGCGTGCGAATACGGAGTGTCAATCTCTCCTCGCTCTACTTTGAGCTTTTTAAAGTAACCAGTGCCAGAACTACTATCATCAGCATTTTCATTCGTTTTACTATCAGCATGAGATAAATATACTGAAATGTTAGTAACTTTTTGAGAAGCGTCCGGTGTAATAAATGTATATCTATAATGTTGATATTCAAGGCCGGCCGATACACAACTCATTTGAGCGCTCCAAGACCAATTAGCAGTATAGGGATCAACAAAAATAAATTGTTGATGGTTTAATGCTTCTTGATCAACTTTTGCATCAATGGAAATTGTATATTTAGTATTCGGTTCAAGCGGTTCGGAGAAATAGTAATCTTTTATATCATAAGCCTTACCTGATATTTCTGATTCGCTTGTATCTTTTACTAAATTAACACCCCCACCACTAAACATGGGAATAGTGGTTTGTTGCACTTTTTGAAGAAAGCCGTCAGCAGTCTGTAGAAAACCAGAGTTAGTAAGAATATTACTTAGCCCTTGCCAGTTGCTATCAGATTTTATTGCATTAACTGCATCACTCTTAGCCGAATTAGTTCGGTTATCAGTCTCAGATTTAGTGTAGTAGCTACTAAATTGCTGTGAGTTAGTAGTAATTCGGGCTGATAGCTGAGTGATGTCATTTTGAAAATCTTGTGGGTTAGGACTCCACTCTGTTCCAGCATTTCCAATTTGAAGCATTGGGTGATGGTAAGTTGTAGTAAAATCTTTTCCTTCAATTTTCCCCATTGTTCCTGCGTAAAGATATACGCTATAGCTAGTTCCATCATCAGGAATCGTAAATGTTTTTGAGTGTCGTTTGTCATCTGCTGGAAAGACAAAATTTGCATTTCCAACTTCTTTATTCACAGCTTCATTAAATATTCGTACTGATGCTTCACCTACTCCATTGGTGCTAACAGCAGAAGAAGAAAAAGTATAAGTCTCACCGGGAGTTAAATTCCAATAGACAACTTGATATTTCCATGCTGGCCACGCATCCGTTGTTTTAGACTCAACAACAATATCAGTGCCACTATTAGGAATTAGATTCCGACCACCAATTTGCAAATTATTCATTCGGTCAGTGACACTGTTTAAATCAATCCGCAATCCATTAGCCGTAGCCTGAACATCTGCCGTCTTAGCGTAACCGTTTAAATCACTAGCCGTTAATCGAGCATTTAGAGCCTGATTAGTCAGATTCACAAAATTCGTGTAGGTAGTACTATCAACTTTACCAGCCAACATCGTTTGTAGATTCTGTGCATCAAGTTTTAATTGAGCAATATCACCGTTAGCAGTACCAAGCGTAGTTTGCAGACCTTTTACATCAACTTTGGTGGAATTAACATCTCCTGCTAAATTAGCATAATTGATGTTTAAGCCATCGACTGTTTTAGTTACCTCAGCAATGTTCTTACCTTGTGCTTGGGCCTGCTTGGTTAAATCAACAATTGAATTTTGAGCAGTGATGTATTTTTGCAGTGCATCAGACGCATCGGCCATTACCTTATTCAAGTTAGGAACAACATTGTTATCATATTGACCTTGTAAGTTAGCTACTGAATCGTTTAGCTTCTGTAAACTTTCATCAGCTTTTTGCTTGTTAGTGATAATATCAGCCTTAGCTTGATTGAGGCCTTGTTGAGCTTCCTTGACTTGGTTTAGCACTTCTCCATCCGCCAAGTCTTTACGAACCCACTTGCCGGATCCATCATCTTGCTTCTCAAAGACCCACAATTCCGTTGCGTTACCATTTTTCTTAAACCAAACATCGTTGAACTTAGCATTCCTAGGTGGCTCGGTAACGCTAGGAGGAAAAATAACAGTGCCGTCAGGTGCTTTACGTGCTTTTAATTCACTGATTGTTTGGGCGACCGTTCCTTGCCAAGCGATAGCCTGTCCGGTGCTTGATGATTGATCAGCTTTCGACGTTGCTGAAAGACCACCGTTAAAATCAAGCGTATAACCATTATTTGGCACTACAAATGAGTTACCTTGCTTATCCGTTAGCCTTAGCCAGTCCCCAGCTTCAATTGCCGGATTACCGAACCAGTTCAAGCTATAAGGATAAAACGTTATATCCTTGATTTCTTCCCAGATAGCATTGAGCCTAGCACCAGTCATAATGTTATTCTCTAGCTTTATCTGTGAACCAGTCACATCCCCAATTTGAAGCGTCTTGGTTTCTTCGGTATCTTCGCCGTCCCTTGTTTTTGTTGAAACAGTGACTTGGCATTGAATACCGTTGATCTTATAAGGCGCTTCGTTTTTAGTTAAGCCGCCTTGTTCATATTGCCCAGGATCTAACTCGTAGTTAGGCTCGGCAATTGTGCGGATAGTGAATAAGCCTTGCCGATCGAAAGTAGCATAACCAGCGTACAATTGAGCAATCCAGCCAAGTGCTTTCCGATAAGTCTGCCCAGTAATCGGAGCCGGTAAGTCTTCTTGGTGCGGTAATCGGGCTAAATCGTCTGTGTTAGCTTTAACACCCGCTTGCCCACATATTTCCGCAATCACGTCTACCACTTTTGCCGGATAATTCAATCTAGATTGATAAGCACCTTCAAGACCGCAGAAACGATCACTTGCATTAATCGTAGTTAGATTGTTGTTGCGGTCCATTTTTATTTCACTTGAAATTATAAAAACGCCCAACGGCTCATATACAAAGCCACTAGACGTTTTAACCCCTAAGCTAGGGATAACTTCCATTCCAAGTTTTAGACCTTCGATAAGATGTGAAAATTCAATCTCGACGCTATTGGAGTACGTTGAGCCGATACTGAAGGTGTCCCCCGTATAGGCACCTGAATCATACTTCAAACTATTAATATCAGTTGCCTTGTACGTTTTCCCGTTAACAACTACTTTAATATCTAATGTTCGTTGTGTGGCACGCCAAGCAGCTTGCACTTCTTTAGATTGTGTTAACACACTGACACCCCCTTTACTGCTCGATTAAATCAAACGACAAGCCTTTCCAAACCGGGAAGCCGTCCACAAAAGAGTACACGGGCGCTGTTCGGTCACCAACGTAAAATGTCCCTGATCGAACTTGCCCGTCTACTGGATCTAAATATTCAACACTAAAGAATTCAGCCTTAACAGAATCCAAAATCTTTGAACATTCGGCTACTGTTAAGGCGCCAAAAGCTAATGTTATTTTTCTTTTAGTTGCAACTCGATCACGATGTAAAAGGCCTTGCGCATCACGTGTCGCCTTTGCATCAATATCTTGAATAGCAACTTGCATTGTTTGTGGGGCGGGATTAACCACTGTCCCAGAAATTTTTAGAGAATACAAACATTCATCTCCTCCTTAGATATTTAACATATTCCTACCATTGCGTCGATTGATAGTATTAATGCCCTTAATTGCGTGCTCACCGAATGACTCATCACCAATCTTTACAGATAGGTGAAGGTCAATCGGCTGTCCATTGTTACTATTCACGTTCTGCATTTGCAATGCTTGAACGATTGCATTAACTAAGTTAGTGCTCATTTCCTTAAAGCCACTATTTTGCATTGTTACATCATTGTTTGATGAAGATTCAGCATACATAGAATTTGGAGTAATTGACTTATTTGAAAGAGCTGTTGGGAGTTGTAATCCTCCGCCAAAGTTCTGATTCATAAATGCAATTGCTTCGTTAATCCGTTGCATACCTAGTTCACGGTTCATTAATGGAATAATCATTTCGGGTTTATCACCTTCACCAATTTCATAGAAGCCGTGCTTAGAAATTAAGCCCCCGTCTTCATAACCGTGTCCGTGACCAATAACTGCCAACATTGAAGACCCATAACGATGCTTAGCGTAATTAATAGCAGCAAGCATATTATCGTAACCCTTCATGATGTTGTGATGACCAGGGAAAGCATAAGCATTAAATGTTCCTGGCTTTGTTTGTAAAAGGCCAGTTGCATTTCCATCAGCCAGGCCATCGTTACCACCAATAGCACGTTCGTTACCGCCTGACTCTGTTTGAATCTGACGAACCCATGCGTTTACATAAGCCGGTGACGCAGGCAAGCCGTTCTTACGCAATGCTTTCTTAACAGCACTACGCCAACCCTCCGCACCTGGTCCGGTTTGATGAGTTGCACCACCGAATTGGTCGATCACCTTGCGAGCCCAATTGATCATACCTTTCTTTTCGGTGTTAACGGCACCTTTAGCAAGTTTAAGTGGCGTTTCACCCGCTCCCCAATCATAGGTAACGAATTTATCGACAATATAGTTAACAAGTTTTTCAGGATGAGCAATGTCATCGGTAACGTTTTCCAACTCATCCATAGCGCTATCAAATACATCACTAATCCCACCGAATAAGCCGCCTAAGTTTAAGCTACTAAGTGCGCGACTAATTCCGCTAAAGTCAAAATTGAAGCTACCGATTCCACCAGCATACTTAGGAATCATGCTTGCTAATTCATTAGCAGTATTTGTAGCAGTCTTGACCTTAGTACCAGCTGGCAGATAAGTTAGGAAATTACGTTTAGCAGGGAATAGTCCTTGCTCACCATTAGGGAGCTCATAACTTTCTCGGTAAATGTCACCATCTTGGTCATTAACTAATGCTAATCCACCTGGGTGATTTTGCGTCCCTGTTTTGTAGGCGTTCCAGTTAAAATAACCCCAACCAACAGAACCGCCACCAAGCTTCCCTAATACCCAGTTAATTCCTTCGCGAATTTTATCGGTTGCTTTTTGAACAGGTCTAACAATAGCATCAACAACTTTACCAACAGCACTACTAATATTATGAAGTCCACTAGTAATACCGCCACCAATAGTGCTACCAAGTCCACCAGCCCATGAGCTAAGTGTTCTCGAAGTACCATCTCTAAAATTAGAAACCCAACTGCCTAATCGTTCACCAGCATTCTTAGCTGCATTGTAAGCACCGCTAATACCGTTGCTTACATGACCCCCTAAATTACCGGCCCAATTATGAATACTATTATTAGCATCGTTAAAGAAACTTCTAGTCCATTCAGATAACTTGTTACCAGCATTAGTAGAACCTGAGCGTGAAGATTCAGAACCATTATTGATATGGTCACCTAAGTTCTCAGCCCATGAGCGTACTCGTTGGCTAGCAGATTCTCTGAAATCAGTAGTCCATTCCTTTAGCTTTGTTCCGGCATTTTTAGCAAACTTCTTACCTTTTTCTACATCAGTATTAATATTAGAACCAATTTTTTGAGCCCATTTTTTGATGTCTTTCTTGGCATCATCAACAAATCCAGTAGTCCAAGATTTAAGCTTGTTACTACCAGCAACAGCAAACTTCTTACTCTTTTCAACATCTTTATTGAAGTTAGTTCCGATACTTGAGGCCCACTTCTTTAATGTCTTTTGAGTGTCACTGATGAAGCCAGTAGTCCATTTTCCAATGTTCTTACCAGCTTTTTCAATATCTTTCTTGCCTTTGCTAATGTAATTACCAATATCTTTTCCAACTGATTTGGCCCAATCGGCCGCCTTATCAGGAAGTTTCTTGGCCCATTTAAGAATGCTTTGACCGGTTTTAGTATCTTTTAGAAACCACGTGGCAACTGCTGCAATTGGATTAATCATGAATTCGACAACTTTTATCCAATTCTTTTTGATCCAATCTAAAGATTCACCAAACCATTTTGTAATTGATTTCCAAACATCATTACAAAAGTCACGGAACTTTTTATTGTGCTTATATAGAGCTACAAATCCAGCAACTAAAGCAGCAATAGCAGTTACAACTAAGATAATAGGATTGGCTTCCATTACAAGGTTAAGAGCGCCTTGTGCAACAGCAGCGGCCTTTCCCCAGATAGACCAGTTTTTCAGTGCTTTGACGCCCGTAACAAGTCCTGTCCAGCTCATAACAGCAAGTTTCTTGGTACCACTAACAAAAGATAGAAAACCAGACCATGAAAGTTTGGCTAAGGTTTTTATCGTTTCTCCAGCTTTTAAGAAACTCGTCCAAGTGAGTTTTGCTAAATCTTTTGCATCCTTAACAAAATTATTCCAATTCTGAACTGCTAACGTCTTTGTTACGTCCTTAATTGTCTTCAAATCTGTAACAGCTTTTTTTAGATCTGATAACCCTGTTATTTTTCCAAAGAATTCCGAAAGAAGGTGCTTATTTGCAGAAATAACAGTAGCTTTATCAATAATCTTTCCAAGAAAGCCTGTAGCATCACTAACAGTTTTAGTTGATACCTTAAATGCAAACATGGTCACTAGAACCTTAGCCATATTCTCAACAGCTTTGTGGTGTCTATCAACCCAGTCTGAAATAACGTTTAAGGCACTTGCTAATGCTTTCAATACATTAACAACTGAACCACCTGTCCATTTAGCAATCGGTTCGAAAAAGTCATCCCAAATCCATTGGAACGCTGGCTTTGCGGCTTGAATAACAGAGTGTACAAGCTTTAAAGCGGCTGCTAAAAAATTAAAGAAATCAGGAATTAACTTTGTAATCGTAAACTTAGCCAATGGTAACAAGACATTCTTATAAGCCCATTCCAATCCGTCCCAAACGTCTTTCGTTACTGGTCGAATTGACTTCAGCAATGTATCAATTGATTGAAGCAATGGAGTAAAATCAAGTTTCTTAGCCCAATTAGCGGTATAGTTTGCCATGTCGCTTAAAGCACCAAGCATATCATCTACCATACCCAACAAGGTCTTAAAGATAGATGTTCCAACACCGCCATGTTGCCATGCTTTGTCAAATTGACTTGCGAGATTACCAACGATATTAGCAAGACCAGTAAACAGCTCAATTAAATGTGCTGCTATACGTTCACCAGTACCATCATTCCACGCTTCTCTAAATGAAGTGGCTATATGGTGTATCAATTCTAGGACGTTGTTCAAAGCGTTGAAAATAGCTTGAATAAACTTTGTGCCACGTCCGCCTTCTTCCCACGCTTCCGCAAACGCTCTCGCTATATCACCAATGATATTCAGCATATCAGCCAGCAATTGTAGAATATTCTCAACGGTTCTTTGTCCTGTTCCGTTATCCCACACATGCATGAACGAGTGACCGACATCACCTAATAATCGCTTAATTTCTGACCATGAATACTTAGCAGCATCAACAACAGCTTGGCCCTTTTCGTCCCAAGCTTTCTTCATGGGGTCAAACAGTTCTCCTAAAACCTTTTTAACCCTATTAGCTGCATCAATTGCATTTTGAGAAGCTTCTAAAGGAACATTCCAATCTAAGCCAGGATCTTCATCCTCACCAGCGCTGCCATCGTCAACACCAGGATCATCAAAGATTGGTGTATCCTGCTTTTGCTGTGGAGTGAATTTCTCTAGTGGCTGAGCTTCAAAGCTACCATTATCGCTATTGTTTTTGTTATTATCCAAAACATTTAACTCATCAAAGCCCATGAGTGATGCTTGAAGGTCTTCATTAGCCTTTTTGGTATCTTCAAAGGCTTTTTTAGCTTGTTCGTTAGCAGCCTTAATCTTTTCGTTTTCAGCCGCTACTGCCGCTGCACCTTGACGGTTAGCTTCGGCAATTTGTTGATTAGCACGCTGAACCGCTTTCGCTTGCTCCTGCTGTTGCTTCTTGACCGCATCACTGGCTTTACTTGCTGCTTTTGAAGTATCGTTCATTGCACGAACTTGGTTATAAAGTCCTTGTGCCCCACTCCGAGCACCAGAAAGACTCATCCCAGTTAACGCAGAAGTAAATTGAGCAATCCAACCAGTTGCTTTACGTAAGGCATTCATTAGCGCGTTAATCGCTGGTAAAACATAACTATAGATCGGATAGAAAGCAGTAAGCAAATTAACCTTAATTGCATTGAAGCTACTTGCAAACTGTCGGTTAGTCATCAAGGCTGAACCCATTCCCTGAGCAAGCATCATAATTCCTTGATACAGTAGCGTGAATACAATTAACTGACTAGCCAACATGCCCATTGCCATTTTTACGCCCTTTAATCGTTCACTGAGTAAAGAAGCGCTTGTACCAGCTCTTCTCATTGAGGAACTACCACTATCACCCATGCGTCTAAATGACGAGGTGACGTTTGAAATGGTATTTCGTAATCGACTAAGCCGTGAACTTGTATTTGAAGCAGTATTACCTTCTTGAGCGAGCGTAGTGTTCACTCTTGAAGAAGCATTTCGTAACTCATCTCCACGAGAACTAACGTAACTATAAGCCTTAGCTAATTCATTACTTCGATTTACAAGACGTTTGTACTCTGCTTCGGCTTCTTTAAGTTCCTTGTTATTACCAGATGATCTACCAAGAACAGCATCTTGTGCTTTGGTTTCCGCAATAGTACGCCTAATCCGTTCAATCTTTGCTTCCGTTTGATCCATCTCACGTTCAATACGTTTGAGTGAATTTGGAATAGTATTAAGCTCTTGCGACATTTCTTGTGCAAGGGCTTTGGCTTGGTTCTGATAACGCTCCATCTTGACTTGTGCATTAGCAATCTGATCATCAAGTCGCATTGCTCTAACCTGACTGCCTTGTTTGCTCATATCAAGGTTATCTCTGCTAGCCATCAATGTTGCTATTCTACGTTGCATTGATTGCGCCTGTTGCATTTTTTCGTTGATGTGGGATACAAGGCCATCAATTTCCTTCTTAGCTCGGGAAACTTCCGCTTGAATTTCATCATCAATCCCTAAATCAACAGGCCTTTTAGGCATATAGCTCTGAATTCTTTTTTCTTGGTAGTCATTGAAGCTTGAGTTTTCTATTCTTGGCCTAGGCTTTTCTTTAGGACGTACTTCTTGTTGAGCTTGTTTAACAGGGATATCACCTACAGTTTCACGAGCTACCTTAGTTTGCTGAGCAATTCGTTGTTGCATGTTAGATGCTTCTTGTAAGCGAGCAGTTAAACTATCCAGGCTTTTTTCTGATTCATTAACGGCTTCTTTGGAACTTTCGGCTTGAGCCTTGTTTCCTTCGATAATCCTATTAGTTGCATCATTCTGCACACTAGCCGTACGCTCAATAGATTTTTGCTTAGAGTTTTCAGCTTCTTCACGTTGACGAACTTCTTCTTTGGCTTTCTCATTTGCTTTAGAAACGTTATCGTTCATATTCTGCTGAATACGATCCAAGTTACTTTGAATTTTAGCTTGCATATCGTTGGTTTTTTGGCCGATAAGACTAGTCAACTCATCCATTTTTTGGAGTACATCTCCATAATTAGCTCTAAACCTTAACTCAAGTTCTTCCAAGTCCATTAGTTCTCACCTCCATTCTTATCTTTATTGAATTGTTTAATGCGTTGAGCTTGTTGCATAAACAGCGCCTGGTCACGTTTCCAATCCGGTTCTTCTTCTGTCAGTGATTGTTGCGCCTGCACTTCTGTTTCTTTAACAAAAGGATAAGCTTCTTCAACCTTTGGCATCTTAGCAGGATCATTAACCGCAAATGCTATTAGCTCACTCATTCGGTGATCCATGTAAGCTTTAGTCCGCATATCCTCTAACTTGCGCTTGTTGTTAGCTGATATTTGGGTCATAAGTTCCGCAAGGTCAAAGTCCCAGAAGTGTTCAGCATCAATCCCTGACTCCACAGCAATCGGATAAAGGTGTTTAAACAATTCTGAAACTGTTTCAAAGCGTTCCTCTTCTACAGAAGACCGTCCTCCGTTTCCTCGTCCGCGTCTAGCGTTACTTCCGATTCCGTAGCGGTCTTGGAACCCTTCTTCTTTTTGCCAAAAAAACCAGATTCTTCAAACAGATCCATTAAGTCGTTAAATAAATCCATTGTCGTGTTACCTTCGTCAAGGTACTTTTCAAAGGCTGCTACTAGACGCTTATCGGTTACGCCGTGCTTTTGATTAGCCCCTTGTAAAACGATTAAGATTTCGTTGACCGGTGGCAACTTCTGACCACCGCGAGAGTCCATAAAGAGCGACATCATTGACTTACCAAGACGGCGCTCAATCTTAAAGACTTCACGTCCGCCTAACTTCAATTCGAGTTCTAAATCACCGAGTTGCATTGTCTTTGTTGCTTTCTTAGCAGTAGTTGCCATAAATAAATCTCTCCTTTAGTTGTTTTTTGCTTGCAAAAAATAGACGTGGGAATCGAACCCACGTCTATCAGTTCTATTCGTGTGTATCAGTAGCGCTATCACCGTCAGCAGCCGTGAAATGTGGACCATCTGATACGGTAATAGTGATTGTGTAACCCAGTGCACCGTTAACAGCTACGGATGCAAACTTAATATTGTATGATCCACGCATTGTAGCAGTCATACCATCTGGGTAAGTAACACGCCATTGGTATTGCTTCCGGTCACCCGCTTGTTTTAGGGCTTTAGCAAAACTAGCACCCTTATATACGGCTTGGAACTGAACGTTAGAAGCGTTTTGAATACCTTCAACTTGCTTCCGACGATCATCGGCTAAGGTAGTAACATCAACCTTTTCTGTATCCCCACCAAGTTCAGGAACCGTCTTAATATCAGCAATTTCTTCCCAGGTAGTACCGTCTGTTGAACGTTCAAGCTTAGTGCCCGTACCAACAAGACCTTCTGTACTATCAACAGCAAAGCGTTGTAAATCTAAATTTAAAAGATCACTATATAATTTTCCTTTTGTCATTTTTTATCCTTTCTGGTAAACACGTCTGCTTGTATTATCAACAACGCCGCTGAATACAATTACAGTTCGTGTTACTCCGTTCAAGTCCTGGTCACCGACATCATTCGAGAAGCCCATAGCCGAGAACTTTGCAATAATTTCGTTTTTAAGTTTTGTCAGCGAACCCTTGTCAGTGTACAAGTCAATCGTTATCTGCCATTCCGTGTCTGTTTCTTCTTGATAGTTGTTTCTGATATAAGACCGTTGAGTTGTCTTATAGATAGCAGTAGGAAACGTGGTGAATTTATCAGGATATGAAGGAGAAACATTTTTAAGAGTAGGAATTGATTTTAGAGTCTTAAAGACAAGGGACTTGACGTTGTAAATTTGCATCTAATCACCCAGCTTCTCGCGAAGTTCTTGATCAACTGACTGCTTAATTATTGAAGGAGCTTTCTTTGCAATTTTTTTAGCCGCAGGGGTCATGAACTGTCTTGCCGGTTGCCCGGCGGTGCGATAAAAGTATTTACCCTTGATTTTCACCTTTGGAATGCCGTATATCTTCGTCAGATTAACGTCAACTTCTTCAGCAGGGATATACCAAGGTGTTTGTCGGTAAGTTATGGCAACGTTAGGTGGTAACTCCTTACTAGAAGCTTCACCGACTTTACCAGTCCCAAACTCTCGGAAAATAGCAATCATCGAGGAGTTCCACCAGCGTCCGACAATCTCGTCACCATCAATTTTAACTTCATGCTTAAAGCTTCTTGCTAGCTCCCCTGTTGAATACTGAATACTGCTTTGCAATTCGTCAACAGCGTAGGCTTCCGCCTGTTCGAGTGCAGTTTCTTGTCCGTTTGCCGCACCATCAGCCAACGCTTTGGGGAGTTTACGCAGTTTTGCCCTTAACTCGTTCAGACCAACGATTTCAACTTCAATCATCCTGCTCATCTCTCTTAATTCGTTCTAGGGTGATGTTTTTATGCGTAGAATATTCCTGAATTGCTGTGATCTTGTAATCAGGATCAACATTTTCAGAAACATTCAAACATACCCCGAAGCCTTCGCCGTGACCTTCTGAAAGCTCATTGCCTTGATACTTGCACGTTTTAACGTACTTAATATCCTTCCCGTAGATTTGAGCATTAACTGCACCGCTGGCCGATTGAACGTTCATTCTAATTGCTTGCGGCTCTCCCCACCCGGCAATGTCGTAGCCCTCTTCATCTTGGGTATTTTCCGGCTTCTTAATATAGACCGTTACGAGGTCACTCTCTTTTAGTCTCATAGCTTCTTCACCTTCGCAATTCGATAGCGATTTAAGCCTTGCCGAATATCCTTAGGTATACCGACTTCTAGGGAGTTAGTAACGCCACCTTCGCTTCGTTGCGCTTCACCTTCAATACCCAAGCGATTGTAATTGATAACAGCCAGCCGTTTAACGTAGACACCAAGATTGCCGATCAGCTCCTTTTGCCCGGTGTAATCAAGTACCTGGGCGATGGCTTCTTCTACAAGGTCAGACAGCAAGGCATCATCTGTTACATGTAATCGCAAGCCCAGAGAAGTAATTAGCGTTGATTTTTGTTTGTCCACATTAAACACCCCAAATCGAATTAGAGAACTTTGGCTTGGAATACATCATCAGCACTTGCAAATGAAGGAAGCATGGTTGCGGCCGCTAATACCCAAGTTCCGATTGGGTCTTCGCCAGATTCATAAATTTTAGCCATAACATTACCAACTTCTGATACTTGCGCATTAGTTGAGATCAAGCGGTTTTCTTCGGGAGTTGGTCCATAGATCTTTTCACCTGGTACTTCATCATTAAAGAGAACGATCCGATCTTCTGGGAAGTAAGTTTGTGTTTTAACTTTACCCTTAGCGTCTTCCTCACGATACTTACCAGCATATGCACGAATAACCGGAAGTCCCTGTGCAACCATGAACTGATCTAAATCAGCTTGACCAACAACCCGACCGGTATCTTTACCAAAGATCGCTTCCTTAATTTCAGTACTACGCATTAATGTCCGTAATACCTTCTTAGAGGTCAATGCACGCGTTGGGGTAATATCGAGCTTATCAGACCAATCTTGTAAGTTTTCAATGATTGAAGCACTACCGCTATCCCAAGTAGTATTACTTGCTAATGCAGTTTGATGCTCTTTTGGAACTTGATAATCAATGGAAATCCCGTTGTCCTTATCAGTAATCTTACCAGTAGCAAACATTTCCATTGTCATCTTTTCACCACGTGCCTTAACTGCTTGTACCATTGCATCAATATCATTGAACACATATTGCTTTAAGTAGTTAGCTTCGGCATTATTACGCGGATAACGTAACTTGATTAGCATTTCTTCGGTAATTTGCATCTTGCGCTTTACATATGCTAATTCAGCAGTCATCTTACTTGCTTCACGACTACCGATTTCGGCTTCAGCATCAAAGGCTGAGTAGCTAGCAATTGTTGGGACACGACTACCAGCTTTTAAGATATCAACTTCGAGTGTTGGAACTTTAGTTGCTGGAAATAAAGTATCACCTAACATATCTGGATATTGACGATTACGAGTATAATCAAGCACCGTATTCTGATCGAACATATCAAGAATTGGTGTGGCAAAACGTTGTAAATCTAGCTTAAGTGTTTGCTTATTCATCTATTATCTCCTCCTCACTATTGATTTACTTTTGGATCTGTTGGGGCAGTATCAGCAGTCGTGTCTAAATCCTTAAAATGAATTGCTGTCATTGCTTTAATTGCGTCTGTGGATGGAGTTGGAGTTAATCGTTGACTCAATACCCAACCTTCACGCATAACAGCTACCATTTGATTAGAACCGTCTTCTGATACATATACATCGTTAACAGTAATACCAACCGCCTTTGCATCATTTGTTGGGTATACTGTCCCAGCAGGTACATACTTGCGTCCTAAGTCATCAATTTGGACATTGTAATTGTCCTTGTTAATTGTTTCAGGGAAAGCAGTGAACTTCTCAGAAGCAAGGAAGTTTAATTGCTTACCATCTTGAAATCGTGTGTACATTAATTGTCATTCTCCTTTCTTATTTCCAAAAATCACTTTCAGATTTATTAGCACTATTAGCCTTTTCAGCATAAAGCTCACCAGCCGATTTATGAGTCAAATTATCATCCGTACTCTTAGGTGTTCGTGAGCCTTGTGCTAACCGAGTTTCAACGGCATCATGAACAGCGCTACGAAATACTTCGCTTACCCGTTCATATGTTTCGTTCATATTGTCTTCATTAGCTAGAACATCATCAAAAACATCAACTAACCCAGTAGGCAAACCGTCATCAACTAAACGAGAAGCAAGCTTACTCCGATTCTCACGCTTAGTAACATCAGCTTCACGAGCAGATAAAGCTTCTTCCCGTTGCTTAAAGTCATCCTCACGTCGTTCTTCTTCGGTCATATTCTTGCGATCCTTAGCTTTCTTTTCCTTATCGCTTTGTTCCTTTTCCCAGTTAGCCTTAGCAGTCCCTAATGCCTTGTCTAACTTCTTATCAAAATAAGAATCCAATTCTGATTGGGTCTGGAACGTCATGAAAGGCTTATTTTGCGTATCAGAATCATCATTAGTATCCGTTGCTTCGTTTTCTGTATCAGCACCTCTTTCTCCATCTTGTCCTTCATCTGCAAATCGTTGTAAGTTCAGCTTTAGCAAATTACTGTAAAACTTTACTTTTTCCATAGATATAATCCTTTCTACCCATGCACACTTGAATTTATGACTGCACGAAAAAAGCCACCCCATATTTCTACACAGCGACTTTCTGAATGTGTGTCTTCAAGCCCACACACGTATTCAATTATTGAAGTAGTTTCATGACGTGCTTAGGTCAAGATTTATTGTTACCTAGATAGATTACAGGCACAGTTCGACAAAACGGATGCAAAGGTGGCACATTCTTACCAATAACTGCATCAGAAACGTTAAAAACTTTATTATTAATTGCTCGACATATCTTACTGGTTCGACTATCAAGAACAGCAATTAACTGATATTGCTTAACTCCTCGTTTCTTCCAACTATCAAGCTTTATCTTAGAGTAAAAATAATTAGCTTCGGTTCTGATTAACCGGCTAGCATTGAAGCGGCTTGTATTGAACTCCTCTTCAATTTGCTTAATCATTTCTCGTTCAGACATTCCACTTAACTCTTTAGCCGTAAATAATTCTTGCAAGCGTTCAGCAAGCTTATCAGTGTTATCCCAAATACGTGATGAAAAGTTTTTGCCTTCCCATCTGGAATTTAATGCTGCTTTCACATAACGATTAGGTATCTCAGTAATTTTCGACTTCGGTACGTCTTGTTCCATCGATACCGTCGCAACTTTCCTATCAGTCTTAGGGTTCTTGATAACGATTTTGTTTTCTTTGGATTCTAAGGCTGGTTTTGTTTTATTAGGGAGCTTGTAATCTTTTGCTTTATCATATATTGCTCCTTGCTTTTCAACTTCGGCCCAGGTTCTTTTCATCACATCAGTGTGCAATTTAATATTCTGATCCAATTCGACGTCTCCAGCATTTTTAGCAACTATATACGCTTTGACTTGTAACTCTTCCAGTCGGGTAATTCTGCTCTTAGCGGCTAGTTGATTTAAGTAATCATCAATAGCCTTCTTACTTTCTTTATCGACAATATTGCTTGCTAACGCTTGTAGGGTTACCAGCTCAGATGGTGAGATGTGCGAAGACATGATTGTTGCAACTTCATCAGCAGTGATGTCAGCATAAAAATAGCGACGATAAATCTTTTGGACCTCGTCGCTTAAATATGCTTCTGCTTTCTGATACGCCACGTTGATAATCTTTAGGCGTTTAGTTGCTTCATCCTGGTTCTTTTGTTCGTCTTGCAAGTCTCGCAATTGCCAATAATTGAATTTATTTTTATCAACTTTCATAGGCTTTCACCTACAAAACAGTAATGTATTGACCGTACTGCTCCACAAGCTGATTAACTGTGTTCTCAAATGCATTTAGCAAAGTTTTATTTTCAATGCGTTCACTATTTGCAAATACAGCTGTCAGAGTTCCATTCTCATCATTTACAACCACGTTAGTGCAATTATTAACCGTATGAGTTAACAAAGTGGAAAATGAAGCACAGACGATATCAGAGCCTTTTACGCTATACTCAGCGTGTCCGCTTGCTTTGATTATCGTCTTGGTTGGTTCCCTTTGAATCTTCACTCGAATCATCTTGGCTATCCTCCAATTCTAAACGGTCTGGATCCTGTCGCTGTAACGCTTGCTGGTTCTTTCTGATGTTATCAGCATCTTGTTGAGCCATTTCATCAATAACTTCTTGAACATCCCCAACTTGTGGAAGCCAACTATAAGTAATCTTGCGTGGAAGAATACCGTCAGCATTCTTAATGTTGTTAACTACATCAGACAAGTTAACCGGAATATTAGGCGTCAATGAGATATCACAACCATCAACATCTGAATTACCGCCTTTAATATTAACGATGGTTTGAATTAATTTTAATCGCCGGTGCAAGCCATCGAAGAAGTAACGTTTCTTAATTGAAATAAGATTTTCAAGCCCAAACAGCTTAAATTTCATTGCTTCACCAGATACGTTCCCCATAAACTTTTCATCGTTCATATTCGGAACGTATGAAATCTTGTGAATATCATTTTCAATTGATTGGCTAAGCAAGTTAACCTGTGTTTCATCGAAAGTCTTAGTTAACCATTCAACATCAGCCCCATCGTCACGAGAAGGTGCATTAATAACACCATTCTTCAACGCTTCAATACTGTCTTCATCCTCTTCTAATCCGAAGCCAAATGTAACAAGGATTGCATCAACAAAGGCTTCTTTATCTGAAATTCGGTCAGTTTGGAGGAGGTTATAAGCATCAATCAACGAGATTAGTTGTTCAAAATCACCCTGTCGTTCTTCATTATTTCGATACTCAATTAATGGAACTGCATTGAACAAGTTATCGTATTCGTCAACGATTTGATCATCTGTCGATACTTCCATTCCTACTTCAGTGCGATATTCTACAATCTTTTTTGGCATGTAGACCGTGACACTATAACCATCATTCTGTCCGCTCAAATTTTTCTTTGCTTGAACAAACACACCAAATAAAGGGTCGTGTTCAACTGTATCATCAGTAACAACAATTGCGGCACGTGGATCAACGGCTTCTACTCGTAATTCAGTGTTAGGAGTAATCTTTTCATTGCCAAGCTCATCAATGCTAATAGTTGGATCAATTGTTTTAAGATAAAGCAATTCATAGCCATACCCAAACACAGATAAGTCTTTTTCAAGCTCAATGTCGTGCTTATGAATATCAATCTTTTCTAGCGCTTCTAATACATCATCAATATTCTTACCTTTCTTGGCGGTATATTTAACCGGATTACCAGTCATAAAACCAACATTCATGTCAGTGATGTATTTAGCATGATTAATCATAACGTTAGAAGCTTTAACTTTAGCATTCTCAAAGCGATGGTTATTGACTTCTTGATTCCCATTGTAATAATCAGCAAGTTTATCCAACCTGCCTTGCCGTTCTTTCAGTTTACGAATAGCGTAGTTGATTGCTTCAAGGTTTGGCTTGTTAACATCCCCAAGTAATTCTCTATCAATTGCAACAGCCACATAAACACCTTCTTTCTATAATCCACGAACATGTGGACGTTTAGTAATCTTTGCAGTGAAGCCTTTATGGATAACCATGTAAACGAAATAACGCATAGCATCGCAAGCATGATCATGTTCTTTCACTGGTTTATCTTCACCACGTTCAGCTGCTTTTTCATCCCATACATAGCTGGATAATTCTTTAAATAAATTAGGACATTGATTGCTAAATAGTATCTTGCCTTCGTTCATCGCCGTTTGAGTAACACGAATACCATCCACCACATCATTTTTTGCCTTTTGTACTCGGAAACCATTATTCCGTAACACAGCAATAAAAGAAGCAGCAGATGGGTCAATAATAATCTTTGCGTGAATGTTACCAAGAAACTTCTTAAGCTCCTTGCAATATTGCTCATCCGTCTTTTGGTGAGCAGTAGCACGTCCTGAGTAGTAATATTCTTTGACTAAGTACCAAACACCATGGTTGCGTCCCCACAACAAAAATACTGTAGGGTTTTGTGTACCGTAGTCACAAGAGACGTAATACTTTTCAAAGTGATTAGGTAATTCATTAACTACCATCGTATCTCTATCAAAATTGTCATAGATAACCCCTTCTGACATTACCCATAATCCTAAGATATAACGCTGGTAGAACACACCGGAATACATTCGGTTATAACGATCAATGGTTTCTTGCGCTAATGACGGATTATCCTGCATCATAAAATGAAGTCGTAACGCCCGCTTATCTTTCATTTGGTCAATCCATTCTAGTTTGAACCAATGGTAAGGTCCTTCGGGGTTACAGTTAAACCACATCTTAGAACCTGTTACCGAACAACGAGCTGTTGCCTGATTAACAAATGACTGTGGCATCAAAGCAACTTCATCAAAAAAGAACCCAGCCAAAGTAATACCTTGAACTAGGTCCTGTGATGCTTCATCTTTACCACCAAAGATAAAGTAATAATTTGTATGACCATTCTTGCTAATCGTTAGCATATTATCCGAACGTGAATCGTGAATAGCATACCCTTCGCTTTCCAACATACTTCTTAATGGTCTTAGCACGTTACGCCTAAATGAACCAATCGTTTTACCAGCCATTCCAAACTGCTGACCATTGAATTGGGTCATGGACCATAGCACGTATGACAATGACATGACAACTGTTTTACCAGCACGAACAGAACCGTCACAGATAATAGCTTCATAACCCTTTAATTCATCATTAGCCCACCAGCTAAGCACTTGAAGTTGTTTACGACTAAACGGGGTAAACTTAAATCTAACTGTCTTTATCCCCATCTTTATCACTCCATATCTTCTTCATACCATTGCTAAGTGCAGCAAGTAATGAGTTGGTGCTTTCATCGTTAACTTCTGGTTCTGGCAAGCGATCAAGTAAGATCTGCATTGCTTTCTGACGATCTTCCATTTCAACAACCGGCTCACCTTTATCAATTCGAATACTCTTGATGTTCGATGTATCAATCTTGCTACTATCTTTTAACTCAACAATATTCGTATAGTAATAAGCCTGTTCGCCTGTCTCTGGATCAATCTTAGGCTCATACCTGAACTTACCTCCAGCGTCTTCATAAGGTCCATTTTTATCACGTACCTTATAATAGGCCAAATGCTTTTCTGTTCTGAATGATAGAACATCGGTAACATTGCTAGTCGCTTGATTTAAGTAACGTAGCAAGATGTCATTGGCGGTCGCGTATAGGTCTTGCGATTGTTGTTTCTTTAACTCAGTAAGGTATTTTTTGATGCCATCATTTGCCATCATTCTAGTGGCGTTAGAATGTGCTTTTTCATAACTTCCACCATAAGCTTTTTGATAAGCCCAAGTAGCGTTATATCGCTGTAAATAGTACAGGCAAAAGGCTTTTTGCTTATCATTAAGTCCATCACTATCCGGCAATTCTGGTGGCGATAACGATGGTGCAACCTTTTCTTGTTTTGTACGCGTACTTTTTACTTTTGTATGCATACTTTTCTTCTTGGTCGCATTGTTTCGTTGCCATTTGTTCCTGGTCTTCCACGACTTAACTGTACTAAGCGCAACGCCATACTTCTTGGCAATGTCCTTATATTTCATCCCAGCTAAGTAATCCGCCTTAGCTTCTTCCATTTTACTCATAGCATATCACCACACCACCTTTCTAAATTTGTGTACAAAAAAAGCACCTGCAAATTGCAGATGCTAATGAATAAGGGCGGCCGGATTCGAACCGGCACCTCCGACGTTACACGCGTTTCATCGGTTCACCTATAACATACGGCACATGATTAAACATCTACCATAATCAGGCCCATTGAAATTCGCTTTTGTGTATAACGCCTTGTCCTCCCTCTTAGACGATTCACCCTTTGTATTTATTATATACTGACTTGACAACATTAATCAAACGTCTTTCATACCAATTAGGTTTTCTATCTCCATGTTCATTATGATTGAACCCAATATGTACATGGGGAAGTTCGGGCTTATTGTTAATCTTATGAGGAGTTCCAGCAATATCTATTTGTGCTAGTCGTAATCCTTTACGGTTATACAACGATATTGAACGAGGTCCGCCTTTGCCAACAGTCACATAGATTCTTCCTTTTGTCATTGTCTCCATCGGAACCTTTGAATTACGTGCATCATTATACTGCACAAATTTAATGTTCTTATATTGGAGTAAAGTATGGTATTCCGTTCCGTATTTCTTACCTTTCACACTCACACCCGAAGATGCACCACGTCCACCCATAACTATAAACCTCTCAATCGCTTGATATTATCATTCTCGTAATAAACAACATCAATACCATCTGGATAGATGAAATCAACTTGGCCACCATAGACTAGTAATTGCTTAGGATGTAATTTGGCAATCATTTTTAATACTCCACGTTGCCACATCTGATTTGCTTTATCGTTCTTCTTCACACCAATTGTGCTAATAGATAAAGTACTGTTTAAGGGCAATCCATCAAAGCAAAATTTAAATGAGCGCTCATCAGCCCATGAAACAGTCGGAATAACAGTCAATCCTAGTTGTTGCATCATTTGTCCTAACAGCCGTGAGCGATATACATTCCACATCATCATAGGTAAAGGCATATCTTGATATAGGCTAAAATCTGGAGTTAAGACACAATCAAATTGGCTTAATTTATCAATATAAAGACTTGGTCTATTCCAAAATCTTTCGAATTGGTAATCATCTAAATAAAAATGAATTCCAGCTAAGTTATCTGCTGTTTTTAATTGATTAAATCCTGCTAATGATTTTGGCTTATAAACTGTTGGTGCTAACACAGGCATATCAAATTTACCGGTTACCATATTAGGCAAATAATATTCAAGATTATACTTGCTTATCGTTCTTTGACTTCCCATGTTTTGTGTAGCTATCCTCCGTTTTGCGCTTTTTTGTTTCATTGTTCGTTCAGCATGACATAACATTAAATACTCTTGCCTACTTGCTACTAATCCGAACCGTTTAGTTTGATACATTTTCCCTCCAAAATAAAAAGCCTAGTTCTAATAACCAGGCTTAAAACTATTTATCTTTGCTGTTTTCACTAGAACTTAAGATGCCAGTAAATACATGATCTGCCATTTTATAGGCTTCAACCTCTGATTCTGTTTCCTTACGTGCAGAATCTAATAGCACACTATAAATCATTACCATTTGGCGTAATCCATCAACCATTCCAGGTGTATAAGACATTTTTTCAATAAACATTGCAGTCACTCCTAATATTTTATAAATGATCTTCTAGCATATAGGTCACTAAATAAATAATTAAAAATTCGACAATTAGTGATGTAACAAATAAGCCAACGCCAATAAGTGCCGGCTTAATTAATAGGGCTCCAATAAACATAATTGGAACCATTAACATAGCAATAAATTTCATGAACAACGAAATTCACCCTTTCCAAATAAAAAAGCCAGCCGTTAAGCTGACCATTTTATTAATGTGATTGCATAAAAAATTGTAATACTGTAGTTGCTAAAGATGAAAGCTTAACAACATTTAAGGTAGCTGACGTAATAGCACTGAAATCACCAATCTTTTTCATTACTCTTCTGTACCTACTTTGAGCTTCATCTTTATCTGGTGCTTTGGCAATTGCTAATATAGATTGCACCAAATCATTTAATTCTTTTTGATGTTCATTATTTACACTTAGCAGATCTACTATATCTCTCAAATATGCTGTATTCATTTCTATTTTTTAAGAACCTCCAGTGAATCCAAAGTCGCCTTGTTAGCATCATCTACTAGTTTAGCATCAGGACGCTTTATAGGTTTGAAATCAAATTTCGGCATTTCCGGAAAATCTCGTATAGGATCGAATGGCGGCATGATGTTAAATGAATTATCAAATTTGTCTGTCAATTTATTTTCACCTCATCAATATAATACAAAAGGCCAGCCATCAAGACTAGCCTAAGGTGAAAATAGATAGTTTAACGTCATTGCGGACAATCAAGGCTAATGGAAGAAACACGAGTAAGTAGGTGCTTCCTCCTTTCGTTGAATGTTGCTTTAATCAAAAATAGGTTTGCCTTGAAACATAAGCACACGGACTCGAACCGCAATCTACAGGGTTGGGGCCTGTTATTCTGCCAATTGAACTATGCTTATATAAATATCACGGCTTAGACAAAAAAGACTATGCAATTACGAAAGAGGAGCGTTCATCTCCTATCATAGTTAAATTTGCCGTGATAAAGCCGAGAGGTGGATTCAAACCACGCTTTTGCCACACGACCAAGTGTGCCCATCTTGGTTCTCAGCAAGCAGTGCGACTCGTAAGCACTGCTATATACCATAATTATCAATGTACGGGTGAAGAAGGAGCTGCCAAGCCTCCTTTCTTCTGATAATCATGATATAAAAACTTAGTAGGGCTTTGCACCCATGCAGCCTTGAAGCCTAAGTATAATCAGGACCACGCAATCACCGCACCCGGTCGTAGTTTTCCGCCTACTCCTGTAACGGTATTGCTGTCCATTCATACGGTAATCCTTTAGCCGTTGAGTTAGATTACGTACTCTTCTGCTGATTACAGCACGGTTGAGACTATCAGAATAGCATGTAAATTTAATGACCTAAAAAAGATCTTTCAAAACGCACAAACTAAATTAATCGTTACCGTAAATTTATTTCGAAGTTAGTTAATGATAGTCTCAACGTGGATTATGGTCTCTGCCACCATCCTGTCGGCTTGGTTACCGGATTCCACACGGTCATTTAACAGACCAAGTTGCGGTACACGTGTGAGTATACGTACCGAACTAACTTATTATCATGGGGTTGTCGTTATTTTTTCGACAATACAATAATATCCCCTTGAACTTCCCGTTTTGTTCCCGAAAAGTTCCTAATTTGTTCCTGTTTTATTCCCGTTTTGTTCCTGATTTGTTCCCGCTTTTTCGTCGTCATCATCAAAATCGAGAAATAAGGGGAGAATTTCGAGGCTACAATTCATTTGCATTGAGATTCGATCACAAGCTTCAGCAAACTCTAAACAAGCCACTTCATCAGCATCCTTAAAGGTTGAATGCCCCAAATGATGATTGATATGCAGTTTAGTTTCTACGACTGTCAATTGCTTAACATAGTGCCAGTTGAGTATATCTTGGCTTCCTACGCTACAGGCACTAATCGCCTTCTCAACGGCTCTCTTTGCTCTTGCACATTCGGCATAGTAAATCATCATCTTTTCTGATCCATTGCCTTTACGTGAGCCATGAATACCAGTCACGTCATTTACTTGTGCTTTGATCCCGTCCATCCAAGCATTCCGACAAATTCTTTGATATTTCTTATCGTTATTGAAAAACTTACGGACGTTTTGAATGGTTTTCTTCTCATTGAATTCCGGAAATAACCCCACGATATTTCGCTCCCCTTGTGATATAATAGTTTTGCTTATTTTTATATCGAAGGGGCGCTCTCACAGTAGAGCGTCTTTTTTTACGCTTTTTAACGCAATTTAACGCTTTATAACACGCTTATGGGATTGAACAAAATAATGCAAATATTGACCAGCCAATTATATGTTCTTCGTGCTTGTTATACCAAAACATTTTTGATCCGCAGCACACATCAAGAATTTTCATCGCTGTCCACCCTTTCATATCCCCAATCAATGTGCTCAAATGCTGTTTCTTGCGCTGTCTCTTCTAACTCATCATCAGAAATATTATCGGGGACTTCGATAATGTCATCTTCATTAAAGGACGCATTGTCGGGTGACTGAATCCATACTCTAATCTTCATTAACTAGCTTCCTCCCACAGAACGGACAATTGAATATTTGTATGCGTCCAGTCCGAGTACAGTGGATAAAGTCGTTGTAATCGGTAAGAAAGTAGCCTCTTTCTGTGGTGTCAAAAGCAATACATTCATCTTTATCGTTGAGTTGACCATATTTCCACGTTTTGCCAACGCCATTTAGCATTGAGCAATAAGGACAATTGTAATTTTGGATTACTTTTTTCAAGTGAGTTGCTAACTCAATCGCTGCCTGAGGATAAAACCAATTTAGAAAGTGTAATTCATCGATGTAGTCCTCATTCCAACGTTCAGGTGCCCAGACATAAGTCTTGATTAAAAGTGGGTATTCCTCCCCATCGCTCGCTTCATAATCTTCATTAGGCTCAGCCTCAAAATCGATCTTCCATCCACTAAGAATCGCTGATGTAATTAAATCTTGAGCTTTCGTGAAATGATCAAGATGTGTCTCAGTCTTATATGGCTTTTCTAATTTTTTAAGTTTCATTCAATCCCCGCTTCTTTCATCTTTTGATCTACCATGATTTCAATACGCTTATATCCGCTGTCGATTTGCTTAGCTAGTTCTCTTAACGAATGAATAGGCCTGCCAGCGTCTACTTTCTTTTCGTATAACTTGATAGCCTGTCCATACGTCTGAAACCACCATTTTTGACCTGATGGTGTGCCATCTTTACGTACCTTGCCATCTTTTTGAATCAATTTAATTACTTCACCGTCGCTAACGATAGCGAACTTATTATCCAAATCAATTGTTATCATTTCTTTTTCTCCGCTAACATTTTCAATGCTTCTTTTCTCATATTTGCTAAGTCATTTTTTATTTCTTCAAACTCTTTATCACTAACAACTTCATTAGGATTGTTAAAACAGACAAAGCCATCGGACTGTATCCCAAGCTCTGATAATTTATGACTCATCTCTTCCACCTCTTTGACTTTTTAGCTTGTTTGTGCCAAACCATCATGTGCTTAGCCTTAGCAATCTGTCGCTTACGAATACGTTTAATTCTGGAGTAAGCCCGTCGCTTTACGTTGACGTTAAGATAATATGCTTCACCATCTTTACCTATGCTTTCAACAGTAAACAAACAAGGCCCATCTTTCCTAAGACATTTATAATTAATCATCCTTATCCTCCGCAGGTTCCTTCATTGCATCAATCGCAGGTGCTAAGTGTGGATTGTCTTTCTTGAGTTGCTCTAATTCTGATTCGGTAAAGGTATCTGCATCAATTTCATCATCCACAAAAACCCATGCGCCATTTAAATTTAGATAATTTTTGTAATGGTTTTGGTCATTAATCCACCGCAGGCGATACTTCTTTTCGGGGAAACGTTCTTTAGTAGGCGTGTCGATCAGCCGTTGCACTATATCCATCACAAGTGCTAAATCCTCAGGCCTAATGTTAGGAGACAAACTACCCCACTCTTTGCGAATAGACTCCCAGTTAGTTGCATTCATAGGCATTTTTAAAAACCAATCCCCGTAGATTGCCGTGTTCTCACTAGAAATTTGTAAAAAGTCATTTGACTCTTTTGCTGATACTGTGCTAGTCGTACCGTTAATAATCTCTATTGCTTCTTTAATCTTCATCAGTTATTCCCTCCGCTTCGTAGAAATCAAGGATGGCTTGCTTTACTTCTGGCAATTTGTCGTATAAATCGATTTTGTCAATCATCGAATTAATTATCCTGTAATTAGTTGATACATCAACGCTCATACCAGGACGAGGACATAATTCACCGTCTATCTCACATTGTTCGGGACTGAAATTTATCCAGCCGTCTCTTTCTTCAAAATACTTAAATCCCAGCTTATTCATGTGGTGCTTCAACGCTTCAAGGTTCGTCCGTGTGCTTGCTGGTAATACTTTTACTTCTGCACTCATTGCGCTACCTCCATAATTTTTAACTCAATCAATTTCCTATCGTGTCTCTTATGTCGTAATTTACCGACTTGTGCACATCGTAGTAGTCATACATCGGATTCCCAGTCTTGGGATACCGCTTAATGTTACCTTTTCGGTCATGTCTAACATGCTTGTCAAACAAGTTATTAGGCACACCCAACACTTTCATTTTGAAGTCATTCTCACGAGGAACAATCACTTCAACAGGAATACGGTACTTACTTTGAAACCAACTGAATGTCTTTTTAGCATCACGGTCAATATTGTATGAAGTAAGTGAGCCTTTGACATCGTAAACATGTGCTATTTCGCCCCTGTCGTCCCGTATAACGAAGTCTGGGGTATAAGTTACGGCTCTACCCATAACACCGCCTAAAGCGTATTTATCGGTAAGATAGAAGCGCTCATGATGTCTAAAGCGATACCCTTTGCCTCGAATAAAACGGTGATAGAAGTTGTACTCAACTCGGCTGTCAAAAGTAATGCCATCTTCGATATACTTCTTAGCGTTTCGTTTCATCGGTTATGAACCCCCATCGCATAGCCACAGGCAAAAATACCTAATAACAAGATAAGTTTAAGCACTCTCAACACCCGCCTTAATCTTCATAGCTTTGTACGAGCCTTTCTCCGCATCGTAATCATCTTCCATATCAAATTGACCCATGATACTGCGTATAGCATCTAAACGGCCGTTGCGATAATCCTCGCTAACTGTATGATCTTTGAGATAGCCCATTAGCCTGTGCCTCAGTTCTTCTTTATCGTTTTCACTTAGCACTGTGCCTCGAAAAGCCAATGGTGTATGTGCATACTTGCTAATGAGTTCAATCAGAGGCCAGAAGCCTTTACTTTCTAAATCACTAGCGTCTAAATCTTCTCGTTCGTGTAATTCCGACAAACTTTCGATGTTAACAGGAATCATCATCAGCCACATCGGCTTACGCTCTTCTTCGTCTCGTGCGTCCTGCCATGTGCGATAGACATAAATATACTTGCCCCGTTTAACGGCAAATGGTCCCATTTCATCGCCACGATCAATTTCTTTGCTATGATTGATCGTGTAAACCAGCTCATCGGTTGTTAAATACTTTTCTGCATTCATGCTGTCTTTACCTCCCCATAGCTCCAACTGGTACATGCTTTGTCACACATTAAACAGCATTGGTGACACCAGTCTTTGGCCTGTTCTTTTTTCTTGTCGCCAACAGGCTTTCTAAGCGCCCATTTGAATTGTTCTTTATTCCACGGGACTTGATACTCGCTGTCATGCTCATCTAGCAATTGCATGTAATAGACTGCTATTTGTAACTTCATTTTGACAAAACGTAAGTTAGCATCTTCCTGCGTTACACCGTTGTATTCATCATCAGTTATTTCTAGCATCTTACGAGTAAGATCCCATTTCTTTTTTGCTTTTTCTTTAATCATTTGGCATCGGATCCCCACTATCATCTATCTTTTCTGTGTGTTGTTGAGGCTTAGTCTCTTGCTCCTGCTGCTTTCTGAACCACTCAGGCATTTGTTCGTTAATTGGCTGACGTTTACGAGAGCTACCCTTCTGTTGATATTCACGGCTTACTTGTTGTTCATGTCGTTGTTCAGACTTTTTAGCTTGTTCCACCGTTTTAATTGACTGTTGGTCGTACCGTTCAAACGTTTTTGCTAAATAGCGATCAGCGCCCTTAGAAGCTATATTTCTTCTTAATGCATACGTAATTACATGAAGAACTAAGTCAGCTCCATATTTATTCGTCCACTCAGTTAAATCTTGTTGAGCAATTCCATTAGGAAATCCCCAGTTGTTTTGCCAAAGCTCGAAAACATCTTTGACGGAATGCTGTGCATCACTTAACACTTTATTATTACTTGTAGTATTAATACTTGTAATATTCTCCTTAAAGTTTTCTTTAATAGGGGTATTAAACTTTTCTTTATTACCCTCATAAAGATTTCTTGAAGGGGTATTAAACTTTTCTTTAATAGGGGTACTAATAGGGAACAGTCTTCGTTCTTTTATTTCTTTCCCATCTTTTATCATTTCAACTTTTAAATATCCTCGTTCTTTAAGATGATTAATCCAATTGGATATAGATGTTTTTGAAACATTGTAAAGATCGGCAAAGTAATTATTATTTGCATGGCAATATCCATTTCTATTACTGAGCGCTGTAATTTCGCTAAATAATAATTTTTCGTTTGCTTTCAGCTCATTGTCATAGCGAACATTAGCAGTAAGGATTGAATAGTAACTCGGTTGTTCCATTGCTTATACCTCGATTTCACTTGCGTGTATAAATCCACTTAACATCTTCGTTTCACGGCAATAATCACACTTGCCACAATGAACAGGTTCTTCTTCTCCAGTCATCACTTTCCAAAAATGCGGTTGTAATTCCTTTACCTTGTCTAAATCGGCCTGCATTTGGTAATCATCATCATCGCCGTTAAAATCAATTGCCATTTTGTCAGGAGGCGTCTGCTTGCTAATAGCAAAGATGAGTGGCTGACACTCTTTACCAAAGGTCTGTTTAATCAATTCACGGTAGACTGCCATTTGCAAATCATATTCTCTATCTTGAATGAACGGCACGTATCTATGTTCATCTGAGTTCCAGTGTCCTTTGTGAATGTCATCAACAGTCTTTAAGTCACAAAAATACCCTTTATCAAGTACAAGACTGTCAATCTTGCCTTTCCACAAGTAGCCGTCAATCTCACCCATTACGATTACTTCCTTGTCGCCTGGGGCGTAAAAGTAATTGAACATATCATCGGCTTGTAATGTCTGAATCATGCTGTTAGCACCCTTAAATTCAGCTCTGAGGTGTCCGTTTGGGTTGGTTTTAGTAGGTCGGGTCATTAACTCTTTTTTGTTAGCTTCAATAAAGTCTTGATGGCTTTTTGCACTCTCAAAGTATGAGTGAACGTAATTACCAACAAGAAGAGGGACAGGGCTAGAAACGGGTTGCCAATCCTCTTTGAGCTTAGCTAATGCACGGGCCTCACACTTCTCAAAATCTTTGAACAGTGACACACTCATGTATTGCCAATCGGTCTCATGAGAGTAGTAATTATCAGCTGTCAGCTTCATCGGCTGGCTTGATTGTTCCTTCGTTGAAGAGTTCCGTTTGTCCGTCTGCGACTTCTTCACTGGCTTCTCCGCCTTCGTTGCTGTTGCCATCATTGCTTACCCCCTTAGCCTTCGCTTCTTGAGACTTTTGAAATCCTTCTAGCAATTTATCAGTACTTTGCTTTTCATCTTCAACAGATGTGACATCACGGCGATCATCGTCATACTCGTTACTTGTTGTATCGTTAATAGCACCAGTTAATAGGTCGCTATCATCGGACGTATTAATAAACATCTTAGCGGCACGGTTTAGCACAGTCCGTTTTGCCATTTCTTGACTAAAATTCTGTTGCACCTTGTTGTTCTTTTGACGTGTTTGTGCCCACGACTGATCAATCTCTTTCTTGGTCATAACAGTAAAGTCAGTACCTTCATCAGTCTTAATCATGGCAAAGGCTCCAACGATTTGATTATCTTGATTTTCAAATTTAGGAACGAATCTCTTAACAACTAGTTCCATGTCTTCATTGGCGCCAATTTCAAAGTCATCTTTTTCATGAACAACTTCTGCCCTAACTTTCTTAACTCCATCCAGTCGCTTAACTGCTGCTACTGTTCCAAAGTAGCTTCGTTGCATTTGAAGTTCATTGCCGTATACGATGAAGTAGCATTGATCTTTCGCTGGTGACAATCCTTGTAGCGTCATATCTAACAAGGATTTAACAATTGAGTCATGCGAACACACTTCTAAGGCTGGCCGATGATTACGGTCTTGTACCTTTTGCAATTCAAGAAAGGCCGCATTAAGCGCATTAGAAGCGTTGTAATTCTTCGGCAGTGATAGATCCTGCGTATCTTGCATTTGTTTAACACGATCTAATACAAGATCGGTTAGCTTAGTTGGTTTCTGTTGTTGAGCTACTTGATTATTCATTGCTGTTACCCCCTAGTATGTTAAAAAGCGCCTTGACTAAATCATCTGGTACTTGGCCTTTCTTTAATTGCTCAGCGTCCTTTACCATTGATTCAAGTTGTGGATATTTTTCGTACAAGTCAGCGATTAGCGTTGCTATGAGAGCCGCTTCGCCTCCAATAGACTGTAATGCCAATCCAGTTTGCTTGTTGGCTCCTAATACAACTAGTGCATCAAATTTATGCCCAGTAACTTTTTCCACAGCGCTCTTAATTTGATCTACTTCGTTATTCATTTTTATTTACCCCCTGATACGTGTTTGCTCATTTGTAAGCCGTCCAATTCATATTCTCGCTAAACAAATGTTGTGGTTCACATTCGAGCCCTTTTGCTAGTTTTTCGACTGTTGAGAATTGAACTCCTTTATTCTTTCCACTTTGTAAAGCTATTATCGTTGTTACGGCAACTCCAGTGATTTGATATAGGTCAGTTGCTTTGTAATCAAAAATTGCCATACGAACTCGTAAATTACGGGCAAAGATTTCGGATAAGTTCATTTCGCCCACCCCATTTCACGAGCAAAACTGTCGTTATACATATCAAGCCACCAATAAAGTTCTTTTAGCACGGAATTGTTAGCCCGCACGCTTTCAACTGAAATAGCATTCAACACGTCTTTGATCTTGCAAGCATAGCCGTCACGTTGCCCCATGTAGTAAGCAGCAGAGCTTGGCATTTCTGCTATCGCTTTAAGTAATTGATTTTTCATGATATAATTACCTCAAATTCTATTTATCTATAGGTTTTACTTATCGCCATCGGATGTGTCGGATCCGGTGGCTTTTTTGTTTGGATTATCTGGATCACCTAGTGCTCCTAAGATCTGCCAGAATAAGACAAATCCAAAGACTAAGCATAGTCCTGAGCCGTAGAACATGCTTATTAGCATCCCCGCTGTTAATCCAGAACAAATTAATGCTGGTTCATTCATTCGATCACCGCCTTTCGTTCAGCTAGTCCGTAGCGAATTAGATTTTCAAGATAGCGTGCTTGTTGCCAAACATAGCCATCAGTCGGCTTGCCACCACTGATGAACCAATCACCCAAACGCTCACGTACCATTTGTATGGCGTTTAACGGGAAATCATACTCATCAAATAGTTGGTTAATCCTTTCCATTCCATCTTTCATTTCTGTTTATCTCCTCTAAAAATATCTAAGCTAACGTCTAATGCGTCAGCAATCTTACACATGTTCGTAAATGACGGTTCTGATATCCCTCTGCTATACGAATAGAGAGTGTTATCTAATATTCCTGTTAGCTTAGATAAGCGATATATTGATATTGATTTTTCATCCAATACTTTCTGTACGTTATTCCACAACATATAGTTATCAATCTCCTTTATTACCACAAAATAATGTGGTAATATTACTTATTGTTTACCTACTCAAGAAATCTGTTTAGGAGGATTATTATGTGTAAAATCGATACTCAATTTCTAAGCTATTCTCATTTATTAACAGCTGTAGCTAATAGCACTGTGAGTGCTAATTTTAAAATTAACCATCCATCTGACTGTACTAATTACATAATTAATAATGATCCTAGTAATTTAGAAAAAGTCACAATATACACTAACGGTTTAGTGATTTACACAAAGCAACAGGCAGGAGAAATTTTGACTAAATCTAATTACCCATTCGTTTCAAAAGATGATGGTTATATATGGATTATGAATGAATAATCATTAGAATTTCTGAGGCGCTTTGAATCATTTCTGTATTCTCAATTTTTATATGGTTCCTTCCATCGCCATTGATAGAAGGGACTTTTTTATTTTCTTCGCTCATCATTCATACCTCCTAATGTTTCTTCTGATAACGTGGCTTAAGTACGTTCAACTTCTCGCCCTCAATTACGTTGACGATCGTACCGATTAAGAAGCAAGCCATAATCGCCAACACACACCATGCTAGATACGCCATTTAATCACCTCTCAACGCTTTTACATATGGGCTTTCATGATCTTCGTAGTATCTTTCTGATCGAAATGTTTCAAACTTTTGATATTCCTTCAGATCAACGCGACCACCGGCAAGAAATACCTTTCGCCAGTCTGGATAGTTTTCTTGCGCCCAAACTTTGCGTCTATCAAAAGTCGACTTTGACATAGGTACTTCTATTTCCTTGTCGCCTATCTTTTTAATTGACTTCCAAACATTACAGAACTCTAGCCTGTTCATCTGGTATAAATATGGGCTCATCGTAATCAACTCCTTTCTGATATACTTAAATCATCTCCTAATGAAAAGAGGTGATTATTTTGGCAAAAACTGATAAAGAATTAGCAGCAGAAATGACTATTGCATTGTTAAATCATAATGCCAGTTTGCACGTTGGTGGTATCAATGGTAGTGATGGTGCAAGCAAAGATGGCATAATTAATGCACAAGTTGTTGCTACTAACTATGCTTATCTTCTTTCTGTGGTGGAAGGAAAGACCAATCCATTCCAGCAGAATAAGAAATAGTTAGGCTAACATCATATTTCTTTCGAAGAGTTGCTATTTCAGGTAGCAGCTCTTTTATTTCACTTAAATTGTGGCAAGAAAAACTAATGCTCATTTCTGGCTTGTGTTCTATTGCTTCCATGTTGTCACCTCCGGGTAGCTTTTTTAGTTAACTGCAACTTCATCTGGCAACAATTCCGATTGCTCAAGCACTGGCAGAATACCGTGATCCTTGAGTACGTCGTAAATGAACTTCCGCCCACGCTGCGTCCATTTAAGATTGTTGTGAACGCCCTTGTTGTCGTTGTAGGCAAATGCTTCGTACTGCGTATATCCTTTGCCATCGTACTTGTGATAAAGGACCCAATGCCTACCTTGTTTGAACTGGACGCCGAACTCATGAAGCAAGCGGTTAAGCTTGGTAGCCGTCATACCGTAGTCCTTGGCAATCTCCGTGACGGTCATAAGACCCGGATTGTGCATCTGACTGTCAAAGTATTGACCCTTAGGAACTAATGCTTCATAAGCCTTACGTTCCTCGAT
Organism: Limosilactobacillus agrestis; assembly: GCF_014145585.1. Classification (GTDB taxonomy): domain Bacteria; phylum Bacillota; class Bacilli; order Lactobacillales; family Lactobacillaceae; genus Limosilactobacillus; species Limosilactobacillus agrestis. Next base: position 36,839 of record NZ_JACIVF010000066.1, read on the forward strand.
CCACCGTTCAGCACGCTTAACTGGATCATCGATCGTGTAGCTGTCCGGCTTCTTCAAGCTGGCTTGATATTCGTTGAAAAGTGACACGTATTGAGCTGTGAATAACGTTCCTTTCCTACCAGTCATTTTGTTAGCTACAAATTCACAACCCATCTTAGTTAATAAGTAGCAAGGTAAAAGTTTTCCTTGACTAGATTCATAGTTACTTTCAATGAAGAATTTAGGAGAGCGCAATTTTGCGCCCTCGTCCATATCGTTGATATATCGGCGAATATCACGCATTAAATCACGGTGTCGTTTACCAATCATCTTGGCAACTTCACGGCTATCTAAAGTAGGTTCCCCGCGAAAATCTAATAGTTTTGGTTCGTTCATAAACGATCATCCCTTTCTTGTATAATTAAGTCAGCTCACTATAAAGGAGGTGACTACTATCACTACGCATTACAGCTATAAGGAAGCTCTTGAAGACGTTGCACGCATTACAAATCGCATCCCTCCAGAAGCACGTAAAGCAATGCAATTAGCTTCGCAAGCTAACCAACAAATTACAGAAGCGCTTGCCCCTATTCAGGACCAGCTTTCACAACTTCAAGAACTGCTCGCTCTTGCTTCGAACTCTGATATTAAAATCACATCGACTCTCAATAGAATCAACAATGAAATTACTCACCACCCAGTTGAATCATTTGTTAAACTTGCGGATACCGTCGATGATCTTTCCGAATCTAACTTCGATCATTCCAATCACGAAAGCCGGAAGTTTACCCGAAATAGTTATTCCGGTTGCAATGATACTGAAGCAGACAGCACACGATATAACGTCAAGCTTTTTATAAAAAAACAAATTGATCAGTTCAAAAAGGATAATTCCATAGAAGAGATAAAAGTCCCAGATGTCGATTACTGCTTCAAATTTTTCAAGCTTCTTTTTCATACAATAAATACCCTCTGTATCATTTACGGTGTCTATAACGACACTTTTGCTTATGTGCTCATAGAAGCGATCATAACGAATATCGACGACATCCTTGATTTCAGGGATAAGTAATCGTCTGTCACTAGATATCTACCGTCTTCTACAAAAGACCGTAGATATTCTTTTTATCTTTCAACTTCTATGCCTTATTTTTAGCCGTATCGTTTAACTTTCATTTAAAAAAATATTTAAAGGCAAATCTAAGACTTGGATAACTTTTATAGCAACGTCAGTCGATAGTTTTTTGCTACCGTTTAATACTTGGCTCAAATAACTAGGACTAACACCAATTTTATTAGCAATAAACTTATTCTTAATACCACGATCATCAATTTCTTTTTTTAGGATTTTGTAAGCATCTTTTTTAAGAACTGTTGTCATCCTTTCACCTCCTTAGCCGTATCGTTTAACTTACGTATATTATAATACCTCGCCGTATTGTTTAGGTCAATACTTTATGTAAACTTTTTGTCTAAAAAAGCAATCTTTTTGTTTAACAGTTGTATTATATAAAGAAAAGGAGTTGTTGAGAATGTCAGAGTTTGGAAATCGTCTTACTAATCTACGCGAAAGCAGAGGCTGGAGTAAGACCTATGTCGCTAAGGCTATTGGATTATCAAGTATGCAAACATACGCTAATTACGAATATGGAAGACGTGAACCAGACTTTGAAACTGTTGACAAACTGGCTAATTTGTTCAACGTCTCGACTGATTATTTATTAGGGCGCAAGAGTAAAGCAGATCAAGTACATAATGCGACTGTAGATGAGGCTCTCGGAACAATTATGTCGTTCGAAGGTCAACCTGTTACTGAACATGATAAGAAAGTAATGAAAGACTTACTAGAAAGTTATCTCAGAAATAAAGAGTAAAAGGTCGCCCTGCTTTATGGATAATAAGTTGAAAGAACTTCTCGAAGAATTGAATGCCGTAGTAATGTATGGAAGCCTTGATTGCCCCGGACGCATTGCTTTTCCACCTATTTTAGAAGGGAAAGCAGTTATATACATAGATACTAAATTAACTGAAACTCAGCAAAAGACAGTTTTAATTCATGAATTAGGTCATCTTGCTAAGCAACGTGACGAAAAGGAACTTTATGATGTAACAATTTCTATGAAGATGAAAATGGAATATGGCGCTAACAAATTTATGATTAAATACCTTTTCTCTAATTACATTGACGTCACTGGCGATGATCCACACTCAGTGAATTATCTTGAGTTTATGCGTCAAAACGATATTCCGTCGCGCGATGAAAATATTGTTAAAGAAGTTATCTTAAGTTATTAATTTTTTGCAAAATAAAAAAAGCCTCTAAAAAGAGACTTAATGAAGTGCAAGAAAAAAGTTAGACAAAATTAAAATATTAAGCTGCTAAGGCATGATTTCGGTATTCAACCGGAGTCATGCCTTTTGTTTTTAAGGTTGTTCTAACATGATTAAAATATTGAACATATTCTTGAGAAAGTTTGCTTAATTCTGCAATATCCTTACAAGGCAGAAATCCTGCTAGTAACTCAGTCTTAAATAAGTGAAAGAAACTTTCTACTGGAGCGTTATCCAGGCAATTTCCCTTCCGTGACATACTTTGAATAAACTGGTGATCCGCCAATTTTTGGGTATAGTAACCTAACTGGTAATGCCAGCCCTGATCCGAATGGATAATTGGATAAGCATTATCAGGTAGATTGGTAATTAATTCTTCTACAGTTTTTACAATCAGTTCTTTGTTCGGACTAATACCTATTTGAAAAGCTAGAATCTCTTGACTCGCTTCATCAATCATCGCTGAGATATAAGCCCAC
>NZ_JACIVF010000067.1 GCF_014145585.1 Limosilactobacillus agrestis
GTTTACATCTTCTGGTTTGCTTGAAGCATTTACAGAGATTGCTGAAACTTCAGTTGCCTTTACACCATTTACTTCTGAGAAGTAACCGTCAATTTGTTCTACATGAACTACTGGTAAAGTAGTTTCTGTATCATCAGTTAACTTGTTAGTTTCAGTGTTGTAAACAGTGTATGCACTGTAACTAGTATCACCGTTCTTATCAACCGTCTTAGTCCGTGCGAAGGTTACCTTTTGAGTTTGGGTAGTAGTCTTACCATCTGGAGTTGTAGTGTTGATATTTCTAGTTACGGTCTTGAACAAGTCAGATTGACTTGGATCATTAGGGTTAGTTGGAATTTCAGTTCCAGTAACGATTAGTGGAGTATCAACGATTTGAGTCTTACCATCTGGGTAAGTTACAGTAATTGAAACTGTAGTCTTACCAATCTTGCTTACATCAGGTTCACCGTTAGTCCAAGTGTACTTAGTATTAGGATCTAATTCATCCTTGTTACCAATACCATCTTCTGGATTTGGTTCTACACCTTGTTCAGTAACGATTGGCGTACCAGTTGCGGTTTCACTGTAAGTTGGAGTGTTATCAGTTACAATTACGTGAACTGGAACTTCATCTTGTGAACCATCTGGATAAGTTACAACAACAGTTGCATCCTTAGTACCTGGAGTGGTTACATCTGGAGTGGTCTTCCAAGTGTAACTAGTTCCTGTTGGTAAATCACCCTTATTTGCAATACCTTCTGAAGCGTTTGGAGTTTTACCTACATTAGTGTGAACATCTTGGCCCTTAGGAGTGTAATTATCTGCATCTGTTGGGTTTACGTTTTCTTCAACGTGAACAGTAATTGGTGCAGGATCACTTGAACCGAAAGTAATTGAAGTTGGGTATTTACCAACTACATGGTAACCATTTGGTACATGAGCATTAATTTCTGGATCTACAGTTTCTCCAGTTACACCATTTTCAGTGTAACCACCAACCTTCTTACCACTCTTATCAACATAAGTAATGGTTACTGAATGTTCATTAGCAGTGTAGTTAAAGGTTACTGTTGAATCTTCAGTATTACCAGTTACATCCATTGCTGGTGCAGCATCTGGATTAGTTACTGTGTAACCAGCTTCTTCCGGAGCAGTTACGGCCTTAAACTTAGCTCCATCCACGTTCCATGCACTGTAAGTTACATCACCAGTTACTAAGTCTTCAGTAGCAGTTCTGTGGATAGTTGCAGTTTGCTTAGTGTATTCACTAGTCTTACCTGCAATATCAAGATCAATTGTTCTTGTAATTGTCTTGTTTACCTTATCTGCTTGACTTGGATCGTTAGTTACATCCTTTGTTCCGTGTTCAACGTAGACAATAGTGTCTTTAATTGGAGCATTACCAAATGTGAATGAACTTGGAATGTTTTGTCCACCAACTACTTTCCAGTTAGCTGGAACTTGAAGAGTTACTGGGACAGTTTCGCCAGTCTTACCAGGAACTACTTGAGTACCAACAACATCGTTGTGATCAGCGTTGTTTACGTACTTGATTGTAGCAGTTTGATCTGAGTAAGTGTAGTTTACAGTTACAGTAATGTTGTTTACTGGTTCGCCGTTTTCTAGACCTGATTGTGCTGCTACATAATCCTTACCATCTTTGGTAGTGATTGTACCACCGGTAATGGTTCTAGTGTAACCTGCTTCACTTGGAATTTCTAATTCTGGGAAGCTTGTTGCACCATCTTCCATGTTTGAAGTCCAGTCAGTGTAAGTTACCTTACCAGTTGCTTCATTAGTGGTCTTAATTCTGTAAAATGCAAGAGTTTGAGTTCTAGTTTGAGGTGCTTGACCTTCAATGTTTACAGTAATTGTTCTAGTTACTTCACGGTAAACATCCTTGTTGCCCTTATCATTACGTCCATCATCAGTATCCGTCTTAGCTTGTACTTTAACAGTAATGTCTGGGTTATCAGTTGCGTTAAATGGTACAGTGGTTGGAATTTCAGTTCCTGGTACTACTTCATAGCCAGTTGGTACTTGTAATGGAGTTTCACCATTTCCGTTTCCAATAGTTACGCTAGTTCCAGTCTTACCTGTTAAGGTTTGAGTTCCAACAGTGTTGCCATTATCTACAAAGATAATCTTTCTAGTTTGACCATCTGCAGTGTAGTTAAAGGTTACTGTTGAATCTTCAGTTTTACCAGTTACATCCATTGCTGGTGCGGCATCTGGATTAGTTACTGTGTATCCTGGAATGTTTGGTGCAGTTACAGCTGCAAACTTAGCAGTGTTCCAATCACCATAAGTTATTTCACCAGTTACTAGGTCTTCTGTTGCACTTCTGTGAAGAGTTACAGTTTGTGCTGGAGATAAAGTAGTAACTTTACCTTCTACATTAGTCTTAATAGTTCTAGTAATTGTCTTGTTTACCTTGTCTGCTTGACTTGGATCGTTAGTTACATCCTTTGTTCCGTGTTCAACATAGACAATGGTGTCCTTAATTGGTGCTGAGCCAAATGTGAATTCACTTGGAATGTTTTGTCCACCAACTACTTTCCAGTTAGCTGGAACTTGAAGAGTTACTGGAACAGTTTCGCCAGTCTTACCAGGAACTACTTGAGTACCAACAACGTCGTTGTGATCAGCGTTGTTTACGTACTTGATTGTAGCGGTTTGATCTGAGTAAGTGTAGTTTACAGTTACTGTAATGTTGTTTACTGGTTCACCGTTTTCTAAGCCTGATTGTGCCGCTACATAATCCTTACCATCTTTAGTAGTGATTGTGCCACCGGTAATGGTTCTGGTGTAACCTGCTGCACTTGGAATTTCTAATTCTGGGAAGCTAGTTGTACCATCTGTCATGTTTGAAGTCCAGTCAGTGTAGCTTATCTTACCAGTTGCTTCATTAGTGGTCTTAATTCTGTAGAAGTCAAGTTTTTGAGTAACAGTTTGAGGTGCTTGACCTTCAATGTTTACTGTAATTGTTCTGGTTACTTCACGGTAAACATCCTTGTTGCCTTTATCATTACGTCCATCATCAGTATCCGTCTTAGCTTGTACTTTAACAGTAATATCTGGGTTATCAGTTGCGTTAAATGGTACAGTGGTTGGAATTTCAGTTCCTGGTACTACTTCATAACCAGTTGGTACTTGTAATGGAGTTTCTCCATTTCCGTTACCAATAGTTACGCTAGTTCCAGTCTTACCTGTTAAGGTTTGAGTTCCAACTGTCTTACCACCATCCACAAAGACAATCTTTCTAGTTTGATCTGCCTTCTTGTAGTCTACTGTTACTGTAATGTTGTTTACTGGAGTTCCATCACTCAAACCACTTACTGATGCTACATAATCCTTACCATCCTTGGTAGTGATTGTGCCGCCTGTGATAGTTCTAGTGTAACCTGCTGCACTTGGAATTTCTAATTCTGGGAAGCTAGTTGCACCATCAGTCATATCTGAAGTCCAGTCAGTGTAAGTTACCTTACCAGTTGCTTCATTAGTGGTCTTAATTCTGTAGAATGCAAGAGTTTGAGTAACAGTTTGTGGTGCTTGACCTTCAATGTTTACTGTAATTGTTCTGGTTACTTCACGGTAAACATCCTTGTTGCCCTTATCATTACGTCCATCATCAGTATCCTTCTTAGCTTGTACTTGAACAGTAATGTCTGGGTTATCAGTTGCGTTAAATGGTACAGTC
>NZ_JACIVF010000068.1:1416-75087 GCF_014145585.1 Limosilactobacillus agrestis
ATACACCTGTACCCATGCCGAACACAGAAGTTAAGCTTCAACACGCCGAAAGTAGTTGGGGGATCGCTCCCTGCGAGGATAGGACGTTGCCACGCATTATTAAAAAAGGATATGCATTGTTGTTCTATACAGTGCATATCCTTTTTTAATACACCAAGCATGAATAATAGTAAAATCCATATTAATACATCTATTCCCAGGTGCCCGAGAGCTCCTATACTGAGACTATCATCAGTTTGGCATGCTCCTGACATGTCTGTTTGGTTTGTAGAAGTTGTAATGGTTGTTCATTGAAGAACTTTCTATTAATAATTATATTTTAATGAAAACAAAACACTGAACTATAATTAATGACAAGTTCAGTGTTTTGTTTGTTAATTAGACTTTATTGACTGGCTTTTGCAACCAATGAAAGAAAATAGTACGCTGACTATTAGCTAATAGCCACCATCCATTGGCCAATAAAAGGGCTCCGACCACATCAGATGTAAAATGGGCTCGTAAATAAACCCGCGAATACATAATAATGATGATCCATAAAGCGCCGACGATCTTTAATAATATCTTTTGCCATTTAACTTTACAATAAGGTAAAAGAATCGCTAGGATCGTAAAAGTAAAAATAACTGTTGAAAAAGTATGCCCACTCGGAAAACTATATCCACTAACATCAATTAACCGCAAAGAAGGGCGAAGACGAGTGACACTGTACTTAATTAAGATTACTAAACAGTAACCGATAAATTGTAACATTCCATACCATACGCTATCGGTTGCCCTTCCTTGATGCCATAATAGGAGCATTACCCCAATTGTTAGAATACCAACTGTAACTGGATCACCCATAAAGGTTAGTTCAGTTAAGAGAGTAGTTTTGAACTCAGATATTGGAGTAGTCAGGGTAAAGCCCACTGTATCGATTAAACGAACAAGTGACGATTTAGTTAAAACGTTGAAAAGTAATACTCCAAATAAAATCCAACAAAAAAGTCCAACCCCGATTTGTGCTTTTTTATGCATTATTTATAAGCCTCATTTATATTCATTGTTATATCTAATTATATCCCATTTATTCTTAAAAAGTTATTTTCTGGCGAAGAAAACGTTTACATTTAAAATATATGCGCTACAATAAAAGTAAAAAAAGAAGGCCGACATTAATGAATAACCAATTACGTGGATATGCAACCGTTGATCAAAGTATTACTATTAATTATCAAAATAGTTCAATCACTTTATCTGTTATTACACCTGAGATTATTCGGGTATTTCAAGATCATGGTGAGAAAGGCTCATCATATGCCATTGAAGGTGATAAGACAATTAAAACCAGCTTTTCGGTCCTAGATCATGGTGACCACCTTGAATTAACTACGGCAGCTTTGACTGTCAAAATATACGACAATGAAAAAATAGATGTTTATGACAAGGATGGACACCCCTTGATTATTGATTATCGAGGTAAACGAACACCGCTCGATCGTGGATTAGATGAAGCTCACGCTAAATTAGTAGCAGCAGAGGGTCATAATGTTACCGGGGGGAGTTCACGTGATAAAACTTATTTTGAAGTAATTAAGTCATTAGCGACTGATGAACAAATTTATGGACTTGGCGATAAGACAGGGTATTTGAATAAACGGGGTTACGAATATGATAACTGGAATACCGATAATCCGGCTCCGCATGTAGAGAGTTTTACCCGGCTTTATAAGTCTATTCCTTTTATATTAGGCTTGAAGAATAGTCACCCATATGGACTCTTCTTTGATGATCCTTATCGTAGTCATTTTGATTTAGGAAAAGAAAATCCAAATTATTATTTCTATTCTGCAGTGGCTGGTAATCTTGACTATTATATTATTGGTGGTCAACACCTTAAGGATATTGTTACAAATTATACTTACCTTACTGGGCGGGTTCCTTTACCGCAAAAATGGGTACTTGGTTACCAACAATCAAGATGGGGTTATAGTATGAGCCCTGAGAAAGTTGAAGAAATAGCTACTAAGTTACGAGAAAATGATCTTCCTTGTGATGTGATTCATTTTGACATTGACTATATGGATGGTTACCGCGTATTTACTTGGAACAAAGAAAAGTTTACTGATCCTCAAGCATTTGTTTCAAGATTGAGAGACCAAGGCTTTAGAGTAATGCCGATTATTGACCCCGGTGTTAAGCAAGATAAAAAGTATAAGATTTATAAAGAGGGAATTAAGAAAGGATACTTTGTTAAGAATCCTGATGGGACCGTTTATGTTAATAAGGTTTGGCCTGGCGATGCTGTTTTCCCTGACTTTGGCCGGGAAGAGGTACAACAATGGTGGGCCGATAATTGTAAATACCTTGTTGATACCGGAACAGCAGGGATTTGGGACGACATGAACGAACCAGCATCATTTGAAGGTGAAATTCCTGATAATATTGTCTTTAGTGATGGAAAATATCTTTCTACTCATAAGAAATTACATAATGTTTATGGGCATAATATGGCAAAGGCTACTTACAATGGATTAAAGAAATACAGCCATAAACGCCCTTATGTCATTACTCGGGCAGCTTATGCGGGAACGCAAAAGTATTCAACCGTCTGGACAGGGGATAACCAAAGTCTGTGGCCTCATCTACAAATGATGATTCCTCAATTATGTAATTTAGGAATGAGCGGTTTTACCTTTGCTGGGACTGATATTGGTGGCTTTGGTGCAGATGCAACGGCAGAAATGCTAACGCGGTGGATTGAAGCAGCCTTGTTTAGTCCCCTTTACCGTAATCACGCATCAATGGGGACCCGTTTCCAAGAACCTTGGGTATTCGGTGAACCTACACTTTCAATCTACCGAAAGTATCTAAAGTTACGGTATCGTTTTATTCCATTCTTATACGATCTTTGTTACAAGGAAACAAAGACTGGGCTCGGAATAATGCGTCCATTAGTATTAAATTATGATCAGGACCCGGCTGTTCGGACAATTAACGATGAATACATGGCTGGCGATGAGTTACTAGTTGCTCCAGTAGTTCAAGAGGGTCAAAACATGCGGGCAGTTTACTTGCCAGCAGGAGAGTGGATTGATTTTTGGAACGGTGTTGAATATGCAGGTAAGCGGTCAATTTTAGTCAAAGCACCAATTGATAAGTTACCGCTATTCGTTAAGAAGAATACAATTATTCCATGGGGACCTGAAGTAAGTCATATTAGTGATAAGCCTAATGAAACAATGACTTTCCGCTTATATGGACAACATGCCTCATATACTCATTACCAAGATAATGGTCTTAACTTTGCTTACCAAAACGGCGAATACAACCTTTACCAAATCAATGCTTCCCCCAATGGAGTAACAATTGATATGTCTCATGTTGGTTATGATAAAAATTATCGGAAGATTTTTGTAGAATTAGATGACCGAAAATTAACTTTTGAATTTGATCCTCAAACACACAAATATGTTCAACAATAAGAAGTCAAAATAGTAATAGGAACGAGGAAGGAGCTTAATGCTTGTTCTTCGTTTTTGTTTAGTTTACATAATATTTAACATTATGATGAATTCCTATTATCTTTTTATATTCATCCGTGATAAACTGGAAACCGATTTATATAATACGAGGAGACGAGAAGATGAAAGAAACGCAAGAGAACATTCCATTAGCTATTGCAACGGTTGTTCTTGGAATAGTCGTTGGGTTTAGCTCATTGATCCTTAGCGCTATCCTAGATTTAACAGAGCACTATTTCTTAAATTTTAACGAGACAAATAGAATCCCGGTTAATATTAATATTTTTCCTATTCATCGATTTGTATCGGTGCTAATAGGGGGGATAATTGCGACAATTATTTGGTACTTCCTTCAGCGCCATTATCACCCAGTTAGTATTAAGAATGCCTTAAATGGTAAACGAATGCCGTTAAGAAAAACATTTATCCATGTGGTTACGCAGATCTTTTTTGTAGGAACTGGTAATTCAATCGGCCGTGAATTAGCCCCACGAGAAGCCGGGGCTGCTATCGCGCAGAAATGGTCCCATGCGCTTGATTCTTATCGATGGTTGCACCTTAATGATGAAGATAAGCGCTTATTGATTGCGGCTGCGGCTGGCGCTGGATTTGCCGGGGTCTATATTGCTCCCATTACAGGAACTGTTTTCTGTTTAGAAATTTTATACCGGCGCATTAATGCCCGCTCTGTTTCCGTTAGTCTAATCATGTCAGTAATTGCAACGATGATTGGTTCGATTTTAAAAGGCTTTGAACCATATTATATTGTCGGAAGTCGTGATTTCTCTTTACTATCCGTTCCATTAGCAATTGTCCTTGGCTTAATCCTTGGAGTAACCGGAACCTGGTTTAAACAAGGAGTTAAGGCAGCTTCTAGTAAACGGGCAACGGGTAAAAACATTTTCTGGCAATTACCACTGTTATCATTCTCAGCAGGGGCTATTGCAGCTTTTTATCCGCAAATAATGGGAAATGGGCGGGGACTTGCTCAATTGGCCATGAATACGACCACCGTCAATTCTCGGGTCTTAGGAGCACTATTATTTGGCCTCGTTGCTAAAGTAGTTGTTACCTTATTTACAATCAAATGTGGGGGATATGGAGGAACACTAACGCCATCGATTGCCACTGGAGCAGTTATTGGAGTATTTCTCGGTATTCCTTATATGCATTTCTTCCCAGTCGTGACTTTAACTCAGTGTGCAGTTATCGGGGCCTCATTATTTTTGGCAGCATCACAACAGGCGCCGTTAATGGCATTATTTATGTTATTTGAAGTTTGTCACCTTAACTTTACAGCTTTTCTTCCTCTAGGGATTGGAGTCGCAATTTCCATTGGAATTTCAAAGTGGATGCAGGAAGCAAAAACAAGTGCAAAATAACCTTTAGTAAAAATATTATCTAATAAAATAGCAAGGTTGAAATTTCTTCCAACCTTGCTATTTTATTTATACAAATTATTCATTTTCTTTACAGTTGCTGCAAGATCCTTGCTATCAAAGGCTAATGAAATAACTGCTAGTCCTGCAACTCCAGTGTCATGAACAACTTTCATGTTTTCTTCATTGATGCCCCCGATTGCAACTACGGGACGCTCACTGAGCATGTTTAAACGTTCCAGACGATTGATGCCAATAGCAGTATCGGCGTCAGGCTTTGATTTTGTGGGGAAAATGGGACCACAACCGATGTAATCAACAAAGTCCATTGTATTGGCACGTTCAACTTGTTCTGGCGTATTACAGGAGTAGCCGATGAACATTTGATGACCTACAGCGACAGATACCTGTTCAATTTTAGTATCATTTTGCCCAACGTGAACTCCATCAGCGTTAATTTGCTGGGCCAATTCATAATCGTCATCAACGATCAATGGTATTCCGTAACGTGTACATAAGGTTCGTAATTCTAGTCCTAAGTCTACTCGTTCATTAGGCCGTAACTTTGAGTTTCCTTTTTCTCGATATTGGAAGGCAGTGATACCACTCTTCATTGCTAGCTCCACTTTTTCAAGAAATTTAACAACATCATTATGAACATCTTGTGTTCCGCCAACTAAGTATACTTGTAACATTTTTGGATCAAACATCATTTTAATTCGTCTCCTTCAATTTTAACCCAGTGATTAAGTGGTCCATGACCGTGACCAACATTAATTCCCTTGCTAATCGTCTTTTCAACATATGTCTTCCCAATCATAATTGCCTGTTCCATGGAATGGCCCTTAGCAATTTCCGCAGTAATACATGCAGAGATTGTATCACCGGTCCCGTGTGTGTTTTTAGTGTCAACACGGGGAGCAGTTAACCACATGTCATTGCCATCTTCAAATAAAATATAATCATCAGCTTTATCTGAAGATTCTGCATGGCCACCTTTTATGAGAATGTTTTTTGCTCCTTGCTTTTGTAATTCGCGGGCAGCCTTTTTAATATCATTTTTATCCCTTATTGTGATTCCCGTCAACTCACAAGCTTCTGGAATATTTGGTGTAACCAGGGAAGCAAGGGGAATAAGTTCATCCCTCACAATCGTAATTGCATCATCACTAAGCAACTTTGCGCCACCCTTTGCTACCATGACGGGATCAACAATAAGTGGCCCCAAATCATATTTCTTTAAATTTCGTACAACAGCCCTTACGCGGGTAGGGTCAGCCAGCATCCCCGTTTTACAAGCCCTAATTTTCAAATCATCAGCGATTGAAGCAAATTGCTCATCGATTAATTTTTCAGGCATTGGCAAAGCATCTTGCACTCCTAATGTATTTTGGGCTGTGACTGCGACGACTACCATTGCTGAGTATACGCCACGCATCTGCATCGTTTTTATATCCGCTGGAATACCGGCACCACCGCCACTATCTGTTCCAGCAATTGTTAAGGCCTGGGGATAATCATTAATCAAGATAATCTTCCTCACTTTCTTTTAAAAACTCAAGTAGTGCTTTCGTATTCATAATCGAAAGCTGATCAAAAAATTGTACTTGCCACGAACCGAGTCCGACTGAATAACGGTTAGCTAATACCCCAGCGGCTGATACCAAGACCGTTGCAACTATACAAGCGTCCCAAGTATTAGTAGTGGTTCCTAAAAATGCAGCGATGATACTAGAAAGCATGTCACCACTACCCACATTCATCGTTAACATCTCAGCAGAAAAGGGATTTTCATAGATAACTTGCCCATCAGTTATTAGGTCGGTTTCACCGGTTAAGGCTACGATTGAATGATAACGTCGGGCACACGTTTCGGCAATTTGAACCTGGTTAGGAACTTTACCAGCATCAATTCCGTGACTAGTATTGTCAGCCGCTACTAAAGCAGCAATTTCACTGGCATTACCACGAATAACATCAAAATGAAAATCATTTAGTAATGAACGGGCAAACTTTAAGCGGGATGGAACCGCACTTACCGCTACTGGGTCTAATACGAGGGGCTTGAGTGGCGTGGCAGCGCGTAATACCGTTTTAATTTGTGCCGCCTGCCGCTCATTAATTGTTCCGAGATTGATCGAAAGGGCATTTGCCAGCGTCACCATTTCATCCGCTTCAGTAGGCTCGACAGACATGATTGGTGATGCTCCAACAGCACTAATAGCATCAGCAACTTTATCAATTGTTACTAAATTGGCAAGGTTAAGGACAATCGGGTTTTTAGTACGAACCCGATCGAGCAGTGACCAGTCAATTTGGCGTTGTACCATAAAATTAGCTCCTTAAATAAAAAATACTCAAAATAGGAGATACACCTACTTTGAGTATTAAAGTCCGGTGCATTTTCCTACGCAAGCGTTAACTTACAGGTTCTAGAGTCCATGCATCTCTGCATATCTCAGCCCAGCACTATGGGCACCCCTAATGCAATAAATTGTCTATTAATAGTATACCGCAAATTATTCTTTATGAATATCAATAAAGATAATTGGCAAATCGGCATGATAATTGTAAAATGTAATAAATAAAAAGGTAGGAGAATTTAGAAATGGAAGAAGAAATACGTCAAACTACTGATAAAGCTGAAGTTGTCATTATTGATGATGATACTAATCAAAAATTGACATTTAGCAATGGGGGAGTAGACGGTGAATTTGAGATTATCGTCACAGATAAAAAGCCGGTACCAGAACTTTTTCAACCTGTTGGTACCTTACCAGATGGAAAGTATACGATTAAGGGGAACTATGCTGGTCAAGACTACCGGGAAATTAAGTTGAATGGTGCTTATGAAGTTTACGGAAATCCAGAAGATGGAAATATAATGATTACGAAAAGAGATGGGGGAAACTAAGTGTTTATTAACGTCGAAAAGAAAGCACAGAAATTATTTAATACTTATCAACAGGCAACGAGCGAAGAGAATATGGCAATGGCCTTAGCTAATCCGCTTTTTTCATGGCATGCTACTTACTATACCGCTAAACGCAAAAAGAACATGATTTTCTTAAATGATGCTACGACCATGGCAATTGTCTTGTTTGATGTAAATGCTAAAAATAAACAGACGATTAAAGAGCGCTTTGAGAAACAACTAGCAATAATTTGGCAAGAGTTAGGGTTGTCTGCCGAATCATTGGCAGATTACTTAGCCATAGGTGGGGATTGGCAAATCAGTAAAACGATTCACCCTTTGCAAATAAAAACTATAACTAAGTTTTATAAGAATGTCATAAAGCCACAAGCTAAAACCATAGCCAGTGAAATAGACTTAGCAAAAGCATTGGTTAAGAAGGTACAACAAAAGGGCAGAATTTATGTTGGTGAAGACGAGACAGTTAAGATAATTGAAATGGCTCAACCGTTTAACATTAAACACGTAAATTTTGAAGAATTATATTTAAAAGAAATTACTAATAAGTTAAGAAGATTAAGTCAGTTAGATGGAGAAGACCTTACTGCCGATGAGGTTGATAATGCAATTCAACACATCCAAGAAGTAAATAATCAACTTTTAGACCTTTTTCTTACTGATGCCAAACGTAATTATAGTGCTAGAACTGTTCGTCGCTATCGAGATAACTTGCAATTTTATCTTAATGAATGGGCTGCTCATCATTTAAGCACTATTTTCAACATTTATGTTCAAACTAGTGTTGATGAATTAGAATTTCACGGAGTAGGCAAGACAGAACGAACGAATATTAAGGCTTCCTTGAAGAAACTGGCAAAGTACTTAAAAGATAAAAATATTATTAGTGATAATGAGTACGATGACATTATCCTATATACGCAAAAGGATCCGGTAGACCTTGATGAAGAAGAGGAGGATGAATATGATGATCCAGAAGTAGAAGCCTTTCTTAATTCATTATTTAGTGAACCAGAAAAGCTACCAGTAGTATTTGATCCGCAAACTGATAAAATGATTGATGATTATCTTAAATCATTTGTTACTTTATATGGCCTTATTTCTGCCCAACAGGCTTATCAAATTATCCATGCCCAAAATCCATCAATTGATAAAAAAAGATTTGATCAATACATTCAAAATAAATTCGATGAAATGACGATGGAATATTTTATCATTGACTTTAGCGAAGCATTTAAGAGTGTTGATATTGCACCTGAGATTTTTATCTTCAGTCCACTACTTATTAAAGATAATGATACGAAGCTTTCTTCGTTTTATAAGCATCAGCTGGGACTTCCTTACTATATTCCAGCAAAAGAAGTTTTAATTGATGATAAGTTTAGTCCGTTTGCCAATATTAGTAACTATCAACAAGACTTGGAAAAGCTACTTGCAAACCAATATGGATTATCTGGAGACGATCTTAAAGGCGCTGCTTTTCTATCACTTTACCAATTGAAAATGAGTGATTATGGGCTTGAGTTATCAAGTGTAAATGGTGCTATCAATAAGGTTATTGCATTCTTAAATAAGGAGCATGGCCTTAAGGTAAAACAGGATAAAGTTAATGAGCCGTTAATTAAACTCCTAGTATTAATTGCGACAAATATCCGTCGCCCATGGAACCGGGGATGGACTAATTATGAAATGTTAAGGGCAAAAGGGATTGCTGAATTGGTGTCTGAAATGGAAATTAATTTGGAAGACCCTAAACTGTCGAGTGAGGTTATCAGTGAAGTTCAAGCGGGAAGAATTAACCGTGATGAGTTGCTAAGCTTCCTTGAAAGTAGTAATTTACCGCCAAAAGTAATTTCAAAGCTATATAAACAAGTAGAAGAATTATAAAAAGATGGGGTTGTGACCATAAGTCAGGTTCCTTTCATAAAAGGCAAATAGCGCAGTACAATAATAGGCCTCCAACGGTCGGGTAAAACCCGAACATTGGAGGCCTATTATTGCTTGCGAGGCTCTCACAAGTGCCTTCTGTCTCGCTTCCTTTACTTATGATCAATTGAATACCAAAAAAGCCTTCAAAATCATCGTCAATTTTAGTTAATATCAATATTTAGGATATAAATAGCTATTACCATTCGCTTGCCTGCGTAAAATCTACTTAAATTCTTCCCAAAAAGCCGGTTTTATAATAACTTTTCTACGATGTCGTTCTATCCAGCCCTTTGTTTCAAAATCCCTAAAATAACGGGAGAGACTTTCAGCACTAGTTCCTAAATAATTTGCAAGGTTTTTTAACGACATTGGTAGGGTAATTGAATGTTCTTCTTCATTACAAGTAATATTATAAAGATCTTCTAAATAGGAGACTAATCTAACATCAACACGGTAAAAAGATAGTAGTTGTGCTTGCCTCTCCAATTCAACTGATTTTTTAGCATTTAATTTTAAAAGATTTTGTCCAACTTGATGGTCTATTTTTAGTAATTTATGAAAATCTGATTTATAGAGGATACATACTTCAGTTTTGGTTAGAGCAATTCCATAAACTGTTGTATTTTGTAAATCAAACAAGTAATTTTCTCCACCGTAATCTCCAGCGCCGATAATTCGGATAATATGTTCTTTCCCATCTTTATTCAACTTATAGACTTTCATTTGGCCTAGAACAACAATAATTAGCTCATCTTGTGAATTCGGAGAAAAAATAAGATCTCCTTTATTAAAGGCTCTGTGATGTAGTAAATTTTTAAGATACTTCTTACCCTCATTAGATAAATCATTAAATAATGGGACACGATGTATATAATCTTTATTTTCCATAGCTATTATTCCTTTATTAAAATTCCAAAAGTTGATGTTCATCATTTCCTTGAATTTATTAATGAATTATAATTATTACAGGATATAAATTGTATATTTCAAACAGCTATGTATAGCAATTATGCGATAATAGAGTGGAAAATGCAATAAAAAAATTTAAAATGATTAAGAGGGGTTGATTAATATTTACTAAGTATTTTTATTAGGGAACCTACGGGAAAAATGAATCGCTATAGGCTTTTTAATATCACTTATTCATTAAAGAATACTATAAAAAATCAATTTAGTTAAAACATTAGCTCCATTCTTAAATGATAATACGACTTACCCCAAAAGATAAATTTAGAGTATTAGAATACTGTTCATATACTCCTTCGATCGTACTAAATAATTTGTAATATACGTATAAAATAATTGTTAGTTTTGATATATAAAGTAGTTTATAATTAATAGTGCTAAAGTAACAAAAATTACTTGCGGTAAAGTTACTTTCTAAATTGATTTTTATTTATAGTTGATAAAAAGATGTCTAAATTTCATTAGGGAAGCTTTTTGGTGGATTTGAAGGTGCTCTACCAAAATTGCTTTGAGAATACTTGTTTTATTTGATTATTTATAATAAAACTCGTTATTAGGGATTCAAATTATCATATAATTTGAATTTATGGGTGGTTTTTTAATAAAAGTTCAAAATAACTATATTTAATTATAAGTTAGTTTATTGATGCTTAGAGATTAATATTGCTTTGTGAACATAATTGTCGGTTTAATGATAAATATATAGTAAGCACATCAGATATCTGATAGATGACGACACCCCTCACAAAACGGTGAAGGGTGTTTTTATATATCAGATATTTTAGTTTACATAATATTCAGAATAACAACTATTCAAATTTGAAATTTTGAACAACTTTATCAAGATCTTCTTGTTCAATTCCTAAGTAATGACGAGTATTTCGCTCAGAGGAGTGATTGAACAATTGCGAAATGATTTCAACATTAACTCCCTTCTTATAGAGCTGGCGACCAAAAGTCTTTCTAAAAGAGTGGGTCCCAATTTTAGCAATGATTTTGTTATTTTCGGTTTTTCTGGCCATTCGTTGCAACATCTCATAAAAGCCATGGACAGAAAAGTGACCTTCTTGTTTCCCTGGAAAAAGATAATCATTTTCATCTTTGTAATCTAAGTCATTAAGATAGTCAATAATCTCGGCAAGACAATTATTCCAAAATAATGTTTTAGCCTTACCCGTTTTTTGCTCAATGACACGGGTTTTAGTTTTATTTAGGACATGACCAACTCTTAACGTCACAACGTCTGATGCTCGTAATCCATTATTGAGAGCGATCGCGATTAATAATAGGTTGCGGTTAACCAATTCAGGCCGAGAATGCAACTTAATTGTCTCGCGGAGCTGATCGTATTCTTCAAGAGTCAAAAATTTTACATTCTCTACCCATATTTTCCGTTTACCCTTAATTTGACCATTAGTCTTGTTTTTGGGAATATAAACGCGCTTTTTAGTTGACATAATATTTCTTCCTTTACTATTGGGCCAGATAATCAACTAAACTAGGGATTATTTTTTCTCCTTCTTTCCGACCGGTTTCATAAAGAGCCCGAATCTTCTTAATATTTCCTTCAATCCGCTTAATCTTAATTGGTTTAGAGGGAGCAATATTAAAGATTCTTCCTTCACGCGCTAAGCGATTAATCTCAGCAATCTGTTGGTTGTAGAGGAGGGGACGATTAATCCCCGCTTTAGCAAATTCAGGATACTCTTTATACACCATGTCGTATAACTTCTTTACAGCAGAACTGGATGGCTTCTTTCGGTAGTTAACATCTCTGGTCCGGACAACAACAATCTTGTCATAACCTTGTTGTTGTGCAATATCAAATGGAATTGAATCTGCAATCCCACCATCAAGGCACGGTCCTTGGGATGTTTCCTGTGGGTCTGAAAGAAATGGCATCGATGAAGAAGCTTTAAGGGCATTTGTAAGTTCGTTGCCCACTGGATCTGTAAATAAGACGGTCTTCCCGGTTTTCACAGAAGTAGCAACTGCAGTAAAATGGGATGCTGATCGACGGTAGGCCGCTTCATTAAAATTCTGCCAGGAATATCCGTGATCTTCAAAAAGGTAATCTAGATTAATTATTTGCTTCTTAAATACACGAGCCATTGAAATATATTGACGATCATGCCGGTGCTTAATATTAATATTGGCAGCGCGCCCATATTGCTTGGAAACAAAATTAACCCCACAAAGTGAACCCGCAGATACACCAATTACACTTTGAAATTCAATATGGTGAGCGAGAAATGTATCAACGATTCCGGCAGTATACTGTCCACGGAATGCGCCACCTTCTAAAACTAATGCTGCATTATATAACATAAACTGAAATAACTCCTTTTTGCTCACTAAAGTTAACTAAAATGACCTAATTTTTAGTGAGACACTTTTTCAATAAAATTATACAACAGTCTTGCATGAAAATATAGAATTTTAAAAGCTTATTATATCAATGTTTATCGTTGCTATCAGTAAGACTCTTTTATCAAAAGAGTCTTACTGATTTAAAAATAAAACTAAAATAAGGGATAAACACAAATTTCTTTCTGAGAGGAAATGAAATTATAATTAATGGGTAGTAGATCATTACGATTTGTCTCAGGAGGAAAATATAGCTAAGTGGATCAAATAGTTTTTACTAGCGGCATTTATTCAGTCGAAGCATAATCAAAGATATTTGTTTAAAACTACAATTGTCCCAATTAAGAACTATTAAATATGACTTTAAAGTATATTGTTTAATATTTGATAAACATTAATAGGTAACATCAACAATAGTTTTGATATAGCTGCCGACAATACAGTTATCGAACATAAGCGAGCCGATTTTATGGTAGTGCATTCGCCTAAATCACAAATACTCGATGAATTTAAAACGTTAATAATAAAGGAAACTGAATATTTTATAAAATTGTTTATTTCAGATAAAAGAAATGACCTTACCGTAATTTAATTTCGTAACGGCAAGGTCATTTAATTGTTATTATTTAATATGTAAATTTGGTAACGCTAACTGTTATTAACTTAATGCAATTGTTGTAAGACTTTGCGACAGTAATAACAGTGAATTTGCCCATTTTTATCAGCTAATCGGTGAGCATGAAGCGCCGAAAACGTATAATGCTCATGGCAAAAAGGACAAATGTATTGTCTTTTCCCAAATAGTGAAGTAATAAAACCCAAAATTTTCTCCTCCAAAAAAATCATACACTATTTATTATTATAACGAAAATTATTATGAACGGAAAGGGTAAATTTGTTTATCGCTCGATTTGCTAATTTGGTTGAGAGCATCACGTTGCTGTTTCTGGTCAACATGAGTATATAAATCGGTAGCAGAGGTTCCTTTTTGTCCTAATTGTTGGGCTACAAGTACTTGATCTTTTGTTACCTCATACATTTCAGATGCAAGAGTATGGCGTAGTTTGTGGGGGGTAAGGGGGTGTCCAAATGCGGTTGAATACTTTTTAACCATTTTTTCAATTGCATTAGCCGTCATCCGCCGGGTTTGCTTGTGATAAATGGTTAGGAAGAAAGCAGTATCCTTTTTTAAGGCATGATATCGCTGGGCACGAATCTCTTGGTAGGCTTGGATATAAGGAATAGCCCAAGGTGCAATTGGTACGGAATCCCTTTGTCCACCTTTTCTTGTTACATCAAGTAACGATTGCTTTAAGTTTAAGTCTCCGAGGTTTACGTTTGCTGCCTCAGAGACTCGGACCCCTGTTCCTAAAATAAGCGCAATAATTGCGATATCTCGTTCTTTGTTTACTTTATAAGAGGGGAGGGCTCTTTTATCACACTTATTAGGATACTCTTTTTCAATAAAGGTGATGAAATCAAACTTCATTTGTCCCCGATACATGTGCGAAGCCAGTGTGTGCGCCCGATAGTTTAATGTTTTTGTATCATTAAGGGAGTCGATTTTCAGCATTACATTACGGTCAAAATAAGGCTCACCATTATTATTATCGGCAGTGACTGTTAAAAATTTATATAAAGATCTTAATGCATTAATGGATCGGTTAATTGAAGTAGGGGAATTTAATCGCCCTTGTGCATTGGTAGTGTGTTGAAGGTAATCAATATATAGCATTACATCGCTACGTCGTAAATTAGCCAGCGTATTGATTGGTAAATCCTTATTAGAATTAACAGATACAAGTCCACTTGACCGTAACCAATCAAAGAATCTTCTGATTTCAGTTAAGTACTGATAAGTTGTTGTAACTGCATGATTAGTTCCGAGATAGTATTCATTAACATAATCAGGAAGGTTTGTTAATTCTTCTTGAATTAATTTTAAATATTTATCAGCTTCCATTTTACTACTTCTCCTATAATTTTTTGCTATACTAAAAAAGTCGCATGAAAGGAAGATACTTTCAACGACTGGAAAACTTATCGGGAAAACAGGATTCGAACCTGCGACCCCCTGGTCCCAAACCAGGTGCTCTACCAAGCTGAGCTATTTCCCGTTAATATTAATAACAGAAAACATTTTATCAACTTTAAGCTAAATAGTAAAGTTAGATCTTGAATATTTTTAATTCAGGATAACTAATAAAAATAATTAATAAAGAGGAAAATATGAACTATCAATTACTTACGCAAAAATTTGAACAAAAGCAAAATCCAGTTCGTGCTCGTCAGATGGAAAAGTATCTCCGTAACCAATTTATATGTTACGGAATTCAAAGTAAAGAACGAAGAACAATTTATCACCAAAAAATACTAGCTGATAAAAAGAAACCTAATATTGATTGGCAACTATTAGATGCTGCTTGGGGAGATAATCACCGTGAACAACAATATTTTGTTTGTGATTATTTAATTGCACTTAAACAGTTTCTTAGCTATAAAGATATAGTAAAGATTGAAAAATATGTTCGAAGCAAACAATGGTGGGATACTACTGATAGTTTAATTAATCCAATTAGTTATATTGGCCTTCAAGATCATCATGTTGACCAACTGATGTTGAAGTGGTCACTAGATTCAGATAAATGGGTACGGAGAGTGGCGATTGAGTACCAACTTTTACGTAAAGAACGGACTAATACGCAACTATTAGAACAAATCATTATTAATAATCTTGATGGTCAAAAAGAATTCTTTATTGATAAGGCAATTGGATGGGTGCTTCGTGACTTTTCTAAAACTGATCCCAACTGGGTTAAAAATTTTATTCAACTTCACCATAATACGCTCTCAAAGCTCTCGCTTAGGGAAGCAAGTAAGTATTTATAAATAAAAGTAAGAAAAATTGAAAATAGTTTGACAATCAAAATACTTTTTAATATAATTTGACTATCGAATATTTTGATACTCGAAATTTTTTGTGAAAGCAGGTGAATCTTTTTTGGCAATAATGACTGCTCAGGAAATTATGGAACTGATTCCTAATCGATATCCAATTTGTTATATAGATTATGTAGATGAACTAATTCCGGAAAAGAAAATTACCGCAACAAAAAATGTTACTATTAATGAATCATTTTTTCGTGGTCATTTCCCTCATAATCCAGTTATGCCAGGTGTGTTGATTATTGAAACATTGGCTCAGGCTGCTTCAATTCTCATATTAAAATCACCACGTTTTTATAAAAAAACAGCATATCTCGGTGCAATTCATAAGGCAAAATTTCGACGAATGGTTCGCCCCGGTGATGTTCTTAAATTAAATGTTACCATGAAAAAAGTCCGATCATCAATGGGAATTGTTGAAACACAAGCACTTATTGATAATAAAGTTGCTTGTAGTGCTGAACTTACTTTTATTGTAGCTGATCGAGATAAAAAGATTTAGCATGACTAATCATTATCATTTATAATATATTTTGATAATCAAATTATTCGAATCGGGGAATAAAATTGAAAGGAAGAAATGTATTATGAATAAAGATAATGATTATGAAAAAATAAATAAGGGGTTAATTAAAGCCTATTCAGGTATTGCATGGATTGAAGAAAACGAATTAAGAAAAAGTACATTTAATGATTTAACAATTAAGGAAATGCATGCGATTGATGCAATTACAATGTACAATCATCAAACAATTTCTCAAGTTGCAGAGAAACTTCATTTGACTCCCGGAACGATGACGTCGATGGCAGATCGACTCATCCGCAAAGGATATGTTGAAAGAATTCGTGATAAAGCGGATCGGCGAATTGTGCGTCTCCAACTAACCAAACGCGGTCGGGTATTGTATCGTGCTCACCGAGCTTTCCATAACATGATGGTAGAACGATTCCTTCAGGGAATGAATGATGAAGAAATGAAGATAGTAAAAAAGGCTCTCCAAAACCTAGAAGATTTTGTTAACGAGCATGCTTAAAAAGGATTGATATACACATTGCAGAACTTAAAAATTATTAGTACTGCAAGCTACCATCCCCCATATGTTGTTACTAATCAGCAATTGTCAACAATGATGGATACTTCTGATGAGTGGATACGAACTCGAACAGGAATCCGTCAACGCTATATTAGTAAAAATGAAAATACCTCTGATTTAGCACTTCATGTTGGTAAACAGTTACTGTCCCAAGCAAACATTCAAGCGTCAGCAATAGATTTAATTATTGTGGCCACAATGTCTCCGGATGCTTACACACCATCAACCGCAGCAATTCTTCAGGGAAAGTTAGGTGCGGATAAAGCGGTGGCATTTGATATTTCAGCTGCCTGTACCGGCTTTATTTACGCCTTAAATACGGCTGAAATGATGTTAAAGAGTTCAAATTGGCAAACCGCAATGGTGATTGGTGCGGAGGTCTTATCAAAGCTGCTTGATTGGAATGATCGTTCGACTGCAGTTTTATTCGGCGATGGTGCTGGTGGAGTTTTACTACAAAAAAGGGAAGAGACAGTCCCATTGATTTTGGCCCGAGATTTACGAACGTATGGTAAGATGGCGGATAAGATTGTGGCCGGATCTACGATTGTGGGTAAAACATTTCCTAAACAGGTCACTTCACTTTCACCATTTAAAATGTCGGGACGTGAAGTATATCGTTTTGCAACGCATGAAGTTCCGACTTCAATTATGTCGGCGGTTAATAAAGCACATTTGCAATTAAATAAGATTGATTACTTTTTATTGCATCAAGCTAATCAACGAATAATAGAACAAATTGCTAAAAGGCTAGATCAACCGTTAAACAAGTTTCCTGTAAATATCAATGAATATGGGAATACAGCTGCTGCTAGTGAACCAATTTTATTTTCTCAGGCGATTGCAAAAGGCTTAATACACCCGGGGAATATCATTGCTTTAAGTGGCTTTGGTGGTGGCTTAAGTGCTGGCACAATAATATTAAAATACTAAAAAGAATAATAAAGAGAAAGAAGATTTAATAATGACTAAAGAAGAAATTTTTAATGCTGTAAAGACTATTACTGTGGATGAATTAGATGTTGATGAAGATCGTGTAACAATGGATGCACGAATCAAAGATGATCTTGATGCTGATAGTCTCGATGTTTTTGAAATTATGAATGAACTCGAAGACAAATTCGATATTGAATTAGATGCTGATGAAAGTATCAAAACCGTTGGTGATGTTGTTAATTTTGTAAAGAAACAAATGGATGAAAAATAATGCGCTACGGAATATTATTTAGCGGTCAAGGTGCACAGCGATCGGGAATGGGAGTCGAGCTTATGGCCGACTCTCTTTTTTCAAGAATTGTTAATCAGGCGAGTGAGTTTAGTAACCTTGATCTGCTCAAAATTATGAAAAATGAGCATAATGAGTTAAACAAGACACAATATGTTCAACCTGCACTAGTAACGGTTAGCTATGGGATTTTCAAAATGTTAAAACGAGATCTTCCTGACTTTCCAATTGCCGGAATGATCGGCCTTTCTTTAGGAGAATATGCGGCGTTACTTGCTAGTGGTGCACTCCCATTTAATGAAGGAATACGATTAGTGACTGACCGTGCAAAATTTATGCAAGAGGATGCTGACAAAGAAGATACTACCCTAGCTGCAATTTTAAACCCACAAATTTCGGCAATTGAAGAATTGATTCAAAAGGAACAAAAACAGGGAAAAAGAATCTATATTGCTAACTATAATTCTCCACGACAGATTGTCATCGGTGGATCTATACCAGATTTACAAGAAATTGTTGCAAAACTCCAAAAGGAAAGCCTTGCAAAAAAATCTGTAATCCTCAAAGTGAATGGAGCCTTCCACACACCATTTTTTGATGGTGCACGGCAGAAAATGCATACTCGTTTACAGGAGGTACATTTTCAAAAATCGCAAACCCCCGTCATTAGTAATACTATTAATGGGCCATTTACCGTAAATAATTTATCCATGATTCTTGAACGACAATTGGCAGTGCCAACTCATTTTGGTGATAACCTTCAGTATCTTGTTAAGAACGAAAAAGTTAATGCAACCTTAGAAATAGGACCGGGAAAAACCTTAACACGATTCGCTCACCAAGTTGGCCATCAGTTAAAAGAAAGTCACATTGCAAATCTTGACGATTATAAAAAATTCGTAAAGGAGCAACAAGATGGAATTAAAAAATAAAGTTGTCTTTATAACTGGGAGTACACGTGGTATCGGTGCAGCGATAGCATTGGAATTCGCTAAGGCTGGTAGTCGGTTAATCCTTAACGGACGACAAACTGAATTACCAACAGAATTAAAAAGTCAATTAACGGCAATTAATGCCGATTTCCAATACCTTGCTGGTGATATTGCAGATGAAAATTCAGTTAAGAAACTGGGAAGTGAAGCCTGGAAAGCATATAACGGAATTGATATTTTGGTTAATAACGCGGGAATTACTAACGATAAATTAATGATGGGAATGAAGACTAGCGACTTTGATAGCGTGATTAATGTTAATTTACGTGGAAGTTTTATGGTAACACAGCCGATTTTCAGAAAAATGTTAAAAAATCGTTCAGGATGTATTATTAATCTTGCTAGTGTTGTAGGTATTCATGGAAATATGGGTCAGGCTAATTATGCAGCAAGTAAGGCCGGAATAATTGGCCTGACCAAGACAGTCGCGCAGGAAGGTGCTCTACGTGGTATCCGTTGTAATGCAATTGCGCCTGGGATGATTAATAGTGATATGACTGCTGGTCTCTCTGAGCGAGTTAAAGAGCAAATTCTTAATCGTATTCCCCTTCATCGCCTAGGAGAGCCAAACAATATTGCTAAAACCGCTAAATTTATAGCTGAAAATGACTATTTAACAGGTCAAACAATTGTAGTTGATGGTGGAATGACAATTTAGGAGGATAAAATGGCAAGAGTTGTAATAACCGGAATGGGTGCAATTGCACCAAATGGTAATGGTGTACGTAATTTTATCGATAATAGTTTTAACGGTAAGGTTGGTATTAAAAAAATTAGTAAATTTGATGCAAGTGAAACTGGTATTACGGTAGCTGGTGAAATTGATGATTTCGATCCTAAGGAAGTAATTGGTAAAAAAGCTGCTCGACGAATGGATCTTTATTCCCAATACGCATTACAAAGTGCGATAGAAGCAATGGAAATGGCCGATGTTAATGAAAACAATACCCATCCAGAAGACATTGGTGTTATCTACGGATCCGGAATTGGTGGTTTAACTACTATTCAAGAACAAATCATAAAAATGCATGAAAAAGGGCCCAAACGGGTATCTCCAATGTTTGTCCCCATGTCAATCGCAAATATGGCGGCAGGAAATATTTCTATTCATTTTAATACACAAAATATTTGTACATCAATTGTAACTGCCTGTGCAACAGGTACTAATTCAATCGGTGAAGCTTTTCGCCAGATTAAAGAAGGTCGCGCCAAAGTGATGATTGCGGGAGGATCAGAAGCATCGGTTAACGAAATTGGAATTGCTGGTTTTGCTGCCTTGACGGCTTTATCCACGGCTACTGATCCACAAAAGGCATCCCTTCCATTTGACAAGGAACGTCGTGGCTTTGTTTTAGGCGAAGGAGGAGCAACATTAGTTTTAGAAGATCTTGAGCATGCTCAACAACGAGGTGCCAAAATTCTGGGTGAAGTTGTGGGGTATGGAACTACTTCAGATGCTTATCATATTACATCCCCTGATCCAACCGGTGCAGGTGCAGCTAAAGCAATGCAGTTAGCGATTGATGAGGCTGGGATTGCTCCAGGTGATGTTTCATATATTAATGCCCATGGAACGGCAACTCATGCTAATGATGAAGGCGAAGCAAAAGCAATTAATAAAGTTTTTGGTGAAGATAGCAATGTTCGTGTTAGCTCAACCAAAGGGATGACAGGCCATTTACTAGGGGCAGCAGGAGCAATTGAAGCAGTTTTAACAGTAGCGGCTCTCCAAAAAGGAAAATTACCGATGAATATAGGTTGTTTCAATCAAGATCCTAATTGCTCAGTTAACTTAGTAACGGAAAAAAATCAAAATGCATTAGATGCTCATTATGCTCTTAGTAATTCTTTTGGCTTTGGTGGTCATAATGCAGTTTTAGCATTTAAAAAATGGGAGTGATTTTACTTGGAATTTAAGGAAATTCAAGCATTGATGCAAAGTTTTAAAGATTCTGATATTCGCGAACTCGAAATAACTCAGGATTCTTTTCAACTTTATTTAAGTAAAAATAAACAAACACATAAACTTTCAAGCTCAGTTAATAAAGTTGAAAATGATCAACATAATCAGCCAGCGGAAGAGAAACCAAAGAAAAAGACTGTGCCTACGAAAGATATTACCGCTCCATTAGTAGGAACCATTTACCTTCAACCTAAACCGGATGAAGCTCCTTATGTTAAAAATGGAAGTCACATAAAAAAGGGGGATGTAGTGTGCGTCATTGAAGCAATGAAAATGATGACAGAGATTAAAAGCCCCTTTGATGGCACGGTCACTGCAATTCACGTAAGTAATGAGGAATTAGTAGAAGTTGAACAACCACTATTCTCAATTGAGGAGGATTAAGATAATGCCTAATAAAACTTTAGATATAACGGAGATTCAGCAAATTCTTCCCCATCGTTATCCAATGTTACTAATTGATCAAGTTGATGAATTAATTCCCGGTGAAAAAGCAGTTGCCCGGCGGAATGTAACGATTAACGAAGAGGTTTTTAATGGGCACTTCCCTAATAATCCTGTTTTACCAGGAGCGCTAATTGTTGAATCATTAGCCCAAACCGGAGCTGTAGCGTTACTATCTCAAGAAGATTTTAAAGGTAAAACAGCCTATTTCGGCGGAATCCGCTCAGCTGAATTTAGAAAAGTCGTTCGTCCTGGTGATTCATTAAGATTAGAGGTTAATTTAGAAAAAGTACGGAAAAATATTGGAATCGGTAAAGGAATTGCAACCGTCAATGGAAAAAAAGTTTGTACAGCCGAATTAACCTTTATGATTGGGTAGGTGATTCAATGTTTTCAAAAGTATTGGTAGCAAATCGGGGTGAAATTGCAGTACGCATAATTCGCTCATTACGTGAATTAGGAATTAAATCCGTTGCTATTTATTCAACCGCTGATCGTGAAAGCTTACATGTTCAATTGGCTGATGAAGCGGTATGTGTTGGAACAGCACGGGCCCAAGATTCATACCTAAATGCTAAAAATATCTTAGAGGCTGCTCTTGGGACTGGTGCTCAAGCAATTCATCCCGGCTTTGGTTTTTTATCAGAAAACGCTGAATTTGCCACAATGTGTGAGGAATGTGGAATTACTTTTATTGGTCCCCAAGCATCAGTTATTGACTTAATGGGAAATAAAGAGCATGCTCGAGAACAAATGAAAAAATCAGGCGTGCCTGTAATTCCCGGGAGCGACGATTATATTACCGATGTTAACGAGGCAGTTGAGGTTGCAAACAAAATTGGGTACCCAATTTTGTTAAAAGCAGCTGCTGGTGGTGGCGGCAAAGGGATACGACGAATTAATGATAGTCACCAAATGCGACAAATATTTAGTGAAGCACAAAACGAAGCTCGTTTCTCATTTAATGACGACCGAATGTACCTTGAAAAAATTATGGAAAATGTTAAACATATTGAGGTCCAAGTATTTCGCGATAATTTTGGTAATGCTGTGTTCTTTCCTGAACGTGACTGCTCTATTCAACGAAATAGGCAAAAAGTGATTGAAGAAAGTCCATGTGTCCTAGTAAATGAGCAAGAGCGAAAAGAATTAGGGCAAATCGCCATGCGAGCAATTAACTCGATTAACTACCATAATACAGGAACAATAGAATTTTTAATGGACAAGGATCATCATTTTTACTTTATGGAAATGAACACCCGTATTCAAGTCGAACACACAGTGACGGAAATGGTAACTGGGATTGACTTAGTGAAAGCACAAGTAATTGTTGCTGCTAATAACCCGCTCCCCTTCACTCAACAGGATATTCAGGTTCGTGGACATGCCATTGAGTGTCGAATAAATGCGGAAGATCCTAGACAAAACTTCATGCCAATAACTGGAACGATTAATTACTTGTATCTTCCAGTAGGTAATTTGGGGATGCGAATTGATACTGCTATTTATCCAGGCAGCAAGATTACTCCATATTATGATTCGATGATCGCTAAGGTAATTGCCCTTGGTCATAATCGCCAAGAAGCCGTTGAAAAAATTAAACGCCTTTTAAATGAAATGGTGATTACGGGTGTAACAACAAATCAAAATTTCCATTTAGCAATTCTAAACAATCCTAAATTTCTGGCAGGAACAGCTTCAACAACGTTTCTTGAAGACTCCTTCTTGCCACAGTGGAAGAAGGGGCTGACAGCGTGAAATTATATGATCAAAATAATACTTTAAGTGAACGTCATATCAAAGCAGATAAAAATGCCGATGAGAAAGTTCCCGATCAAATGTGGCTGAAATGTCCACAATGTCATCAATTACTATTTGCTAAGCAGCTAACTGAATATGCTGTTTGCCCTAACTGTGACTATGGGTTACGGATAAGTGCCCGCCATCGACTTTCATGGTTAGTAGATTCTTTTAAAGAGTTTGATAGCACTCTCCAAACAAAGGATCCGTTACAATTTCCTGGGTACCAAGAAAAAATAAGGAAACTTCAAAGGCAAACTAAGCTGAATGACTCAGTCTTAACAGGTGAGGCTTCAATTAATGATCAGCTATTTTCATTAGGAATTATGGACCCAACCTTTATTATGGGATCACTAGGAACCGTTACAGGCGAAAAGATAACGCGCTTATTTGAATATGCGACGACCCATCGCCAGGCAGTAGTTTTATTTACGGCTTCAGGAGGGGCCCGGATGCAAGAAGGGATTATGTCATTAATGCAGATGGCCAAGATTTCGCAAGCAATAAATGAGCACTCTGCGGCAGGTCTTTTATACATTGTTGTGTTAACTGATCCAACAACAGGTGGGGTCACAGCTAGTTTTGCGATGGACGGAGATATTATTCTAGCAGAGCCCCATGCACTAGTTGGTTTTGCTGGCCGACGCGTTATTGAACAGACGATTCATCAACAAATTCCTGACGATCTCCAATCAGCTGAAAACATTCTGAATCATGGATTTATTGATCGAATTGTAAAACGTCAAGATGAAAAGAAGCTTCTTGAATGGCTATTAAGAACAGGGAGCGTTGCTAATGAATAAACAATTATCTGCAAGCGAGATTGTTAAACGTGCGCGAAGTGATAATAAAATTACGGGGATGGAGATTATCCAAAATATTTTCCCAGATTTTATTGAGTTACACGGCGATCGAGTTGGTGGGGATGATCCGGCAATAGTCGGTGGACTTGCTACTTTCCATCATCAAGCCGTTACCATCATTACCACTGATCGTGGAAAAACAACAGGTGAGAAGCTAAAAAAACATTTTGGCTCACCAATGCCTAGCGGTTATCGCAAGGCGCTTCGCCTAGTTAAGCAGGCAGCTAAATTTAAGCGACCAGTATTCTGTTTTGTTAATACTGCGGGAGCGTTTCCCAGCAAAGAAGCAGAAGAAAATGGGCAGGGAAGTGCAATTGCACAAAATATTTTACAAATAAGTCAGCTTGCCATTCCGATTATCACGGTTATTTATGGTGAAGGTGGTAGCGGAGGAGCGTTGGCATTAGCGTGTGGTGATGAAGTATGGATGTTAGAAAATAGCACTTATTCTATTTTATCTCCTGAGGGTTTCGCTTCTATCATATGGAAAGATAGCACTAAAGCAGATAAAGCTGCAGAATTAATGAAAATGGTACCTCAAGCGTTATTAAACCAAAGGATTATCGAAGGGATTATTCCAGAAAGTGAAGACCACCGCAAAGTCTGTAGAGATATCGAGCAAGTGTTACTAAGACGATTAAACAAACTGCAAGAATTATCGCCAAATCAACTTTTAGCAAATAGAAAAAAACGTTACCGCGAATTTTAAGGAGGATAAAATGGGAAATATATTAACAGGTAAAAAGATAGTTGTAATGGGAGTGGCTAATAAACGGTCTATTGCATGGGGATGTGCTCAAATGATGGCCGAACAAGGTGCACAAATTATTTATACTTATCAGAACCCAAGGATAAAAAAGAGCCTACAACGGTTAGTAGATGATGAAAATCAATTAGTTGAATGTGATGTAGCGGACGATGAAAGTGTTGAACAAGCCTTTACAACTATTAAAGAACGCTTTGCAAAAGTAGACGGAATCGTCCATGCAATTGCTTTTGCAAAAAAGGAGGAATTAGCCGGCTCAATTCTTGGAGCCAGTCGCAAGGGTTATGCAATTGCCCAAGATATTTCATCTTATTCCCTTATTGCTGTCACCAAGGTTGCCGAGAAGTTGAACCTATTAAATACACCTGCAAGTATTGTTACCTTAACTTATTTTGGCTCTGAACGTGCCATCCCTAACTATAATGTAATGGGGATTGCTAAGGCAGCTCTAGAAGCTAGTGTTCGTTATTTAGCACGTGATTTAGGAGAAAACCGAATTCGTGTTAATGCCATCTCTGCTGGAGCAGTTAAGACATTAGCAGTTACTGGTATTAAAGGCCATGATGAGCTCTTAAAGATGTCCCAGGCAAGAACCGTTGACGGAGAAGATGTGACTATTAGCGAAATTGGGAATGTCTGTGCGTTCTTAATGAGTGACTTATCAACAGGAGTTACAGGCGATACTATTTATGTTGATAAGGGAGTGCACTTGATCTAAGTATATGAATTTGAAAGACTGAGAAATTAGATTTTTCAGTCTTTTTGCTGTCTCTTAAAAGCAAAAATTGATAATAGCAAGAACTTTTTTAGAAAAAACTAAAAAAGTTCTTGCTATTTTATAGATCAGTTGTTATTATTAATAACGTT
This sequence comes from Limosilactobacillus agrestis, assembly GCF_014145585.1. Classification (GTDB taxonomy): domain Bacteria; phylum Bacillota; class Bacilli; order Lactobacillales; family Lactobacillaceae; genus Limosilactobacillus; species Limosilactobacillus agrestis. Next base: position 27,456 of record NZ_JACIVF010000068.1, read on the forward strand.
GTGAAAGATGAGTTTTTAATATGTAAAAAATGACCCGTTAGTCAAGTGGTTAAGACACCAGCCTTTCACGCTGGTATCGTGGGTTCAAATCCCGCACGGGTCACTTTTGCGGAAGTAGTTCAGTGGTAGAACATCACCTTGCCATGGTGGGGGTCGCGGGTTCGAATCCCGTCTTCCGCTTAGCCAGTTCATTATGCCGGGGTGGCGGAATTGGCAGACGCACAGGACTTAAAATCCTGCGGTTAGTGATAACCGTACCGGTTCGATCCCGGTCCTCGGCACTATTTCGGGAAATAGCTCAGCTTGGTAGAGCACCTGGTTTGGGACCAGGGGGTCGCAGGTTCGAATCCTGTTTTCCCGATCTGGCTAAGCATCTAAGAAAATTATTTCTTAGATGCTTTTTTTGTTGTTAAAATCGTAGAGCCCTAGAATTTAGTTCTTAATTCATAACATACAATACAGGAGTAAATACCAATTATTTTTTTGGGAACTAAACTTTTCCCAAAAAAGTATTGCTTTTTATCGAATAACTTGATAATATTATATTTGTCGCTGATATGCGGGTATAGTTCAGTGGTAAAACCACAGCCTTCCAAGCTGTTGTCGCGAGTTCGATTCTCGTTACCCGCTTTTAATTAAAAATGACCCGTTAGTCAAGTGGTTAAGACACCAGCCTTTCACGCTGGTATCGTGGGTTCAAATCCCGCACGGGTCACTTTTGGAGGATTAGCTCAGTTGGGAGAGCATCTGCCTTACAAGCAGGGGGTCACAGGTTCGAGCCCTGTATCCTCCATTAGTAACTGTAAAGTTGCTATACAATATAGTATTGGGCTATAGCCAAGCGGTAAGGCAACGGTTTTTGGTACCGTCATGCGCTGGTTCGAATCCAGCTAGCCCAATTAGTTAAAACAGTAAGTAAAATTGCTTGCTGTTTTTTGTTTTTTAAATTAAAAAGAAACAACCTAATGTAGGCTAAAAGTAAACCTCATTAGATTGTCCAATAACTAGTATAATTTTTATTCGCGCCGTAACATAATATGCCAAACAAAGAAGCCGACTCCGATAATTAAAGCCAACCATGCCCATAATTGCAATGGAAGATAGATCTTACACGTTAACAAGCCTAAAATCCAGCTGATTAACATCATCGATAATCCAGCAATATCACCGCCTAAACCATCAATACCACAAGTAGCGATATAGACAATTCCAGAAGCAAGGTATAACAGTGCAACGATTAATTCAGCTGTTCCGGCGTAAATATGAATTGCAGCATTAGAATTTCCAAATCCACTTATAAGCGATTGAACAAATATAATAATAGCTAGCACAATCATAATAATTCCTACAACAAGTTTTGTTACCTTCATTTTAAGGACCTCCTCAAGCTTTATTCTACCCGGATGATTAGAATTTATAAAGAATTACAGTTTTTCTTTTGTAAATAGAGCAGGGGAAATGAAAAAGCAAACCAGAAATTATCTTCTGATTTGCTTGAATCCTATTTAGCTGGATTATTTACTTTTTTCAGAGCTTCTAAAAATACTTCATAAGGTTGCGCACCAGTAATTGAATATTTATTATTAATTACAAACAGCGGTGCACTTGGCATACCAATCATAAATGCGCGCCGTTCATTTTTTCGAACTTCATCTTCATACTGATTAGATTCAAGAATTTTTTTAATATCAGTCGCGGGTAAGCCAATTTCAACCATTGCATTAGTTAAAACATCATAATCAGCAATTGATTCATTATCATTAAAATAAAGCTGATAAAGACGTTTAACAGCTTTATTAAGTAATGCTTGATTATTTAAACTCTCAATGTATTTTATTAAGCGATGAGCAGCCAATGTATTAACAGGAATCGCATTTTCCATCTTAATTGGTAAATCAATATCGGCAGCAAGTTGATCAATTTTTTGTATTTGTGTAATAGCTTCTTGCTTAGTTAGTTGATGAGTTTTTGCATAATATTCTGTCATTGATAAATCAGTTGTTGTTGGCAACGTTGGATCTAGTTGAAATGACATAAATTTTAATGGTGTCTGATCGGCAATCTTTAATTCCTTAAGTGCCCGTTGTAATTGTGTAATTCCCATATAGCAGTATGGGCACGCGATATCAGCCCAGTATTGAATTTCCATAGATGGATCGCTCCTTATAAATATATATTTAAGTTAATCTAACCATAAAATAAGCAAAGTTGCTAGTGAATACGTAAAGAGGGAATGATTTATTTTAAAATTAACCTGTCATTAAAATTATAGTTTTAATGCGACTGAATTTATAATTTCCTCCTGAATACCTATTTTTAGCTTTTTTAAAAGAATTTATTCAATACTTTTTTACTTTAAACTAACACTTTGGGTTTGCGTTTTAAAATATTTATGTAATACTATTGCTGAAGTATATGTCAAAAATATTTTAAAAGGAGTTTTTAGCATGAAACATACGATTAAAGTTGATCAAGTACGTGACGGTTTATGGCTAGATTCAGATATTACATATACGTAAGTTCCTGGATGGCTTGGTAATGCAACGCGTGATTTGAAGCTTTCAGTGATTCGGCATTTTCAGACTAATGATAATACACGGTATCCGGTAATTTTTTGGTTTGCTGGCGGTGGCTGGATGGATACTGATCACAATATTCATTTACCAAATTTGGTTGATTTTGCTCGTCATGGTTATATTGTCGTTGGTGTCGAATATCGTGATAGCAATAAAGTTCAGTTTCCTGGGCAATTAGAAGATGCGAAAGCCGCTATTCGCTATATGAGAGCCAATGCCAAGCGCTTTCAGGCTGATCCTAATCGCTTTATCGCCATGGGAGAATCAGCTGGAGGTCATATGGCAAGTATGCTGGGTGTTACTAACGGTCTTAACCAATTCGATAAGGGTACCAATTTAGATTATTCCAGTGATGTTCAAGTAGCGGTTCCTTTTTATGGTGTTGTTGATCCATTGACAGCTAAAAATGGAAGTGCATCAAATGATTTTGATTTTGTTTACCGTAATTTGCTTGGTGCTGAGCCTGAAAATGATCCTGAACTTGATTCTGCTGCAAATCCCCTCACCTATGTAAATTCCAATTCTACGCCCTTCCTTATCTTTCATGGAACAGAGGATGTTATTGTTCCAATTAAAGATAGTGAAAAGCTTTATGATGCATTAGTTGAAAATAATGTTCCTGCTGAACTATACGAAATCGAAGGAGCAGGCCATATGGATGTAAAGTTTCTTCAACCACAAGTATTTAAGATTGTGCTGGACTTTTTAGATAAGTACTTGAATTAAAATAGTATTGTTATCCATTATTTTTAAGGAAAATTGATAAATTCTCTTTATTTTTTTAGTGAATGCGCTAAAATAGAGTTATAAAGCGTCCTTAGTGTAATGGATAGCACATGAGATTTCGGTCCTCATGATCCGAGTTCGACTCTCGGGGGACGCATTTTCGTAAGATTGTATAAAAAAGAAGCTCCGATAAAATGCTGATATAACGGCATTTTATCGGAGCTTTTGTTTAGTTAAAATGGTATGAAATGGTTAAAGTTTGTAAGTTTGGTGCACAAATAGTGCAATTCGGCAATTTTTGTGCACCAAAAAAGCCCTAGTGGCTATTGCAAATTTCGCAACAACCACTAGGGCTTAAAGAGAAATTTGGATGGCAACCATTAACCAGCTAGAATACAAAATTTTTCTGAAATTTCGATAGTACTTTTAATAGCAGGTATTATTCAAAAAAGTTTATCCATTACGGCTTATATGCCGAGAAAATGAAACGATAGCGCATTTAGGTTTTAGATTACTTCTCTCCTCTTCCTTTACCAATCCCTCTTAAGTTAATATAATAGATATGTTACAAAAAACATGAGGGGGAATTTCCATGAAAAAGCAATCAACAACCATTGCTTCGATCGTTATCTTAATCATAATTGCGATTTTTGCTTTACTAAATACAGCAACCGTAGTAGTCAACTTTTTTGGAGCACAAGTAAAAATGCCATTAGTACTCTTAATCTTTATCTGTTTACTTATTGGAGCAATCATCATTTACTTACTATCATTTTCCAATCATCTCAAAACTAGTAGGCAACTTAAAGAACTACAATCATCGCGGGTTAGTAAGGACGAATTAAAAAAGTCTCAAAAAAAGGTTGAGCAATTGCAAAAAGAAAATACACAGCTAAAGCAACAGCTTAAAAATCAAACTACTGCAGAAAAAATACAAGATCCTTCTGCAAATTAGTATTCAGAGAGGTAATTAGATGGGAAAATACCGTTTTATTGCAATTGACGTTGATGGGACCTTATTAGATGATAATGATAGATTCGACGTTAACCGTTTAAATAAAGACATTGAACTACTGGAACAGCAAAACTATCACTTTATTATTGCAAGTGGGAATAGTCACGATAGTTTGTCAACGATCTTTCGGCCTTGTCCACTTGTAAAAGAATTTGTGGCAGAAAATGGCGGACGACTGATAATAAACGGCAAATCCATCTACGGAAAAACACATTCAATTACGACCCTGCAACAGCTTTATTCTTTTATCGAGAACACGTTTCCTATTCCTGATATCTTATCTTTATCTGGAGAAACGCAAACAATAATTGCTGAGCAGTATCGAAATATTCCGGTCCCTTTTTATCCCCACCATACATATTTCTCTGATCTTCAAAAAGTCACTGAGCCAATTTATAACTTAAACATTGGCTGGGCTAAGCGTAAATTACCCCAGACTATTATTCAAGAATATGTAAATCAATTAAACCGGCAGTTTCCAGACCTAATTCAGGCGACTTATAGTGGAGCTTATGGAATTGATATTCTACCGCAAGGCGTAAATAAGGCGTTGGGCTTGAAAATATTAGTTGAAGAATATCTCGGGGGGACTCTAGATCAAGTAGTTGCCTTTGGGGATACTTCAAATGATATTGAGATGTTGCTGGAAGTTGGTTATGGATATGCAATGAAAAATGCTACTGATGACTTACTGAAAGTTGCTGATAAAGTTACAAAATTTGACAATAATCATTCTGGATTACTATTCGAGATTGAACGGCAATTCATTCACCGTTAAAAATATTATGTAAACTAAGACTTTATAAAAAAGATGTGTGACCTAAAAGATCACACATCTTTTATTAATATACTCCGCCATCATAAAAATTGTAAGATGGCTTATTAAAATCGTAATTAGGAAGTTCCGACATTTTAATGAAATTATCTGCAATTCCCCAACTCATTAAATTGATTGGTTTACCAAAGTCCTCATCAGGAATCACTACCAAGATATATTTACCTAGTGCACGTGCCATTCCTAATTCAACACCCATTCCGACATCTTCTTCTTCAGGAATGTAGACTGCTAAAAGCATATCAGAAGTTGAAACCCCTACACGATCACCATTGTAAGTTGCTGTACTCCATTCGCGATCTTGCAAGAGTTCTGGATGTTCATCAACCCGTAATCCTTTATATTGGTGTTGTAATGGTACGTAAGAATTTTCTACATCTACTGTCGGATTCGTTTTAATTGCGTTCATTGCGTTATTATAAGCTTTGTTTTGCTTGTCAGTAAACCACCCCGCACAGAAATATACTGTTTTACTTTTTGGATTTGTCATTAAGTGAACTCCCCTTTAATTTTTTGTTCAATTAAAATTCTATCATGGAATAATGAGCTTAACCAATTAGGATTTTTTAATCTTTGTTGAGGGCGGTAATAAGTAATTGCTTGGCGGCCTTTGAAACTGAAATATTCTTTTTATCAGCATATTTTTTTAATCGTTGGTAGACGGCTAAATCATCAGGTCCACGCCATATAATTCCAGTTACTTGACCATGTTCTTTATTCATTTTAATTCCTTCCCCATAAAATATTAGCAATATCATTCAAAACTTTTGTCCGATGGTGTAATTGAAAGTGAGTGGTCTTTGAATATACTTTTTGATGATACTTAATCGATGGATGGGCTTTAATTAATGATTTTAACATTTCTGATTGGATATGCGGAACCGACCCATCAGTCATTTTACTGCCTTCCTCACTCCCCATTAAATTATAGATCTCAACAGGGTAATTTAATTGCCAATTTTTCATCTCCAAAAATAGCCGTTGAAAATTTTTATCAGTAGACTTATTGACTAAATGATAGCGATATTTTAGCTGATCACTAAGACTTTCTTCAACCGGTACTCCTAAAAAGACTACCTTATTTAACCGAATATGATCTTGAAGGTATTTTGAACTCATGTAAGCATGAATGAATTCTGTCCCTCCATATGAATGGGCGACGACATTAATTTTCTGCATATGATAATGTTTCTGCAAATAATTCAAAACAATCGTAAGTTGCTTAATTTGTGGATGATATGTACCGTTATAGTTCCAAGTAAACAAGACTTGAATTAAGCCATTCTTTTGCCCATCAAAATTCCCTTCTGTCCAGATACGTCCATTAGGGGCAACCCAGACAGTTAGAACTTTTTGTGCAATGTCTTTTTGCTGGTAGTACTTAATCATCTTATTATAAGTAATTGTACTCCCACCCCAACCTGGAATAAGCAAGGTCGGAACAGAGGAATACTCTATATTCCTTTGATAATTTTGCGGTGACAAGGATTGTCCAGGCGTACCTCGTAATAGGAACCCCTGAATACCAAAAGCAAGAAGAATTAGACTACCAATACTAATTCCAGCAATTTTTAACGATTTTTTCATTAAATCATCTTCTTATCGTATTTTACTCTTATTATACGCTTGAAAATTATAAAGGGGATTGCCTTTTAAGCTTTTGGATATGGAATTAAGGTTAATTTGCCATTAATATATTCACCAAGATAGATGTCATCAACACTGTTATATCCTGCTTTGCGAATTTGTTCAAATACCCATTGCTCATCATGATGAATTAATTCCATTACATCAATATTGATCTGACCATCATTAATTAACGGAAACCGAACATTCTCTTCGTCATTTTCGATGATTACAAGCTGACCATTTTGCTCTAAAATTCCGCTTTTAACTTTAGCAACCTCATAAATTCCGTGACCTCGAAGCCGAAACATAAGATCATTAGCACTAATTCCTGCACGCATACAATTTTCTACTAAGACTTGGCCATTTTGGATTAATATTTGTGGTCGTCCGTCGATGATTCTTCTCACCCAAATGTTATGATCCTTAGCAAATTTCACAATAAATACAATTAATGTCCAAATTAAAAGTACCATTATAAACTCAAGAACAGAAATATCACTATTGTAGATAATTCCACCAATAATACCACCTAAAACATAATTTTGTACTTGGTCAATGGCGGAAGTTGGCGCAAGATTCCCTTTCCCCAGTAAGTTAATCTGAAGAATCAAACATAACATGCCAAGGACAAACTTTATAATGATTAACGAATAATTATCCATTCTTCTCTCCTACTTCATTAAATTAACCTGATGATTAACAACATGTGCTCGTGTAAGGGTATAATTATCTCCTGTTTGACTTAAATTGACACGGTAATCACGATCCTCAATTCGGACAAGGATCCCATCTGTTAAAGTTGTGGAGTTAACAACTACTTTTTGTGGAGAAACATCATGATCCCGGGCAACTGCCTTAATAAAAGGAATCATCTGAGTTGTTTGCGATTGCTGTGTTGTACTTCTTTCCATATCAGTAACTTGAAAGCCAATGAAGAGTAATAATAGCAGGAAGAAAATTATCCCTAAATCACGATAACGGGTAATAAGGCGATGCCGTAAATATAAAAGAGTCATTACTGCAATCAAAAGTATAAAAATGATAATAGCAATATAATTGAATAGTTGATTCATTTGTTGGTGATTTGATAAATAGCTAATTGTATAGAATGTCAATTTATTTCTCTCCTTAACTTAAATGTAATAAAAACTTAAACAGCTCCTCACCCTTTTATCGTTTGCTCATGATAAAATAATAGTAACTATAATATGAAAGAAAGGAGGAATTCTTAATGATCTTAAAGTTAGTATTAAAACTTGGATGGATCTTGTTAGGGAGCATTTCATTTGTCGGTGGTATAATCGGGATGCTTCTTCCTGTAATTCCTCAGGTTCCATTTTTCCTCCTCACAATATGGTGTATCACTAAAATCTCTCCACGTTTTCACAATTGGCTCCTTAGTAATTCACTCTATATAAAATATGCAAAACCTTTGATAAATCGGCTTGAGAATCTGAAACAAAAGACACAAAAAATTAATAATAAATAAAAAGGTCTTGAATGCTATTTGCGTCCCAGACCTTTTTATATTAGCCAAATAATCGTGCCCAGAATCCCTTCTTTTGTTCTTTAACAGGCGATTCCGTAACTTTTTCAGCTATATTCGTAGTTAACGTTTCTTCATTATTTGCTTCATTTTTCTCAATATCTTCAGCATACGGATTTCGTTCACCAATCCATTTAAAGAATTCATTGGCTTTTATTTCCACAAACTTACCACGTTTACCATTAATACCATCTACACAAAGTTCAATTGGTAATGCATTCCGATATTTTTCAATACTATCGGCAGTAAACCCATTGAAAGTATTAAGTTTTGAGATATCAAATAACAAGCTATGATCTTGTTGCCGGTATTTAAAGTCTTCTTCTTGTGTTAGATAAAGCTTAGCCCAACGGTTACGAGAACTTTCCTTAAAGTCATCACAAATTTCATCCGCAAAGTAAGGAGGTACTTCCATATCCGCCATTTGATAGTAATCGCGGAAAATCTTACGAGTATTTGCTAAGAAGTCAAGTTTCCCAGTTTTCTCATCGAATGCCCGCCATGGTGTTTCATCATCCTCTAATAAGCTTGCCATCCGCATTACAAAATCCTTGAACAGCGTATTATTTAAGGTTTGTCGTACGTTATAGATATATTTATTAGCCTCTCCTTTTTGCTGATCATCGATAACCTTATCAATTTGAAGATAATAGGTCCGCCGTGCAGTTTCACGAAGCATAGTAAAACCTGAATCATAGTTAGTTGTTCCAATTAATGGAGCAATTGCATGTGGATTGTTGACCAATTCATTCATCGTATCAACAACTAAGTGTCGACTATATTGATCCTGTTGGAAGAAATATGGTTCAATCTCATCCATTAAAACTGGGTATGAACTTCCAAGCTTCATGTAGTGCTCGATTGCATCAACAGTTTTTGCTTTCTTCTGTGGTGTTTCTGTAGGATAAATAGTTCCAAAATCAATTAATGATCGATCAGTATTCCATGTCAATTGATTGATAATCCGTAATAAAGTTGACTTTCCAGAACCAGCAGTTGCTCCTAAAATTAAGAAGTTAGGAATATCATTACCATCTTCAGGATTCAAACTAGCTTTCGCACGAATTTCCCATAAAAATGGTGCTGTAAAACTATATAAAATAGCTTCATAGAATCGTTTGCCATAATCATCGTTGTAGTCAACAACGTATTGCTGATACCCTTTTAATACCGCATCAATACTCTTTAATCCATCACGAATCTGACTAATGGTCGCAATCTTTCCAAACTGAATTGGATGAGTTCCAGTATCATTTGGAACATATAGCCCACTATTATTGGTAACTAGATTTCTTTCCATCGGACGATCATATAAAAACGTTGTATATTTTTTCTCTGCTGACCGTTGTTGTGGTGTCATTCCACTAATCAATGCATCCTGAACTTGTTTAAAAATCTTTTCCCGTGATTTTAATTTCGGCTTAGCTGCTCGTGGTGATACAGCTGTTTTTTGTAAAGTATAAATTGTATCGAGTTGTTGAATTTGTCGTTCTGCTTCTTCTTTATCTTGAGAACGGTTAGTCGTGATATTCCGCATTGACTTAGTAATCATTGCGGGAATTCTATTTTCATCAATTTGTTTTTGAACATCATGACTAATTAAGTCGGTCATATCTGCCGCTGCAATTTGATCGGTAACTTCATTATCAAGAATTACAACCGCCTTCTTAGTTTCTTTATTATCTTTTAGGCTCTCATCAATTTGATTTTGTGCTGCATTTAAAAGATTTTCGGTAAAAAAAGGTCGCAAAACTGGCTTGATGTCGTTCTTATAGTGATTATCAAGATTTTGAAATAGCCGAATGTCATTATCAAAGACTAATATTTCTTCATATTGGTTACGCTCTTTATCAAATGAAGCACTGTCTAAGTTAAGGCTTCCCAAAATCACACGAGTATCATGGGTCTCCGAATTACTTAGGAGATAAAAACGTGAATGGATAGCCTGGGTTGGTGCAATTGCAACTTGAAAAAGATTATTCAACACGTTTGCTTGATTGTCGCTAGTTAATGCTTCAAAGACCTTAGCAGGCTTTTTATTAGCAGCAGATAGCAATGCATTAGTTAAAGCTACCTTAGTGATTACTTCATCACCAGTTTTAGCTTCATAATTTTCAGGGCTGCTAAGCGCAATTTCAACTTTAATGAATCGACTTAGATACTGATTAATAAAGTCGGCAGTCACATTACCAGTAACTGCTGTTAATCGATTAAACTTATTAGTATCAAAAAGCTGGCTAATCTTTAACGGTGGAGTATCCTGACCATTAAAAACAATATGAATCTTTTTTAGATCTGAATCTGTCATTGGCGTAGTCCTTTTCTAAACAATATTAACTCTTTTTATTTTCGTTTATTTAAACCAATTTTGCAAGTGACCATCGAAATATTTTATCTCTACAGTAGGTTCCTATTGTTGTTTTTATACGTAGACGATAAATAAAGGGAGTAGGAAATAACCTTCTCGATAAAGTGATGGATTAAGCTAGTTCCACGTTATCTTGCAATTGTTCGTGAAAGCAGTTGAAGGAGCGAGACAGAAGTCACTCGTGACTTCGTTTTTCGACGCGAAGCTATCCCGGGAACCCCTGCAAGCAACAAAAGGCCTCCGGTGTTCGGCTTTACCGAGCGTTGGAGGCCATATTGTACTACGCTATTTGTCTTTTATGAAGGGAACCTGACTCATGTCACACCCCCTCCTCTTATAATAACATTTTCTAATTCGTGTTTACTTGAGTTACTGCTCCAGTTGCATAATTTATACTAATATTATTTTGAACATTAGGCACAAAGACATTATACTGCAAATTACCATCTTTTGACTTGGCCTCAATATGGGCACCAGAAGGTACTAAATTATTACCATCATAAATATCTGTTACCCGATAACGAACTTGTTTGTTTTGGTCAAGAGCCTTTCGTACTAAACCTTCATAATAGTTTTGCCCAGTTGATGTACTGCTTCGAGCTTCGTTGGCCCAAGCAGTTTGAGTTGCGATATTATCAGGGTTTGACTCCGAAGCATTAAAACCGCGAATACCACCTACTAACGCATATCCTAGTAAGTGTCCACGATCATAAGCATGGGAGATACCTCCTTTCAAGTTATGAGCTTGTAAAAATCCAGCGGGTTTCCAATTAGTGGCTCCGTTTCCAGTTTCATTCCGATTATGATACTGTCGTGTTGTTCGATTTAGCCAGGCGTCTCCTTGCCACGCTCGTCCACGCGAATCACGTCGATTAACTGCATATGGTGCACTATTAATATTTGTGTTCAAGGCTGTCTGATTGTTATTTAAAATAAACGCTCCGTAACCATTCCATTTTATATCCGATGTTCCTAACTGCTGACGGACACCATTAGAAAGAACACTTGTAGCCTGCTCTTGGGTCGGTGGCGTAAAAGAAGATGATGATCGATTGCTATTGCTGGAATGACGCCAAGACGCTACCCGTTGGATTCCCTGCGGTAAGGTACTTCCCTTATCAGATGGCTGGGAAAAACTCCCAATGCCGAGAATCGCTACTAAAGCTAAAAGTAAATACTGGGTCTTTTTATTGAATCGAAATCGCATGGTTCTAAAATACCTTTCCTTTTAAACGTATGTTCGTAGAAGTATTTTATCATTTTAATTGATAAAAGAAAATACTCCCAAAACAATCTGTTTCGAGAGTACTTATTCTTTTATGCTAATTTATCTTGGCGCTGAGTTTTTAATTTGTAGATAATACTCATGATAACTAAGAAAACGGCCCCAATGCTGACTGAAATCTGTGTATCGGGATTAAAGAACATAAACAGTAAGATAATACTCAGCGCAATCAAACTAAAGTAGTTATATGCTGGATAAAACGGCATCTTGAATGGATGATCCTTTAATTCGGCTGGATTATTACGCCGGAAGTTTAATTCTGAAATTAAAATAATAAACCATGGTACCATCCCAGGAAGAACACTTGAACTATAAACAATTACGAAGATATTTGCCGAAGCTGAATCAACTGCTGATAAAAACATATTAATAATGAATCCAAGAAAAATCCAAAACGCAATTGTTAAGATCGCAACGTTTGGTACAACCCGCTTTGACAATTTACTAAAGACTTTTGGAACTTCACCATCAACTGAGAGTTTAAAAAGCATCCGACTAGCACTATAAATTCCTGAGTTAGCACCAGACAAAGCAGCAGTCAAAACAACAAAGTTAATAATACCAGCTGCCCCAGTAATTCCGACTTTTGTAAATGTCTCAACAAACGGTGATCCAACTGCTTTTAACTCGTCCCATGGATAAATGGAAACGATAACGAAAATTGCCCCAATATAGAAAATTAAAATTCGCCAAATAACAGATTTAACTGACTTAACAATCGCATGACGTGGGGAGGCTGCTTCTCCAGCAGTAATCCCCAGTAATTCAATACCCTGGTATGATCCAGCAATTACAGATAATGAAAACATGAACCCCATGAATCCACCTGTAAAGAATCCACCATGTGACCATAAATTAGAAATCCCAATTGGATGCCAGTTATTCCCTAAACCTAGGACAATTACTAACATCCCAAGAATAATCATAACAATAATCGTAACAACTTTAATCATCGCAAACAAAAATTCCAAACGACCATATGCCTTAGCAGAGGCAAGGTTTGCAAGAGTTAAGAAAATAATCATTACTAATCCAGAAATCCAATCTGGTAAATTAGGCCACCAATAATTAAGATATTGACTCATAGCAATGATATCTGAAATTCCAACTATAATAAACTGAAAGACGTTACTCCACTTTGTCAGGTATCCAGCTAAGGGATGAATATATTTAGATCCATAGTCCGCAAAGGAACCAGTTCCAGGACTGATGTAGATCATTTCTCCTAACGCACGCATAACACCATACAGGACTAATCCTACAAAGGCATATGCTAATAAGACAGAAGGCCCAGTCCATTTAATAGTTGATGTGGCTCCCATGAAAAGACCACTACCAATTGTCCCACCAATTGCAATCATTTCCATTTGTCCAGGAGTCATTGTCCGATTTAATTTAACTTCATTTTTCTGATTATCCATCATTCTAACCTCACTTCAAATAAAAAAGCTACCCAAAATGTCCCCCTAACAACCCTTGTCAATTTTGATAAGTGGTTGAGGCATCTTGAATAGCTATTGCTAACAAATTTAAGAGATGTAAAACTACTCAACCACGGTAATTGTTGTTGTGGTTGAGGTGGAGGTTAGGTGATGAATAATCGATTTATTGTAAATTAGCATTTTTAATTTCCTCCATTTCGTTTCCCAATAACATTAGAGTACTATTAGAAAATTAAAAATGCAAGTCCTTTTATCAATTTTTTTGCTTTATTTCTTTTTGTACGCTCTATTTAACGAAAAAAGACTTATCCCTGCAACCATTATTGTTATCCCCAAGCCAAGAAAAGTTGTTAAATTATCGGTCTCATTTCCTGTCTGTGGAAGTATTTGCTGGTCCGCACTATCGTTTTTGCGTCCATCCTGATGTGAACGATTTAGTCGATTATTAATACCTGCTATCCGTTGATGTAAATTCTGCTGCTTTCTTGTATTGTTTACCTCTCCGTGATTTTCCGTGACTTGATTATCATCCCCCGGATCTTCTTCTCTAGGATAATTATCTTGTAAATCTTGCTTTTCCTCTTTTTCCTTCCCTTCCGTATTAAGTTTATTCTTATTTTCTGTTTTCTCCCCCTGCTTTTCTTCTAAAGTATTTTTTTCACTATCCTTTTTCGCTCCTTTATCTTTACTAAGGGGCTGATAATAAACATTTACGGTACTTTTTAATTGTGAAAGATCCTCTATCTCTGTAACAGTTGGGATCTTATCCATTGATGGTTTAAAACCAGCTTGCTCAGGGATATTAACTTCTTCAAAAGGTTCAATAATCCATATGGACTTGTTGGTTGGATTAGTTGGTACTTCACGGTGAGCATAAGACATTTGTTCCACTTTTTTAACCCCATTTAAGAGGTGAAAATAGATTACGCGTTTGATTTGGACACGTTCTTTTTGATTCTTTGTGTTTGATAAGGGATGTATGATTGGTTCTTGGTTTGCAGCTAAAACTGGCGGAATGTTTAATGATAGCGTAAGGATAGTTGATGCTGTCGCTAAGCCTACTAGATAAGTATTTCGTAATACATGACGGTGGTTTTGGGTCTTCATATTATCGCACTCCTCTTTTGTATACTCTTTAATATATATACGTAAAAAGAAGTAATTCGCATTTTTTAAATTAAAAAAGCTATCACCTACAAGCAATATTACCTGTAATGATAGCTTTGTTAACTTATAGTGAATGGATAACTTGTTCAATATCATCCACAATTTGTTTAGGCGTTAAATGATACCATTCATATAGTACTTCGGTAGGAACATTATCTGCAAATTCACGTGGTGCTCCAAAGTTCAAAACTTTCATTCCCTTTGGTCCATAGTAACGAGCAATTGTTTCCCCGAAACCTCCACTAAGGACTCCATCCTCTAGTGTAACGACTACATCATGATTTTCTGCTAGGTGGTGAAGGACATCTGAATCGATTCCAGTTACAGACTTTGGATTGATCAACGTAGCATCAATGTTAAGTTTATCTTGAAGTTCCTTCCTTACCTTTTCACCAAGTTTCCAGAAGTCACCAACTGCCATAATTGCAACTTCACTTCCTCGATGAGCAATGTCGTACTTGATCGTACTATAGTCACTTTGTGTTGGCTTTCCGTGAAGAAGGGGCTTTTCTGGTTGTCGAATTACAACTGGTTCATCAGTTTGATTGATTGCCCACCGGAGCATCGAAATCATTTCTTCGACGTTTGTTGGTGCCAAATATTCAATGTTTGGCAAATCACTAATCATTGAAATATCAAATGTTCCTTGATGAGTAGCCGAGCTTTCTGAAATTGCCCCTCCTCGCACAATCATTACAACCGGAGCATCATTTAATGCCATATCATGAATTAATTGATCATATGCTCGTTGAAGGAAGGTACTATTTTGAAATACAACCGGACGTGCACCAGCTTGTGCCATTGCAACAGCAGTCGTAATTGAATCCTGTTCAGCGATCCCAACATCATAATAACGATCTGGGTGCTTAGCCTTAAATTTACCAAGATCAAATGCACCAGGAATTCCTGCATTAATAGCAACTACCGGTTTATCTTCTGCAATTTGCTTATCTAATTCAGTAAGGACGGCATCACTATACGATTCTCCACTTACCTTAACCTTATCTTCGCCAGTCTTTAGGTCAAATGGAGTACGCCAATGATACTTCATCTTTTCTTCAACAGCTGGTTCATAGCCTTTCCCTTTTAAGGTGTTAACATGGAGGACAATTGGATGGTCAATATCTTTGATTTCTTTAAAGGTGTCAATCATTGTTTGCAAGTCATTACCATCTGCAACATACTTATAATCGAGACCCATAAATTTAAAAATATTATTGGGAGATTCACCGTTGGTATCCCGTAGTTCTTTTAGTCCCTTGTATAAACCACCTTGGTTCTCATCAATGGACATTTGATTATCATTAACGAGGATAATCAAATTAGAATTAAGCTTAGCAGCATTGTTCAATCCTTCAAAAGCTAATCCTCCACTTAAGGATCCATCCCCAATTACTGCCATAACATTATTATGCGATTGATGATTCATCAAATCACGTGCTTGAGCCATCCCCACTGCAAGTGAGATTGAAGTTGAAGTATGACCGATCTCAAAAAAGTCATGAGCACTTTCCTCTGGAGATGTAAATCCGGTGATATCTTCATAATGGTCAGGATCAAGAAAGCCTAATTTCCGGCCCGTCAGCATTTTATGGGCATAGCTCTGGTGAGAAACATCCCAAATAACTTTATCATGGGGTGAATCAAAGACATAGTGAAAAGCAATCGTTAGCTCCATTACGCCAAGGTTAGGGCCCACGTGCCCACCAATTTTTGCGTCACGTTCAAGAACAAGTTGACGCATTTCTGTTGCCAACTGTTTTAATTCATCAAGTGACATATCTTTAATATCGCTTGGTTCATTAACTTCATTTAAAAGATAATCAGGATGCAGATTCATCTATTCCACTCCTTCTTGATTTTACATTTAATAATTAGTAATACATATTGCTTTTATTATTCTAACACTTTCTAAAGCATTGAGTAAATTACTCTCAAGTTCAAATTGACGAAATTCATGCATTTCGATACCATTAAATAGAGTAATTCGTTAAAAAGGAAATAGCTATGAAAAATATTGATAATGCCGCAACTAACAAAATCTCACCATTTAAAAAATTAACTACAGAGCAAGCCCAACTCGTCAATGATATTATTTCATTTACTAAACAACATCTAACACAAAATCATCCAGCAATATATACAGTTTATGGGGATGCAGGTACTGGAAAAAGTGTAATTCTATCACAATTATTCGTGCGAATTCAAAAAGAAGCGCGAACACAGCAAAATTCAGTCCTTTATCATACTAATAATTATTTTCTTGTTAACCACCCAGAAATTCTAAAAGTCTATAAAGAAATTGCCGGGTCAATAAAAGAGTTATATAAAAAGGATTTTGCTCGTCCCACCTCATTAATTAATCAATTGGATAAACAAAACCAAACAATTGATATTGCCATTATTGATGAAGCGCACCTTTTATTATCTAAACCAGATCATTATAATAATTTTTACCATGATAATCAGCTTGTTGAAATTATTAAGCGCGCGAAAGTTGTTATAATTGTCTTCGATCAATACCAAGTCTTACGGATGAAAAGCCTCTGGACCCCTGCGCGACTGCAAGCAATCACAAGCCAATATCCGCATAAAGATTATCATTTAACGCATATGTTTCGCATGAATGCGAGCGATGACTTAATTAAATGGTTTAATGAATTTACTAACTATAAATTAACACCTTTGCCTGCATCCGCTCGTGATCATTATGATTTTAGAATTTACAGTGATGCTGAGGAAATGCGAAAGGCAATTGTGCAACGTAATAAAGAAGTCGGACTTTCCCGAATTCTTTCCACATCAGGATATCCCTCAACACTCGATGGCGGTAAACACTACATTGAAGAAGGTAGATTTAAAATGCCATGGGATCAATACAACTATACCGTTACCCCTTGGGCTGAACTACCGCAAACGATTAATGAAGTTGGCTCGATCTATACTTGTCAGGGGTTTGACCTAAATTATACAGGTATTATTATTGGTCCCCCTATTAGTCAAACTCCTCACACTACCCAACTTCAGGTTAATTTAGATCGTTATACCGATGTTGAAGCATTTAAAAAACGTGACGACCTAACTGATCCAGCTGAAATTAAGAGTTTAGAAAAAAGAATGATTATGAATTCTTTGAACGTTTTATTCAAGCGTGGTGTATATGGAACTTATCTTTACGCTCATGATCCGCTTTTACGACATTCTCTTACCTCCCTTTTTAAGAAGGCTGGGTTTATGCTACCAAAGGAGGAAAAATAATTATGAAAGAGCGTAAATTAAATAAAACGTGGCTGATCGTTGGCGCAATTATCCTCGCTGTGATCGTTCTCTACTTCATTTATCGAACATATAAGCCAGAAATTAACCTGTTGCTAGATTTTAATGCTCATAATAAGGCCAAGCTTCTCCATATGATTAGAAGTCATGGTTTTACCGATATCTTCCTTCTCGTAGCATTAATTGGCATCCTAAATGCGATTCCTGGAATGTCTAATTCCGTTGTTTGTATCTTTGCAGGGTTATGTTATGGACCAATTGTTGGTTTTCTGATCAATTGGGTTGGCAATATTTTAGGGAATTCTACCGTAATGAGTATCATTCGAAAGATCGACCTCTCCAAACGGGTAAAGAAAAATAAGATGCTGCATTACCTCTTGCAACAAAAGCATCCCTTAATTGCACTTACAATCGGCTTTATGATCCCTATTATTCCTAGTGTCCTTGTAAATTATGCTGGTGCTCGTTTAAACGTTAGTCGGAAACACTACTTGGCCATGGTAACCGTGGGAATGGCCCCGACTTCCTTTCTCTATGCCTTTGGTGGGGATGCTATTTTCAAGGGTAACATTAGACGACTGATCGGTGTTGCAATCGCCATTTTAATTTTAATTGGCTGTTACTTACTCGTTCGCAAAATTTGGCAAAGCCATGAAGAAAAAGCAGTTACAAAATAATTAGCTTAATAAAAAAACAAGGCCCCAAACACTCGGAAAGTTCGAATGCTTGGAGCCTTTATCTTTAATTAAATCTTGACCAATATTCCGCCAAATATTTGCTGGTTAAACTTTCTGGCTTTTGAATAAGAGCTAACGGATTTCCCTGAGCAACAATTTTTCCACCATTACTACCACCACGCGGACCCATATCAAGCATATAATCTGCGTTAATAATCAAATTTAAGTCATGAGTAATAGTAATGATTGTAGCTCCCCGATCAAGTAATTGCTGCATTACTGCTAACAGGGTTTTAACATCAAGGGGATGCAAGCCAATAGTCGGTTCATCAAATACAAATAACGTTTCGCTTTGATTATGATTAAGGTGTTTAACAAGTTTTAATCGCTGTGCCTCACCACCAGAAAGGCTAGGTGTACTTTCGCCTAAGTGCAGGTACCCTAAGCCCACTTCATCTAATAACTGTAACTCCCGGGCAATCCTTGGAACTTCTTTAAATACACTCATTGCTGCACGAACATCCAATTTCAAGAGATCAACAATTGAATATCCGTCCCACTTAACTTTTTGGACTTCTTCATTATACCGACTACCCCCACATGTTGGACATGTCTGTTGCATATCCGGCAAGAATTGAATATCAAGAGTCACAACCCCTGCACCCCCACATGTTGGACAGGCTCCCTGCTTATTATTATAAGAAAAGTAAGAAGGTGTATAGTGTTTCTCTTTAGCTAAGGACTGCGCGGCAAATAATTTACGCAGATTATCCATAATACTGGTATAAGTTGCGATTGTTGAACAATTGGTTTTACCGATTGGCGCGGCATCCACACTTACTACTTCTTTTAATGGACTCGATAATTTTGTAACTTGGTAAGGCAATTTAACTCCATTTGCTTGAGCGTGGATCGCAGGTATTAAGCTATCAAGAATTAGGCTTGTTTTACCGGCGCCTGAAAAGCCAGTGACGGCAGTTAGTCGATTAATAGGAATTTCTCCATCAACATCTTTAAGATTGTAATAATCCTTTACTTCAAATGAAATCTCCTGGCCCATTGGTTCGGTTGCTAACGGGCGACCTTTTAATACTGCTGTTCCATTTAAATAAGGGCCAATCTTGGATTGAGGGTTGTCAGCAATTTGCGATGGCGTTCCTGCAGTAAGGATCTTCCCGCCATTTTCTCCGGAACCGGGCCCAATTTCAACAATCCAGTCTGCCTGCTTGATAATATCAACATTGTGATCAACTACTACTAAGGAATTACCTTGGGCCACTAATTCCTTAAATACATTCAAAAGGCCAGTAATATTGTCAGGATGTAGTCCAATTGAAGGTTCATCCAGAATATATAAGACGCCAGTAGTTTGAGTCCGTAGAGTTCTTGCCAGTTGAATACGTTGTAGTTCTCCTGTTGAGAGGGTATTTCCATTTCGCGACAAAGTTAAATAATCAAGGCCAAGTTCAAGCAATGGTCGTAAATTATCATCAAATTCTTTAAATAATGAGGTGGCCATCTTTTTCATGTCTGAAGGAAGGGTAGCTAATACATCCTGCTTCCACTTAATCAATTCACCAAGTGTAAGATCACTAACTTGTGCAATATTTAAACCACCAGCTACCTGTTTTAACAATTCTGGTTTTAACCGTGTTCCATGACAAACTGGACACGTTGAATAGTGGAAAAACTCGCTAATTCGTTTTTGTGCTCGTTCACTCTTACTGCTTTTTGCAGAGGCCAATACTGCTTCATGAGCATTCTCGTATAAGGCATTAAAGTCATGAAAAACACGGCCAGTTCCGGAGCGGAAGTCCATCTTAAACTTCTTTTGTGGACCATTTAAAACAAAATCTTTTTCTTTAGGAGTTAAATCTTTATATGGAATATGGATCCGGACACCTGCCTGTTCAGCAACACTCGGCATAAAGTTTCGTCCAGGGAGATGCCATGAAGCAACCGCCCCCGCGGCTAAACTAAGATTTTCATCCCCGATAAGTTTACTTTCATCCAGTTCACGAACTTTTCCTGTACCGTGACATCGTAAGCAAGCTCCATCGGAATTGAATGCAAAGTCTTCTGCTCCATAGGCATAAAACTTTGTACCACAAGTGGGACATGTCAATTGTCCCATTTCATCTCCACTTTTACTCATTACTTTAGCAATTTCCAGACTTGGTTTTAAACAATGCCCATTGGGACAGACTGGTTCTCCCAGCCGTGAAAAAATTAGCCTAATTACATTTAATATCTCACTCATTGTTCCAACGGTCGCACGTTCAGATGGAATTGATGGTCGTTGTTTTAATGCAAGCGCTGAGGGAATATGTTTAACACTTGTAACATCTGCTTGAGCACCTAGTTTAATCCTCCGCCTCGTGTAAGTGGAAAGTGCTTCTAAGTATCTTCGCGATCCTTCTTCATACAAAATCCCCATTGCTAATGAGCTTTTTCCAGAACCAGACAATCCCGAAATCGCGACAAATTTATGTAATGGGATATTGATATCAATATTTTTAAGGTTATGAACCTTCCCACCCTTTACTTCAATTTGTGTTGGTAGTGTAGTTTCTGTCACAATTCTTTACTCCTTTCATTCCATAGATGGCCACAATAGTAACATGCTAAAAGTTTTATTAGTAAAACTTTTAATAAGAATACCTAAGATGAACTCTCCTTAGATCCACAATTCCTTCATTATACAACATACAACTTTTGCCATTTTAATTTAGAAACTTGTATAATGATATTGACTTAAAAATTTAAGGGAGATTTAGACAATGAAAATGCGACGAATTGATCACGTTGTTTTAACTGTAACGGATTTAGAACAATCAATGCGTTTCTATCATGAAGTATTTGATATGCCGGTAATTAAGGAACAAAGTAATGACGACCTAATTACAATGCGATGTGGGCATCAGCTAATCCGTTTACAGAAAATTGGCCGACCAACTACTTTAAAGGCGACCAATCCAACAATTGGTTCTGCTGACTTATGTTTAGTTGCCGGAGATAGTATTGACGATATTGTTCACCATCTTAATAGCTATTATATTGAGATAATTGCTGGACCAATTGTAAAACAGGGGGCAGAAGGTGAAATGACCTCGCTTTACGTTTATGATCCAGATAATAATCTGATCGAAATTGCAGTATATAAGAATAAATAGAACAAACAGGGTTCCCCCACGACCAATAGGCCTCCAACGTTCAATTTTACTGAACGGTGGAGGCCATTGTTGTACTGCGCTATTCATCTTTTTTATGGACACTATATTATAGCAAAATCAATTCAACTAAAAGTAAAAGGAGCGTACTTCCGCAAAATACCCACCAATGGTCACGGATAATCCCGAGATAGTCCCGCATAAAAGTTAGTGGGCAGTACCGCCAAGGCGTTTTGCTACTAACAAACGACCAGTTTAACCCCATCTTCCTTGCATAAGTCCTCGCACGAAGAACATGAAAATCACTAGTTACTACTACTGTCTCCTGCGACTTAATAAGTTGACTAGCGAAGGCCAAATTTTGCCATGTATTAAGTGCCTGAGTCTCGCAAACTATTTTTATTGCCGGAATTCCACGATCAATTAAGTAAGCAGCCATAACATCTGCTTCAGCTGCCCTTGCTTGCTGTACTGTTCCGCCTGAAACGATAACCTTAGCAGACGAATGCATTTTCCAACATCTTATTGTTTTATCAAGACGCGTAGCTAAAACCGGCGGGACTTGGCCATGTTTAACAGCTGCCCCTAAAACCAGAAAGTCCTGAACTGTAGGAGGACATTTTTGCAGCCGCGTACAACAACTGAAAACACAAAATAAAATTAAATTAAAGGTACTTAAAACATCAATAGTTGTTACTATTAATGCACTTTGCCAACTTACTGATTGGCTAGGTAAATTTTTAAGCAAAAAAGCAAAAATAGGCAGTACTACTGCCAAGTTAATCACCATCAAGGCAAATACAAAGGTATTAAATTTAACTACCTTTGCTTCACTGTTTAAATGGCGGACCAAAATAAGTCTAATTGTGATTCCCCAGCATAAAGCACATATTAATTCATTAACTAAATTTAAATATATCATCGTTTTCTTCGCCAGTTTCGCCATCGATGAATAATTTCTGTAACAACCAAAAGAATAATAATTATGATCGCAATAATATATCCAGATACTCCTAAACGATATATATGCGAATCGGCTGGGGTGCCTTGGACTAATAACGATGACCCCAAAATTACTGCTGCTAAAATAATGGCAATCATAAAACGATTCATTAATCGTTCTATTTGCTTTAAGACACGTTGTTCATTTTTATACTGTAAATCAACCTTTGCATCTCCACTAACAAACGTATCAATCAACTCATTAATCCTTTCCGGCATCTTCCCCATTGCTTTGCTAGCAAGAAAAAGGTTGATTAGGTTATTATCAACAGTAGATCGCCAATTAAGGTTTCGTTTTAAATAACGTCGACCAAATGATTGGGCAACTTCAAGCATTGATATTTCAGGATCCAGTTTAGCAACCGAACTTTCAAGAGTCCCAAATGCCTTAATTAGCATTGTTACTTCTCCTCGCATTTGAAGGTGATTTTTTTTACATAGTTGGACGATTTGGTACAGCATTTTTACAAAATCAATATCGCCAAGGCCAGTTGAAAAATATGGTTGGATAAAGGCGCCTAGTTCTTTATAAAATGTATTTTCATCAACTTCACCAGTCCGATTACAAACATTTAAAACTGCTTTCCCAATTTTTCGCGTATCCTTTGTGTTGATTGTAAACACAATGTCCGCAATACTATTTGCCATGGCTGGACTTAGCCTTCCCATCATTCCAAAATCAAGGTAGATAATCCGGTAATTTGGTAAGCTTTCCTGTTGATCATAGCTAATGGTTATATTATCAATGGTTTTTTCGTGGTGTTTAGTCGTTGTATATTGATTTACTGACTCATCTGAACGTAATTCATGAATCAATATATTTCCCGGATGAGGATCCGCATGAAAATAATGGTCAACGAAAACTTGTTTTAAAAAGTTATTAACGAGTGTAGTAGCAATTTCGTGATTAACGGCTGTTGTCTCTGGATCGTTATCATTTGGCTGCTTAAAACGATAACGAATACTTTCTCCTTCCATTGCCTCATTAACAAGAATCTTAGGTGCACAATAATTCATGTATACCTTTGGAACTAAGATTGGCCCATCACCGTTATTTAATGTATAAAATTCTTTCCCATTTTTTGCTTCTTTAAGAGTATTAACCTCACTTAATAATGAAGTACTGAGTTCATCAATTACTTTATCCAAATCAACTACTGCGATATCTTGCGGAACATACTTAAATAAGACCACTGCTTTTCTTAGCAGGGCTAAATCAGTATTAACAAGCTTACCCACTTCCGGATGTTGAACCTTGACAACAACCGCGGTACCATCCTTAAGTGTCGCATGGTGAACTTGACCAATCGACGCAGAAGCAAAAGGTTTCTCTGCAAAACTAGCAAACACATCATTAATTTTCTTACCAGTTTCTTCTTCAAAGGTTTGCTCCACAGTCACAAAATTATCAGCTTTAACCTGATCTTGTAAGCGGCGAAGTTCTTTAATATATGCTGGTGATACAAGGTCTGGACGGGTTGATAATATTTGGCCAAGTTTAATAAAAGTAGGTCCCAGTTCTTGCAGCGCCTGACAAATAGCTTGTGGATTAGTTTGATGGTAAAAATTACTAACAAAATGATATTTTCGCATCACTTGCATAATCTTACGTAAGCGTGCTGACTTCTTAATTTCTTCTTCATTAGTCGTCATATATCTTCTCCTACTTATTTTTCTTTATTTTAGCATTTTCACTTATAAAAAAATAATTAAACTCCCCCTTCACTACATTTTACTGATACAATAGTAGTCGATAAATTTTTAAGAAAGTTTAGGTGAAATTTTTAAACAATGAATGGTTTATGGAATTCATATTGGGTTAAATTAATTATCATTATTTTGATTTTGCTGTTAGCTGCTTTGTTTACACTTCTGGAGTATTCAGTTGTTAAAGTGCGACCTAGTGAGTTAAAGGAGCTTCGGCAAACACGAAAAGTTAAACACGCAGAGCACATGGTAGCAAATCTTAATGAGTACCTATCAACAGCTCAAGTGGGAGTTACAATGACTTCTTTAGTTTTAGGTTGGCTAGGTGATGAATTTATCACAGATTTGTTACTAAAGATTAATATAATTCCGCACGATATTCTTCAAGCAATTGCACCAGTTATTGGCGTTTTAATTTTTACGTTCTTTCACGCGGTATTTACTGATTTAGTTCCTAAAAACATGGCAATTGATCGACCGGTACCAATTCTATTATCAATTGTTCACCCAGTTCAATTCTTCCATACTGTTTTTTATCCATTTGTTTGGTTATTTGCGGTAGTCGCTGCAGCAATTACCAAAATGTTAGGATATAACGTTCAACCAGAAGAAGACACGTATTCCCAAAATGAAATCATGACCTTATCCCAGCAATCAGAAAAAGCTGGAGAAATGGATAAAGAAGATGTTATCTTTATGCAGCGGGCATTTGAAATGAATGATAAAGTTGCTGAGGATATTATGATTGATCGGACCCAGTTAGCGGTTATCGATATTACGGCTTCAATTGAGGATGCAGCTAAACTTTATTTTGAAAAGAAGTTCACGCGGTTCCCAGTTGTCGCTAATAATGATAAGGACCACATTCTTGGTTACATTTTTGCATATGATATTATGCGTCAAAATCAAATCAACCCCCAACAATCCGTTCGAACAATCATGCGCCGGATCCCAATTGTTTATGAGAATGAACAACTCACCAATGTCCTTGCTGAAATGATGAAAAAACAAGTACCAATTGTTGTTGTCCAAGATGAATACGGTGGTACCTCTGGGATTATTACTGATAAAGATATTTATGAAGAATTATTTGGTACAGTTGGCGAAGAGATTGATCACGCTACCTCTGATATGATTGAAAAGAAAGATCCTGATAGCAAGGGTAATCCAACCTTCGAAGTATCCGGGAAGATGCCATTAGATGATTTTGAACGTTACTTTGATACAAATATCGAACAATTTGATAACTCTGAAGTAACAACTTTAACTGGATTCTTCCTTGAACGGCAGTATGACTTAAAAGTTGGCCAACCAATTAGAGTCGATAATTTCTCATTCACACCTCTTGATTTGAAGAATGCCTATGTTAATAAATTCAAGGTAGTTTACATTAAACCTAAAAAGAAGAAATCATCAGCTGATGAGGATCAAAACAAAGAAAAATAGAGACTAAAAAGGCTTCCCACAATTTAGGAAAATTTCCTAGTTGCGGGAAGCTTTTTATTAGCAATTCATCTGCATATCAGGAATACAGTTGCATTTAACATGGTCCGGCGAATCAGTTATTTTACTTGCCAATAATTCTTGTAATTTAGCAATATCGTCCTTACTAAGGGTTACATTATTAATCACATGTTCAAGGGTGCTTCCAACATGTCGTTCACAAATATTATTAAATAGGTTATCTGCCGCTTGGTCCATTGTTTGTTGTTCGGAAACGAGGGGCTCATAGATAAATCCGCGTCCTTGGCGAGTGGCAGACAAGACTTTTTTGTCAACCAAGCGTCGCAATAAAGTCTTAATCGTTGCTGGTTTCCAATCAACTTTTTTCTGTAAAATTTCAATAATTTGGCTACTGGTTGTTTGCTTTAAACTCCAAACCACCCGCATAATTTGCCATTCAGCGGGAGTTATTTCTAAATCAATATTCATCTAATTCCTCCTGCGTTTACACATGTAAATTATTTGTAACTATATTTTATCATTAATTTACTTACTTGCAAATTACTAATACATATTGACATTAATAATCTGGCTAGTAAACTCAATATTGTTTGACTAATTTTAAGGAGCGCTATATCTACTAATGAAAAATCAACGCATCAGCCATGCATTAGTAATCATGGTATTTGGTACATTTTTCGGTCTTCTCTGTTCAACCTTAATGAACATTGCCCTCCCAACCTTTATGAATGTCTTTCATATCAGTGAGGCGCAGGTCCAATGGGTGACAAATGGGTATATGCTTGTCAATGCCCTAATGATTCCCGTTAGTTCATTCCTCATAAAAAGGTTTCCATTCAAAATTCTCTTTATTATTTTCTCTGGAATTTTTCTTCTAGGAACCATTATCGGAGCGATTGCGTGGAACTTTAATCTAGTTGTGGTTGCTCGGATGATTCAAGCTCTAGGGGCAGGAATGATGATGCCACTAGTAAACGTCTTAGCAATTCGCTATGCAAAACCTGGTAAAAAAGGGCAAATCATGGGAATTATTGGGCTTTCCTTTAATTGTGCACCAATTTTAGGTCCTGCCATTTCTGGCTTTCTATTGCACTTTTTTTCTTGGCGATACCTTTTCCT
Organism: Limosilactobacillus agrestis; assembly: GCF_014145585.1. Classification (GTDB taxonomy): domain Bacteria; phylum Bacillota; class Bacilli; order Lactobacillales; family Lactobacillaceae; genus Limosilactobacillus; species Limosilactobacillus agrestis. The sequence goes on from NZ_JACIVF010000068.1 coordinate 54,460, forward strand.
ATTAATTATTCCCTTTGCAGTAATTACATTGCTCCTTTCATTCTTTTTGCTTCCTAAAATCCCTCATAATGAACATCCCCGCTTTAATACATTGGCTCTCATCTTAATTACAAGCGGTTTATGGTCGCTATTGATGGGCTTATCAAATGTTTCAAATAATCACTTGCTTTCATTTAATGTCGCAGGATATGTCCTTATCGGCTTAGTCTTTCTTATGCTTTTCTTTCTTAATCAAAGGCACAGTAATCGTCAGTTAATTAACTTTGGGATCTTCTTACACAAACAATTTGTCTTTGCCACTGTTATTAATATGCTAATTACATCAACAATGTATGGTAATGCAATTTTGATTCCCCTCCTAGTACAGATTGTCTTAGGGAAAAGTACGGTTATTTCAGCCATTGCTGTCCTTCCGGGGGCAATCTTAACGGGCCTACTATCGACAACGAGTGGCCGCTTTTATGACATTTATCCAATTAAGATTCTTGTTGGAACTGGTCTCATAATCGATATCATTGGAACAATTGGCCAAGCCGCAATCGGTGCGCGTAGTTCTGTTCTCATGATTACTCTTTTCCAAACAATTCGACAGTTTGGATTAGTGACAATGTTAATCCCATTACAAACTCAGGCATTATCGTTGCTGCCTAATGAGATTGTTCCCGATGCGGTTGCTACATTTAATACGTTACGACAAATTGCGGCTGCCTTTGGAACTGCCCTCATCGTTTCCATTGTTGGTATTGTTAACCACTTAGTTCACAACCCGTCCTCCCACCTCGGTATTCAAGCCGGCTTCCTTCTATGTTTATGCTTGCTATTAACTTCCCTATACCTTAGCACTAAGCTATACCATAAAATTTCTTCGCAAGAGCAATTAGAAAATGCGTAAAACAAAAACCAAGTGAGATCCATTTTGACCTCGCTTGGTTTTTTGCTATTTAAAAATGCAAATTCAATAGCGTTACAATACAATATGTCATCCCACTCGCGATAACTGGACCGGCAGCAATTCCTTTAAACGCAACCACTCCAATAATCGTTCCAAGTACTAAGGCAACCGTAACTTGCGGAACAGCTGCCAACTGGTTGACGCCATACTTCGATAAGATGGCAACTGCAATACCCATGCCGACTGCAATCCAGCCAGCCGGCGTCTTAAAAGCAGCCCATAAATCATTAAAACCAATTTGCCCCGTCGCAATCGGGATTAAGATCGCAACTGAAATCACTGTCACACCCCAATTAATTCCTTTGTGTTGTATCAGGGGCAACCATTTGGCAGTATAAGGAATCAGTTTCAAAGCCATCACTACTACCGTGGCAATAATCAGTGACGAGTTATGACCAAAGATTGCAATTAATAATACTAAAGCTAAAAAGAGCCAGCTTTCCATTTAATCTCCTCCTCAAACGTTATCTAGTATATCAAAGTTGAGAACGAGGACAAAGAAAGCTGACTAATAACTATTCAGAAAGGCGGTTGTAAGTGGCGTCATCTACTTCTTCACACCATTCGCTAGTTCCCTTCGTAATGGCAATGTGGGAGAACCAACTATCCTTAGTAGCGCCGTGCCAGTGCTTTATACCTTCATGAATTGCTACAACATCACCGGGTTTTAACAACTGCGCTGGTTTACCTTCTTCTTGATACCAACCCTCACCAGCAGTTACTAATAAAATTTGAAAACCATCATGATGAATATGCCAGTTGTTACGACAACCGGGTTCAAAATTAACATTTGAAACATTTACATCAATGTTATCATCAGGAGATACTAACCCATTAAGATAACTTGTTCCAATAAAGTATTTTGCAAATGCAACGTTCTTATCACCGAAACCAAAAAGGTCATTTTTTACTTCATGTTCATTCTTAGCCATCATTACTAACCTCCAATTAATTGTTGGTTTAATAATAAACTCTAGTATTAAGAATGTAAAAAGCTTATTATAAATGGTGAGTTATTCAAAAAATGAATTATAATTTTCGGAGCCATGAAAACAATGATTTTTCATTGAAAGCTGGACTACCATGAGTAAGAATATGGTAGCCGGAAGTGACATTTAACTTACCAGTATGGTTGATGAAGTCCTCTTGATAATCACCTGTGTCACTCCAACCTGTACTAAATGGCGCAATCTTACCAGTGAATTCTTGAAGCTGTTGAAGCAAGGCAATAATCGGTGAGGCAACTCCGCCATTCCAGACTGGTCCACCAACTAAAATCAAATCGTAATATGACAAATCAGGTAAAGTCGTTACTAGTTTGGGATAGGTATGCATCTTAAGTTGCTGCTGATAAATTTTTCCAGTTTCTTCCATATCTAGTGGAAAAGTATCATTAGGAACCTTAACGCTTACAATATCGGCACCGGTTGCTTCATGAATCTTACTAGCGAGTCTAGCAGTATTTCCGAATTGAGAATAATATAAAATCAATGCTTGTTTTGCCATTATCAATAACTCCTTAATATAAATACAAATGAGGGATACTACATGGATACACGTGTATTAAAATACTTTTTAACTGTTGCACAAACTAATAATATCACAAAGGCTGCAGAACAATTACATATTACGCAGCCGACCCTTTCCCGGCAAATAATGGACCTAGAAGCCGAATTAGACATAAAGTTGTTCAATCGAGAAAATCATCGCCTTCAGCTCACAAAAGCTGGCATTCTATTTCAACAGCGAGCAACGACCATGCTACAACTCTTGGACCAAACTGAAAACGACCTTCATCAACAAGAAGAGGCATTAACAGGCGAAATTAATCTCGGCTCAGCAGTTTCGAGTGTCTCTCCTTATATAACGAAACTAATTTCTGAATTTCAAAAGCTTTACCCGAACGTAATCTTTAATTTATCTGATGGAGATGGCGATGTCCTTCGTCGACAACTAGATGAAGGACTCAATGACCTTGTGTGCCTCCTTGAACCTGTTGAGGCTGCTAAATATAATTTTCTCGAATTACCAGTCCGTGAAGAATGGGGAGTAATGATGAAAAAAGAGGCTCCACTTGCCAAGTATTCTACCATTACAAAAGAAGATCTTTACAAAATCCCCTTAATTCTTCCCCATCGTAGTATTGTCCGTGATGAAGTTAGTGACATTTTAAAATTAGATCAAACGCGTTTAAATATCCGTGCAACAACCAGTTTACCTGGAAATACCGTTTCCCTTTTAAGAAATAGTAATTATTATAGTTTGACAATTAAAGGGGTATACGATAACTTCCACGATCCTGACCTTGTTTTTGTTCCCCTTGTACCTAACAAATCGACAGGGGATGTCCTTGCCTGGCGTAAAAATACCATCTTATCTCCAGCAATCGAAAAGTTTCTTCAGTTTGTTAACGAGCAAATTCAAGAATCCTAGCGTTTTTAATGCTCTAACTGATTTAGAAAGGAGAATTTAATTAAAATGAACCAAAATCTACAACCAAAGATAAAATTAAATAATGGTCACCTCATCCCCCAACTTGGCTTAGGGGTCTGGAAAGCCTCACTTGCGGAAACACGGGAAATGGTTAAAGAAGCTATTATTAATGATTATGTCTTGATCGATACTGCTAAACAGTATGGTAACGAAACTGCTGTCGGCTAAGGTATACAGGACAGTCTTGCAACAACTAGTCGTAAGCGTGACAGTATTTTCCTTACTACTAAAATTTTCAATGGTGATCAAGGAGATTATGATAAACTTCGGCAAGCAGTAGAAGCACAACTTAGGAGGCTTCAAACTGATTATGTCGACCTCCTTCTTCTTCATTGGCCAGTCAATGATAAATATAATGAAAGTTGGCGGGCACTCGAAGATATTTATGCTGATGGTCAAGCAAAATCAATTGGTGTTTGCAATTTTAATGTTGAACGAATGACTGATTTACTAGACCATGCCAAAATTAAATCCGCAATTAATCAAATTGAATTCAATCCCCTAATTCACCAATCTAAGATTGTAAAATTTTGTCGAGAAAATAATATTCAGCTTGAAGCCTGGTCACCACTAGGTAATGGTCGTCTTCTTTCTAATGGTGTTATTGAGCCAATCACAGACGAGCACCAAAAGAGTCCTGCCCAAGTTATTCTGCGCTGGGAAATTCAGCAAGGCTTTATAGTTCTTACCAAGACTACTTATCCTCAACGTATGCAAGAAAATGCAGAAATTTTTAACTTTACCCTATCACTAGATGAAATGAAGCAAATCGACAAGTTAGATCAAGAAAAGCATTCTATCTGGTATGATAAGATTAAGTGATCAGGAAATCCTGACGGTGTAGATGACTATATTGGTAAGCCGGGCGCATTTTAGATCTAACCAATTTCACATTTTTTTACCATAAAGGGCACCTTTAAACAAGTGATGCCCTTTTTATTATCTAAAATTTCCTAGAAATGTTCGTTTTATTATATTACAATTAAAATCATTAAAAGAAAGAGAGGATTCTTTAATGAAAGCTGTTGTATCTGTTCTAGGTGAAGACCAAGTTGGAATTATCGCTAAGGTAAGTGCCCTTCTTGCTCAAAAACAAATTAATATTCTAGATGTTTCCCAAACAATTATGGATGGCAATTTCGTAATGATGATGTCTGTAATGATTCCTGAAAATCTTGATAGTTATCAATTAACTAATGAATTTACAGAACTCGGTAAAGAGATTGGCGTTGAAATTAACCTTAGAAATGCCAAAATTTACGATGCCATGCATAATCTTTAATATGTACAGGAGGAATATCCCTTAATGAATTCACAACAAATTTATGAAACTAGCCACATGATTTCTAATGAAAACCTCGACGTGCGGACAATCACGATGGGAATTTCTTTACTTGATTGTATCGATAGTGATAGTACGGTTGCATGTCAAAAGATCTATGACAAAATTACGACAAAAGCAAAGGACCTTGTTAAAGTCGGCCAACAAATTGAAGCCGAATATGGGATTCCGATTGCTAACAAGCGAGTAACTGTTACCCCTATTTCCCTCATTGCCGCTGCTTCTCAAGACCACGACTATGTTAAATATGCTAAAACCTTGGACAGAGCTGCTAAAACATTAGGGATTGACTTTATTGGTGGTTACAGTGCCCTCGTTCAAAAGGGATATCAGACTGGTGACCACACGTTAATCGCTTCCCTCCCTGAAGCATTGGCGGAAACTGATTTTGTTTGTGCATCAGTAAATGTTGGTTCTACTCGTAGCGGAATCAATATGGATGCCGTTGTGCAAATGGGTGAAGTAGTCGTTGCTGGCTCAAAGCTTGATATGATGACAAATGCTAAACTAGTTATCTTTTGTAATGCTGTTGAAGATAATCCTTTCATGGCGGGAGGATTTCATGGTGTTGGTGAACCAGATGTAGTAATAAATGTTGGTGTTTCAGGTCCTGGAGTTATCAAAACCGCCCTAGAAAAAGTTAAAGGTGAATCAATGGACGTCGTTGCTGAAACGATCAAAAAAACTGCCTTTAAGGTTACCCGAATGGGTCAATTAGTAGGAACTGTTACGGCAGAAAGACTGGGCGTTCAATTTGGGATCGTGGACCTTTCTCTCGCACCAACTGCTGCCGCTGGTGATTCAGTTGCGGAAGTCTTAGAAGAAATTGGAGTCGCCCAAGTTGGAACTCATGGTACAACTGCTGCCCTGGCAATGTTAAATGATGCTGTAAAAAAAGGTGGGATTATGGCCTGCAGTCATGTTGGTGGTTTATCAGGCGCATTCATCCCCGTCTCTGAAGATGCTGGCATGATTAAGGCAGTTAACGCTGGAACGCTAAATATTTCTAAATTAGAAGCAATGACTGCGGTTTGTTCCGTTGGTCTTGATATGATTGCCATCCCTGGTGATACACCAAAAGAAACCATTAGCGCAATGATTGCTGATGAAGCGGCGATTGGAATGATTAATAATAAAACCACTGCTGTCCGCGTGATTCCCGCACCTGGTAAAAAAGTTGGTGATACGGTTGAATTCGGCGGTTTGTTAGGATATGCCCCTGTAATGGCAGTTAACAAAGCCACAAGTACCGCCATGATTAACCGTGGTGGACTTATTCCCGCCCCAATTCATAGTTTCAAAAATTAATTTTAAAAGAATAGCGAGAGATTAGGAATCCCTAGTCTCTCGCTATTTTAGTGTTTAATTACCTGTTAATAAGGCGTAAACATATGAATTTTCTTCTGGACGGTAAACCCCGTGAAGTTCACCAACTTTAGTAAAGCCATTCTTGTCGATCAAGTGTTGCATGATCTTGTTATCTTCATGGGTATCAATCCGAATAGTCTTAATATCCTTCCGATTATTCTTAATGTAATCAATTACACTAGTGAATAATGCTGAGGCATACCCTTTTCCAGCATGATTAGAATGAATTGCCACACGGTGAATAACAACGTAATGATCAGTATCAATTAACCAGTCACCGTCAAGTTCATCATATGAGTGGTCTGGTGCTTCAACAATTGATAACGCACCAACAGTCTCGTCATCTTGTGATTGTACAAGGTATGCAAATCCTTTTTCAATATCATCTTTGATATGTTCTTCGTTCGGGTAATCTCCTTGCCATTGATCGATCCCTTGTTCAGCTAATTGGTTTCGACCATCTCGCAGAATTTCCATAATTTGATTTAAATCATCCATTTTAGCTTGTTTGATTTGCATCGTATTACCTTCCCTTCTCATTACATTAATTAGATGTGTTATTCGTTCAACAACCCTAATACTGTAACATATTTTACGTTTTAAATACAACCGTTAACTATTAAAAGATGTCCCCTCAATATGCTATGATAACACTAAAAAGAAAAAGAAGGTTTTTACATGACCAAATTTATTAACTTTACTTTAATGGTATTTACTGCCCTTTTTCTAACTTTTATGTGTGGAATAGTGGCAAAACCAATCCATGCAGATCTTTCGACTAAATATATCCATTCGACTACTCCTACTCTCTTTTTTCATGGCTACGGGAGCGGCGCCCATGCAGAAGAATATATGGTAAACGGATTTGTTAAAGCAGGCGTGTCAAAAACAGTTATCACCGCAGATGTTGCTAGTGATGGAACTGTTACTCTTAAAGGTGATATTCCTCATAATGCGGTCAATCCGCTCGTGATGGTCAATTTTAATGATAATCATAATACAAATTATGAATTGCAAGGGCAATGGGTTAAGAACGTTCTTGAAGAATTACAAGCTAAATATCATTTCAAACAGGTCAACATTGAGGCTCACTCTATGGGAAACATGGCAGTTATGTATTACCTCCTTGCTAATGCCGGTAACCATAACCTGCCGCAGATTCAAAAACAAGTTGCCATGGCCGGAACTTTTGATGGTGCCATCGGCTGGAATGAACCCGCTAACCTAACAGTGAATAAAAAGACGGGCAAACCTTCTGCAATGAATGATTCCTATCAAAAATTACTGCCTTTGCGTCACCGTTACCCCAAGCAAATTAAATTATTGAATATTTATGGTGACTTAAAGGATGGCAACGATAGCCAAGTTTCAAACGCTTCCTGTCTTTCTCTTAAGTACCTTATTAACAACCGCGCACGTTCATACCGCGAAGTTAAGATTACTGGACCAAATGCTAAACACGAATTACTTCATCATAATCCGCAAGTCAATAAAATCTTAATCAGTTTCTTCTGGGGAAAGTAATAATGCTGCGCTAATAAGCTTATTAGTCATTTGAAAGTAGTTTTTGTATAAAGCAGTGTAGCGTCCACTATTTTTAGCTGGCAGCCACGGCTTATCGCGTCCGCAATAATGAAGAAGCACGGTATTACGCATTACCCAATCGGTTGTCCATTCACCAAAGGAAATCGTTTCGTAAATACCACCTTTACGAGTATCAAAATTATATAATTGATCAGGGACGGACTTAATATAGCGCCCATATAAGGCATTCAAGACGTCTTGATCAGGTAGGAGAAGTGTGTGGGTACGGATATAGTTAAAAATGTCCGTATCCTTTACTGTTTTACGGATAGTATCAAGGTTCATTAGGAGAACGCCAGAATTATAATACCCGTCAGCATCAAAGTTTTGCAGACGAATCTTATTAATAACCTCTGTCGTATTCGTAAGGTTTGTATGGATGGCAGAAGCATATAAGTATCCATCTAATGAAGTCTCATACAGACTTGAAAGATCATTAATACACAATACATCAGCATCTAAATACAAAATCTTATGCAAATCTTGAGGTAAAAGACGGTGTGCTAGTAAACGATAATATATTGTTGTCGGGTAGCGGTCTGTAACTGGTGCTTTGCTAAATAATTGATCATTAACTTGGATCGGAAAATAGTTCATTCCTAATTGCTTACAAACTCTTTCCAAGTCATCAGTTCGTTTCAATTTGTCCTTTTGTAAGACATATACGTTAAATTTTGTGCTTGCGTATTTAGTTTAATTGATAATAAAACGGTTGCTAATTGCGTAACAAATTTGTCGTTAATTGAAAATAATAAATTCATTTCATTCCACTCCTTACATCTTATTTTACAAAACGTTGACGTAGATTGCGATTCAGTCTTTAATAATTAAAGAATCAATCAAGAATAGAGGTTTTATGATGAAACAAGCAGAACAATTAACTGCCATTAAAGAGTACACCATTCAAAAATTAGGTCAGGATAAGACCGGGCATGGGATGGACCATATTAACCGGGTAGTAAAAATGAGTAAACGGTTAGCTATGGGCGAAAAAGTTGACCCCTTTCTACCCATTGTGGCGGCTTACCTTCACGATACAATTGATGAGAAATTAGTTGATAATGTTGAAGCAGCTAAACAAGAGTTGATTAATTACTTAAAGCAAAATGACTTTAGTGATGAACAAGTCAAAACAATTATGAATGTCATCAATAATATTTCTTTTGCTCATACATTAGACAAAGAGGAACTCAAACTCTCCATCATTGGACAAATAGTACGTGATGCCGACTGGTTAGATGCAATCGGCGCAATTGGCATTACCCGAGCAATCTATTATGGAGGTGGTCATCATGAAAAGATATACGATCCGGCTATTAAACCTCGTCATAATATGTCCCGGGAAGAATATCGTAATTTAGCAAATGAAACTATTATTAATCACTTTGATGAAAAACTCTTGCACCTAAAGGACATGATGAATACTGAAACTGCCAAGAAAATTGCAAATCACCGGCAACAAGTAATGCTCAACTTTCTTGATGAGTTTCATGCCGAATGGGATGCAAAGATGTAAATTATTTAGAGAAATAATAGATGAGACTGTGACATAAGTTAAGTTACTTTCATAAAAAGCAAAATACGCAGTACAACAATAGGCCTCCAATGTCCGGCAAAACCGAACGTTGAAGGCCTATTGTTGCTTGCGGGGGCTCCCAGAGGCTAGCTTCGCGTTGAAAAACGAAGTCACAAGTGACTTCTGTCTCGCTCCCATTTTGCTTACTTATCATCTTTTTTATTTTTAGCACTTCTTAAGTCGACAATAATCGAACCACCCTGCTTATCGCCTGCAGAGTTACCTGAATCATTATGATGACTACTATCAATATGCAATGCCTTTCGCGCTATCCACCGAAAAATCAATGATATCGGTGCTACTAGGAAGCCATATAACAATCCCGTCAGTAATGCATTAGGGATAATTAATTGGACAAATGTTAAACCACCTGTTGGCGTCCCGGTTAGGACCAGTCCAATTAACCCATAAAAGATTGAGATAAAAAATAATTGAACTAGACCGGTAAAAATAGCAAGCCATAATAATTGTGAATGATTGAGATCAATCGATAATGGGACCTGTTTGCGTAAAATCAAGCCAACCACAATCAAAATAACAATAAAATCAACTAATATTACCCAATCGGCAGTTCCTAGGACAATCATAATTATGGCACTAACAAGTGTCACAATAAATGCAATATTAATTCCTAATGCAACGGCTATTCCTACTGCAATTACGCCAGCCAAGGGCATAAACGCCTCACCGGTTGGTAAAATTGTTTGAAAGCCAGCAAATGATATTAATATCATCAAAATACCCGCAGCTGTTGCCAAAAGGGTTTTAATTAAAGCTTGCTTTTTCATACTAAAGGCTTCTTTGTTGTATCTTGCATCCATGCTAAGGCCAAGGCACCTTGTCCTAAATGGGAACCAATTACTGGTCCAAAGTAACTCAATTCAAATGAAATATCAGGATGATCTGCTTGAAGTTTATCAAGCCATTTTTGTCCTTCTTCTGGAACATTCGCATGAACAACCATTGCTCTAACTGGATAATCAAGTTTAGCAATATCCTCATCAAAAATTTGCTCACAGCGGAGTTTAGCCTTTTTCATTGATCGTACCTTTTCAAACGCTTCAATGGCATGCGTTGGGGTATGCATCGTTAAGAGGGGTTTAATTTTTAAAATTGAGCCTACAAATGCAGAGGCGTTTGATAAACGACCACCACGAACAAGGTTTTGCAAGTCATCTACTACAAATACATTATTAAAGGTATCACGATATTCTTTTACCTTTTTAACAATGTCATCTAAATCATCGCCTTCACTGGCTAATTTAGCTGCTTCTAAGGCCAAGTATCCCATCATTTTAACTGTTAAATGGGAATCAATTGGTACAATCTTGATTGTATCCTTCATTTGTTCAGCAAGTTGTTCAACAGTATCCAAATATCCTGTAATCGCCCGTGTTAAATGTATGCTAATCACAGCATCATACCCATCATCGGCTAATCCTTGGTAAACTTCCATCAATTGACCGATTGGCGTTTGAGAGGTCGTTGGAAAAGAGCTTGAATTTGCCATCTTTTCATAAAAATCACTGGTGGAAATATCAACACCTTCACGGTATGTTTGACCATCCAATGTCACTGGGATTGGGACAACATGAATATTATTAGCCGCCGCCTCTTCAGGAGAAAGGTAGGCAGTGCTGTCAGTAACAACAGCAATTTTCATCTTATCAACTCCATGTTCTAAATTTGTATAATTAAAAATAATTGCGTTTTTACGCGGATTTCACCCACATAATACAAAAAGCATACCACATTGACGACACTAAACCAACTAAAAAATATGTCCACTAAAGTAACATTACTTTTCATTAATGAGGTAAAACTGTATAATTAATAATGCTATTTTCGTTTGTAATTATAATATATAGGAGGTTACACTAATGTCTTTTGACGGCTTATTTACTCATGCAATTGTCCATGAGCTAGATCAAAAATTAACTACTGGTCGGGTAGCCAAAGTTAGTCAACCTTACCCTGCAGAATTAATCATTACTATCCGTGCTCATCGACATAATTATCCATTGCTTATTTCTGCAAACCCAACATATCCACGAATCCAAATCACTGCGATCCCATACAAAAATCCAGCAATTCCGACTAATTTTACAATGACGATGCGGAAATACCTTGAAGGTGCAATCGTCAATAAAATTGAACAAATTGACAATGATCGGATTATCAAAATCACCTTTGATACTCGTGATGAACTTGGTGATAGTCAACAATTAGTTCTTGTGAGTGAGATTATGGCCAGGCATAGTAATATCTCACTCGTTAATCTTAAGACGGGCAAAATTATTGACACTATTAAGCATGTTGGCTCAGACCAAAACCGAGTCCGGCTATTACTACCCGGTGCAACCTTTGTAATGCCACCAAAGCAAGATAAAGTTAACCCTTACTTACCAAACCAAGTCTACTCTGATCTTGTAAGACAAACCAATGACGAAGTAGAATTAAGTCACCAGTTACAGCAGCAGTATCAAGGATTTGGTAAAGACTCAGCACGGGAATTAGCTGCAGAATTACTACAAAGTGATAATTTACCGGCTACCTATCAGCAATTTCTTAACCACTTTGAGAATCCAGAGCCAGTAATAATCACACTTCCTAACGGCAAAACTCAATTTGCTGTATTCCCGCCATTGAATATTACTGAGGGTAAAGTGCAACACTTCGACTCCCTCTCTGCCCTGCTCGATGCATATTATGCTAATAAAGCCGAGCAAGATCGTTCCAAAGAATTAGCTGGGCAAGTATTAAAAGTACTAAAGAATGAGCTCAAAAAGGATCGACGAAAAGTAAAAAAACTGCAACAACAATTGCAGGATGCAACAACTGCAGATCAGTATCGAATTTGTGGTGAAATCCTTACTACCTATCTTAGTAAATTAACCCCAGGAATGAAAGAAATCGAACTTCCGAACTTTTATGATGCTAATAAACCACTAAAAATCAAGCTTGCTCCAGAATTATCCCCATCACGTAACGCCCAAAAGTACTTTACTAAGTATAATAAACTCAAAACCTCTGTTGAATATGTAAAGGAACAGCTAAAACTGACAAATGATGAAATTCGATACTTTGAAAGTATTGAAAACCAGATTAAATTAGCTGCTCCCGCTGATATTCAAGAGATTAAACTAGAATTACAAGAGCAAGGTTATATTAAAAAGAAGAAGAGCGGGAAAAAGCAACGAAAAGTTAAAGTAAGTGCTCCAGAAGAGTTTCATACTAATGATGGCACTACAGTTTTGGTCGGCAAAAATAATCTGCAAAATGACCGGCTTAGCTTTAAAATTGCTAATAAAAATGAAATCTGGTTGCATGTTAAAGATATTCCAGGTTCGCACGTGGTAATCCGATCAACAAATCCGTCTGAAGACACCATTCTTGAAGCCGCACAGTTAGCGGCTTACTTCTCTAAAGGTCGCGATTCAGATAATGTACCCGTTGATTATCTTCCTGTCAAGCGACTTCATAAGCCGAACGGCGCTAAACCTGGATTTGTAATTTTTACGGGTCAGAAAACACTTTATGTAACGCCAAAAAAACTGTCTAACTAAAAAGCTTCAGCCCAACGGGCTGAAGCTTTTTATATCTTTAAATCATTCTCCTAAGAATTGCATCTGAGCACCAATAACTCGGTTACGGGCAGGAATTCCCCCTTTAACTCCCAATGCCTTAAAGGGGAAGGTTGCACGATAGTTAACAATCCCAGATACCGGTTTCGGCTCAAGCATCTTATCGAATTTACCAGTGAATAATTGAGTAAAAATTCCTGGTAAGCTAATATGAAGGGCCTTTGATAAAAAGGCTATTTCTGGCAATGATAATGGTTGAACTTTAATCAAACTAAATTCACCATCATTCTCTTCAAAAATCACTTGGTATAACCCTGGCCGTTCCATCTTTAACACAGCAACACTAGCTTGGTCATTGAGATTTTGGTAAGCTGATGAAGGAAGATCAGCCGGGTAGCGTAAAGCGGTGGATTGATAATTTAACGCAATGGGTGAAAAAAGATCAGTCATTGTCCCTAATGGATAAGCATAATTTCCATCATAGACATAATTGAAGGAGGAACGTTGCTTATCACTATTGGCAGCAGTAGTTGGCAATTCATCCGGAATCACGATGATTTTTACATCCAAGTCATAATTTTGCAATGATTTCAATAATTTACTATAACTAGCAGGAATAAACAAATACTGAGGCTGCTCTATCCGTAATATCTGCAAAATATTTTCAATCGTTACTGGCTCAACATAGCGCTTTTCAGCTAACTCCGGATTAAACGTAACCGAACTAGGATTCGAATTTACAATGACGTTATTGAAACCCTCATGATGAAGCTCTTTTAACATCATAGCAACAAAGTAATCTCCGGAATTGCTTATCCCCAACCGAAGTCCTCCCGTTCCAATTACAAGAGCGCTTGGTTGGGAAGTTCGACTAATTTCATTTTCTTCTTCATAAGCAGAGTAAAAACTATTAGTATGTTGGTCAAACTCCCCGGCTGATGGTTCAATTTCCTTGTACTTTGTTAATAATTGGTGGTCTAAACTCATTTGATAAACTTGTTCAGGAGTAGTTTCCCACAATCTTGCAATAAGTTGATTACTTAATCCGTAACTCTTCGCTTTTTGTAAAACCGGTTCTTTATTTGGATGCTCTGTAATTTCACGAATCAACAACCGCATTTTATTAATCTGTTCAAAATAAAATGGATCAATCTTTGTTATTTCTGCTAATTCGTTAATTGAGTATCCTCTTTGCATCGCCTCAATTAATACAAAAAGTCGGCCGGCTTCTGGGTGGACAATTTTAGCGATTAATTGGTCATCAGTCAATTGTTTTTGAGCAGCAAGATGAAAGTCAGCCGGCTCATGATAACGGGATTCAATAGCTTTAAAAAGCGCTTCGATAGTACTTCGGCCGATACCAAAAACAGTCCCAACTGACCGTTTTTCTGTTCCTAGCAAACGACTGGCTTGGGGTAAATCACTGAATCCCCATATTGGAACCCGTGCAGCAATATGATCCATTGTTGGTTCAACAAGCGCTGCATGATGAATATAGTTTTCACCAAGGTCAATATCACGAAGTCGCTTGCCTGCATACAATTGTGCGGTCACTTGAGCAATTGGGTAACCTGTCGACTGAGAAGCAAAAGCAGTAATTCGATCAAAATATGGACTGCTCTTGATCACATAAAAACGATCACTATTTGTATCCAGAGCAAACTGAATATGGTTCGTACCAACAATTCTTAATTTACGGGTAATAGCAAAAGCTGTATCTCGAATATCTTGAATCTGCCGATCGAGAAGTGTTTGCACAGGATTGAAAGCAATTGAATCACCAGCATGAATACCAATTGGGTCCATATCTTCAATCATTGACAACATCATCATCGTTCCAGAACTATCGCGCTGTACAACGACTTCAATTTCCTTATAGCCGGCAAGACTTTGCTGGACTACTACTTGTTCTGCTCGTGACTGGCTCAAACAAGCCTTTACCGCATCTGCCAACTCACTTCGATCGTGCACAATTTTACGGGTACTACTACTCTTAGGCAATACTGACCGGATAATAACTGGATATCCTATTTTAGTTGCTTCGTCTAAAGCATCCTGATAATTATTAACCGTTACAATTTTCTTAACTGGGGCTTCCATTTGCCGAAGCGTTCGTTCAAGCAAAACCGCACTATTAATTTGTCGAACAGTTGCTTCAGGAACTCCTAGTAGTTGAATATTTTCTTTACGAATAATCCCTTTTTCTAGCAATTCTTGGGTAAGCTCAAAAGCCCGACGATTACCTAAAGTAGGCAAGATTGCATCGGGATGGAACTTATTAATAATATCCACCAGGCTTTCGACTTTTAGCGGGACAATACAACCATGATCAACATTTTCTAAGCTTACCGAAAATGGGTTATCATCTGCCAAGATTGTTTTGATCTTCATTTGTTTAAACACACGGGATACCTGGTAGATAGCAGAGTCAAGCTCATCCCCGTGTTGCACATCATTGGCTCCCGCTCCAATAATTAATACCGATTTCAACTTTTCCATCAGTGACGATCCCCCCTCCTATTCATTGTATCGACAAACTCATCAAACAAACCATCAGTCTCATCGGGCCCCGGTGCGCCATCGGGGAAGAATTGAACTGAAAATGCTGGATAACGACGATGACGAAGCCCTTGAACACTGTTATCAAGCATATCAACGTATGTAATAAAAAGCTGGGAGCGGTCAACTGAATTCCGCTCAATCAGGTACCCTTCTGCTTGGGTTGCATAGACAATGTGATCGGTAATAATTTCATGAATTGGATGATTCATTCCATGATGCTCAACCGGAATTTGTTGAACATCTGCTCCATTAGCGATCCCAAATAATTCATGACCTAATCCAATAGCAAACATCGGTACTTTGGTTTGAACAGTACGAATCATTTCGAGAACTGACTTCCGGACATTATTAGGGTTTCCGGGTCCACTGGAGAGCACAACCCCATCAGGATCTAAGCGTAATATTTCTTCAGCAGTTGCGGTATATGGCAAGACAGTAATATTGCATTTTCGTCGACTTAATTCTCGTAATATCCCATTCTTTAATCCAAAGTCAATCACAACAACGCTTAGCCCAATTCCGGGATTAGGATATGGCTTAGGAGTAGATACTTGAGCAACCTGTTGATTCGTTAAAACGGTCGCATGCAGTTGGTCAAAAGCATGATCATCTGGAACTGGAACAATGCTTCCTTTTAATGGCTTTCCAGCTTTTCTTAACTTATGAACTACTGCCCGTGTATCAATATTAGCAATTCCAGGAATATTCATTTGTTGAAGATATTTATCAAGAGTCAATTGACGTCCATTATTATTGGTTCCAGTATCAGCAAGGGACCGAACAATAATTCCTTTAATCGTCGGTACAATTGATTCATAGATATTACGTTGAATTCCATAGCTTCCAATATTGGGCTGGGTAAAGACTACAATTTGGTTATTGTAAACCTGATTAGTAATAATTTCTTGATAACCAGTCATACTAGTATTAAAAACAACTTCACCAAAAGTAACGGCTGGTGAGCCAAAACCTTCACCAGCAAAAATTGAGCCATCTTCAAATATTAGGTATCGTGCTGTCACTGTCCCACTCTCCTAAAACTTTGTTAATAATTGATCAATATTATTATGAACGTTCTCCAAATTAAACACAATAATTTTATTGGTCTGTCTTACGTAAATGTTCAAGCATTTTTGTGAAATAGGCTGGTAATGGAGCCGTAAAAACCATTTCTTTGCCTGTTCGGGGGTGTTTAAAGCCCAACAAACGAGCGTGTAGATATTGACCGTTGCCAGCAAGTGTTTTTCGCGGCCCATACAAAGGATCTCCTGCCAATGGATGACCAATATATTTCATATGAACGCGAATTTGGTGAGTTCGTCCCGTTTCTAACTGACAGGCAACTAATGTATAATTTTTAAACCGTTCTAACACATTAAAATGGGTTACCGCGTGACGTCCATCAATCACAACGGCCTGCTTTTTGCGGTCCTTTAATGAGCGACCTAATGGAGCATTAATTGTTCCTTTATCTTCTTTTATAACGCCATGCACAAGTGCAACGTATTCTCGTTGATTAGTTTTTGCCTTTAATTGAGCTGTCAAAGAACGATGGGCTAGATCGTTTTTAGCTACCATCAATAGTCCTGATGTATCCTTATCAATTCGATGAACGATTCCAGGTCGAAATTCTCCATTAATAGTTGACAATGGTGAGTGATATAAAAGAGCATTTACAAGCGTATGGTCTGGATGACCTGGTGCAGGATGAACTACCATTCCCTGCGGTTTATTAACGACAATAACATCATCATCTTCATATACAATATCAAGAGGAATATTCTCAGGTGTTAAATCAATTTTTTGTGGCTCTTCTGGGATTATTTGGATATGGTCACCTACAAGCAACTTATATTTGGGCTTTACTTGTTTGCCATTAACAAGGACGTGACCATCTTCTATCCAATGTTGAATTTGTGATCGGGAAAATTGATCAAAATGATGGCCAAGTTGCTTATCAATCCTTCCAACCATCTCACTATCAATTGTTAATTCTACTTCTTCAGACATTTGTCAGTCCTTCTCCTTTAAGATGCAAATTATTAGCCAGATTACGCCAATTGTTAAGCACATATCCGCAATATTAAAAATTGGAAAATTAATAAATGTTGTTTCAAACATATCTACAACATACCCTTGTTTCAACCGATCGATAAAGTTGCCGATTGTTCCTGCCATAATCAATGCTAATCCGATTATCATTGATGCATTTTTACGGTACTGCCAAATAAAGTAACCAATTATAATAATCGCAATAATGGTTATGATGGTAAAAAAAGTTTGTTGCCCTTCAAAAAGGCTCCAAGCAGCTCCTGAATTTCGTAAATTAGTCAATTCAATAATCCCAGGAATTAGCTGTTTACTACCACCAAGAACAATTGATGAAGCAACCCACGATTTTAATAATTGGTCACAAATTGTTAAAATTAAAATAATTCCAATAGCGATTCCCAGTAACAATTATTGAACCCCCTGTTGTCTCAACGCTAATTTCAAACGTGCAATTGCTTTGGTGGTAAAGGTAAAACTCATTACTTCCCCATTTACGGTAATTGTTACCGTATGCTTAGTAAACTCTGGCTGACGAATATCAGATATTGGGATAACGAGATACTGCTTTTGTAACAAGCGATTAAATACCATCTTAGTCGGAGTAATCACTACGGTTCGTCGTCGCCATTCTAATAAGGCAAGGATTACAAAAACTGTAAAAAAAAGTGCGCTGAGCCATTGAAAATGAGTGATTTCAAGCCAAATTACAAGACCAGCAATAAAGAAGAGAAAGGTCCAGCACCAGCTAATAATTGTTCCTGTAAGGTCTGGTTGGTAAAAATAACGAGTTTCTTCTTCCATAATTATAAATGTCATCCTTTCAGAAAAGAGGTAGTTTTTTATGATCAAAATCTTTACAGATGCTGCAACAAAAGGGAATCCAGGGCCTACTGGTTTAGGAATAATAATAATTTCTAATCATAAGCAAATTCAGCTTGCAATTCCAGTAGATAAGGAGAAAATGGATAATCACCATGGTGAATTTGCCGCAGCACACTTTGGATTTAAATATTTAATTGACCACTTTAATAATAATGAAACAATCCTATTTTATACTGATAGTCGTATTTTAAGTGACGCAATCGGCAAAAATTATACAAAACATTACCAAAAAGAATTAGCAGCATTAAATCCTCTTTTACAACGCTTTTCAACAGTTGTTACCCAGTGGATTCCTGAAAGCCAAAACCGTGGAGCACATAATTTAGCAAACCAGGCCCTTCGCAAAACAAAGTAATTTCAGAAAATAGTATATCATTTTAATTATATCATCCACGTGTTCTATCGGCCATCAAACAGAGAACAAGCCTTAGCGGTCGTTACAACGTAATTTCCTACTAAGGCTTTTATTATTGAGAGAATCCCTTTTTTGGTGTTTTTTAAAACTGAAACTCTTACTATTTCAACGCTTTGATCTTGGAGCGATCCTTTTTGCCCCAATATTGGTAGAGATCTGTTCGCAAGGCACCGTTATAAAGTTTGCGACGCTTTGTTGCAGGTGCTCCATAATACTTTTCAAATTCCATATCAGCCGTCAAAATATATTTACTCCAAGTAGTCAATGGACGGTATAGTTCACCCATTTGTCGATAAAGTTTATGAACGGATTCCTTATCACTTAACCGTTCACCATATGGCGGGTTAGCAACAATAACTCCATTAACTTCACTTGTTTGCCAGTCCTTTACGGCTAATTGTTTAAACGTAATATCATGAGTTAAGCCTGCCGCACGAGAATTTTCTTGAGCAATATCAATCATATTCTGGTCAATATCATATCCGTGGATATCTAGTTCGATATCATAATTTGCTAAAGAATCGGCCTCATCCCGAACTTCATCAGATAAACCATCTGGAACTAAGTTAACCCATTGTTCACTGATAAATGAACGGTTGATTCCAGGCGCAATATTATGACCATACAGTGCTGCTTCAATTGGAATTGTCCCCGAACCACATACGGGATCGACAAATGGATTATCCGGGAACCAGTGTGCCAGCATTACCAAAGCGGCTGCTATATTTTCTTTCAATGGTGCTCCACCTTTATTTTTACGGTACCCACGCTTAAAAAGTCCCTCTCCACTAGTATCTAATGTAAGAAGAACATGATCTTTGTTAATCGCTACTTCTAACGGATAAGTAGCACCAGTTTCAGCTAAACGAGTCCGACGATGGTATGCATCACTTAGATGTTGAACAATCGCCTTTTTAGTGATTGCTTGAATACTTGGTACATTATGTAATTGTGAGTTATGACTTTTCCCTTCAACTGGAAATTTCGCGTCAATTGGCAGCAAATCCTCCCAGGCAATATTTTCAGTACGATCAAACAATTCTTCAAAAGATCGAGCATCGAATTCACCAGCAACAATCTTTACTCGATCTGCTGTCCGTAACCAGAGATTAGTCCGAATAACATCCTTCATTGTCCCTTGAAAACGCACCCGACCGTTTTCTATTTTAACTTCATAGCCAAGATCTCTTAGTTCCTTCCCTACTAATGCTTCAATGCCTGCAGCAGCAGTAGCAATTAACTGATATGTTTGCACATTAAACTCTCCTTTAGACTTATTCCTATTAATTATTTTACCTTATGTTGCTTCAAAATGAAAAGAAGCCGCAAAAAGAAAAAAGGAGTGAAGTGCAAGAAAAAAGTTAGACAAAATTAAAATATTAAGCTGCTAAGGCATGATTTCGGTATTCAACCGGAGTCATGCCTTTTGTTTTTAAGGTTGTTCTAACATGATTAAAATATTGAACATATTCTTGAGAAAGTTTGCTTAATTCTGCAATATCCTTACAAGGCAGAAATCCTGCTAGTAACTCAGTCTTAAATAAGTGAAAGAAACTTTCTACTGGAGCGTTATCCAGGCAATTTCCCTTCCGTGACATACTTTGAATAAACTGGTGATCCGCCAATTTTTGGGTATAGTAACCTAACTGGTAATGCCAGCCCTGATCCGAATGGATAATTGGATAAGCATTATCAGGTAGATTGGTAATTAATTCTTCTACAGTTTTTACAATCAGTTCTTTGTTCGGACTAATACCTATTTGAAAAGCTAGAATCTCTTGACTCGCTTCATCAATCATCGCTGAGATATAAGCCCAC
>NZ_JACIVF010000069.1 GCF_014145585.1 Limosilactobacillus agrestis
AACAATTTGGGTTTTCAGTTCTGTTTTATATTTGGTCATATAAAAAAGTGCCTCACAATCATTAGATTTCTTGTCTAACAATTGTAGGGCACTTCATAAAAGTTGAACTGTGGTACTTAGATTAAAAAATTACGAGGAGTATTTTATAATGAAAGCTTTAAATATAGTATCAACAATTATTTTAGGAATCTTTTGTATTCCGCTACTTTGGCTTGCAACTAAGAGCAATCTTGCATCTATCCTTTGGATTGCTATCCTGATTGCAATTATGTATACGTATATCGACATATGGCTAATGGTGAACACTAAGGAATTTAAAAATCAGACTGATATTAAAAAAAGTTCTGATATTTTTAATAGGTTTTTTCAAGACCTAGGTAGCCCAATGGCAATGCTTATTATTGGATATGCCATTGCTAAACTCTAGCTAGACCTCCTTTAAAGAAAGGATGTGAATATTATCGTAAACAAACCGTGGCCTGCAAAAGGATTGCTAGATCTTTTGATTACTTTATTTTGTGCTGCAATATCTTCTGTTGTTGCTGTCTGTTTTAAAAACTATTATCTCATGTTTGGTTTAATCATTTCCTTTTTGATCGTCGCAATTATAATTTTAGCAATATTTTATTCCGAACTACGGATTGCGTACAATGCTATGTCTGAAAGGCTTGATCAGATGATCGACGTTCCGAAGCTTAATAAAGAAGCTATGGAAGAAAAACTAAAGCAAGGAACCCATGACGATGACTTTAACACAGCTTCAACTAAGGCCAACACTAAAAAAGAAGGTCTTAGTAGCCAAGATCCAGAGGAACGCGATTAGGACCGTCTTCCATAATTTTGGTTAGTTCTTTTACTAGATTACCTCTCAAAACATTTCTATGAACCATCGCTGATCCTAACGCATCCTTTCTTTGCATATAAGGAAACATGTACATTGAGAGAGCAGCATATAGATTGACAACTTCGTCATCGTTTAAACTAGCAACAAATTTTTGAATATTATTTCTGCTAAACATTTTACCATCTCCAGAGGTGATTTTTATTATGAATAATTTTTTTACTAATAATATCGGTGCTTTTTATCCTATTGATACTAATGGAAACAAAGCCGCCTATTTTAATTTTCAAGCGTTGCCATCTCAAGCTCAAGTAACTTTTAATATTTCTGTAATGGCATATAATCCTCACACACCTTACCAATTCCATCTAACTGTTTATAAGGATAATTATAACAAAGGCAATCTAATAGTTGATATGTATGTTACCACTAATCCAGGATCTATTAAAATTAATCCAATTAACTCTATTGAGAATGGTCTTAATAGTACAAACTTTTCGTTAACTACGCCTCTATTTCCGATAGCTTCTGGTACCCATACTTACGAAGCACACATTGACCTATTGGATATGCAAGGAAATAAACTCGATGAAAATAAAACATGGTTTCTTACACGGCAACAACAATCACAATCGCTATCAGCTCCTGACGGCGGCTTAAACTAAATTTACTCGGGGAAACAACAATGAAGAAAATATGCCTTATTTGTGTAACTATTGTTGCTGGCCTATCGCTAGCAGGTTGTAGTCACTCAGCATCACAGAAAAATAATAAGCAATCCACTGAATCATCCAGCGTGAAAAAACATCATACTCATGACGAAGCTCAAGATGATGATTTTTCATTAAATCTTGTAAGTTCAGATGATCAAGACACTGATTCGAATGATTTAGATATTAATGTTCCATTATCTAACACTTCAACTAGTTCAGCATCAAATACCCAAGTACCCCACTTTAATTCTAACGGTACTGGTTCCCCTACTTCTGGTGGTGATCCAAAAGTTCAAGCTGAAACCGCAAGCATACAACATGATTGGAACGTTAAGCAAGGTATCGAAAACCCTGATGGCAGTGAAACACAAAACTTCCAGAATTGGGTATTTAAGCGTGACCAAGCAGAAGCAAATGGGCAAAGTATGCCCGACTATGATCAAAATCAACGATATTAAACGGGGGAAGATTAATGAATGCTGAAAGCAATAAGAAAGAACCACAATTTTGGAAGGGTGATCCTTCTGGTGGTTTTGCAATCGGATTAGTCGCCGGATTCATCATTGGGTTAATCAATATTTGTTCATTCAATATTCCTTGGCTGGGAAGAATTTGTTTCATAGCGATTTGGCTTGTTATGGGAACCCAACCACGTTTCAAAGATAAGCGAACTCCGGAACAAATAGCAAAGGATGACCAAGAACGTGAACAAAGACTTCAAGAATATCGTGAAGAAGCTAAAGCACGACAAGAGCAAAGACAAGCCGAAAAGCTTAAGAAAAACGAGCTAAAAATTCAAAAGAATGAAATCAAGCTTCAAAAATATCAACTGAAAAACCGCAATAAAATAAAATGCCCCAAGTGTAGAAGCACAAACGTACAACCACTCGGAGTTCACAAAAAAGGATTTTCAGTTGGTAAGGCTGTAGCTGGAACAGTAGTTACTGGTGGGCTTAAAGTTGGTGCCTTAGCAGGATTTGCTGGTAAAGGCTCAAAGAAGACAGACTTTGTATGCATGAATTGTGGAAAACAATTTAAAAAATAAAATCTTGTCCAACTAAATTGATGACATTAAAAGCTATTTAATATTCAAGTTTTAAACCGGTCGATTTCGACCGGTTTAAAAAGTACTACAAAAGAACATATGTACGGAAAGGACCACTCGCCATGAATAAAAATGAACTACTTGAATATATCGATAATAACTCTACTGCAATTACTATTTTTAAGAATAAGGTACATACGGAACAAGAAGCTAAAAATAAAAAACGCCAACCTGCTAAGCGATGGAACGAAGCAAAGATTGAACGTGTTGTAGATAAATATACTGATGATTTTATTGGTAATGTCTACGATAAGCTCTCTAAAGCGTTAAAAGCTAATAGGAACACTCCTACCCAACAATGGGTCAACTTTATTGAAACTAACGAAATACTTGATAGTTTAGAAGAATCAGTAAGTATGATGGAGATTGGAGGTGAATAATTATGTGGATGCAAGAACGCAATGGGAAATTCCGCTTCTTTGAGCAATATAAAGATCCTCTAACTAATAAGACTAAAATTATCAGTATTACTATGAAAGATCATAAAAAGAGTACTGCTAAGCAAGCTCAAATTATTCTAGATAATCGCATATCCAAAGTCCTATCAAAAGTCGGTATCGGAAAAATAATTCATGGAATTACACTCAAACAGTTACTTGATGAATATACCGAATATGAAAAACCACGAATTAGGAGATCAACGTATTATAGCCATCAAACAATGATTAATACTTTACTAGATATTTTTGGCAACGATGCCTTAGTTGAAAAATTTACCCCGCTTATCATTACTGAAAAACTAGAAAATCTAATGTATGGGGATAGAGAATTGTCCAGTGGCTATGTATCACGATATAAGTACTATCTGCATAAGTTATTTGATTATGCCGTAAAACACTCATATACAAAAGATAACCCGATTGATAACGTTAAAATTGATTATAAGGCCCCTGCTAATGGTCAACAAATTAAAGATAAGTTTCTCGAAGCTGATGAACTGAAAGCCGTCCTCAACTATCTATATAACAATACTCGGATCTACGGAGAACTTTGCGAATGGTTATATCTCACCGGGCTACGTTTTGGCGAAGCAGCCGCTTTAAGTTTTGATGATGTTTACCAAAAGGACAATCATTGGTTTGTAGATATAACCGGTACATTAGAGTATAAACGAATTAAAATCAAAGAACAAAAAAAGAGCAACGCACCTAAAACATCATCCTCAGTCCGTAGCGTTGTACTACCAAAGAAAGCCGTTCAAATTTATCTTGATCTGAAGAAAAAATCTAATGGCAAAGGCTTTATCTTCGCAACTGAAAACGGCACACCAATTCAAACGGCATCAGTAAATACTGTTTTAAGATCAGCAAAGAAGAAACTTAAACTTAATAAACCACTAAGTACTCATGTATTCAGACATACCCACATCTCGAAAATGGCCGAGTTAGGAATTCCACTATATGTAATCCAACAAAGAGTTGGTCACTCCAATAGTAAGATTACCTCCCAGATATATCTTCATGTGACACAAAAAGTAATTGAAAAGGAAGCATCAAAACTTGATGAACTGTAAAAACCTACCAAAAACCTACCATTTACTTTAAAAAATTATTTTTGCTCTTTCTTTTTCCTTAAAAATAATTTTAAAACAAAAAAAGAACCCTTGATACACAAGGGTTCTGCACTACTAGTTGTCGCGACGACGTTCAGCGATACGAGTAGCCTTACCAGTACGTTCACGGATTTGCTAAGCTATTTCATCTGCTATTCATGAAGTATTCATGGACTATTCAATTAGTTAATTTAAATAGGTAGAAACTCATAAAATATTCACGAGGTAGTCATAAACTACTCACAAAAAAACTACCAACTACCTACCAGATAATTAACGGCATCCCTCAAATGAGAGATGCCGTTTTAATTTTAAACCACTCGATGTATGTATTATATCATATCTAATTAAGCCACGAGTCGAAACCGCAAAGCAAAAAAAGCCCTAGTAGCTATTGCGAATTTTACAACAATCAATAGGGCTGATACTAAATCTGAATTGTTTGACCAACATAAATCACGTTCGGATTAGCAATCCCGTTCTTCTGGGCTAATGTTTGCCAGGTCTTACCAAACTTAGCCGCAATTCTGCTTAAGGTATCTTTAATTAAAATTCCGCTAAATAAGCGTTTGCAAATTACTATTTCTACCTATTATGTAGCATTACTCTTATATAACGTAAAAAAACCTGCCAGTCTATCGACCAGCAGGCTATTAGTTTATGCTACGTAATCTACTCCAGTGAGTTCTTTGTATTGAGCTGGTGTAATTGTATCTGGACCAGTTCCTACGTACACTTTGTAATACTCTGGATCAGTATTGCCCCAGTCGTTCCAGAACATCTTAAGCATTGTCATTGTGTCCATCATATTAGTTGCCCTCTTTCTGTAATTCCATGATCTGCGCTTGTTGAGTCATTACCATTCGCTGTAGCTCTTTGTTAGTCGCAGTTAACTGATTAATCTGAGCTTGCTGCTTCATCATTAACAGCTGTTCTTGTGTCGGCTTTTCCTTATGAATCCAAGCCGTCCCCGTCCAGTAGTTATCTTTTTCCGAATTTGGTGCAACTTCTGTCTGAGTTGCAGACAACTCACGATCAATTGGAATCATAGTTGGGCCAACAAAATAATGTTGAGCGTCAAATTCATAAACCATTTTAAAACTCATATTATCCCTCTTTCTTTACAGCGCCAAAGGACTGTATATCTGTTTCATCCATAAGTCCTAACGAGTAGAGCATTCTTATATATTCTCTTTCTCCATACTTTCCATAATCAGTGTGACCACCCCACATACCACTTGGACTTGCTAAAAAATCCTGCCTATCTTTGTCGTTAAAAAATACATTGGACCACTCCCAGACCGTTGCATCATTAACAGGGTCAGTGATAACTATTCCGTTATAAATAGCAGATGGGGAGCCATGAGAGTCTTCGATTATCTTATGTGTAACCGTCCCATGAGCATATGACATAATACTATTTGCCAACGGCCACGAACCTTCAATGCTGTTGACATATTCATTAATGCCGAAACCATCACCAGCAATGGCGTTATCAAATCCTGACTTTAGCGTTATAGTACATCCATTATCGAAAACATAACGCATGGGATTAGTCGTTCTATCTAAATAGAATCCTGTCGGTCCATGCCTTGTTATATTAGAGGTTACTGTTTTCAAATCATCTTTTGTAGCGTAGTTGGACAAATCAGGTTCTTTAGGTAAATCAGTCTTTTTAGCATAGCCATCAAGGCTAGGGATTTCAGATTTAGTCGCGAATTTTTTATCAGCGTCTGCCGTTTTTAAAAATAGCGTTAAATCTGGAATTACTGGAAGATCTGATTTCTTAGCATAGTTTGCTAACTCAGACTTTTTCACTAAATCAGTGACACTTGGAAGGTCACTCATCTTCGCATAACCTGTTAAATCTGGCAGATCAGACTTTAGAGCGTACTTAGCTAAGTCGGGTTGCTTAGGTAGCTCTTCTTTCTTAACATAGTCGGTCATATTAGGTATGCTTGGTAGATCGTTCTTTTTAACGTATTCTGCTAACTCAGTTTGCTTTACTAATCCTGCTATATCGTCCTTACTTGCCAGCCCGCTTAGATCAACCTGTTCAGGAATTGTTAGTGACTTACCGTTGATCGTGATAGTGCGCTTGTCAGTATCAATTGAAGCCTCAATGTTACCTCCTTG
Organism: Limosilactobacillus agrestis; assembly: GCF_014145585.1. Classification (GTDB taxonomy): domain Bacteria; phylum Bacillota; class Bacilli; order Lactobacillales; family Lactobacillaceae; genus Limosilactobacillus; species Limosilactobacillus agrestis. Next base: position 6,348 of record NZ_JACIVF010000069.1, read on the forward strand.
ATTAGGATTGCTAGAATTACCAACGTCTTTCACTAAATTCTTAAACTCTTTAACAAACTCATCAAGCGTTAACGATGTTACTGTCCCGTTTGGCAGGTCGGTTGCGTTAGAATTTATGACCAGCCATTTCATCCCAGTATCAGGGTAAATTGCCCGTTGTCCATCTTTTTCAGCCCAAATTTCAAAACGATAAATCCCCGCTGGTAAATCGAGTTTGGCGCTGTCTAGTACTAGCTGATTATCTTGAATAGTTAATTCAATTCCTGTTGGTGTAACTAGGCTACCATCATAGGTAATGAACGCACGATAATTAACACTTTGATCCAACGGAGTTGGCTTGCCATCATCGATTAACTGAATTAAATACTTTTCTAAGTTATCAGTACGCTTTTGCGATACATTTGGAATTTTTATCTCTCGCATAAAAACCTCCTATAATATAAGTCCTAGCAATCTTTACATCACTACAACGATTACTAGGGCTTATATTAAATCTGAATTGTCTGACCAACATAAATTACGTTGGGGTTTGCGATTCCATTCTTTTGAGCTAATGCTTGCCAGGTCTTCCCAAACTTAGACGCAATTCCGCTTAGGGTGTCCCCTGCTTGAACAGTGTAAGCATTGGATTGTCCGTTGCCGGCTAAGTAAAGTTTTTGACCAACGTAGATCACATTCGGGTTAGCAATGTGATTACGGCTTACGAGGTCAGAGACAGTGGTGCCAAATTTAATGGCAATCCCGCTTAGTGTATCACCTGCTTGGACGAAGTAAGTATTTTCGCTTGTTGGTTGACCAGTAACTTTAAGCACCTGACCAACGTTAATGTGGTTAGGATCACCAATGCTATTAATTGCTGCTAAGTTCTGGCAAGTGGTCCCATACTTTTCAGCAATTCCACTCAATGTATCGCCTGGCTGAACAATATAGGTTCCAGTAGCTGGGTGGCCAACATGTTGAACTGGCTGTGGCGCTGAAACGTTAATTTGAGGTACTGTACCAGCAGTTGCACCAGTGGTAAAGGCACCATCAAAGTCAAGGCTTGTATCAATACCCATAATACCATGATCGGTTGTTTGCCAAGCATTTGCGTTGTCAATACCTAATGAGGTTACACCATAACCAGCAACCCAAATCTTACGTGAACCAAAGCCGTGCGAATTAAGAATGCCACCGGTAAAGAAGGACTTCATGGAGTAAATTCCAGTGTTCTTATAGCCAAGAGCTTCTACTTCTTGGAGGAAGGCTAATGATGCTGATTGATAATCTGTGGCCGAATGAACTTCCGCATCATCAATCATCAAAGTATCGTCATACATACCAAATTGCTTAGCGATCTTAACGAAGAATCGAGCTTCATTTTGTGCATCAG
>NZ_JACIVF010000007.1 GCF_014145585.1 Limosilactobacillus agrestis
TCACTGGCACTTACTGATGCTGAAGTTGATTCACTGGCACTTACTGAAGCGGAAGTTGATTCGCTAGCACTTACTGATGCACTGGTGGATTCACTGGCACTTACTGATGCTGAAGTGGATTCACTTGCGCTTACTGATGCTGAAGTTGATTCACTTGCGCTTACTGAGGCACTAGTTGATTCAGATGCGCTTACCGAAGCACTAGTTGATTCACTGCCACTTACT
>NZ_JACIVF010000070.1 GCF_014145585.1 Limosilactobacillus agrestis
TAATAAGCTGGATGATTTTCTTCAGGTTGATAGTCAGTTGCCATAGCCAAACTAAGTTGATTAATGTTATAATTGTTCTGCATTATTATGTATATCCTTTCGAGGGTATTGAAGGCATCGAGGGTCAGTCGATGCCTTTTTCTTTTTTCAACATATCTATATTTTAAAGGAAAACGGAGCTGAATGAAATCCGAAGATTTCATCCAACTCCGTTTATTATTAGGGACTTATGTCACAGCCCCAAGATGGTCGGCTGATTTTCGTTCAGACTTAGCCGTAAGCAACAACAGGCCTCCAATGTTCGGTTTTACCGAGCGTTGGAGGCCTGTTGTACTGCGCTATTTGTCTTTTATGAAGGGAACCTGACTTATGTCCCCCCTTTTTAGCGATTAATTACTACTTTGTTGTGAGTCATCAGTTGACGTTGTATCAGCGCTCTTTGTTAAATGAAGGGTTGCTGTATGCTGTTGACCATCACGGTAGTAAGTAATGTTAGCAGTTTGCCCAACCTTATATTTATACAATGCCGCCTTTAATGAACCTGTATCTGTAACTCGAGTATCACCAAGTTTTGTGATGACATCATACTTTTTCAACCCAGCCGTATCAGCAACTGAGCCACTATTCACATCCATAATTACGACACCCTTGCTTACGCTTGTTGGCAATTTTAAGACTGATTGCTGTTGATCAGAAGTAACATTACTAAGATCTACCATACTAATTCCGAGTGATGGGCGGGTTATTTTACCATTCTTAATTAACTGGTTAATAATTGTCACAACTTCATTACTTGGGATAGCAAATCCAATTCCTTCAACTGAAGATCCCTGGGTATCGGAAGCAAGCTTCATTGAGTTAATTCCGATAACTTGACCAGCCATGTTAATTAATGGACCACCTGAATTACCAGAGTTAATAGCAGCGTCCGTTTGGATAACCGATGTCAAAGTTCCATCAGTGCCAGCTTTTAACGTCCGATCTTTAGCAGAAATAATCCCCTTCGTTACAGTATTAGCATATTCACTTCCCATTGGTGAACCGATTGCCAGAACATCTTGACCCGGAACAATCGAATTAGAGTTACCAAAAGATGCAACTGTTTTAACATTTCTAGCATTGATCTTCAAGACAGCTAAGTCGGTTGCAGAATCCGCCCCAACTAAATCAGCATTAACTTTCTTACCATTGCTTAAAATTACCTGAAGTGCGTTTGAACCTTTAACAACGTGGTTATTAGTTACAACATAAGCCGAATTTCCACTCTTCTTGTAAATAACTCCTGATCCTTCACTAGCTGTTTCTAATTTATTATCGCTAGAAGAATCACTGCTGCTGCTTCCGTTACTACTGTTGCCATAACCAAAAATCCCTAGCGTCCCACTTGATTGCTGAACTTTTTGTTTATTAATAACACTAACAACGGCTCCTTGAACGGACTTATAAGCTTGGGATGCCTCTCCGTTTAAGTCTGCCTTATTCTTATTAACCTTTGTACCACCAGACTTATTAGATCCAGCTGGAACTCGTGTACTTGTTACTTCTTCATGGTGTTGTACCAGGTTATTAATTCCTAAGGCGATCCCACCACCAATAAGACCAGCAAATAGGCCGACAATAATTACGCCTAGCCACAACCGATTTTTAAAAGCTTGTTTTATCTTATTCATCAATTAAACCCTCCACTAAGTTAAAGAATCACTATCTTCAAATTACAATTTAAATATGAAAAATCATTGAATAAAGTCGATAAAAACCGTGATATCTCTTTTATTATAACGTCATTAGCTTGCTTGGTTCTTCTGGTTCAGCATCTTGCAATTTAAAATCATGGTCAACGCCAAAGTCATGCTGCTCCATCAAGCTTGCAACTGTTAAGTGCGCTAATGATCGCATATTATTATGTTGACTACGGTGACCGAGGAAAATTTCTTTGGTTCGCCGACCAACAATACTCATTAATGCTTCAGCGCCTTCTTCGTTTGAAAGGTGTCCCTCATCCCCTAAGATCCGTTGCTTTAATGGCCAGGAATAAGGACCCATTCGCAACATCTCCGTATCATGATTACATTCCATTACATATGCATCCGCATTTCGAATAGTTCCCGCAACTCGATCAGAAACATAACCAGTATCAGTAATAATACAGAAGGTCTTATTATTGTGGTGAACTTGGTAAAATTGTGGTTGCGCCGCGTCATGGGATACCGCAAAACTTTCAATATCCATGTCTCCCAAGTCCTTAACAGTATTTGGTGCGATAATATGCTTTTGTGCTAATGGGACTTTACCAACTTTATTAGCCATTGCCTGCCAGGTACCTTCATTGGCATAAACATCCATCCCATAACGGCGTGCCAATACCCCAACACCATGCGTATGATCACTGTGTTCATGCGTTACAAAAATTGCATCGACATCCTTTAATGATCGATCAATCTTTTTCATTAAATTTTCAATCCGCTTCCCACTTAAACCAGCATCAATTAAGATCCGGTGGTTGCGCGTTTCCAAATAAGTTACATTCCCGGTACTCCCGCTCGCAAGTACACTATAACGTAATGGATCCGTTTCTGTCACTTAAAGTTCCTCCTCAATTACTTATTATTTAACGAGTTTGTATTTACACTATCTGGTGTTTCCTTCATAACTGTGCTATTAAAGGCGTTAACTTGTAATTGTTGAATTGCTCCTGAGTTTTTAGTTTTAATTTCAACGGTCCATGTTGGAACATAGACTGCTTTATCGTCAGTGGTGGTGTTAAGCAACTTAGAATAACTTAATACCGACCACCTAATGCGGGAGTTATTAGGAATCTGATTATGTTTATACAACCAAGTAATAGCTCGGCGTTGGCTAATCGTATTTGACCGTTGCCGGAGAATTTCAACATCTTGTAAGTAAGTCTGCGTATAACCTGTTATCTCATGGTCAGAATTTATCCGAAACCGAATTTGTCCATCAGTTGAAAATAGTGGCTTTCCTTCTAGCATTTGCGTATAAACAAGGGTATTTTTATCAGATAATTCCTTGTTATAGCGATAATGATTTCCCAAGCTTACCATTTTTTTATTTTTAAGCAGACGGCTAGCGTGCTGAATATCATTAGCTTCAGTCGTTTTAATTGGCTTATCAAATTCACTGGTCAATGTTCCTGAAGAAAGGCGAAAATTTTGATTACGTAATTTTCCAGTTTCCTGCTCTAAAACTCCACCATCAGATGATTTTTTCCCCGCAATATAATATCCTGTTTGCTGCTTATTAGAAAGATTACCATAACTAATCGAATCATTGCGCATCTCTTTTAGCACCGTTGATTGCCGGTTCTGCTGACCATTAGAGACTGTAAATTTGGTTTCTAAGATTAATGAGCTGCCAACAAAGATATCAAAAAGCAAAAAGGCAAGGATAAAGATCCATTGAATACGTTTAAAATTCATTCTTTAACCCTCCTACTTTTCTAACTCGGTATATTCGACCCAATGACCGCGATACTTAATGAAGTATGTGGGCACTAACTTTACGACACGATTATCGTTATTATTTTTCCAAACATACCCGACCCGTAAGTCCTTTATATCTCGCATCCGGTTTGTTGCGTGTAATTGATTAATCACATCGGTACTTGATGGGAGCTTAACCATCTGGTGATCGATTGGTAATGGCACTTGCAGGCTATAAAGGCTCAACCAGAATCGTTCATTCCCACCACTTGTAGATTCAAGCGTTACTTCTCCATAACCATTGCTATTGAAAATTGGAAAGCTATTAACATATGCACGGTAGTTTAAACGCCGGCCATGTTCACTCACCTCATCGTAACGTAAATTATCAAGCGGGATCCCAATTGCCGTCAACTTATTATAGAAGTGCGGGAAAATCTGGCCTGTTGATTCCCGATCATCCTTACTAAGATAATTTTCGTACTTAATAGTCCCATCTTGGTGATTAAAAATCAGCCGCCGATTGGTTCCATCTGTATAAGTAGTCTCGTGATCATTCCGATTCGCAGTAATTGTTGTGTGTTGGTTAGTGCTCATTAGGCTAGCACTAAGAGTATCAATATTTTGCGCCGTGATTTGGTATCCCAATGCTGGTAATTCAAAAGACCGCGGATACATCATTACTGCCACCCCGTTAATAATTTTATGGTCAACTGGTATCTGCTCCATTGACTTTAAGAGCTGACGAATATGGTTAAATTTTCCTTGCTCTACCCGTACTCGGTACACACTATAATGATGGTCACCAAGCAAGTAAATTTCATGCTGCCCATTTAATGGGATAACAATATGGTTAATCTGATTAACCCGGTCAGTATCAATTGACTGTGAAAATGTTTCATTGAAGACCGAACTGGGGACCTCATCAGGATATGTCAGCATTAATGAGTTTCGCCGCCGTAAATAACTCAAGTAAACATCACTATTATTTTGTTTAACAACATTTGTCCGCCCTAATTTCCAATTCCCTAATTCTTTTTTTACACTCAAAATCAAGTTAGCTTTGGGGCTATATAATTGATTCTGAGTTCCTTTTTTATCTGTCTCAACCGCTTTAGTTGGGAGATAAACATCCCCCATTGATTGCGGAGTATATTGTTGGGATTGGTTATTATTGAGGCTTTCATGTCGTGCTCCCTCAAAAGGAAAGGGGTTGGTCCAAACAATCCATGAAATGAATAAACTAAGAAGCACAACAACCGTTAAGGCGATTGATTGCCAATTACTTTTCAGTTTCTTCATCATCCCAGTCTTCCTCCTCATACGGTACATACGGCAAGGAAATATAGAATGTGGAACCCTTGCCTTCTACACTATCAACCCAAATTTGTCCGCCAAGCATATTGATAACTTCCTTGGAAATAGCTAGTCCCAAACCGGTCCCACCTTGCTTTCGACTTCTTGCCTTATCAACTCGGAAGAATCGATCAAAAATTCGACCAAGATCTTTTCGAGGAATTCCTAGTCCTTGATCAGAAATACTTAAAATAACATGATTATGTGTCTCAAGTAAGCGTGTTGTAATCACCCCACCATCTGGAGAATATTTAATCGCATTATTCATAATGTTATCAATTACCTGGGTAAACTTATCGGTATCAATCTCAACCCATAAGTCTTTCTTAGTAAAGTATCGTTCAATGGTATATTTTTTCTTTTTGGGATCTTCTCCCTTTTTTATAATCATATCGAAACGATCCAAAATATAGTTGAATAATTCATTAATATTTACATATTCAAGATTAAGTTTAGTTGTTCCTGCATCCATCCGTGATAGACTTAACAGGTCATTGATCATCCGAATCATCCGGTCGGTTTCGTCCTGAACAACTCTTAAGAACTTGGGAGCTATTTTTTTATCCTGCCAAGCACCATCACTCAATGCTTCGACATAACTACGAACGCTTGTTAATGGTGTCCGCAACTCATGCGACACGTTTGAAACAAATTGCTTTCGTTCACGTTCTTCTTTTTGTTGACTCGTTACGTCATGGAGAACACAGACGAGTCCACTAACAAAACCGGATTCACGTTGAATTGGTGAAAAATAAGCGTTTAGGATTAGATTGTTGCCAGAATTTGACATATCAATTATCATCTCTCGCTGTTCACCATTTACTAGTTGACGAACAGTATATTCATGGCGAATATCCAAAACATCAATAATTGACTTACCAATTAAATCATCTTCATTTTCGACACCTAGTAATTGTAACGCCATGTTATTTACAATTGTTACATTCCCCCGTCGGTCTGTGGCTAAAACCCCATCGGACATATGGGATAAAATACTATCAAGTCGCCGTCGCTCAGAATCACTCGACTCCTGCGCTTCTTCAACCCGGACAGAAAGATTATTAATTGCTCCTGCTAATTGTCCTAACTCGTCGTTTCCTAATACTTTTACTTGGCCCGAGTAAACTCCCCGTGCAATTCGTAGTGTTTGTTTCCTCATTTCTTCAATCGGTCGGGTAATTTCCTGGGAAATAATAATTGCCAAGATTAAACTAAGGACAATCGTAATCATTGCCGCGGAGAGGTATACCAAAGTAATATTATTAATATTAGAGTAAACACTTTCCAAACTAGCCCGCAGATAAACAGCTCCCACCACGTTATTATTACTATTATCAACGAGGGGAATAACATTTACATAGTAGCGTGTGTGATTTGAATTGTCGTATAAATTTTCTGTATGCGACCGATTATTTAGCAGGGTGGCTTTAATAGCCTGGTCAGTCGTTTTTTGCCCGATTGCACTCCGATTATCAGCATTACTTGTTCCCCGCACAATACTCTTATTATCAACTACCCGAATTTCAGAAATATTATTATTATTAACTTCTGAAAGAATCTGGTTAATCTGTTTGTTAGCCTTTTTAGTATTAGATCGTGATAACTGCTCTGCTAAAGAATTATCAACGTAAGACGGTAATTCAATGGTTTGTTTAAAAGTATTAAGATTTTGATGCTCTAATTGACGCACAAAAACCGCTCCAACACATTCAAGTGTTAACATTAAAATTAACACGAACACAAGAGCGATTTTAAAACGAATCGATTGATAAAATTTTAACTTGCTGTTCACAATGGTTCAGCCTCTAATTCTGATCAGGATTTGCTAGGTAATAACCAACACCACGTCTGGTAATTAGCCATTGTGGATGGCTAGGGTTATCTTCAATTTTTTCACGAAGCCGCCGCACAGTAACATCAACTGTCCGTACATCACCAAAATAGTCATAACCCCAAACAGTCTGAAGAAGGTGTTCACGGTTAATAACTTGTCCAATATGTTGAGCGAGGTAATGGAGAAGCTCAAATTCACGGTGCGTTAAATTAATATTTTCGCCCCGCTTAGTTACCGTGTAGGCCTCAGGATGAATCGTAAGGTCACCAATTTGAATGTCAGTATTATTTTCTTCTTCTGCCGGTGCCTTAAGAGTTGCTTGACGCCGTAAATTAGCCTTTACTCGTGCCACTAGTTCCCGGTTAGAGAATGGTTTGGTAACATAGTCATCAGCCCCAAGTTCAAGTCCTAACACTTTATCTAGTTCAGAATCTTTAGCGGTTACCATAATAATCGGCATTGTATGCTTAGCACGAACCCGCTTGGCTACTTCCAGTCCATCGATCTTCGGCAGCATTAGGTCGAGAATAATTAAATCAGGATTTTCTGCTTCAACTTGTTCTAACGCTGCTTCGCCATCATAGGCTACGACAACTTCATATCCTTCTTTTTCAAGGTTAAATTTGATGATATCAGAAATTGGTTTTTCATCGTCAACAACTAAAATTTTCTTTGCCATATCAATGATTCCCTCCATTGGGTTAATTGATTAATTAATTTAAATCTGCTATATCAGTGCCTCTATTATAGCACAGGGAAAAGTCTCAGAAATATCTTCTAAAAACTTATAAAAAATATTTGACATTTAATAAAGAACGGGTTAAACTGTTTAAGTATTCTGTTAAAGGATATGGGCAGTTAGCTCAGCTGGCAGAGCAACGGACTCTTAATCCGTGGGTCCAGGGTTCGATCCCCTGACTGCCCATCAGAGGTTTACAGCGATTGAGATTTTATCTCAGTCGCTTTTTTGTACATAAAAGAAAGACTGCGGAAATTTTGGCTTTTCGCAGTCTTTCTTTTATTTAAATTGATCTTTTACATATTGTGCATATAGTGGTGTTGTCTTTAATAATTCTTGATGGGTTCCTGCGCCGGATACTGTTCCGTTTTCGATAAAGTAGATTTTATCCGCATCGACAATTGTGCTCAAGCGATGAGCAATTACGAGTGTTGTTCGTCCTTGCATTAAGTCCCCTAGTGCTTTTTGAACCATTGCCTCTGATTCAGCATCCAAGCTAGCAGTAGCTTCATCAAGCATTAAGATTTTGGGATCACGGAGAAAAGCTCGCGCAATTGCGATTCGTTGCCGTTGTCCCCCGGAAAGTTTAATCCCTCGTTCACCAATTTCAGTTTCTAACTGATCTTCCATTTCACTGACAAAACTATCTGCATAAGCCATTCTTAACGCGTCCCAAAGCTCCTCATCTGAAACTTCTCTTCGTAATCCATAAGTTAAATTATCACGAATAGTTCCTGGCATTACTGCAGCATCTTGACTTACGAGACCAATTTGTTCACGCCACTTAGCTAAGTCTATATTTTCAATATTTTCTTCACCGATCAAAATTTTCCCACCTGTTGGCTGATAGAATCGTTCAATCAACGAGAAAATTGTTGATTTTCCGCCTCCAGATGGACCTGCAAAGGCTACTACAGCATTTGGTTTAGTTTTAAAATTAATATCTCGTAAGACTGGCTTACCTTCTTCATATGCAAAATCGACATTCTCAAATCTCAATGGCGCACTTGTAATATCTTTTTCTGCTTTATCAGTAATAAATTCTTCCGGTTCGGTTAAGATTTGTTGAATACGTTCCGTGGCCCCACTAGTTTTAGCCATATTGTTAAAGAGCTGACTAATTATAACCACGGGACTAATAATTTGAAAAAGATACATTAAAAACGAGACTAAAGCGCCCATCGTCATTGCATTATTCATAACACGAATTGCTCCGTAGCCAAGAATTCCCAGAAACATTATCATCATCAGCATGTTTGTAATTGGTTGCGTTACAGAATTTATCAATGCTTCTTTTCTACCGACATGATATAAATTGTCAATACGATGATTTCCCTTTGCTAGTTCATGTTCTTCACCGTTGGAAGACTTAACCAATCGTACTTCGCCTAATACATCAGTTGAATCACTGGAAAATTTTGCTAATTCATCTTGCCGGACACGTCCAATTTTACGCGACTGATTCATCACCGGTAACATAACTAAAATTACTAAAGGAACCGCTACAAACATCAATAATGTCATGCGCCAATCCATTGCTAGCATAATAACCAATGCTCCCACGAATTGTAACAGTGATGTCATTGCATTTGGTAATGTTGAAGCAAGTAAATCCTTTACTTGTGACGTATCATTAACTAATCGTGAACTGATTTCACCTGTTTTAACATCATCAAAATATTTTACGGGCATTTTAAGTAATTTTTGCCATAATTGTTTCCGTAATTTAGCAACAACATTTTCACCAAAGATCCCTAATAACAACCCAGACAATGCACTTGTAATTAATCCAGCAATAAAAATTACAACTGTCAAAATGGCCAAAGTTGGACTAATACTCTTGAAATTATTAATTAACTTCTGCGCTAATTGGGGTACGAATAGATTGGCCCCTGTGGAAATAAAGCCCAGCAAAATCCCCGTAAAAAGTTTAATATAATGCGGATGCAATTGATTTATTAAACTAAAGAAACTTCGAAAACTAAATTTATTTCTGCTCAAAGTATAACCCTCCTAACAGTTAAGTATCTAACTTTAATGATGATTAACATTTAAACACATAGGTACCTAACTGTCAAGTGACTAACTTATTTTTTGAGACTATCATTAATATTAGTCATTCCATTAATTATTGTATTAATATCTTCTTCATCGAGACGGGCAATAATCTGCAAATAAGCTTTATCAAATATTTCTCTCACCTTATTAGTCTTTTCTATCCCTTTTTTAGTGAGAAAAATACGCTTAATTCGTGCTGACTCTTGATCTGACTTGCGGATAATATAGCCATCTCGTTCAAGATTTTTTACCATACTTGTAACACTGGCATTCCGCAAATGAAAATGGTCACCTAATTCTCGTTGAATAAGCCCCGCATGCTTTTCGATATAAAAAAGCGTATGCGCTTGCTGTGGAGTTATGTCTAATTCTGGGGCAAATTCAGTATAAAAATGCTTCATGTTAATCATATAGTTACGCAATAAACGGTTCATTTGCTCAAATTTTTCTTTTTTTAATCCCATGAAATTACTCCTAGTTTTTATTTTATTGTTAATTATAACAGTTAGATATCTAATCAAAATATTAATTTGGAAATTTATTAAATAAATTCAAAAAAACACTTGCGAAAGTGATCGGAAGTTGATATTATAATTTATGTTGTCAAAGACATGGGCAGTTAGCTCAGCTGGCAGAGCAACGGACTCTTAATCCGTGGGTCCAGGGTTCGATCCCCTGACTGCCCATCATGTAAAAAAAGACCACCGCTTAAGCGGGTGGTCTTTTTTTATTATAAAATTTTAATTACATGCTGTTTAGGACGCTTAGAAATAATTTTAATTGCGCCAAGTACTTCTAATTCTTCAATAGCTGACTTAGTCTTTGTCATGGGATAACGACGATCACTCTTCTTTAGAGTTTCAATAATATCATTATCTTTAATTCCTAAATCTAACTGATTTTCTGTTCTACATTAGCAATTTACTTCTTTACTCACAAGTACATCTTTAAAACACGTAAATCATTTCAAATTGGTTCTGAAGAAATTATCAAAGGCATCAAAAGGAATTTTATTAACTTGATCATATAAGTCAACGTGAGTAGCATTAGGCACTATTACTAATTCCTTTGGATCTTTAAGACGGTTATATGCTTCTTCCGCCATATAACGAGAATGTGCTTTTTCACCAGTTACAATTAATTTTGGTGCATCAATAGTTTCAATTTTTTGTTGAAGTGGAAAATTGTAGTAACCCATTGGTGTTGTTGCATCCCAGGCACCATTTGAATTAATAGAGCGAGGATGAAAAGCGCGTTTAACATAATACTTAAAGAATTCAGTTGTTACGGGATCAGCATTTACTGGAAGCGTATCACCAAACATCTTTTTCCAATAAATTGGCTTATTATTTTGGTCAAAGTCTAACTCATGAGGACCAGGAACATAGCCATTTTCAGCTTCTTGCCAACGTATTTTAGCTAAGTAATCTTTTTCTAATTTTCGTTGTTCTTCAGTTTTACTATTATTAAGGCCTTTCCACATTGAGTCAGACATATCATACATTACACTTGTAGCAACCGCCTTAATGCGAACGTCAACAGCTGCAGCAGTTAAAACATGAGAACCCAATCCGCAGATTCCAATTGCTCCGATACGTTCACGGTTGATAAATGGTTGCACTCCTAAATAATCAACTGCTGCAGAATAATCTTCAACAAAAATATCAGAAGAAGCCATATTACGAACATTACCACTACTTTCACCAGTCATTGACTGATCAAAGGCTAATGTAACAAAGCCTTTTTCAGCTAGTGTTTGAGCATATAAACCACTTACTTGTTCCTTAACGGCACCAAAAGGTCCTGAAATTGCAATTGCAGCATATTGTTTTTCTGTGGTAAAGTCCTCTGGTAAATAAAGATGTCCAGCAATGGTAAAACCATAACGATTACCAAAACGTACATTTTGAACTTGAATTTTAGGATTAATATTAAATACTCTACTATCATTAGCAAGACTTGTATTGTTAAATTTCATTGAAATTTCCTTTCTTTGATTAAATTAATTAAATTAATAAGTATATAATAGGACTTAAAGTTAACTTTAGGTCAAGAAAAAAGGAAAAATTTTATGGAGAAAAATAGCTATACTATTGGTGAAGTTGCAAAAATGTTTAATCTTTCAGTATCAACTTTAAGATACTATGATCAAGAAGGCTTAATCCCAAATTTGAATAAAGACGCGTCAGGCCATCGAAAATTTAATAGTGAAAACATTGATGCCATAGAAATTATTGAATGTTTAAAAGAGGTGAATATGCCTTTAAAAGATATTAAGCTCTTTATAAAGTGGAATTTGGAAGGTGATATAACCCTATCAAATCGTTTAAGTTTGTTTATTAATCTTGATAAGACATTGAAGAAGAGGCTAGAGAGATTAGAAGAAATTTCACGTATTGTCGATTATAAAAAAGAATATTATAGTCAAGCAGTACGAGATGGAACTGAAAAATTTGTAAGTAAAAATAAGGTTTCTTTACTTGAAATAAAAAATGATCGTCGTATCCCTAAAGAGAAGTGATTTAATTCTAAAAATTATCATTTCTTTTTAATCACTATTTTTACTACAGCTTAAAGTCAATACTGTTGATGAGAGTGAAGAATAATTTAGAAAAGGCATTAAGATGTGTTAAAAAAATTATGTTTAAATACGTATATATTTGATAACCAACTTTGTCTTTACTCAAAATATCTAATAATACTGTGCCTTAATCTAGTGGCTATTCCAGTCCCAATGATATTATTACTAAAAGTGAAAATTCAGTAACTTTGGGTACAACTTTTGAAATATTCGAAAATTGTTTAAAAGATGTCAAAATGTTGATCAAGAAAGCTTATGAATTGGGTTATAAACGCATTGTTTTAGCAGGACATAGCTTCGGTTCTAACAAGGTATTATTACAAAAATCATCCTAATATTATTGGAATTATCTTTGCATCTCCACCTGACATGCAAGGACTTACACAAATGTATGAACCAAATTACGACTTATTATTGAAAGAAACTGAAAAAAATCAGAGAAGGACAGCCGAGAAAACTACCTTCCATTTAGTTCAGCAACCTTTCAAAATTTCTACAAATCTGGTAGTAATGTTGATAATTTCCCGATTACTTTTGTTTCGTGCATTCGCTCTGCTCACGCACTCAACTAGGTCTAAAGACATTAATAAAAAGGACGTCATTCGAGCGTCCTTTTTTATCTAGGCATCTTCTGCCATTAATTCTTTTCTTGCCTGAAGTAAACTCATTTCTTTTTCTGGTGAAACCTCGGGATAAGCTAATGGCAAACTATTAATCTTCTTTGTCAAAATATCAGATACAATTAAACGTGAATACCACTTATCATCAGCCGGGATAACATACCATGGATTTTCCTTTGTAGCAGTAGCATTAATTGCCTTCTCATATGCCTTTTGGTAATCGTCCCAATATTGACGTTCGCGAATATCAGCTGCAGAGAACTTCCAATTCTTTTCTGGGGTATCAATCCGCGCTAAGAATCGCTTCTTCTGTTCTTCTTTTGATACATGGAGGAAGAATTTTACAATTAAGTAACCATTCCGCGTTAGATAACTTTCATACTGGCGAATATCTTCATAGCGACTATCAAAGAATTTGTTATTAACATCATGAACAGACTCAATTCCTGGAATATTAGCTTGTAAAATTAAAGCAGGGTGAACACGTGAAACAAGAACATCTTCATAATAGGATCGATTGAAAACACCAATATCACCACGCATTGGCAATTCACGATTTATTCGCCAGAGATAATCATGACGTAATTCGCGTCCAGTTGGTTGTTTAAAGTTAGCAACCTTAAACCCAACTGGATTTACACCTGCAAAGATATGCGAAATCATACTATCTTTTCCTGCCGCATCCATTGCTTGAAATACTACTAAAACACCATAATGACGCCGTGCATACATCATCTTTTGCGCATTCTTGATTGACTTTACATTTCTCTTGATCTTCTTTTTTATCTTCTTAAGATCATCAGCAGAATCTTTTACCTTAGTTGGTGCCTTCTTAATATCAAAGTCTTTTCCAGTGTAACGATATTTCTTGGTTTTCATCAACATTCACCTCATTGCTTTTAATTTGATTTCAACTACCATCATAGCAAATCTCTCAGGTTTTGGTTATAAAAACGAATTTAAAAAAGAACCATGAACATTCTAGTCCACAGTTCCATTATTTATAATATTCTTTTCTGTTGGCTGGTATTTACTATGTTTCAATTTACTAATTCGATGCTCTTGACCATCATTAACAATAAATTCATCAATAGCACCACAATGCTCACAAACTACCACAATTTGGTACCGTTGCGAGTCATCATTATTCGTATCCATCCAATTTCTTTCTGCAATTACTAACGGCTGTTCACAGCACTGATAACAAGATATTCCTAGTTCACATTCTTCCCTAAAAGGGTCCCCTGTCTTTCCTACCATTCCGTAACGGTCTTCACCATGAACATTATCAAAATTATTGTAAAACATCTAATCCCTTCTTTAATATTCAACTGCTTTTGCCCGCTTGACCTTAATAACAAAGACTACTATTAGTTCCATTACAAAAATTGAAATCGCACAAATAATAAAGAGGATATGATAGGAGGTCGCTTCAATCATCAATCCACCAAATAGCGGACCGATTGCTTTTCCCAAAGAAGAAAATGCGTTTAAAATCCCCTGATACTTTCCTTTAACGGCAACCGGTGAAAGGCTGTTTACAATGGCAGGCATTGTTGGCAAAGCTGTGGCCTCACCAATTGTCAAAACTACCATTGCCGCAACAAACCAACTATATGAGTGGGCGTAAAGTAATAAAACAAAGGAAAAACCAATTGTAAACATTCCAACTAATACTTGCATATATGGGCGATTAACCCACCGATTAAGCCAAGTAATCCCCAGTTGAAAGATAACAATCAAGATCCCGTTTAAGGTCCAAAGCAAACTATATTTCGTCATTGAAATTCCTTGATCAGTCATGAAAACCGATAAGTTACTTGCCCATTGTTCATACATTGTCCAAATTACAACTAAGGCAATGAAGAAAATCCAGTTAATCCATAAGTTAGCTTGGGGCAACTTAATATTAATTGGCTTAGTCTCTTTATCTTCCTCATCTTCAGCCTTTGCAGCTGTTTGTTGACTATCTTTAAAGAAAAAGATAACGACAAGGGAGAACATTGTATATAAGATTGTGGTAATTAAAAACATTGGAGAAACATTACCATCCGCATACTGATAAAGTGGACCGACAATAGTAGTTCCAATCACCATTCCCAAGTTATTGGCAAAATACAACATATTAAAGACATAACGCCCATCTCGTCCTGAACGGGTCGCAAAAGAATTAACCATTGTAATGATCCAACCGTTAAAGAACCCAATGACCGTTAAAAGAATTCCATATATCGGCCAGCCATTGAAAAAAATCATAATAGCCATTACGATGGTCGCTAGCAGTGTCCCGCCAATCATTAATTTCCGCGGGTTAGCTCGGTCAAATAGCATTCCGCTAATATAACTTCCGACAACATTTGCTCCCGAATAAAAGAGCAAAACGATTCCCGAAACAGTTAATGACTCATGCAACTGATCGTGAATATAAATTGTTGTTAATGGCCAAACAAAACTATTCCCAATACTTCCGAGAAACATTCCAAATAACAGCCATTTTAATTCTACGCCTTGACGGTTCATTATTTACGCCTCCTCAATTATTACCATCCCGTTTATTTTTGTAAAAACATTTTTAATGTCTTAAGCGCACTAAAAGGGCTACCTCAGTTTTACTGAAATGCCCTCTCAAAAATTTAGTTTTTAATTATTATCTTCAGGAATATAAGAAATCGAAGTAAATTTATTATAAGATTTTGCAAATAATAATTTAACTGTCCCACGCGGACCACTACGATTCTTTTCGATGATGACTTCAACTTCACTTGCATTGGATCCATCGTCATCTTGATTATTTCCCTGGTTATTATCATCTGAATCTTCATCGTGCTCATAATAGTCATCACGATAAAGGAAACTAACAATATCCGCATCCTGTTCAATCGATCCTGATTCACGAATATCAGATAAAACAGGGCGCTTATCTTGTCGTTGTTCAACTCCCCGAGACAACTGTGACAGGGCAATAACCGGAACCTCTAATTCCTTTGCCAGCTTCTTTAGTTGTCGAGAAATTTCTGAAACTTCTTGTTGTCGGTTATCAGGATTACTTCCTTCAATCAATTGAAGGTAATCAATTACGATCAATCCTAAGTTACCTTTTTCCTTTGCTAATCGTCGACAACGTGCCCGAATTTCCGCTACCTTGATTCCCGGTGTATCGTCAATATAGATACTAGCATTACTTAAGGCTCCAGTGGCAATAAATAAACTTTGCCATTCATCTTGAGTAAGCTGTCCTGTCCGTAAATGGTTAGCATTAATGTTCCCTTCAGCACAGAGCATCCGGTTTGCTAAAGACTCCGCACCCATTTCAAGACTGAAAATTGCAACTGTATTATCAGTTCTAGTGGCAACGTTTTGGGCAATATTCAACACAAAGGCGGTCTTTCCAACAGCAGGCCGTGCAGCAATAATCACCAACTCGTCTTTATGAAGGCCAGTCGTCATCTCATCTAATTGGGCATACCCAGTTGAAAGCCCCGTAATCTCCGAATCCTGACTAGATAGCTCGCTAACATGATTAATTGACTCTTGTAAAACGTCACTAATACTCTTAAAACCAGTTTGACGACTGTTTTCCGAAACTGACATAATTTCTTGCTCAGCCCGGTCAAGTTGATCTTCAATTTTGTCATTTCCGGCATAGCTATCATTGATAATCTTAGTTGCAGTATTGATCAACCGCCGTGAAATCGCCTTATCATGAACAATTTTAGAATAATAGACAACGTTAGCAGCAGTCGGAACTGCCGTTGCAAGTTCTGCAATATAAGCAACTCCACCAACATTTTCCGTTTGATTATCCTGATCAAGAACGTTTTTCATCGTTAACGGATCGATTGGCTGGTCCTCATTATTTAATTGGACCATCTTTTCAAAAATGATTTGGTGAGCCTTTCGATAAAAATCTTGTGGCTCAAGATATTCCATCGCATCGGCCAACGCGTTTTTACTTAAAAAAGCAGCTCCAAGAACTGCTTTTTCTGCTTCAATATCGCGTGGCTCTTCTTGCACTGGTGCATTATCCATGACGATACCGCTCCTTAAATCTATTCACCCTCATTACTTTTCAGCAATGTGAACACGAATTTGAGCTTCTACTTCTGGATGAAGCTTAATTGGCACATTAACGTAGCCAAGCGCCTTAATTGGGGCTGCTAGCTCAATCTTTCGCTTATCAATTTTAAGGTTAAATTGCTTTTGTAAAGCAGTTGCAATTTGTTTTGTTGAAATTGAACCAAACATCCGACCATCTGTACCGGCTTTTCCGCTTAATTCAACAACTGTATTATCATCTTCAAGAATCTTCTTCATTCGCTTGGCATCAGCTAATTCTTCAGCAGCATGTTTTTCTTCAGCACGTTGTTGGCCCTTCAATTGGCTCATCGCTGCCTTAGTTGCTTGTTTTGCTAATCCACGCTTAATTAAGTAGTTTTGGGCATAGCCATCTGGCACTTCCTTAATTTGACCACGTTGACCACGTCCCCGTACATCTTGTGTAAAAATAACTTTCATTATGATCACTCCTCTATATCGTCCTGCTCTTTATCAGGTTTAGTTAGAATGTCGATTAACTCTTGCTTAACCTGAGTAATATCTTTATCACTGATTT
This sequence comes from Limosilactobacillus agrestis, assembly GCF_014145585.1. GTDB lineage: Bacteria > Bacillota > Bacilli > Lactobacillales > Lactobacillaceae > Limosilactobacillus > Limosilactobacillus agrestis. Next base: position 17,244 of record NZ_JACIVF010000070.1, read on the forward strand.
GTGTAGCAGCATTTGCAAGGTGACCGCCACCACCCATTTTTTCCATGATTACCTGGACGTTAACGTTTCCCATTGAGCGTGCTGAAATCCCAATCTTATTATCAGCACGTTCAAAAATTACAAATGAAGCTTCAATCCCACTCATTTGGAGCAACATATCAGCAGCCTGGGCAGCAGTAACAGGATCATAAACCTGTCCTTCTTCGCCCGTACATAATGCTATTTTATCATTTATTTCAGCTCTTGAAATCAAATGATTACGCATCATGAAAGTTTCTGGATTTTCTTTCATAAATGATTGAATCATCAAACCATCAGCACCGGCAGATCGCAAGTAACTAGCTGCATCAAAAGTTCGTGTACCTGCACTCTTGGTAAATGACTTTGTATCAACCTGAATCCCAGTTAGCATTGCCGTTGCTTCAAGCTTGTTAAGCCCTTTTCCTTCACGTGGTTGATATTCAAACATTTCTGTAATTAACTCACAAGTTGATGAAGCATATGGTTCGATATAAACAAGTAATGGATTTTCAGGAAATTCCTCGCCACGACGGTGGTGGTCAATGATAACAAGTCTGTTTTGCATTTTATCATATAATTCAGGGGCAATGGTAATTCCCCGCTTAGCATGATCAACCAGCACTAACAAACTGTTATTCGTTGCTTTTTCTAAAGCTTCGGCCGGTGAGATAATATGATCCTTAATCGTTTGGTAATTATCAATCTCACGCATCAACCGTTGAATATCAGAATGTGGATGTTCGTCATCAATCACAATCCAGCATTCCTTACCATTCATTTCTGCAATCCGTCGAATCCCTAAACAGGCACCAATTGAATCCATATCTGGATTGATATGTCCCATTACGAATAATTGATCTGATTGCGTCATTAATTCTTGCAATGCTTGACTAATCATCCGTGCTCGTACCCGGGTCCGCTTCTCCATTGGATTGGTTTTACCACCATAGAAACGGGCCTCCTGATCTTGAGCACGAACAACAACTTGGTCTCCACCACGACCTAATGCAAGGTCAAGGTTATTTTGCGCTATATCGGCCAGCTTTATCAAATCATTTTCGCCATAAGCAATTCCGACACTAAGAGTAACCGGAGAATTTTGTTTAGATGTATTTTCGCGAATAACATCAAGAATCTTAAATTTTTGCTTTTCAAGTTCTTTTAACGAAGCTTGATGTCCAATAATCAAGTAGTTATCATCATCAATAATCTTCATCAACAAGTGGTTAGCAACTGCCCAATCACTTATTTGTGAAGTTACGTAATTATGAAGATTAGAAACATCGGAATCATTCATCCCTTGAATCAGCTCATCATAATTATCTAGGTAGATATTACCAATAAAGATTTGTTCATCCTTATATTGCGCACTAATCTGCTCATATTTTGTAATATCTAATAAATATACTACCTGTCCGTGATGCTGAACCAAAAATTCAAATTGGTGATCACGCCAGGTTACTACTTGGGTTTGCTTATCATCCGCATGATCTTTTATTAATTCCGCTAATTTTTCATCAACATCTGCAATCGGCTTCCCTACAACAATTTCAAGATTAAAATAACGCGCCATATAGGGATTAATCCATTCAACTTCATGGCGCTTATTTAACATAATCATTCCCATGGGCATTTCTAGCAATGCTTCTTGTTGCCCACGTTGGACCTTATACGTTAATTCATTTAAATATTCATGAGCATCGACTACTAATTTCCTTAACCGCCGAATGCTAATAGCTCCACCAATAACTGCGATTACTAAAATAATTAGTCCAATAATCCAGTTATCCATAAACCCTAAAATAAGCCCAATAATTGTTAAAAGCACTATATAGCAGATATTCCAGCGGACGGCTGGGTGTTTAAGATAACCTTCCCAGTTCTCGCGACTGAAAATTTTTCGCATGCTAGTCCTCCTAAAATAGCTTTAAATTATTAATCGGATAAATCTATCATATCACATCAAATACTTAGTCAATAGATTATATCATCTAATGATTATTAATACATAAGAATATTAATATAGCAGTCGAATAATTATCGAGAAGGGAACAAAAATTTAAAATAATAAAGAGGCTGAGTAAACCTCGGCCTCTTTATTATTTTTATTCTTGCGGAAACTAATCTTCTGCAACAAATGGCAAAAGACCCATAATCCGTGCACGCTTGATAGCGATAGTTAACTTACGTTGGTTCTTAGCACTAGTACCAGTAACCCGACGTGGTAAGATCTTACCACGTTCAGAAATGAACCGACGTAATAAATCAGTGTCTTTGTAATCGATGTATTCGATATGGTTTGCGGCGATGAAGTCGACCTTACGACGACGACGTCCGCCCCGACGTTGTTGTGCCATGAAATTACCCTCCTATTCTGAGTAAAAATTTATTTAGAATGGTAATTCGTCATCAGCTAAATCAATGGATTGACCACCATCATCACTGCTTCCAGGGAACTGGTTGCCAGCATTTTGATTGGGATCGAAACCATTATCCATACTTGGTGACGGATTACTTTGAGGAGCATTATTTCCAGGTTGTGGTTGACTACCATATTGTGGAGCCTGAGCACCAAATGATTGTTGGTTACTATTAAATGGTTGTTGAGCCGTTGATTGGTTCATTCCACCATTTTGACGAGGCTCTAACAATGCAAAGTTATCGACAACAACTTCGGTAACATATACACGGTTACCCTGTTGGTTTTCATAATTCCGGGTTTGAATACGCCCTTCAATGCCAACAAGTGAACCCTTGTGCGTAAAGTTACTAAAGTTTTCAGCGGATTTACGCCAAATAACGCAATTGATAAAGTCAGCATCACGATCACCATTTTGGTTTCGGAATTGCCGATCAACAGCTAACGTAAATGAAACAACTGCCGTCCCGCTGGTTGTGTACCGCAACTCGGGATCTCTTGTTAAACGCCCAGTTAAGACTGCACGATTAAGCATAGATCTTTCTCCTCTCTTTACTTTATTGACAAATTAATTAAGCATCAAGCTTAACAATCATGTGACGTAGGATATCATCACTGAACTTAGCTAAACGATCAAATTCGTTTAAAGCTTGATCTGAATCAGTAGTTAAGTTTACCACGTGGTAAGTACCTTCAGTGTACTTAGCAATTGGGTAAGCAAAACGACGAGTTGACCAATCCTTTGAGTCAGCGATAGTTGCACCATTGTCCGCTAAGATCTTGTCGAATCGGTCTACCAATTCGCTCTTTGCAGATTCTTCAATATCAGGACGAATGATGTAAGTAATTTCATATTTGCGTGTTTCCATGAATGTTACACCTCCTTATGGACTCTGGCTCTTCTCGCTATTTGAGAAGAACAAGGAAAGTAGACGTCATTACGTATACTCACAGACATAAAATATAGCATAAAATTCTATTTAAAACAAGGAGCATCTAACAAGAAATCCTAAATGTTGCGGTCACTATAATTATATATACGTAAAATATCTACCTTTTCACTTTATTTTTTAATTTTCTGTTGGTTGACTTTCTTCTTGTGATGGATTATTAGTTACTTTTTCAGTCTCCTCATCTACCTCTTTATCAACCTTTGCAATCGTAGCAACACGGGCGTCGTTATCCATCTTAATTAAGTGAACACCAACAGCTGACCGACCAGTTTGCGATACACTTTCAATACCAAAACGAATAATTACTCCTTGATCGGTAACCAGCATGATATCTTCATCACCATTGACAGTTGTTAAACCAACTAACGAACCATTCTTCTCAGTAACGTTAACCGTCTTAACTCCTAGTCCGCCTCGTCCTTTGATTGGGTATTCCGAAGCAGCAGTTTGCTTTCCGAAACCATTTTCACTAATTACAAGAACATTGCTATTAGGGTTAAGAGGGGCAGCGCCGATTACGTAGTCTCCATCTCGTAAGCGAATTCCACGAACTCCGGCTGCGCTTCGTCCCATTGACCGAACAACTGATGATTTAAAGCTAAGGGCATACCCATTATGAGTACCAATAATCATCGGTTGCTCTTCACTAATAACTTCCACATCAATTAATTCATCATTTTCATGAAGATTAAGTGCCTTCAATCCATTGCTTCGAATATTCTTAAATTCTGTTACTGCTGTCCGTTTAACGGTGCCTAGCTTAGTAGTAAAGAAGAGATATTTATCATCATCGTTAGTTTCATGTGAAACATTGATAACAGCGCTAATCTTCTCTTTATTATTAATACCAAGAAGGTTAATAATTGGAATTCCTTGAGCAGTCCGTCCATATTCAGGAACTTCATATCCCTTCATGGAGTATACCTTTCCTGAATTAGTAAAGAAGAGCAGCATATCATGAGTTGAGCTAGAAATTAGTTGTTCAATAAAGTCATCTTTATGAACTCCCATTCCCTTAACCCCACGGCCTCCACGATGCTGAGATTTAAATTCATCAACTGGAAGACGTTTAATGTATCCATTGTGGGTTAATGCAACGATAATATCTTCTTCTTCAATTAGGTCTTCATCTTCAATATTAGTAATATCACCAACTTGAAGCTCAGTCCGGCGTTCATCCCCAAAGCGTTTTTGAATTTCCATTAATTCATCATAAATGATTTGGTTAATCCGTTCGCGATGAGCAAGAATATCCTTATAATCGGCAATTGCTGCCATTAATTTTTGGTATTCATCCTCTATCTTTTCACGTTCGAGGCCAGTCAACCGAACTAATCGCATATCAAGAATAGCTTGTGCTTGCCGATCTGATAAACCATAATTATTCATCAACTCATTCTTCGCTACTTCACTTGTTTGTGAATTACGAATAATATTAATTATTTCATCAATATGGTCTAAAGCGATCCGCAATCCAGCAACAATATGCGCACGATTTTGGGCTTTCTTTAATTCAAATTCTGTCCGTCGACGTACAACTGATTCTTGGTGTTCAAGGTAATATTGCAAAATTTGCTTCAAACTTAAAATCTTCGGAGCACCGTTCACAATTGCCAGCATATTGAAATTAAATGTTGTTTGCATCAATGTCATCTTGTAAAGGTTATTCAAGATAACTTCTGCACTAGCATCCCGACGAACATCAATTACGATCCGCATTCCATCACGGTCAGTTTCGTCATTAACATCAGTAATACCATCAATATCTTTATTCCGTGCTAATTCAGCAATCCGTTCAATTAACTTTGCCTTATTAACCATGTAGGGAATTTCGTGGACAATGATCCGTTGCTTACCATTCTTTTGTTCTTCAATATCAACTTTTGCACGAACAGTAATAGTTCCCCGCCCGGTTTCATAAGCCTTCCGGATACCAGACTTACCCATTACTACTCCTCCAGTTGGAAAATCTGGACCCGGAATAGCCTTCATTAGGCCTTCCGTTGTAATATCTGGATTATTCATTAACATATGGATCCCGTTAATGACTTCCCCTAAATTATGGGTTGGGATATTGGTAGCCATTCCCACGGCAATCCCTGAAGCACCATTAACTAATAAATTAGGAAAACGGGCTGGTAACACATCTGGTTCTTTTTCCGTACCATCATAGTTATCATGGAAATTAACGGTATCTTTGTTGATGTCTCGAAGCATTTCAACCGCAATTTTGCTCATCTTTGCTTCGGTATAACGCATAGCGGCAGCTCCATCACCATCAACCGACCCAAAGTTACCGTGACCATCAACGAGCATGTAACGATAACTAAAGTCTTGAGCCATCCGCACAAGTCCTTCATAAATCGAAGAGTCCCCATGAGGGTGGAACTTACCCATTACATCCCCGACAATCCGGGCTGACTTCTTGTAAGGTTTGTCTGGCGTAACCCCTAATTCATTCATCCCATATAGAATCCGGCGTTGTACCGGTTTTAATCCATCACGGACGTCTGGAAGCGCACGTGAAACAATAACACTCATTGCATAATCCAAGAATGAGTTTTTCATCTGACTCGTAAGATTTACATCCGTGATCCGATTAGGCATATCATGTTCAGCCAATGTCGTTCCTCCTTTTTTGCGTCAGCAGTAAACAACGGTTAATTACAGGTCAAGATTTTCAACGAACCTAGCATTTTGCTCAATAAAGTCGCGTCGTGGTCCTACCTTGGTTCCCATTAGCATTGGAAAAATCTTATCAGCCTGTTCTGCATCATCTAATTGTACTCGTAATAGGTGCCGATTCTCAGGGTCCATTGTCGTTTCCCATAATTGCTCAGCATCCATTTCACCTAACCCCTTATAACGTTGAATAACTGGCTTAGGACTTGGTTGCAGTGAGCTTACTACCTGTTCTAGTTCTTCATCAGAGTCAATGTATTTTACAAATTTACCTTGCCGAACTTGATATAGCGGCGGTTGGGCGATATAAACATATCCATGCGTAATCATTGGCTTCATAAAGCGGTAGAACAAAGTTAGAAGTAATGTCCGAATGTGAGCCCCATCGACATCCGCATCAGTCATGATAATTAATTTATGGTAATTAGCCTTTGTAATATCAAAGTCATCACCAAATCCTGTTCCAAGAGCAGTAAATAACGAACGAATTTCATCATTAGCTAAAACACGGTCAAGGGTTGCTTTTTCAACGTTCAAGATCTTTCCTCGAATTGGAAGGATGGCCTGGGTAAGCCGAGAACGCCCTTGCTTTGCTGATCCACCAGCGGAATCACCCTCGACGATAAACAATTCTGAAATTTCCGGATCCTTACTTGTATTATCAGCTAACTTACCTGGTAAATTACTAATTTCAAGACCACTCTTTTTGCGGGTAACTTCACGTGCACGCTTAGCCGCTACTCGTGCTTTGGAAGCAAGTTGGCCTTTTTCAATAATTTGCCGCGCTTCCTCTGGGTGTTCTAATAAGAACCGGTTAAATGTTGCCGCAAAGACATGATCTGTCGCTGTTCGTGCATCTGAGTTTCCTAACTTAGTCTTAGTCTGCCCTTCAAATTGCGGGTCAGGGTGCTTAATGGAGACAACGGCAGTTAAACCTTCACGCACATCATCCCCTGATAAGGTTTCATTAGACTTTAAGACACCAGCTTTATGACCATAGTCGTTAATAACTCGTGTAAGAGCCATCTTAAATCCGGTCTCATGAGTCCCACCTTCATAAGTATGAATATTGTTAGTAAAAGTTAGTAGGTTACTACGGTATGAATCTGTATATTGTAAAGAGACTTCAACGGTAATATCATTTTCCTTACCTTCTACGTAAATCGGTGGATCAAATAAAACGTTTTGGTCTTCATTGAGATATTCAACATAATGACGAATTCCGCCTTCATAATGGAATTCTTTACGTTCATGATCTTCTTGTCGTAAGTCTTCGATCGTAATCTTAAGTCCCTTGTTTAAGAAGGCTAACTCTCTTAGACGATCAGTTAAAGTTTTAATATTATAAGTCGTTGTTTCACGGAAAATTTCTGGATCTGGCTTAAAGTGAACAGTCGTACCATGCTCAGTTTCTGGAAGCCCTTCTTCAATTACCTTCATAGCAGACTTAACGTGACCATGATCAAAATCCATGTAGTAACGTTTACCTTGACGAGCAACTTTAACGTCCAATTCAGTGGATAAGGCATTTACAACAGATGCCCCCACCCCGTGAAGGCCCCCAGAAACCTTATATCCGCCGCCACCAAATTTTCCTCCAGCGTGCAGAACAGTAAAGACAGTTTCTAAGGCTGACTTTCCTGTTTCCTTTTGCGTATCAACAGGAATTCCACGACCATTATCCTTAACAGTAATACTGTTATCTGGATTAACTACAACATTAATTTCATCACAGAATCCTGCTAAGGCTTCGTCAATTCCATTATCGACAATTTCCCAAACAAGGTGATGAAGTCCTTGAGCTGAAGTGGAACCAATATACATTCCTGGACGCTTTCGAACTGCGTCTAATCCCTTTAAAACCTGAATTTGACTAGCATCATATTCGCTAGCCAATTCCATCTTGGTTTCTTTTTGTTGTTCGTTGCTCACTTTACTTCCTCCTTATTCAAAGTGCCGTGCTCAATTTCAAAAATCGTGGGTTCATTAATTAGCTGGCGAGCAACATCACTCAGACTAGTTGTCGTCAAAAATGTTTGAACTTTATTCTGAATGGCTGTCAATAAGTGTGTTTGGCGAATTGTATCTAATTCCGATAACACATCGTCTAACAATAATAATGGATACTCGCCGGTTTGCTCTTTCATCAAATCAATCTCTGCTAGTTTTACTGATAGTGCTGTCGTTCGCTGTTGTCCTTGTGACCCAAAAGCCTGAACATTTTTATCATTTACCAGGAAGCGAATATCATCACGATGTGGACCGTAAATTGTCGTCCCCTGCTCAATTTCACGCTGTTCGTTATCCTGATATAACTTAAAAAGGGCTTGGTACGCCTCTTCAACAGTAGTCTCATCATTAACTTTTAATTGGTTAACATATTCAAGCCGTAATGATTCCTTATTTAGCGAAATCTCTTGATGTAAATCAGCTGCCCATCCTTCAAGGTGCTTTAGAAAATGCTGACGGGCGATAGTTACTTCCGCACCAAAAGCAGCAAGCTGATCAGATAAAACGCCTAAAAGAACACGATCAGTTTGTTGCTTATATTTTAACTGTTTTAAATATTTGTTTTTTTGTCGTAAGAGTGTGCGATATTGACCTGCATTGTAGAGATATTTGCTGCTCATCTGACTAAACTCTCGATCCATAAAGTGGCGTCGTAAAGCTGGTGACCCTTTTACCAATGATAAATCCTCTGGAGCAAACAATATTGCATTTAGTTGACCCACATACTGTGATAACCGCGCTTGTTCTAAATGATTTACCTTTGCCTTTTTACCCTTACCTGAAAATTGTAATTCAAGCGGAATTTTGCCAATACTTTTCTCTACTGTGCCACTTATTAAGGCCGATTTTTCTTGCCACTTAATAAGTTCATGGTCATTACTTGTTCGATGACTCTTGGTCAGGGAAAGGACATAAATTGCCTCTAGCATATTCGTTTTACCCTGTGCATTATGACCAATTAAAACGTTCACTCCAGGGTTGAAGTGAACGGTTAGATCCTGATAGTTTCGAAAGTGATGTAAATGCAATTCCGTCAGAATCATGCTTATCCCTACTTACTTTTAATAATAAGTAATTGGTGGTCAGGAATTTGAATCTTATCTTCGGGATATAATTTGCGTCCCCGCCGATCATCTGGCTCATCATTTACTAATACAGTATTTTCTTTTAGAAACCATTTAGCCGCTCCGCCAGTAGGAATAATCCCCTCTTCTTTGAGTAACTGGCCGAGTGTAATAAATGGACTATCAATCAACACTGACTTTTCTTCCATTTTTTTCACCTACTTTTGTAATTATATTATACCACATTATTTGATCTAATTTCGCGTTATTGGCCTTTCTGAGCGCATTAGCTTATTTTAGCCTTTTTTATCAAAATTCGGTTAAATTTGCTCTATGGTTAAAAATCTGAATATAAATCCAAATTGTTAATTGAAATTATTCTCGGTCTAACTATGATTGAGTGTATTCATTTTATTTGTCATCTGTACAATAATGGCCTCCATCGCCCGGTAAAAACCGACGTTGGAGGCCATTATTGTTTATGAGACTCGACTCGTTTTCTTTAATTTAAAATGTCCGTACGGGTGTAATTAAGTGAACAAAATTCTCTTGATCTTCTGTTGGAACTAAAGTAAATGGTCGTAATGGTGAAGTAAATGAAATCTTGATTGTTGCTTGGCCAAATGACCGTAAAGCGTCTTTCATGTAGTTAGGATTAAATGAAATTTCAAGATCATTCCCGTCAAGAGCAGATGTGCCTACCTCTTCTTCAACGGTACCGATATCTGGAGAATCACCACTAATTCGTACAAGGTTTTCTGATGGCTTTAGACTTAACTTAACTACGTCGTTACGACTTTCATGAGATAGAAGCGAAGCACGTTCAATTGATGCTAAAAATGTACCAGCATCTAATTCAACGGTTGTATCCGCGGTTTGTGGAATTAATTGATTAGTTTCAGGGTAATTTCCTTCTAGCAGCCGAGAATAGAAATGAGTATTACCAAAGATAAACAACACTTGATTTTCAGTTACTTGCATTTGAACATCTTCATGAACATCACTAATCATTCCAGAAAGTTCTTCCATACTCTTTCCGGGAATGATCACATCAAAATCAATGCCGTTGTCGATATTTTCAAGGACCACTTTCCGTTGTGCAAGCCGATGACTATCAGTTGCAACTGCCGTTAAGACACCATCCTTTAATGTCATATGAACTCCGGCAAGGATTGGACGACTTTCTTGCTTTGATACAGCAATAACTGTTTGTCGGATCACTTCTTTGAGAATGTCATTAGGAAGGGTTACTGATTTATTAGTTTCGATTTCTGGTAAATGGGGAAAGTTTTCAGCATCTTGTCCGTTAATTTGGAACTTGGCTGAACCAGATGTAATATCTGCTTGAAAACCACTTGTAACCTCAATAGTTACTTTTTTATCTGGTAACTTTTTAACAATATCACTGAAGAATCGAGCTGGTAATACAATCGCACCAGTATCTTCAATTGTTAAATCATTGTCGGCATCATTAGCACTAATAACACTTTCAATAGTGATATCTGAGTTACTACCAGTTAACACAATGTTGTCTTCATTTACTACCATCTTTAATCCAGTAAGAATTGGAATAGTTGTTTTAGAAGAAATAGCACGTAAGACATTATTTAATTGACTAATGAATGCTGATCGATTAATTGTAAAATTCATATGTTTCAGTCCTTTTGTGTAAGTATATAAATATATTTAATAGTTTAAAATATAGTCGTAGTAGTAGGGCTTGTTAATACTGTGGAAAACTCTTGAATAACCTTTTGTATTGACTTATCCACCTGTTGATAACTTGTGGATAAGTTTGAGGATAATTAATGCACTTATCCACAAGCTATGATCGTAACTTAGTTTTTAACTTTGTAATATCGTTTTGTAAGTCAGTATCTTTTTTTAGTTCTGCTTCGATTTTATCAATAGCATGTAAAACTGTTGTATGGTCTTTGCCGCCGAATTCGTTTCCGATTTTTGGCAAAGAAGAATCAGTGAGTTCACGAGAAAGGTACATTGCAATTTGTCGAGGCATAACGATCTGTTTAACTCGCTTTTTACCAAGGATATCTCCCTGGGTTATATTATAAAAGTCGGCAACTTGTTTTTGAATTGCAGCAATTGATATTTCATCTTTTGCTACTCGGTGAAGCCCCTTTAATGCTTGAGACGCTAAGCTGGGAGTGATTCGCTCGCCGCTTAAATTAGCAAATGCTTGAACTTTTGTTAAGGCACCCTCTAGTTCACGGATATTTGTATCAATTTGACCAGCAATATAGTTAAGGGTGTCATTGCCAATATCGATATGATCTTCCTCAACTTTACTCCGCAAGATGGCAATTCGCGTTTCTAGATCAGGAGGAGTAATTTCAACAGTAAGTCCCCATCTAAAGCGCGATACAAGCCGGTCTTGCAGTTCAGGAATCTCATTGGGAATTCGATCAGATGTCATAACAATTTGTTTTTTACGATCGTGAAGGGCATTAAAAGTATTGAAGAATTCGAGCTGTGTGCCCTCTTTGTTGGCTAAAAATTGAATATCATCAATTAATAATAGATCAAGATTACGATATTCTTCTCTTAGTTGTTCAGTCGTATTATTACGAATAGCATTAATATAATCGTTGGTAAAATCCTCACTCGTAACATATTTGACACGCGAATTTGGATTAACTTGAAGCATATGGTTACCGATTGCTTCCATTAAGTGGGTCTTTCCTAAACCAACCCCCCCATAAATAAAGAGCGGATTGTAAAGACTACCGGGACTTTCGGCAACGGCAAATGCCGCAGCGTGTGCCATCTTGTTTCCTTCTCCAACAACGAATGTTCCAAAATTATAATGAGGATTTAGTGGAGTATCCATCTCAAAAGAAGGAGTTGGATCATCTTCTATTTTTTTATTTGTATAGGTAAATTCTCCCTCTAAAACATAATGCGGCTCAATATTACGCCCTAATTCACGTTGGGCGAACTCTTTAAGCTGCGTATTTAAATTTTTGCGCCAAAAATCGCGGTGCACCGGAGTGGGCACCTCGATCTCTAGTTGATTTTGAGAGAGAGAAATTGCTTTTGCCGGAGCAATCAAAGTGTCAAAGGTAACCGGAGTGGTATCCTGACGAAATGAATTTTGGATCGCTTCCCACAGAGAATCGAGCTCAGTCAAAATAATTTCCTCCTAAAAGTATTAAATTACAAACGGTATTTTATCATTACATGGGAAAGTTTTCCACAACCAAGTGGACAATAATAAAAAAGTTTACACAACGCTGTGTGTAAATTGAGAATAATCCTGTGAAAAATGGGGAAAAGGGAATTTTAATCTCACTTATCCACAGAATAATGTTAATATGTGATGTTGATATAATAGTGAAGTGGGGAGTTATCAACACCTAAAAGGATACCTGTGGATAACTTTATCAACAGGTGTGAATCTGGGGATAATCTCTGAAAAACACTGTTGATAACTTGTCCACAAATTGTAAATCTACACAACGCTGTGGATTATTTTGCTAATTTTGTTAATAATCAAAAAATTTAAATAAAAATTCGCCGTTTATTAATTTTGGTAAGTGTGTTATACTACCAAAGTATGTTTGAAGAGATCGTCTTTTAGACTCTAGAAACCAAACCACTCGAATTTAATAGGAGGTGCAATTGTATGAAGCGCACGTTTCAACCAAAGAAGCGTCACCGTGCACGTGTCCATGGCTTCCGTAAGCGCATGAGCACCAGTAACGGCCGTAAGGTATTAGCACGTCGGCGTCAAAAGGGCAGAAAAGTATTATCTGCATAACCACGGCCACTTTTATAGTGGCTTTTTTTATTGTGTGGGGCAGGGCAGTCAGCTTGACGAGCAATTTGAATCGTTAAAGTTGTCGTATGCCCAGCCCTATTTTTATATCTACTTAAATTAAGGCTGGGGATTATACAAATGAGAAAATCATATCGCGTAAAAAAGGAAAGTGAGTTTCAACGGGTTTTTGAAACCCATAATTCCGTGGCCAACCACAAATTTGTCGTATATCAAATGGAAAAGCCAGGACAAAAACATTTTCGTGTCGGTATTTCTGTCGGGAAAAAGATTGGAAATGCTGTTCATCGTAATTGGGTTAAGCGGCGCATTCGTCAAACATTATTAGAAGTGAAACCAAAATTACGGTCTGATGTTGATTTCTTGGTTATTGCTCGGTCGGCGGCAGATGGTTTATCAATGGCAGAAACAAAGAAAAACCTAGTGCACGTTTTAAAGCGAGCACATTTGTTAGATGAAAAAAGTGAGGATTAGGATTTGAAGAAGAAAACAAAAAAATTCCTAAGCTTGGGAGCAATCATGAGCTTAACCCTATTTTTAGCCGCTTGCTCCAATAAGCCGATTACTAGTCATAGCACTGGTATCTGGGACCACTATATTATCTATAACTGTTCACAATTTATCATTTGGTTATCAAGGCACTTTGGCGGATATGGCATGGGGATCATTATTTTTACGATCATCATCCGGATCATCTTACTGCCTTTAATGTTCTACCAAACAAGGACGATGATGAAGACACAAGAACTTGCTCCTCAATTAAAAGCAATTCAGAAAAAGTACTCATCACGTGATCGCGAGTCAATGCAAAAGATGCAAATGGAAACCCAGAAGCTCTATAAAGAAGCAGGGGTTAATCCATGGGCTTCGATGCTTCCATTACTGGTTCAATTACCAGTTATGTGGGCTCTTTATCAAGCAATCTGGCGGACATCGGCCTTACGGAATGGAACGTTCTTGTGGCTTCAGTTAGGTCATCCAGATCCGTACTATATCATGCCTGTTTTAGCGGCATTATTAACGTTTATTAGTTCATGGTTATCCATGGCTTCAATGCCTGAAAAAAATTCAATGACAACTACAATGACGTGGTTTATGCCAATCATGGTATTCTTCATGGCATTAGGTTTTTCTTCAGCTATTACCTTATACTGGGTAGTGACGAATGCTTTTCAAGTTGTCCAAACGCTTATCATTCAGAATCCATTTAAGATTCGGCGAGAACGTGAAGAAAAGCAACGGGCTGAAAAGGCAAAACGTCGTAAAATTGAAAAAGCAAAACGTCGTGCTTACCAGAGTCGACGGAAATAAGTTGTTAGGGCTGTGACACGTAAAGTTGTTGCGAGCCTTTTTATTTAGTAATAAATTTAAAGAGTGAAAAGTTAATTAAATTCACGGGGGATAAAAATGACAATCTTTACTGGAACGACAATTGAAGAGGCAAAAGAAACGGCAAGGACGCAACTGAAACCAACCGTTAATCAGACAATTGAATTTACGGTTCTTCAACAGCCGCGACACGGTTTTTTAGGAATTGGACGACGGCATGCACAAGTAGATGCAGTAATAAAAGATAAGGAAAATGCGCTGCCCTCACTGGAAGAAAAAGATGAGCAACCGGCAAAAGAGCCAGAACAAAAGCCGGCAAGCTTAAACTCAGATGAAGATGAGCTCGATCCTGCTGAAATCAAGCGGCGGCAACAGGCTAATCTGCAAAAAGTTCAAGCGACTAGTAAAGAATTGGTTGAATATCTAACAACAGTATTTAAGGAGTTAGGTATTACTGTTGAACCACGGATTATTAATTTAGAAGCTCATGACCTTAAAATTGATCTGCAAACTGAGGAAAATGGACGGGTGATCGGTAAGCACGGTCGACGGATCAATGCAATGGAACAGCTTAGCAATACATTTATGGATTATCACGGCGCAGCGAAGGTAAGTGTTGAACTTGATACTTCCAATTATCGTGAACGGCGTCAAGAAGCAGTGCATAACCTAGCGCAAAAGGCAGCGATGGAAGTAGTTGCAAGTAGAAAAGCAGTGTTTATGGACCCGATGCCAGCTCGTGAACGGAAACAAATTCATCAAGAACTTGAGGATAACGACCACGTAAAAACTTACTCCCATGGTCGAGAACCTTATCGGAGTATCGTAATTGCTCCCAACGACTAATTTATTTATTGACAATTTTTGGTAATGATTTTAGAATATGAGCGGTTATAAATTTAATATTCGTTAAAGTAGTGAAAGTGCTTTGACCATGTTAGCAATGTTTTTTTATTGCTATGCATGGACTAGCACTTTTTTTGTTAGGAAGGAGTAAAGTAGCGATGGCAAATAGCGAAAATGATACGATTGCAGCAATTTCGACGCCGGTTGGTGAAGGTGGAATTTCCATTATCCGAATCAGTGGGGATGATGCGGTGAAAGTTGCCCAACGGATCTACAAAGGAAAAGATCTCGCCAAAGTGGCAACGCATACCATTAACTACGGCCATATCATCGACCCGGATACGGACCAGGAAGTTGATGAAGTAATGGTTTCAGTAATGCGTGCTCCTCGGACATATACACGGGAAGATGTAATTGAAATCAACTGTCATGGGGGATTATTAGCAACTAACCGGATTTTGCAATTGGTACTAAGCTTTGGGGCCCGAATGGCAGAACCAGGGGAATTTACTAAACGAGCCTTCTTGAATGGCCGGCTTGACTTATCTCAATCAGAAGCAGTTATGGATTTAATTCGTGCAAAGACAGATAAATCGATGAAGGTTGCATTAAACCAGCTTGATGGTGATTTATCCCGGCTAATTCGGACCTTGCGTCAAGATATTTTAGATGTGTTAGCCCAGGTTGAAGTTAATATTGACTATCCCGAATACGATGCCGTTGAAGAAATGACGACTAAACTTTTAAAAGAAAAAGCAGTGGATATTCAACAACGAATTCAAAGTCTGCTAAAAACAGCTAAACAAGGAAAGGTTCTGCGAGATGGGTTAGCAACGGCAATTATCGGGCAGCCAAATGTTGGTAAATCGAGTTTATTAAATTCCTTACTTCATGAAGATAAAGCGATTGTTACAAATGTTGCCGGTACTACCCGGGATGTAATTGAAGAATACGTCAATGTCAACGGAGTACCATTGAAACTAATTGATACAGCGGGAATCCGTGATACGAATGACCAAGTTGAAAAAATTGGGGTAGAGCGGAGTCGTAAAGCCTTGGGAGCCGCGGACTTAGTACTTCTTTTGATTGATAGTTCAAATGAATTAACTGATGAAGATCGCCAATTACTTGAAGCAACAAAGGATAAGCAGCGGATCATTATCTTAAATAAGACGGATCTTCCACGGAAGGTTAATTTGGAGGAGTTAAAATCACTAGCTGGCAAGAGTGCTGTTATTGAAACTTCAATCGTTAACCATGAAGGAATGGACCAACTTGGTAAACAAATCAGTCACCTGTTTTTCAATGAAGGGATTGAAAGTAACCAAAATAATGTAATGGTTACCAATGCGCGGCACATTGGCTTATTACACCAAGCTAATGATGCATTAAGCGATGTCTTAAAAGGGATTAACGATGGAATGCCGGTAGATTTGGTTCAAATCGATATGACCCGGTGTTGGGAATTATTAGGTGAGATTACTGGAGATAGTTACCAAGATGAGTTACTTGACCAGTTATTTAGTCAATTCTGTTTAGGAAAGTAGGGAATAGAAGAATGAAGAGTTCAGAAGCATTGCAAACATCGGATGCAGTTCAATACGAAGCAGGATCCTACGATGTAATTGTTGTTGGTGCAGGGCATGCTGGAAGTGAGGCCGCCCTTGCTGCAGCCCGAATGGGTAATAAAACGTTATTGGTAACAATTAATCTTGAAATGGTTGCCTTTATGCCATGTAACCCTTCTGTTGGTGGTCCGGCAAAGGGAATCGTTGTCCGCGAGATTGATGCGCTTGGTGGTGAAATGGGCCACAATATTGATAAAACTTATGTCCAAATGCGGATGTTAAATACCGGTAAAGGTCCCGCTGTCCGTGCATTACGGGCTCAAGCAGACAAACATGCTTACCACCGTGCGATGAAGCAAACAATTGAAGAAGAACCTAACCTTACTCTCCGTCAAGCAACAGTTGATCAATTAATCGTTGAAGATGGTGTTTGCAAAGGGGTTGTCACTAATACAGGAGCTCGTTACCACGCTAAGACGGTTGTATTGACAGTTGGAACTGCGGCGCGCGGAAAGATTATTATTGGTGAATTGCAATATGAATCTGGTCCAAATAATTCTAAGTCGGCAGTAAAACTCTCGGAAAATCTTGAAGAACTTGGCTTTGACCTTGAACGGTTTAAGACGGGGACGCCACCACGGGTCAATGGAAAGACAATTGACTACAGTGTAACGGAAGAACAACCCGGGGATGAGGAGCCACATCACTTTAGTTTTGATACCCCTGATAGTTCTTATCTTCCAATCAGCGAGCAGCTATCTTGCTGGCTGACTTATACAAATGAAGGGACCCATGCGATTATTCGAGAAAACCTTAGTCGGGCACCAATGTTCTCGGGAGTTATTAAAGGGGTTGGCCCTCGTTATTGTCCTTCAATTGAGGATAAGATTGTCCGTTTTGCTGATAAGCCACGGCACCAAGTTTTCCTTGAACCAGAAGGCCGTGATACGGATGAATATTACCTTGATGGGATTTCAACATCAATGCCAGAAGAAATCCAGCAAAAGATTGTGCATTCAATCAAAGGATTAGAAAATGCTGAAATGATGCGGCCGGGTTACGCGATTGAATATGATGTAGTTGCGCCATACCAACTTCATCCAACACTTGAGACCAAGATTATTAAGAACCTCTATACCGCTGGTCAAACAAATGGTTCTTCAGGTTATGAAGAAGCAGCGGGCCAAGGTTTGATTGCGGGAATTAACGCTGGCTTACGGGCGCAGGATAAGGAACCATTTGTCCTTAAGCGTTCGGATGCATACATTGGCGTGATGATCGACGACTTAGTAACCAAGGGAACCAAGGAACCTTACCGTTTACTTACAAGTCGAGCAGAATACCGGCTGATTTTACGTCATGATAATGCTGATTTCCGGTTAATGGAAATGGGACATAAAGTTGGCCTTGTTAGTGATGAGCGGCTTGCTAAAATGGAGAATAAAAAGCGGCAAGTTACAGCAGAAATTAAGCGCTTGGAAGAAATTAAGCTTAAGCCAAGTGATGATAAGGTTAATGAATTCATTGAAGCCCACGGAGATAACCGCTTAAAAGATGGAATTGCAGCAGCTGACCTTTTGAAGCGACCATACTTCGATTACCAAACGTTGGCAAAATTTATTCCAGCACCAGAACAGGAACTTGATCGTCACGTGATTGAGCAGGTTGAAATTCAATTAAAGTATGCTGGTTACATCAAGAAAGAGGAAGTTAAGGTTGAACGGATGAAGCGGATGGAAGCTAAACGGATTCCAGATGATATTGATTATGGTGATATTGATGGCCTAGCAACTGAAGGTCGTCAAAAGCTAGAGAAGATTCGTCCAGAAACTTTAGCGCAGGCCTCGCGGATTAGTGGAGTTAACCCAGCGGATATAGCAATCTTGAGCGTTTATGTACGACAAGGAAAATTTTCTAAGAAGGATCATAAATAAAATTTCCCGGGAAATGAAATCTGGAGAAACAGAGTAATGACTCCGTTCTCCAGATTTTATTATGGTTTTCTTAAAGCAAGGAGATAATATACTTAAATTTGTCATTATATGATATAATTTAGGTTCGAGTTTTAATAACGAATTTTAAATAACTATTTTGTGATCCGTGAATTTAAGAGAAAGAAGAGGAAATTTATAATGTGTGGGATTGTTGCATTTGTTGATAATGAAAAACCACAAATTAAAGACCAATTAATCAAAAAAATGAAAGACCGGATTATTCACCGGGGACCTGATGCGGAGGGTCAATATGTGGATGATGATGTAGCACTTGGCTTCCGGCGTTTAAGTTTTATTGATGTGAAGTCTGGTAATCAACCAATCTTTAATGAAGATAGCTCAAAGGCTATTGAATTCAACGGTGAAATTTATAATTTTGAAGAACTACGTGAAGAATTAATCAGTAAGGGTCACACATTTAAAACCCATGCTGATACTGAAGTAATCTTGCACGGATATGAAGAATGGGGCAAGGATGTTGTTAACAAGCTGCGGGGAATGTTCGGCTTTGTTATTTGGGATTTTAAGACTAAAGAAATGTTTGGTGCCCGTGATCATTTTGGCATCAAACCGTTATATTACGCCAAGATGAACGGGACTTTCTTTGTTGGGTCTGAAATTAAGGCATTCCTTGATCACCCAAACTTTAAGAAGGAACTTAATAAAGAAGCCCTTAAACCATACATGACATTCCAATACCCAGTTACTCAGGAAACTTTCTTTAAAGGTGTTTACCGGCTTCCAGAAGGTCATTACTTCACTTATAAAGATGGTCAGTTTGAAATGACGCAATACTGGGACGAAGATTTTGAACCAGAAGACGAGACCTTTGATGAAGCTGTTAACAAGATTGACGATGTTGTTAAGAATTCTGTTAAGGCTCATACCTTTGCCGATAAAGGAATTAAGGTTGGTTCATTCCTTTCCGCCGGGGTTGATTCAAGTTTAGTAACGGCCTTGATGCGTCCAGATAATACGTTCTCAATCGGTTTTGATAGTACTTACGATGAGACTAAACAAGCACGTGAATTAGCAGCTAAGATGGGTCTAAAGAATACTGATGAAAAGTTAACTAACGAAGAAGCTTTCCATGCCTTCCCAATGATTCAGTACTACTTAGATGAACCTGATTCTAACCCATCTGTTGTTCCTTTATACTTCTTGAACAAGTTAGCAAAGGATAATGGCTACAAGGCCCTTCTTTCTGGTGAAGGTGCTGATGAATTATTCGCGGGATACATTGATTATGGATTTAATACGAAAGTTAAGTTTATCCGGTGGGTAACGGACCAATTAAAGAAGATGCCTCGTGAACGCCGGTATAAGTTTGCTAAGTGGTTAGATGGGAAACACTTCCATGGCCAAGAGCATATGTACCGTAACTTAGCGCCAGCACGCGATACTTTTATTGGTCAAGCATACATCTTTAGTCCGGAAGAAGCTGCTGACTACTTGCAACCAGAATTTGATTGCGGACCAAGTATTGCTGATATTCTTAATCCGCTTTTTGACAAGATGGAAGATAAAGATATCGATGAAGTCGCAAAGAAGCAATATGTTGATTTACATCGGTTCATGCCTGGCGATATTTGTTTAAAGGCCGATAAGATGAGTATGGCTAACTCTGTTGAAATCCGGGTACCACTTCTTGATAAAGAGGTAATGAAAGTGGCTGAAACGACACCAACCAAGTACCTCTTTAACTATAAGGATACAAAATGGGCCTTCCGGATGGCAGCTAACCGGCACTTGCCTGAAGAATGGGCTACTCGTCCTAAGATGGGCTTCCCAACCCCAGTTCGTGCTTGGCTTCGGGAAAAGAAATATTACCAAGAAGTACGTGAACTATTTGAACAAGACTTCGTAAAAGAGTTCTTTGATCAAGAAAAGCTTCTAAAACTTGCTGATGATAACTTCGAGGGTAAGGTGGATGGTCGTCGTAAGATTTGGACGATTTACACCTTCTTAACATGGTATAAGTTATACTTCATTGACAACTTTAAACCTGATGAATCAGGGATTGATCGCGCACAAAAGGCAGCGACAACAGAAGCATAGAAAAATATTAAAGGAGGCTGGCGAAGGGCTATAGGACTCTTCTAAGCCTCCTTTTTTTGTTAATTGGCAACCCTTATTTATTTTTATGCTAAAAAATGAAATAATATAGGGCAGATTAGATTGAAGGAGAGTCATTTGCAAGATGGAATTGCATATTACACCTGCTTTAGCATTATTACGCGAGCATCACTTATTGGATCATGTTAGTAATTTGACTGATTTTACCGCAACTAGCGTGTCCTATGATTCACGGAAGGTAAAATCAGGAACTTTATTCTTTTGTAAAGGGAATTTTTTGCCTAAGTACCTAGCATCGGCTAAAGAAAAAGGTGCGATTGCGTATGTGGCTGAAAAAGAATATTCAGAGGGCGAAGGATTGCCGGCGATCATCGTAAATGACGAACAAAAAGCGATGTCCTTACTGGGAGCAGCGTTTTATGGCTACCCACAAAATGATTTATTTATTATTGCGGTTACAGGAACAAAGGGTAAGACAACAACCGCCTATTTTGCTGACCATATTTTAGCTCAAAGTACGGATAATCATATTGCCCTTTTTTCAACGCTTGACCGGATCTTAGGTAATAAGCCAGCAGATAAATTTAAATCTGATTTGACTACTCCTGAATCCTTAGACCTTTTCCATGATATGCGCACTGCCGTTGATAATGGGATGACGCACTTAGTAATGGAAGTATCATCGCAAGCATACAAGAAAAATCGTATTTATGGTTTAAAATATGATGTTGGAATTTTCCTAAATATTTCGCCAGATCACATTGGGCGAAATGAACACCCAACTTTTGCTGATTATCTTCACTGTAAGGAACAATTATTAGTAAATTCTGCTAAATGCTTAATCAATGCTGAAACTGAAAAATTCACCGATGTCTATTACACGGCTAAAGCAACTACACAACCAGAAGATATTTTCTTATTTGCGCGGCGAGGGGCCAAAATTAAATTACCTGATGATGCACAAGTAGACTTTGAATACCGAAATGATTTGGAAGATCTCCATGAAAGTGAATTTGAATTGACCGCCTTAACTGAGAAAGCAAAGCAGTTGAAGTTAGATGGCCGTTATAAAACGAGTGTTCCAGGAGATTATAATGAAGGAAATGCGGTTGCTGCAATCATTGCTAGTGGATTAGCTGGGGCGAGTGCTAATGATGCTGTCGAAACATTAAATCATGTTCACATCCGTGGTCGAATGGAAATGATTAACAGTAATACACATGGAACAATTTATGTTGACTATGCCCATAATTACGCTAGCTTGAAGCGACTGTTAGCATTTTTAAAACGACAAACAAGTGCTGGCAAAGTAACAGTTGTCTTAGGAGCGACTGGCGATAAAGGTATTTCGCGTCGTCCAGGATTTGGGAAAGCTTTAACTGAGGAACAACCAGATGAAGTGATTTTGACGACTGATGATCCCGGATTTGAAGATCCGATGACTATTGCCCGGGAAATAGATTCTTATATTGA
The DNA here is from genome assembly GCF_014145585.1 of Limosilactobacillus agrestis. GTDB lineage: Bacteria > Bacillota > Bacilli > Lactobacillales > Lactobacillaceae > Limosilactobacillus > Limosilactobacillus agrestis. Next base: position 39,475 of record NZ_JACIVF010000070.1, read on the forward strand.
TCACGATAAGGTTAAGCATATTCAATTTGAAATGGACCGGGAAACGGCGATTAAAAAGGCAATTGACGGTAGTAAAAATAATGATATTGTAGTTCTTGCAGGGAAAGGTGAAGATCCTTACCAAAAGATTAACGGGAAAGATGTCCCTTACCCAACTGATGTGAAGATTGCATATGATTATCTTAATGAACTAGAAAAATAAAGAGGAGTGGGGATTTAATGAGTGAACAACCATTTGTTCCATTGATTCTAGGTAGTGATTTCAACGCTTATGGAATGGCGCGATCAATGTATGAAAAGTATGGAATTAAGTCACAATTATATGCTCGACAACCATTGGCACCAACCCGTTATTCAAAAATTGTCGAGTTACATTATAATGAACAATTACAATCACCAGAAGTATTTACGAAGGTATTAATTGAAGCGGCTGATGAGTATGCTAAGCAAGGTAAGAAGACCGTTTTAATTAGTTGTGGGGATGACTATACTGAATTAGTTGCAAAAAATCGTAAAGAACTTTCTCAGCATATGTTCTGCCCGTATGCTGACTACGAGGAAGTAGCAACATTAACTGATAAAGAGAAGTTTTACAACGTTTGTGAAAAGTATGGTCTGCCTTATCCAAAGACGGATATTTTAAAACCCGACCTTGATTATAAGAACTATAAATCACCATTTGAATTCCCAATTGCTTTGAAGGCTGCTGATGCGGTGCAATGGCATAAGGGAAATTTTGAGGGATACGAAAAAGCTTATATTATTAAAACACCAGAACGATTGGCAGAAGTTCTTGAGATAATTTATGAGCACAGTCCATATAAGGGAGATCTTGTTTTACAAGAATTTATTCCGGGCGATGATAGTAATATGCGGACAATTAATTGTTACGTTGATAAAGATCATAAAGTAAAGATGATGTGTTTGGGTCACCCGCTACTTGAAGACTGTAATCCAGCAAATGTTGGTAATTACGTTGCGATTATGCCAGCATATGACCAACAAATTTACGATAATATCAAAAACTTCCTGGAAAAGATTGAATTTACTGGCTTCGTTAACTTTGATTTAAAGTATGACCGTCGTGATGGTCAATTTAAGGTATTTGACCTCAATCCACGCCAAGGCCGCAGTAGTTTCTTCGTTTCATTAAATGGCTATCAACTTGCTACTTTCCCAGTAGAAGATTATGTTTTTGATAACTTAAAGGATCAAGATACAATTTATGGAAACAAAGATGAAAGTAATTACAAGTTATGGCTTGGGGTTTCGAAAAAGACCTTCCTTCAGTATGCTAAAAATAATGAAATTAAAAAGCAGGCTGAAAAGCTAATTCAAGAAGGTCGCTATGGAACAACTTTCCATTATAATAAGGATATGAACTTTATGCGGTGGTTGATGGAAAAACGGATTAATCATAACTACCAAAAGAACTTTGAAAAATATTTTGTCGAAAAGAAATAAAAATTAAAGGGGTTGTGACATAAGTCAGGTTCCTTTCACAAAAGACAAATAGCACAGTGCAACAATGGCCTCCAATGCTCGGTAAAACCGAATATTGGAGGCCTTGTTGATTGCAGGGACTCCCAGCTATCTTCGCGTCGAAAAACGAAGTCATGAGTGGATTTTCTGTCTAATGCTATTAAATGTGAAAATAATATATTATTTATTATAAATAACTTTTCAGGTTTTATTACTAGTTGTATGATTAATAACAGTTAAATAAAGAAATTGAGGAATTATTATAATGAAAACATTTCGTGAAGCAATGAGTTGGATTATTCCCATTTTAATTGGGTTAATAATCGCATTAGTAATTAAGCAGTTTTTCTTTCAAATTGTCCGGGTTGATGGACCTTCCATGCAACCAAACTTACAAAATAATGAACGAGTATTTTGTTTGAAAGCTGCCAAGATCCATCATGGAAGTGTTGTTGTTTTTGATGCTAATGGCGTTGACCCCCAAGTATCAGTCAAGACTGATTATGTTAAGCGAGTAATTGGGCTTCCTGGTGATACTGTTAGCTCTAAGAATGGAAATATTTATGTTAACGGCAAAAAGATTAATCAAGACTACATTAGCAAGAGTCAACGAACAACCGGTACGGGAAACTGGACATTGCGTAGTATTTCAGTTCAGAATAGTTGGCTAAAGAATAATGGTGCCACAAAAGTTCCGAAGGGTGAATACTTTGTTCTTGGGGACCACCGGAGCGTTTCAAATGATGGCCGCTACTGGGGATTTGTTCCGAAGAGTAAAATTGATGGGGTGGTAAAGGTACCATCGTGGACTGGTACAAAGACAACCCGTGAAAATGTTAATAAAGAGTGGCAACACTTCTATGATAAGTAAGATGGGTTAGAAAAGAATTCTATAAGGAAGCCATACTATGGATTATCAAATTCGTTTAGCAACAATTGATGATTTACCAACGATTGTTGAGATTTTTAACCAAGCTGTTCCATTACAGGTTAACGATGAAAGTACACCAATTAAAGTCGCTGATCGGCGTGAATGGTTTAGACAGTTTGATCACACCCATCCAATTTGGGTAGCAGTAGTGAATGGTCAAGTAATTGCATGGTGTGCACTGGAATACTTTTACCCGCACCCCGCTTATGATCATTCGGCACAGATTGCGATTTATATTCATGAGGATTATCGAGGACAACACCTTGGTCATGACTTATTGACTTATGTTCAAAAGCAGGCAGAAGGTAATTTAGATATAAGGACAGTAATTGCTTATATTTATGTTGAAAATAATGCCAGTTATCGCTTATTTACCTCCTGTGGGTATGAAAAATGGGGAAAGCTCCCACAAATATCAAAAATCAATGGTCGGATGCGTTCCCTCTATATGATGGGTCGCCATTTTAATTAATGTAGAGGCTGAGAGAAAACAAAAGTTTTCTCTCAGCCTCTACTGTCTTCACGAACAATATAAGATAACGTGGAATTAGCTTAGTCCATCGTCTTGTCGAGAGGGTTATTTTCTAATCTCTTTTCTTTTATCAAGGCTTACCATTTTACATTTATGGAAAAAATGACGACAATGGTCTTGTAAGTAGAACTTAAAACGTGAAAGGATGGAGAACAATGATTTTAGATGAGACAATTACGCTTAATAGTGGGGTGAAAATTCCCAAATTTGCCTTAGGGACATGGATGATTGATGATGATCAGGCAGCGGAAGCAGTTCGTAATGCCGTTAAAATTGGTTACCGACATATTGATACTGCTCAAGCATATGGAAATGAGCGAGGAGTTGGTGAAGGCGTTCGCACAGCCGGTGTAGATCGAGATAAAATCTTTGTTACTTCAAAGGTTGCGGCCGAACACAAAGACTATGATGTAACTAAAAAGTCAATTGATGAAACTCTCGAAAAGATGGGTCTTGATTATATCGATATGATGATCATTCATAGTCCACAACCATGGAAAGAAGTAAATCAGTCTGACAATCGATACCTTGAAGGAAATCTTGCGGCATGGCGGGCTATGGAAGATGCTGTAAATGAGGGTAAGATTCGGACAATTGGGGTTTCTAATTTTGAAAAAGCAGACTTGGAAAACATTATCAAGAATAGTGATACCGTTCCTGCGGTTGATCAAGTGTTAGCCCACATTGGTCATACGCCATTTAATCTCCTTTCATTCACTCACGAACACGATATTGCAGTTGAAGCTTATTCACCAGTTGCTCATGGGGCAGCTTTGGATAATCCTGTAATTGAAAAGATGGCAAAGAAGTATCATGTTTCTGTTCCCCAATTGTGTATTCGCTATGATTGGCAATTAGGAATGATTGTTTTACCAAAGACAACCAATCCACAACACATGAAGGAGAATGCTGAAATCGATTTTGAAATTTCCGAAGCTGATATGGACTTATTACGGCGAGTAAAGCCATTAGACTACGGCGATTTCGATGTCTTCCCAGTTTATGGTGGTAAGATGTGATTTATATACTTAAATAAAAATCTAATTAAAGAGCAAAAAAGGCGTCAACGGTCGAATTTATTCGAGCGGTGGCGCCTGTTTTGTTTACCTGCAGTTTTATCGTAAAGTATATGATTTTTCTTTGCGGAGGACTTGATTATAATATTCGAAAAATCCTAAAAATATATTCTAGCCATCCTAATTGGGGGATTGAAAGATATGAAAAAACTTTTATAGGGATATAAATGTTTTGCTGATAATTTTTCACTTAAAAAGTAAGATAAGCAACGTTATGCTTAATGATCGAAAGACTATGCTTTACCACTAGAGTTTGTGAAAGCAACGGTTTAAACGCTTTTATTTAAATTAAGCCTTTTTTATTGGTATGAGATGTATTATAATTCTGTTGAACGAGTGATTAAGAAAACAGCTTATTTAGGTTGATCACCTATCAATTTATAAGTCCTGCTTATCACGCACAATAAAAGGAGGAGTTAACTTTATGTTATCTAAGAATAACAGACAAGAACAATTCCGCAAACAGGAGCCGAAAAAGCAACGGTTTGCGATTAAGAAGCTAACAGTGGGGGTAGCTTCTGTTTTAATTGGGTTCACTTTTATGGGCCTCAATACCCAAGCAAGTGCTGATGATACCCCAACCCAACCGGCTAACAGTAATGATGATACACAATCAAATGCAAGTACTGCTTTACAGAGTACAGCTAGTGTCACATTAAACAATAGTGCATCACAAGTAAATTCTGAATCTGCTAAGCCAACTAATGTTGCACCTGCTACACCGGTGGCCGATAGTTACCAATCAGCTGTTGCTGCTAATGTGGCAGCTAATATTAAGAGTGCGGCCCAAACTTCTGCTAGTGCAGCTAATGAAAGTAATGCTTCAGCAACTAGCTCCGCTGCTGATACTAATGCGGCAGCTAATACTAAGAGTGCAATTAAAACTCCTGTAAGTGCTTCAGGAGAAAGTGATTCTTCATTAACTAGTTCCGATGCAATCACAACCAATATTAATGAATTACTTACCAACTTATCTACTGATCTATCAGGGACAGCAGAAAACAACGCCCCAGTAACTGGTTCGGCTGCTAAAGATGAGAATGTTATTACTTCCAATGGTAACGGTGTTATAACTGGTAAGAACTCAAAGGGTACTTGGGCAGCTATGGATGCTACTACTCCAGCAGCTCCAGTAGCTTACAAGAACACTATGAATGTAGATGACTGGCAAAGTTTTGCTAATGCTTTAAACGATGCTAGTGTTGATAATATTAACATTACTAAAGATATTACTGTAACTGGTGCCGTTAGTGGTATTACTGGATCAAGTGCATTCCACTTCCCACGTTACAAAGGCTTAATGGAATTAGATGGTACTAACGTTGCTCGTAAGCTTACAATTACTGGTAATGGTCATACTGTTGATTTTGGTAAGTACTACTTAGAATTCCAAGATCAGAACCAAAAAGATGGTGGTTCATGGGATATTACTGTTGATAACACTAAGATTAAAGCCGGCGATGTAGGTAGTAATGAAGCTGGTTGGTACCCTCCATTTTACTTTGGTGAAGTAAGTGCTGATAATCAAAAGAAAGATACGATTACTTTTAAAGATATTGACGCTAACATTAGCGATCGTGGCTTAATTCGTGGTGCTAAAGGAACTGGCCATGGTAGCGAATATATTACTGTAGTACTTGAAGGTAACAACACTATTTACAATAAGGCTAATACTAATGGCTCAGCTGATAGTGGTTCAGCTATTAGTGCAGGTTATGTAAAAGTTGCAAATGGTACCACTAACTTAGAAATGACTGATACTAGTGATGCTTCTAACAACTACGGTGGGGATGCTATCCGTACTACACAAAAAGATGTAACCGAAAATGGTGCTATTACTAAGTACACTTTTGATATTGCTAAGGATGCTACTTTAAACATCAAAGGTGGTAAAGATGTTAGAGGTATCTTTGCTGTAGATGGTACTCAAGGTACTGTAAATATTGATGGTAATGTCAAGATGGACTTAGGTACTGGTCACTCAATGGCAGTCTTTGCTGGTAACTTAAATGTTGGTAAAGATGGTGTTCTTGATGTAACTACTGCTTACGATGCGACACATGACTGGGGTCAAATTCAGAAATCATTCTCTAACTTCAACGGTGAACAATATGGTGTGCTTTCAATTGGTAATGGTAACCCAGTTAACTTAACTAACCAAGATTCAAACACAATTAATGATAATGGTGTGATTAGAGTTAAAGTTACCTCAACTAATGAAGGTATGAACCCAATTATCTCAATGGGATCAGGTTCATCTGGTTTAATCAAAGGTAACTTTACCATTAATATTAACCAAGGTGCTACTTTAGATTTACAAAGTTCAAGAACTCAAACTGACCTTGGTATGATTTATGTATCAGGTTCATCAGTTGATTCACACCTTAACATCGTTAACCCTAAGTACGTCAACTTACAAAGATTAAACAATCCGCTTCCTAAGAACGGATCAGACTTAATCTACCTTGAAGGTGGAAATAACGGAATTAACATTACCAACTCTCCAATTGCAGAATGGCAAGCAGCTAATATGTCAACTGCACCAAACTTCACTTGGATGGTTCAAAGTGTTAACTCAATGAACAACTGGGGGACTAATGCTAAATACGGTCTTACTGTAGCTGGTCAAACTAGTCCTCAAAATAAAGATGGGCAAGATAAATTCTTGTACTCAAATGGTAAAGTTATCATGGCACCAAGCCAATCAGGTACTAACTCATTTGAATACAATGGTAGTCAAAAGGCAAATAAAGACAGTAACCAAGGTATTATCGTTCAAGGTTCTGGTAGCGTAAATTATTACACTCCATACTTGAACCAATTCTTAAATAATTACAACTACTGGGACTCACAACGTTTAGCAATGGGTTCACAACTTTTGACTCCTGATTCACCAGTTCCAGTTAAGGATAACGATTTATATGATCCAGAAGTTCAAACCATTAATGGTAATACTCGTGAGACCTTAAATGACCTTGATCCAAAAGATGGTATTAAGGATCTTTTAAAGGCAACCATGGATGCAGATGGTAACTGGACTAAGACTACTGTTCCAGTTGATGGGAATGTTCAAAGTGTTGCTTGGTACACTCCAGCTGATGCAACTGATTGGTCTAACAACATGAGTGGTATTGATGCACCAACTAACCCAGAAGGCAACTTGAAGACTACTGATACTTCAGCATGGGCAAAGGTTACTTACAACGATGGCTCAATTGATTTCGTAAATATCCCATTAAACATTACTGATAAGACTAATGCAGATATTTACACACCAAGTTACCAAGATACTAGTGTAAAACAAGGTGAGAGTGTAACTACTGAAGCTCCAACTTACACTACTGATGATGGTAAGGCTGCAACTGCTCCAGCAGGTACTAGTTACAAGATTGATGATAGTTTCCAAGCTCCAGCAGATGCTACTGTAACTATCGATAGTACTACTGGTAAGATTACTGTTAATGCTGGTGCAAAAACTCCAGTCGGTGAAATTGACGTACCAGTAACAGTAACTTACCCAGGTGATAATTCTACTGATAACGTAACTGCTAAGATTACTGTCACTGCAAGTGATGCTAATACTTACACACCAAGTTACCAAGATACTACTGTAAAACGTGGTTCAGATACTACTATTCCAGTAACTATTACCGGTGCTGATGGTAAGACCACTACTGTACCAGCAGGTACTCAATTTAAAGCAGGTGATTTTACTACTCCAGATGGTGCAACTATCACTGTTGACCCAACTAGTGGTGAAATTAAGGTAACTACTAAGGATAATACCCCAGTTGGTGAAGTTGATATTCCAGTTACTGTAACTTATCCAGATGGTTCAGTAGATAACACTACTGCTAAGGTAACTATTAGTAAGAATGATGCTGATAATTACAATCCAAAATACAACCCAGCAAAGGTAAACCAAGGTGGTAAAGTTGAAACTGGTGTTCCATCATATGGTGAAGGTGTAACTGCTCCAACAGGCACTACTTACAAGATTCCAGATGGCACTACTTACCCAACTGGTGTAACTGCAACTGTTGATCCAAACACTGGTAACGTAACTGTAACTACTAGTTCAAACACTCCAGAAGGACCAATCTTTGTACCAGTAACAGTAACTTACCCAGATGGTTCACAAGAAACTATTGATGCACCAATCGCTGTTGGTTCAAACACATTCATCGGTACTGATTACAGTGTTACTGTTGAAACTAACTTGAACAACCTTCACGAAACTACTGATAACAGTATGTATCCAGATGCTACTAGCATCATTAGCAAGATTACTTACTGGAACAATAATGATGTTCGCAAGGGTATTAATACTCAAGGTACAGTAGTTTACGACAGAGCTAATGGTACTGGTAACCTTACTGATGTTAGTGCAGAATGGACTACTCCAATTAACACTAATGTAGATTCAGCTACAAGTTCTGAAACTCTTCCAGGTACTGGTACTTCAACTGTTTCTGATGTAAACCCAGCAATCAAGGTAACTTACGGTGCAAACAGTGATTTAATTAAGGATACTGGTAACGGACTATTTACTCCTCAAGGTGGTAATCAAACCGTTCGTTGGTATGGTAATGCTGTAACTGTACAAGGTGCTACTCCAGTTGCTGATGCAGCTTCTAAGAAACTTGTAGTTAGTCCAGCCAATGCCGGTGATGCTTTAACTGATGCAGAAAAGGCTTTACTTGATCTTACTAACTTAAACAAGTTAACTGCTAACAAGCCAGTATCATACACTTGGGCAAATGACCTTAAGGCTGGTGATACTAAGGGTACTGTTAAGATCACATTTAGTGATAAGGCTAAAGATGGTCAAGCAACTTACTTGAACGTTGAATTGCCAGCAGGTTCACTTAATGTCGGTACTGAAGATGCAACAGGTAAACCAATTGTTACTCCACAAGGTCAAGAACCAAACCCAGAACAAGGTATTGGCAATGTACCAGACTTACCAACAGGCACCACCTACACTTGGAAAGATGGTGAACCAGATGTAAGCAAGATTGGTGAAAGCCCAGTAACAGTAACTGTTCACTACCCAGATGGCAATACCCAAGACGTACCAACTACTATCATCGTAACTGGTACTGAAAAACCAACTGATCCAACTAGTGACGATCAAAAAGACTTATTCAAGACTGTAACTAGAACTATCGATGGAACTACGCCAGATGGTAAGAAGGTTTCCGATCCACAAACAGTAGTCTTTGCACGTACTAAGACTGTCACTGAACAAGATGGTAAGGCTGTAACTACTTATGGAGACTACAAAGTATTTGAAAATGGTGCACAAACTGACAAGACTACTGGTAGCTTTGCTCAAGTAGATGTACCACAAGTAGATGGTTACACTTCACAAGTAGACGGTAAGAACGCAACAGTAATTCCTGCAGTTGATAATGTAACTCCAGATACTGAAAACGTAACTGTAAACGTAACTTACAAAGAAACTGATGCACACAAGTACACTCCAGAAGGACAAGATGTTCACACCAACATTGGTGGTACTCCAGAAGCATCACAAGGAATTGGCAATATTCCAAGCTTACCAACAGGTACAACTTACACTTGGAAAGATGGCGAACCAGATACCAAGACTCCAGGAACTAAGGACGCTGTAGTAGTTGTAAACTACCCAGATGGTTCAAGTGAAGATGTTCCAGTTAAGGTCATCGTAAGTGAAGCTACGCCAACTCCAATTGTTACTCCACAAGGTCAAGAACCAAACCCAGAACAAGGTATTGGTAATGTACCAGACCTACCAACAGGTACAACCTACACTTGGAAAGATGATAAGACTCCAGATGTAAGCAAGATTGGTGAAAGTCCAGTCACAGTAACTGTTCACTACCCAGATGGCAATACCCAAGACGTACCAACTACGATCATCGTAACTGGTACTGAAAAGCCAACTGATCCAACTAATGAAGATCAAAAAGACTTATTCAAGATCGTAACTAGAACTATTGATGGAACTACTCCAGATGGTAAGAAGGTTTCAGATCCACAAACAGTAGTCTTTGCACGTACTAAGACTGTCACTGAACAAGATGGTAAGGCTGTAACTACTTTTGGAGACTACAAAGTATTTGAAAATGGTGCACAAACTGACAAGACTACTGGTAGCTTTGCTCAAGTAGATGTACCACAAGTAGATGGCTACACTTCACAAGTAGATGGTAATGACGCAACAGTAATTCCTGCAAACAACAACGTAACTCCAAATACTGCAGATGTAACTGTAAATGTAACTTACAACATTGATTCAGAAACTCAACAATATCAATTTGTTGATAAGACTAATGGTCAAAATGTTGGTGACCCAATTTCAGTTAAGGGTGACTTTGGTAAACAAGTTCGAGTAAGTTTAACTGTTCCAGATAACTATGAATTAGCTGAAGGTCAAACTTTACCAACCGAAACTCCTGTTTTAGGTGTAACTAACCCAGTAATTAAGATTTACTTAGATCACAAGACTGAAGATGTAACTAACGATCCATCAGAAGATAAGAACGTTAACAAGACAATAACTAGAACTATTGATTATGTAGATCCAACTACTGGTGAAACTAAGCAATACAAAGTTCAATCAGTACAATTCCATAGAACCGCAACTAAGGACTTAGTAACCGGTGACGTAAATTACGGTGCATGGTCTCCAGTTGGTACTCCTAAGTTTGATGCTGTTACTGCACCAACAATTGATGGCTACACTGCATCAAATGCAGATGCTGCTCCAGCAATGGATGTAACTGCAAAAACTGAAGATTCAACAGTAACCTTTGTTTACGGTGCTGACCAACACAGTCAATTAATCAACTATGTTGATAAAGATGGTAATGTAATTAAGCATTATGACGTAACTGGTAAGACCGGTGAAACTGTAGATACTAACATTCAAAGTAATGTTCCAGAAGGTTGGGTAATTACTGACAAGACAGTTCCAGGTCAAATTACATTTGGTTCAGATAATCCAGCTCCAATCAATGTAAACATTGAACACGGAACAAAGGATGTAACTAATGATCCAAGTCAAGCAGATAAAGTAAGCAAGACAGTAACTAGAACAATTGATCTTGACATTGCAGGCAAGACTAGTGAATACACTAAGCAAAATGTAACTCTTCACAGAAGTGCTACTGAAGACTTAGTAACTGGTGAAGTAACTTACGGTGCATGGAACGTGGATGGAGCTAAGTTTGATGCAATGACTGCTCCAGAAGAAGCTGGTTACACAGTAACTAATCCAGATGCCGCACCAGAAGTAGCAATTACCGGTACAACTGAAGATTCAACCGTAACATTTAACTACACTGCAGATGGTCAAACTAGAAAGATCGTCTTTGTAGATAATGGCAACACTGTTGGAACTCAAACCTTAACTGGTAAGACTGGAACTAGCGTAACTATTGGTAACGGAAATGGAGAAACTCCATTACAAGTACCAACTGGCTATGAAGTAGTACCAGGAAC
>NZ_JACIVF010000071.1:0-34559 GCF_014145585.1 Limosilactobacillus agrestis
GTTTTTGGTTACCATGTTAACGATCCCGAACGCTTTGGTGTGGTCGACTTTGATGATCAGATGCATGCCTTATCGATTGAAGAAAAGCCAGCTCATCCCAAGAGTAATTATGCGGTGACTGGTCTTTACTTTTATGATAATCAAGTAGTTGATATTGCTAAAAATATCAAGCCATCAGATCGGGGCGAACTTGAAATCACTGATGTTAACAAGGAATACCTGCGTCAAGGTAAGCTCGATGTTAAGTTAATGGGTCGTGGCTATGCCTGGTTAGATACCGGTACCCACGATTCAATGCTCGAAGCAGCCAATTTCATTGCCACGATTGAAAAGCGGCAAAACTTAAAGGTGGCTTCCTTAGAAGAAATTGCTTATCGGATGGGTTACATTAATAAGGACCAATTAGTTGAACTGGCACAACCGTTAAAAAAGAATGATTATGGTCAATACTTATTGCGGTTAGCTCAACAGGACTAGGGAGAATAAATAATGGGAAAATTAAACGTTCAAACAACAAAATTACAAGACGTTAAAATTATTACACCAGCGGTCTTTGGTGATCACCGGGGCTTCTTTGAAGAAACCTACTCTGATCGTGACTTTAAGAATGCTGGGATTAACTTTAACTTTATCCAAGATAATCAATCACTTTCAACGCATGCTGGTGTTTTGCGCGGACTACACTTTCAACGCGGTAAAGCAGCCCAAACAAAATTAATCCGGGTCGTTACTGGGGCTGTCTTGGATGTCATTGTCGACTTACGAAAAGGTTCCCCTACATACAAGCAATGGGAAGGTTATATCTTGTCCGCAAGTAACCACCGCCAACTCCTGGTTCCGCGGGGCTTTGCGCATGGCTTCTTGACTTTAACTGATAACGTTAACTTTGTTTACAAGTGCGATAACTATTACGATGCGGAAGCGGATGGCGGGATTTCCTTTAAGACGCCGGAATTAAACATTGACTGGCCAATTGAATTTAATAAGGCTATTACTTCGGAAAAGGATGCCGCACAACCAACCTTAACTGAATTTGAAAAAGACAACCCATTTGTTTATGGTGAAATTTAAGCGAGGTCGTTATGGAAACTTTTAAGAATATTATTGTTACCGGGGGAGCCGGTTTTATTGGCTCCAACTTTGTTCACTATGTTGTTAACCACCACCCGGAAGTTGAACATATTACGGTGTTAGATAAACTGACTTATGCTGGGAATCCCGCTAATCTTGCTGGCTTGCCAAAGGATAAAGTTGAACTCGTAGTTGGGGATATTTGTGATCAGGACTTAGTTGATAAGCTGGTAAGCAAAGCTGATGCAGTTGTGCATTACGCGGCTGAAAGTCACAATGACAATTCTTTGATTGATCCCACTCCGTTCATTCAAACTAATATTGTGGGTACTTCAGTTTTAATCAATGCTTGTCGCAAGTATGACGTTCGTTACCACCATATTTCAACGGATGAAGTCTATGGCGATTTACCATTACGGGAAGACTTACCTGGTCATGGTGAAGGTAAAGGAGAAAAGTTTACTCCTGAATCTCCGTACCGGCCATCAAGTCCTTACTCTTCTTCTAAAGCGAGTTCAGACTTGTTAGTACGAGCTTGGGTTCGGTCATTTGGCTTACGGGCGACAATTTCCAATTGTTCCAATAATTATGGACCTTACCAACACATTGAAAAGTTCATTCCCCGCCAGATTACTAATATCTTAAGTGGCATTCGTCCTAAGCTTTATGGATCTGGTAAAAATGTCCGTGATTGGATTCATACTAATGATCATTCGCGGGCAGTTTGGGATATTTTGATTAAGGGGAAGATCGGTGAGACTTACCTCATCGGGGCCGATGGTGAAAAGAACAACAAAGAAGTCCTTGAAATGATCTTAGAGTTAATGGGTCAACCTAAAGATGCTTATGACCATGTTAAAGATCGTCCCGGCCATGATTTGCGTTATGCCATTGATGCAACAAAGCTGCGGACAGAATTAGGTTGGGAGCCCGAATTTACTGACTTCAAGACCGGTTTACAACACACGATTGATTGGTATACGGAACACCAAGATTGGTGGAAAGATGAAAAAGCCGCGGTTGAAGCAAAATATGCGAAAAACGGTCAATAAAAGATGAAAAGAGTCGTGTTATTCCCGAATTTAAGGAATGCACGACTCTTGTTTTAAGGACAACAGATGAATAACATGGAAAGAATATTGAAAGCTGTTGTCAATTTGATTATAACATTAATCAGGTTTAATTAAGGAGAAGACGAATGACAAAAATTTTAATCACTGGTGCTAATGGTCAACTCGGTTCAGAATTACGGAACCTATTAGATGAACGCGGAATTGCATATGACGCCTTTGATTCTAAGCAAATGGATATCACTGATCAAGCCGTTGTAAATGAAAAGATTAGTGCGCTTAAGCCGGAAGTGATCTATCATTGTGCCGCTTATACCGCCGTTGATAACGCTGAAGATGTTGCCAAAGACCTCAATTGGCAAGTAAACGTAGATGGTACGCGTAATGTTGCCGAGGCTGCTAAAAGAGTTGGCGCTAAGATAGTTTACATCAGTACTGATTATGTCTTTGATGGGACTAATGAAGGTGAGTATGAAGTTGACGCACCCACTAATCCACGAAATGAATATGGTAAAGCTAAACTTGCCGGTGAAAAAGCAATCCAGGAAACCTTAGCTGATTACTACATCATTCGCACATCCTGGGTCTTTGGTAAATACGGTAAGAATTTTGTCTATACGATGCTTCGTCTTGCCAAAGACCATGATCAGCTCACCGTCGTTAACGATCAGTTTGGTCGCCCAACATGGACTAGAACGCTTGCCGAGTTTATGACGTACTTAGTCGATCATAATCAGCCATTCGGTACCTACCAGCTATCTAACGAGAATAGTTGTTCCTGGTTCGAATTCGCCACCGAGATCTTAAAGGATGAAGACGTTGAAGTCGCTCCTGTGAACTCTTCAGCATATCCAGCCAAAGCTTACCGCCCTCGCCATTCAGTTATGAGCTTGAAGAAGGCAGAAGATACTGGCTTTGAGATTGTGGATTGGCAGACTGCGCTAGGTGAGTTTATGGGAGAATTTGAAGAGTAGTACCGAAAACCGGCTTGGATGCTGGTTTTGATGTGATATATTTTAAATACATATTTGAAAAATTATAAATTAGTCATGTGGTAATAAGTCAAGATGGAATTACCACTGTCTTGATTGCTTTGACCAGATTTTTGACGCACTTAAATAAGCCTTTGTTCCAAGGTGATTTTAAAACTAAGTGTCGAAAATCATTTTATCTTCCTATACCAATTACCTCTTTTCTTGATAAATTTGGTGATTTTTGAGTAGGAAGTAAATTACCCTGATTAATTTACGTGCGGTAAGAACGAGGGCTCGTTTAGAAGGAGTATGTTTACTTCTTTGTATTTACGCTGATAATACTCGCCAAAGACTGGATCGTGCATTCGAACTGGGTTGGCAGCTTCAACCAAGTAATAACGAAGATAGGTATTGCCAGTTCTCTTTAACGGTGTGTTATCACTAGTGTAACTTCCCGATTGCTTTTCTCTACAGGAAAGTCCAGCATATTTAGCTAATTTAGCTTCGTTGTCAATCGATCGATTTGACCAATTTCAGCTAAAATACCAGCTGCATAGACTGGTCCGATACCGGAAATTGAGCGTAGAATTTGTTCATCATCAGTTACTTTAACGACTTTCTCAATTGACTTATCGAGATCCTTAATCATCTTTTGAAATGCCTTAATCTCTTCAGCATAGACGGAGAGAACAGAGAACCGCGTCAACCGAGTTGGCTACGACTTTATCTAGCCGGTACGAAGACCGAACAGCCTTTTGAATTATTTTCGCTAAAGCTTCGGGGTCTGCGAAGCGACCTCGACCATGTTCAGCTAAATAGTCGGTTAAATCATTGATTGAGATATTGAATAAGTCATCAGTAGTCAGATCTTCAGTTAATAACTGCATCATGGTTGAACTAAATATAGAAGTATTAAGTTTCTCAGAGATAACAAGCTTATTGAGCTTATAGTATAAATTTTCAATAAAGTGTTGTTTAGCTCGAACCAGGCTTTGAACAATCTCATATCTAGAACGAGTTAAGCGCTGAAGAGCAATGTAATTTTCTTGACGAACAATTCCAACCGAATAATGACCAACACGTAAGTAATCTGCAATGTAATAAGCATCAATTTGATCATTTTTGGGGCTGTGACATAAGTCCCTAATAATAAACGGAGCTGAATGAAATCTTCGGATTTCATTCAGCTCCGTTTTCCTTTAAAATATAGATATGTTGAAAAAAGAAAAAGACATCGACTGACCCTCGATGCCTTCAATACCCTCGAAAAGATATACATAATAATGCAGAACAATTATAACATTAATCAACTTAGTTTGGCTATGGCAACTGACTATCAACCTGAAGAAAATCATCCAGCTTATTACATCCATCAACTGGTCGAAAACTTGGCAATTTCTAAGCCTAATATTATGGGACGACCACGTGAATATGATCCGAGAATGCTTTTGAAATTAGTCTTACTGGCCTATAGTTACGGCATTGTTTCTTGCCGAAAAATCGAAAGATTTGCTCGGGAAAAAATTGTCGCAATGTTTAACCCAAGAACAACGCCCCAATTATCGGCCAATTGCTAGATTTATTGTTTCCAAAGAACTAACAGAAATGATTCAAGCTAGTTTCAAAGAATTTCATGATTATCTTCAAAAGGCTGGGTTGATTGATGAAGCTTCTTTTATTGACGGTACTAAAATTCTTGCTAATACTAATAAGTATTTCTTCGTATGGAAGAAGCGTACTATCAAATATAGTGATTTGAATGTTGCCAAAGCACGGCATCTAATCAACGAAATGCAGCGCGAAATTTCCGTAGCTACGAATCTAGATGATTTTCAAATCGATGAATTAGATACCACAATCGCACTTTTAGAACAACGAATTGAAGAATTGGATAAGTAGGTCGACGAGACCGCTAAGGTTTCGCCTAACCCAGCCAAGTAAGAGCGCCGCCATGCTAAAAAATGCCTTCGTGCATTAGATCACTGTCGTCAAAAGAACTTAGAATATAAAATTCAAATCGCTACAGCCGGCCAATGCAATAGCTATTCTAAAATGGATCATGATGCTACTTTTATGCGATTAAAAGAAGATCTCATGCGTAATGGTCAAACCAAACCCGCATATGATCTTCAATTATGACCAATTCCCAATTTGTGCTTGGCTATAATCTTATGCAAAATCTTACTGATGCCAGAACGAAGTTTTGGGACGCAAGATCGTGGCTGATACTGGCTATGGTTCTGAACGTAACTATAAATATATTGAAGATCAATTGCCAGATTGTACAGTTCTTATTCTTTACGATGCTGAAAGAAAACAGTCGTAAATGGAAGTCTGATGATCGCAAAGTAATGAATTGGAAATACGACGCTCAAAATGCTTATTATGTCAATCCAGTTGGTGTTCGTTTTAATTTTAAGCGTTATGCTTACCGCAATGATAAGTATGGATTCCGTCGCGATTTCAAAGTATATCAGGCTGAAAAGAACGATGAAAATCATCATATTAACACTCAAGCATTAACTCTATATGGTAATACCAAATATATCATGGTAAATCCACAATGGGAGTATTTTAAGGCTAAAACACGTAAATCTCTTTCAAATTCCAATAATTATTCACGTCGTAAATACGATGTTGAAACCGTTTTCGGTAATTTGAAGGCTTATTTGGGTTTTACAAGATTCACAGTACGTGGTCTTAAAAAAACAAAGGACAAATTGGAATTGCCTTAATGGCATTGAATATTAAGAAGCCCCATCTTAGTTATCGATATTGCCAAAGTGTTTATTCGTTATGCTTGTTAGTTGGCATGATCTGGATTACTTTCCTAAAGGGCACTTAAGAGTAACGATCAATAATGCTTTAAAATTAAAGCCACGAGTATATAATAATTGAAGGTAGTCAAGTCTAACAAATAATCATGTTGAACAAGCAATTCGATCGACTATGCTCATTCGGAAGAATAGTTTATTTGCAAAAAGTATTACAGGAGCTC
The DNA here is from genome assembly GCF_014145585.1 of Limosilactobacillus agrestis. Taxonomy (GTDB): domain Bacteria; phylum Bacillota; class Bacilli; order Lactobacillales; family Lactobacillaceae; genus Limosilactobacillus; species Limosilactobacillus agrestis. The sequence goes on from NZ_JACIVF010000071.1 coordinate 6,114, forward strand.
ATGCTAATGCCATTTTCTGGACTTTGGCAGCCCATAACCCTATTTTAATTCAATAAATACTATTACATTTCAGCTATGTATTTTCTTCAATAAGTATTAATAAATCTGGTCGGTATTATGTTAAAATTAATTAAAGTTCATTCTAATGAAACTAATTGATATAGTACATATTAAATGTTATTTTTTGCTAATTATCTTAATTAAAAAGATAGAATTTATTCTAAACATTATTTAGGAATTAACTAGATCAAGTTATAGTAGTTATCAATATTAAGTTAATGAAAAATAGGCGTAAGGAACGAAAATGAAAGAAATATTAGACGATGTAATAATAAGAAGATTATTAATAAAAAGATTTTCAAGTTATAAAAATACAAAGGTTATTGAAGAACGCACTACATATTCTGGGAAAGTTAGAGCAGATATCGTAACTGTATCTAATAGGATATGTGGTTTTGAAATAAAAAGTGATAAGGATAATGTGAAGAGGCTTCCTAATCAGATAAAAGAGTATGACAAAAGTTTTGAAAAAAATTACATAGTGGTTGGTAATAAAAATAAAGTTAAAGTTATTCAAATGATTCCATCTTATTGGGGAATCATTTATATTAAGCATAAAAATAAAAGTGATTTTACCTTATCATTCTTAAGAAGAGCACGAATAAATCCAAATATAAACTTCACATCGGTTATTGGGTTAATTAATTCTACTACAATAAAAACAATTGTGAATAATAACTTTAACAATTATTTAAATGTTTCAAAAAAAGATATTAGGCAACTTTCGAAGTTTGATTTAATTTCATTGTTAGACAATACGTTAAATCAAAGTATGAAAAGGAAATTTTTAAAAATTATTAGAAGTGAACTATAGAAAGGGAGAAATAATTGTGTACATGCCTGTATTAGAAGATAAAAAAGGTGAAATTGATGCGATAGATAAATTATCTAATGTGGTAAAAGAAAATATATTACCACTTTTTTTCATCAATGTTCCTTCCGTAACACCTAGAGATAAGAACAAAATAGAAAATGAAGATAATGTAACAGCTGACAAAATTATTAACGAGAAACTTGAGACAAAATTACTAAAATTGTCAGGTCTGGGAATTAAGAGGATATTAATAGACATGACTAGGTGTAAAAATTTAGAGACTGTAATTCACTATATCATAAGTATGAAGCAACTAGATAATCTTGTAATTATAGACCATAATAACTTTAATAAAAAATCAAGTGATTATATTTATATTAGTAAGGATTACTTTAATTTACTTAATAGTAAGAAATTATCCAAATATAAGAATATAATATTTGATCTTCAATATATTGGTAAGTCGAACACACAAATCGTAATTAACGAAGCTATGGCCGCACTGAAAAATGCTAGTAAACATTCAAATATATTTTTAGTAAGCGGTGTTGTTCCTATTGCTGTTCCACATAATGCTCAACCAATTAATTCTGACGATTACAGGATTTTAAGATCAGAAAAAATAATTTTTAATGCAGTAAAAGAACAAGTAGATAAAAAAATGAAGTTAAATTATGGTGACTATACTACAGTTCCTCCAGAGAAATTTGAAAATGAAACTATTCAATATAGTAGTACACCAGTTCAAATAAAATATACAGAAGCTAATTATTATTATTTTTTTAGAAATGGTAAAAGAAGTGGTAAGTATAGCTATCTACCTAATTGTGAAAAAGTCAAAAAGCTTTCTAATTTTAATAAAGACCATTGTTGGGGAGATACATTTATATGGAATGATAAATGCCCTAGAAAAGGCAACACTACTCAGTGGGCAGCTGTAAGCATAAATCATCATATTACTTTATGCGCTAGAGAAAATTAAACTTTGATCTGATTATGAAGGAGTTTTTTTATGCATACCCTATTTATAAGTGGGAGTCTTTCTGTAAAAAGACTTCCGCTAAAGGTAGAAAAGGCAATTAATAGTACTATGCAAAATAAGTATCATATTGTTTTAGGAGATGCACGAGGAGCTGATAATCGTGTACAAACATACTTGAAAAGGCAGGACTATGATAAAGTAACCGTGTATTATATAAGAAAAGAGCCAAGATACTATTTAAATAATCTATGGAAAAAGAATCGGGTTCCAATAGATGAAACTGATGACAAACTATTTAAGAATGGGCGCTATACACAAAAAGCACAAATGCAGAAAGATTTTCAAATGTGTCTAGTTGCAACCAGTGGTTTAGTAGTTTGGAATGATATTGGAAAAAATAGATTTGGAAGAGAAGTAGTTAGTAAAGGTTCCTTAAATAATATTGTAAATTTACTAAGTCAAAATAAACCTGTTGGAATATATTATGTTCCTAAACCAGATGAAGGACTAATAAAAGTGAGAAATATTAGTGAGTTTGAAAACAAAGTAATTAATAGGCTGGTTGCACCTCAAACAAAAAAGTATTATTACTCTGAACTTACTAAAAATTATAAGAAATCTGATCAGCTATCATTGAAATTATATTGAACTAATAGAATAACATTTTCTGGGGGAGAATATGGAGTTAAAAGAAGTACGTAATGCTGATAAGGCTATTGCACTAGATTGGTATAAAAATGATAAAGATGATTATACAGAAATTGGAACTTTAGTTTATGAGGCAAAGTATAAATACGCAAAGAAAAACGCAGAGGTACCTAAAAGGTTAATTACTCAGATTAGTAATAAAATTATTAAATATTTAAATGAAAATCAGATAAATAAAAATTTTGATGGTATAATTCCTGTTCCTAGTTATGATCCACGTTTAAAAGCTAATAAGAATGGAAATGTTAAAATAATGTATCTAGTTGCTGAAGAGGTTGCTTCTGTACTTAAATGTCATTATTATTCTAAATTAGTTGAAAAAGTTACAGATAGGGAAGCAAAAAACAGTGAGTTAAGTCAAAGTGATTTTAAAGCAACACAGTATTCTGGAATAAATTATATTTTATTATTAGATGATTTGTATGGAGAAGGAAAGACAGCAAACTTTGTTACTTCTGCTATAAAAAAAGTTAATCCTGGTATACATATAATTTTTATTTCGTTAACTAGGAATAGATTTGGTGGTCTTGGGAAAAAGGTGGAGGGTACAATTGATTATCAAAAGGGAATTTCAGTGAGTAAAAATGGAGCTCAATATATATCACTAAGTTTTATTATTGATAATAATGAGAAAAGAGTTAATGTATTTAGTGATGAGCAGGGTTATGGAAAAATACAAAAATCTTATCAAGAAGGGAAGAATAGTATTCCTATTAGAGTGAAGAAGAGAAATAATGGTTATTGGAGGGTAGTTGAATAGACATATTTTGTAAATAGCTAATAATATAATTAGCGTTCAATCCCTAAAATCATGGATGTCGGCTCTTCGTAAAACACCCTAAAGTAGAAGATAGATAAAAGCATGACGATGTTTTTATCTATCTTTTTCTATATACTTAGATTGAGGTAAGGTTGACAGTACTTATGAATCTCTGAATTCGATCATCAAGCGGGCCTATATTATAATCTTTACTTGCAAAGTAGTTATGTCGTATTGTCGCCAAGTGTGGTTGGCTGCTAAGTTATCTTATCTAGCGGCGGATGCATCTTCGCTTACTATCCCAGTTATTTCTCAATATTGTGATGAAATTGAAGTATATAATCGTAGAATTGAAGTATGAATTAGTTAAACAAGCTACCAATACAAGAGAATCTTCGGTTATTTGTAGTATGTCTGGTACTGGCCCAATAAACTCTACTTTATTTTTAGGCTTCGTAGACAATTTAAATCGTTTTAGTAATTATAAGTAATTAAATGCCTTTATTGGGATTGATATTAGTCGTTATTATTCAGGAACGATTAATAAAAAAGAGTGTATTAATAGGCGTGGTAACAGTTATGCCCATCTAGTTGAGTTTGAAATGATTAGGAGTATGCTCAGAAACCAAAAGAGAATACAAAATCACTTGATTATTATTACAAACTAAAAGAGCCACCATATTTGAAGCATGACTTGGTGGCTCTTGTTGCATGTGCCAATCATCTAAATTGGACCATTATGCATTTGGTCTGCACTAGCCAAATGTATAACTATTCTAAAGCGTCTCATTAAATGATTACTGTACTTATAAAATTTTTAACTTCCCAAAATTAATGTTTTTGGAGAATCTTTAGTATACACATTTTTTACATGAAATAGTACTTGACAGATTATAAGAAGAAGTACTGATGAGAAAAAATAATTTTACAAAGTAGCTCGTGTCTCTTCGCCTGGGACATGAGCTATTTATGTCAATGTAATTACTTTTTTAATTACAAATGGCACAATAAAAGAAATCTGATGATAGGATGTGAGTATATGGATACTACAAAAGCTAAAATTCAAGGAAATGCATTAGTAGTAACGATCCCTAAGTCGCTAGGTGTTGAGCCCGGTACAGAATATCGGTTTAGTAAAGAATCTGATGGTTCATTGAAATTAACGCCAACTAAAAAAGTACCCGAAACCATGGCTGAACTTTTTAAGGGATGACATGGTAAATACGAAACACCAACTGATTTGCAAGATTGGGATAGCCATGATCCAGCAGGTGAAGAGTTGTGGTAAAGACGAATGAAGCTACTAAACTAAAACGAGGAAGTATTATTTATATTAACTTTGATCTTTCGGCAGGAGCAGAAATTCAAAAGCGGCGCCCAGCTGTAGTAGTTAGTAATGATATTCTTTCGGAAACTTCACCTTTTGCATGGGTAGTTCCCATTTCGCATGGCACTTTTAATGGTGAAGACTATCCTTTACACGTCCAATTAGATAATTGCATACAGACAGATGGAACGGTTTATGTTGAGCAATTAAAATCGTTTGACTTTCATCAACGCAAATGGCAATTTGTAGAAACAATGCCAGCTGATTTGTTTGAAGAAATCCAGAAAAAGGTTCAATTAGTGATTAAATGAGGTTATAAGTTTTGTCATGAAATAGGCATCCCCGTATTCTTCTAGAGTGAGGATGCCTTTTAATTTATCCAACATGCAAACAGGACAGGAAAACGTAAAGATATTCTTCTGGTACGTTGCAGCCTACTCTAACTTAATTTTACAAACAGTGATAAAATAATTGACAAGTTAAGCTCACAGTATTAGGCTTAACACAGTATTGAAAAGCAATATTTGTTTTTGTAGGGAGTAAGATTTCATCTTGCTTCTGATTTTTTTTATAATAGATATGTATTACCATTAGTCAAAAATAAAAATATGGAGGTACAACAATGTTATTCATTCATCAAACCGGTTTTGCATAAGTGGCCTAAGTTAATTGGGCCCTGAAAGGACTATTATGCAAAATGTTCAATTGTTATGTTATTCATGATTATATTTACAGTCATGATGACAAAGTATATATGTATTCTGAATTGGTAAAGGCACTGAATAATGCTAAGCCGCTAATAGATTTTACATTCTTTAGTACGGTGACTCTTTACCGAAATGTTTACAGTATTAAACGTGTAGTGTCAGGTGCTGGTTCCTACTTTGAAATTGATTGTGATAATTGCAAAAAAATTGAGGAACAAAAATTAAATGACTTGTACAAGAAAGCTAAGCAATGGTATGAGGTTGCTAAAGCGCATGAAGCTTGGGATGGCCAACTTAACTCCCTGGCTCAGTCAAATCAACTTGGTCAGGAAATACCAGTTGAAACGATTGTTAAGCCTTGCAAACCGTGGAGGCCAGTTCATTATTTGACTCCTCACTCTAGTAGTAGAATCAAGCATGGACGAGTTAATCATTCGATGAGTGCAAATGCCCGCTATACTCACCGCAAGCGCTTATCTGCAAGAGAGTTAAAAGACTATCCACTTACTCACTATAACCGTAAAGATCGTCGCCATTATTTTAGATTTCCAGTTTTTGACGATGACGAATACTTTACTGCTAAGCATTCGACTGGCTGGAAATATTCAACTAAGTGTCGCCATCAATATCAGATTCATTTATAAATTAAAATCACATTAAAAACACCCTTGATGAATTCGCTCTCGCTCGTTATACTAATCGTAATTTATATGAGAATTTGCTGAGATCGAATGAGTAACTAATGATAGAATTGTCAGAGAGCTGTGACTGGTGCAATGCAGTATTTCTAGAGTTAGTGAAGATGGTTCGTGAGCGATTGATCGGTGAATAATTAGCAGATCACGGCGTTGCTACCGTTACCCAAGCTGCAAATTTATTACTATGAATAAGTTTGTTTGAGTGCAGGATTTTAAGTTTCCTGAATTTGGGTGGTACCGCGTATTGATCGTCCCTTGAAAAGACTAGTTTCTTTTTGAGGGACTTTTTTTATTTACGAGGAGGGAATAAAGATGACAAAGATTACTGCAGAATTAACTAAACCATTATTAATTGACGGCGCAATGTCAACGGCTTTGGAGCAATTAGGGGCTGATACCAATAACTCATTATGGACGGCGAGTGTTTTAGCTAACCAGCCAGTATTAGTTAAAAAAGTTCACCAGGAATATTTTAAGGCAGGTGCCCGGTTAGCAATTACTGATACCTACCAGGCAAATGTTCCGGCATTCATAAAGAATGGTTATTCAAAACCAGAGGCCCATTCATTGATTCAGCGCGCAGTCGCCTTGGCTAAAGAAGCGCGTGATGGATATCAGCAGGAAACCGGTATTTATAACTATGTGGCGGGCGCGCTTGGTCCTTATGGTGCTTATCTTGCCAATGGGAGTGAATATACTGGTGATTATCACCTCAGTACAACCGAGTATCAACAATTTCATCGACCACGATTAACTGATATTTTAACGGTGGGCGTCGATGTGATTGCGATTGAAACTCAGCCACGTTTAGATGAAGTGTTGGCAGAATTGGACCTTGTCAAAGAATTAGCTCCTGATATCCTATGCTATATCAGTTTTTCGCTAAAGGATTCCACACATTTACCAGATGGGACAGCATTAGCAGTTGCTGCCCGTACCGTTGCGAAGTATCCAAATGTTTTTGCGGTTGGCGTAAATTGTATTCCATTAGAAGAGGTAACAGCCGCCATTGAGACAATCCATCAGGTGACTGATAAACCAGTTATTGCTTATCCTAATTCAAGTGCGACTTATGATCCGACGACAAAAACGTGAAGCTATCTCCACGGGCGTCGTGATTTGGTTGATTACTTACCACAATGGCTCGCGGCTGGATTAACAATTGTTGGGGGATGTTGTACTACTACGCCCCAAGATATTGCCATCCTATACAAGTACTTAGAAGGAGGTGGCCATCATGACTAAGAAAACACATTTAGCCCGTGAAATGAGTGCTCGTCATATTCAGATGATTGCGCTTGGTGGGGTGATCGGGACCGGTCTATTTCTGAGTTCTGGTTATACGATTCATCAGGCTGGGCCGTTGGGAACAGTGATCGCTTATCTTGTGGGAGCATTAATCGTCTATGCTGTCATGTTATGCTTAGGGGAATTAAGTGTTGCAATGCCTTATACCGGTGCTTTTCACGTTTATGCTAAAAATCTGATCGGACCTGCTACTGGGTTTACCGTTGCGATCCTTTATTGGTTAACCTGGACAATTGCGATGGGTTCCGAATTCACTGCAGCTGGCTTAATCATGAAGCACTGGTTTCCTCATACCCCCGTTTGGTGGTGGAGTTTGTTATTTATTGTGATTATTCTTTTATCCAACATTTTTACTGTTAAAGCATTTGCCGAAAGTGAATTTTGGTTTGCGGTGATTAAAGTGATTGCGATCTGCGCATTTATTTTGTTAGGGACTTTAGCAGTAATTGGGCTTATTCCCATTCAGGGTTACCACCATGCGCCCATGCTAACTAATTTTACTAGGGATGGGCTGTTTCCAGGTGGCTTTAGTGGCTTATTCATGACAATGTTAACGGTTAATTTTGCTTTTTCTGGAACTGAGTTAATCGCTATCACGGCCGGCGAAACTAAGCATCCTGAAAAGACCCTTCCTAAGGCCATTCATACTACTTTATGGCGATTGGTGATCTTTTTTGTCGGGAGCATGATTGTCATGGCTTCATTGATTCCACACCAAAAAGCCGAGGTAACGCAAAGTCCATTTGTCTATGTTTTTAGTCAACTTGGCATCCCCTATGCTGCTGATTTAATGAACTTTGTCGTCCTCACCGCGATTATTTCTGCCGCTAATTCCGGGTTATACGCTTCAACCCGGATGTTATGGTCATTAGCTAATGAAGGAACAATTCCGGCTGTGATTGCCAAAACTAATAGGCGCGGGATTCCTGTTTTCGCACTGCTCTTAAGTATGCTTGGTGGGGTTTTAGCTTTACTTTCGAGCATTTATGCGGCGGGAACTGTCTATCTAGTCTTGGTTTCTATTTCTGGCTTGGCGGTTGTCTTTGTGTGGATTGCGATTTCCTTATGTGAGCTCACTTTCCGACGACGCTTTTTAGCTGCTGGTCACCAATTAAGTGAGTTAAAGTATCGCACGCCATGGTACCCAATCGTTCCGTGGTTTGCGTTTATTGCTAGTAGTCTTTCTTGTATCCTAATTTGGTTTGATCCCCAACAACGAATTGCCCTATATTGTACAATTCCCTTTGTAATTGTTTGTTATGGCGCTTATTATTTACAGGCAATCTGGCGGAAATATACGGCAAAGAGAAGGGTTTCAACAATAGTTAAGTAGCGATAAAAAAGTGATGATTAAAAATTTATGACGGATAGTAAAATGTATGGGAATAATTTTTCATTTGATTATAAAATTGGCTTATATTTCGATCTATCCCACCAAAAACAGTGGTAGAGAAAGTACGAAGAATCTGGTATAATCTACCTTATCGGGGCTCAGTCAACGCAATACGCTGGTTGAGCTTTTCTTTTGGATAAATAATGGAGGAGTTATTAGTAATGGTAAGTATCCTTGACAAGTCAAAATTGACTGATAAAGAATTATTGATTTTTAATCAAGAAGTGGCTGATCGGAAAAAGAACCCAGTCATTGCCTATTTATTATGGTGGTTTACAGGATTTATGGGTGGTCATCGCTACTACTTTGGTAAGTATGGATCAGCGATTGCCATGACCCTTATTTTCTGGTTATTAGTTTGGCTATTTGGCCTTGGTCTCATCATAACGGGAATTTGGGCCTTGGTTGATGTTTTCTTAATTAGTGGTTGGCTAAAGCGCGATAATGAGGAAGTATCGAAAGAAATATTTGATGAACTCATGATGAAACATCAGTATATGGCAGCTAATCAAGCTGAAAACGTTTCTTCACCAGCTCAGCAGGCCGCGCAACCTGTTGAGACGAATGGGGATGATGAGCAGGAATCACCGGCTGATTCTACAGTGACACCGCGGTTCTGTCCTAATTGTGGATATCAACTAGATAGTTCCATGACCTTTTGTCCTGAATGTGGGACTAAAATTGCAAATAGTTAAAGGGTAAGTAAATTTTATAATCTCTAGGAGTGATTTCTTAAAATATTGCAATCAATTTACAATTGCGAAAATCCCTTAAAATCTTATTCTTCCTGTTGTAGAATATATGCAATTATTTTAAGAACTATTCGTCACTATCAAATTTATATTAGGAGATGGAACATGCATTCACTATTTTTACTACAGTTGATTCAAGCAGTTTTAGTAGCAATCCAATTATTTACCATTTTTTCAGCCAATAGGGTTAAGCGAGAATGGTTAACTGTTAGCCAGCTTTGTATCGCGATTATACTCTTAGCCGACTTATTTTCAGAATTGATTTTCTTTAGTTATACAAGTGTCCTTACTGGCTGTGTATTATTCCTCCAGGTATTCTTGCTTCCAATATTTTGGAAACAGTTAAAGGCATTTGAAGAATAAAGGTAAAAAATAGTAATTCATTGACCATTTTTAATATTAGCTTGACTTTTTTTAATTGATTGTTTAATATACTAAACAATCAATTATACGAAAGGAGATCGAATTATGAAAACACGTTATCAACAAACTAGCTGGCAAGCCTGGTACATTCTTTGATCGCATCTCGTGTTTTCACGCAGGTACGGTCATTTTGAGGTTTCTCAAAGCGTACCTGTCTCGGCTCCATAAATATTTAAAGACCACACAGTAGTAATTTGCGCTGTGTGGTCTTTTATTTTTTTAAACACTAGACAGCACTTCCTTGTTTGAGAAATCGGTTGACTTGTTACTTTGAATAAGGTTGGAGGATTTGATATGTCTGGAGTTTTAGATTTAACGGCCATCTTGGTCATGTATGCATTTGGTGAATTGGTTGCTCGAAAAACTCATGCGATAGTTGATACGGTTCTAACGATTTCCGTGCTCGCGTTGTTAGGGTTCTGGTCCGGAGTTCTTCCCAAAAATGTATTTAATGTTAGTGGTATTGATGCTTTTGGGATGGTGATCGTTGGACTGTTATTGACTTCTTTAGGAACTACGATAAATTTGGCGGAACTAAAACGCCAAGTCAACGTTGTAATAATTGCCATTACTTGTGCGGTGGGCTCTAGTCTTTTGATTGTTGTCGTAGCCATGTTGTTAGGTAAAAAGGATTATGGCATTGTGGGAGCGCCCATTTTTGCTGGTGGTAATGCAGCAACTTTGGTTTTACTAAATGCTCTTAGAAATTATCATTTACAAACGTTAACTACTTATGCCCTTGCTGTTTTAACCTTCCAAAACTTTATTGGAATTCCGATTGCCACGTATGCTTTACGGCGTGAGGCTAACCGTTTATTGGCGGATGGATTGCCGACAATGGATATTGATAAAGAAAAAAGCAATCAACACCAGAAGATCCTTGCATTAACCCCGACGATGAATACACCAATGATGTGCTTGACGAAACTCGGTTTAGTGGCCTCATTAAGTTATGGCTTGAGTTTATTAGTGCATGGCGTGGTTAATTACCTTGTGATTTGCTTTATCCTCGGAATTGTATTTTATCAATTAGGCTTTCTTGATGAAAATATTATGAGTAAAACTGCGTCAAGTGGTCTCATCACATTCTTAGTAACCGTTGTTATTCTGGATAGCTTAGCTAATACGAGTCCTCATCAAGTCTTGGTAGTAATGGTGCCGTTGCTTATCTGTTTACTAGTCGGAACAATTGGCATTTTTTTAACAGCAGCACTCTTAAGCAGATTTTTTTCTGTCTCCTTACCAATGGCTGTGGCTCTGGGGATGACTTGTACCTTTGGCTTCCCGACAACAATGATTTTGTCCCAAGAAATTGCGACTAGTATGGGGCGAACAGATAAGGAACGCGTAATTTTAGAAAATTATTTCCTACCGAAAATGCTAACAGCTGGTTTAATAACTGTTACTTTGATTTCAGTCTTCTTTGCTGGTTTTGCAATTAAATATTTACATTAGGAGGATCCACAGATGAACAAGATTCAACAATACTTACTTGACCACCAAGATGAAATGATTGCCCTGACTAAACAACTGGTTAATATTGATAGTCCTTCGTATCATCTTGCCGGCATCCAACAAATCATGCGGATTTTAGAATCGAGGATGAAGGCCCTGGGCATGACAACATACCAACTTGAGTCAGGAAAGCCCGGTACAGTTTTAGTTGGTCAATTAGCAGGGAAAGAAAGTGGAGCCCCAGTAATTTTAAGTGGGCACATTGATACCGTTTTTCCGGTAGGAACCGTCCAGCAACGACCATTTAAGATTGCGGGGGATAAAATGACCGGGCCAGGAATTTTTGATATGAAACCAGGAATTGTTATCGGCCTTTACGCTATTCAAGCGCTCAAACACTTTGATCTAATTGAGCGCCCCCTGAAGGTCATTATTGTGAGTGATGAAGAAAAATTACACCTTGCTTCGAATGCTGCTCAACTTATTGCTCAAGAAGTACAAGGGGGTGCCTATGGATTAAATCTTGAAGGAACAACTGCAACTAATACGGTGGGGACTAGTAATCGTGGGGGAATGATTATTGACTTAACCGTTCATGGTCGAGCGGCCCACTCAGGTTCAGAACCGGAAAAGGGACGAGATGCAGTTGTAGAATTAGCCCATAAAATTATTCAATTAACCGCTTTAACGAACTTACCAGAGGGAATCCATGTTAACTGTGGAAGAATTACAGGTGGAATAAGTGAAAACATTATTCCTGATCAAGCGACGACTAGTTTAGGGATACGATTTAGGACACTTACCCAACGGGATCAATTACTTCAGCAAATTCGGCAAATTGCTCATCAGCATGTCATTCCTGAGACTACAACTGACGTTACCATCCGTACTCAGATTGATTCTTTAGAAGCAACCGCGACTGTTCAACAACTTTTTGCGGACCTCGATCGAGCTGCTAAAGAACTCGGAATATCACCGTTAATTGCGGCTAATGATAGGGGTTCATCAGATGCGGGAGTTTTATATGCCCAGGGAGTTCCGTGTATTGATGGCCTGGGAGTAGTTGGTGGAGCTGCTCATACCGACCAAGAATTTGCCAGTGTTCATTCGTTAGTTGAGCGGGCTGCATTAATCGCTACGTTAATATGTACTAAAGATGCTTAAAAAAACTCCCAGGTAGTCAGAGTAACCAATGTCTTATGTCTCTCGAATAATATAGATTTTGTGAAGTTTTGTCCTAGCTCCCTATAAAATCCCTTAACAACTTGCTATACTTAATTTATTAATATGTAAAAAGGATGAGAAGAATGGTAATGGTTGATTTACATTGTCACCTTTTGCCGGGGATTGATGATGGTTCGAAAAGTATGGAGATTTCATTGCGGTTAGCAAAAGAAGCAACAGAAAACGGGGTTACCCATGCACTTTTGACCCCTCACCATATGAACGGGCACTATGTAAACTATAAACAAGATGTTTTAGCGCGAACAAAAGAATTTCAAGAAGAACTAGAGAAAAATAATATTCCATTGACTGTCTTTCCCGGACAGGAAGTGCGAATTAATGGTCAGCTAATTAAGGCTCTTGATAATGATGATATTCTATTTGCTGATGAGAGTGGGAAGTATATGCTGCTAGAATTTCCAGACAATGATGTACCTCATTACACTAACCAGATGATTTTTAACCTTCAACAACGAGGCATTACGCCAGTGGTAGTTCATCCTGAGCGGAATACCAAGATTATGGCTGAACCAGACTTGCTTTATCAGATGTTAGAAAAAGGTTGCCTTTCGCAAATCACCGCTAGTTCCTATGTTGGTACATTTGGTAAAAAGGTTGAAAAATTCAGCAAGAACCTGATTGCAGCTGGTCAAGGATATGTGTTTGCTTCTGATGCTCATGACCTTCCAGGACGAAAATACGAAATGCGGCAAGCCTTTGAAAAATTATCGCGTGAATTCGGTGCTGGTCTTGCTCAAGAGTACCAGGATAATGCGCGAGCCGTCATTAACGGGGATGAAATCACTCGTCACCAGATTAAGAAGATCCAGCAACGTAAGAAATTGTTTGGATTATTCTAAAAAGCTGTAGTTTTTACTACGGCTTTTTTATCGAAAGAAGGGGTATTAACGGCATTTCACTATACTAACAGTTTTCAGAAAGTGCTGATTGGAGTATGGCTGACTCTCACTTTTGAGGTTCTACCATTATGTTGGTGGTAACCCGAAGCTGCCTGGGTGATCAACCTGGGTTACGTCAACCCCATGCAAATGATTAAGATGGCTAGTTTCCATATCGCAATGCAGATAACAACGAGGCATTTTGAACCACTTAATTACGAGATTCTCTATCATTTGTATTATTACAATGGTAGAGACTATTTCTGTAAATTATAAGATTTTAAGTAGACTTGACAGTTTTTTACGTATATCTAATATTAGAAACACTATTTTGGGGAGGAACTTATGCGTTTTTTACATACGGCTGATTGGCATATTGGCAAGGCCTTAAACGACTTTAGCTTGCTTGATGATCAGTTAGCAACCTTTAAGCAGATTGAAGCAATTGCCAAAGACCACCAAGTTGATGCAATAGTGATTGCGGGAGATTTATACGATCGGTCCGTACCTAATGAAGCAGCGGTTAAGCTCTTAAACCAGATGTTACAAGAATTAAACTTAACTGATCATTTTCCTTTACTAGCAATCAGTGGAAATCATGATTCAGCAACCCGTTTGAGTACTGGGACTGATTGGTTTGCTTACCAGTCATTTTTCTTAAATACTAACATTAATGATGCTTTTACCCCGGTCACAATCAAGGATACCCAATTTTTCTTGTTGCCATTCTTTGGGATTCAAGAAGTTCGCAACTACTTTAATGATGACAAGATTAAAAATGTCAATGATGCAATGGCCCGAATTGCAAGTGAGATGGAAAAGCACTTTGCCCCTGATAAAAGGCATGTCCTTATCGCGCATTTCTTTGCAGCTGGAAGTAAGCGAACAGCTGATTCAGAAACGCTAATTGAGGTTGGTGGTTTGAGTGCGGTCTCGACAGGTGTGTTAGCGCCGTTTGATTACGTTGCTCTTGGTCATCTTCATAACCGCAACGCCTTAAACGACGAAAAAGTTAAGTACAGTGGCTCACCAATGAAGTTTTCTGTATCCGAAGCCAATCAAGAAAAAGGTGTTTGGATTGTTGATACTGCACCTTTTAAGACTGAGTGGGTTCCACTATCACCAGTTCATGATATTCATCTTTTGAAGGGGAGCTTTGCTGAACTAGCTACAAAACCCGAAGAAGCATTACGGGAAGATTTCTATGACATTGAATTGACCGACAAAGAAAGAATCCCCGATGTGCTAAACAAGCTACGCAAATATTATCCCAAGATTGTCAGCCTTCATCGGACCCATCAGGCCAAGCAGGTTCAACTTAACCTTAGTAAAAAGCGTGCTCAGGAATCACCCCTTGATTTGCTTACGGATTTTTATTCCCAAACGATGGGAAATGATTTAACTGACCGCCAGAAGGAGTGGGCAGAAAAGGCATTGACCCAAATTATGAAAGGGGAGGAATAGGAGATGCGTCCATTAACGATTGAGCTCCATTACTTTGGTCCGTATGATCACCAAGTAATTGATTTTACTAAGTTTGCGAATCGTTCACTATTCCTGGTAGCAGGGAATACTGGTGCGGGAAAAACCACGATTTTTGATGCAATGTGTTATGCACTTTTTGGTCAAACAACCAATGATCGTGATCGGTCAGCTGCTGCTTTACGTTCTGATTTTGCTCCGGCTGATCAAGAAACAATGGTGAAGTTTACCTTTGAGCACCAAGATCTTAAATACCAAATTATGCGACGTCCTAAACAGGTATTAAAAGGGCGCCATGGTAACTTAGTTGAACACAACCAAGCCGTTGACCTTATTTACCCGCTGGAAAGTGATCATCCCCATGAAATCACTAAGATCAAGGAAGCAGACACGTTTATTACTGACCTGCTCAACTTGACCCGCGATCAATTTAAGCAGATTGTCCTTCTCCCGCAAGGAAAGTTTCGGCAGTTTCTTGATTCAGATAGCAATACTAAGGAAGCCCTTTTGCGGGACCTCTTTAATACGTCACGTTATGAGCAGTGGGCAACGCAACTAAAAAATGATTTGCGTGAACAAAAGAAATCACTGACGGCCCAAGAAACAAAGCTTCAATCATTAAAGGAAACAGTATCCGATATTGATGCTCAACTAACAACTAAAGAGTGGTTGAAAGAAGCAGAAAATTACTTAGCCCGATTAAAGGGTAATCTTGAACGCTTGGGCGATGAAGAGCAGCAACAGCAAAAGAAAGTTGATCAGCTTGATGCACAACTTCATACTGAGCAAGAGTTGAAAAAGAATATTGATGCGTTGGCTGACCTTGTCAAAGTTGGAGAAAAACTGCATGAGCAAGCGGGGATAATCCAGGAAACTAAAGAAAAAGCAACTGCCCTTGAATGGTTCCAAGAACACCAGACTAAATATCAACGATGGAAAGATGGCGAAAAGCGTCTCCAAAAATTAACTGCGGACAATGCTCTCCTACATAAGGACCAAGTTAGTCTCCAAAAGCAACAACAAGTAATTGAAAATGAACTTCAGCAAACAGATAAGCAGCAAGCGGCGATTGAACGTCTTCAAACCCAAGTTGTTGATTTGACAAGTAAATTACCATTGTTTACTGATCGAGATAAACTAGGAGCGACTGTTGATAAACTAGAAACAAATTTAGCACAGCAAACAAGGCAACAAGCAACTTTACAAAAGCGGTTGCAGGCTGTTCAACAGCAATTGACAGCTGTTACTAATAATTTAAAGGAGCATGAAAACTTAGGGGAGGCCCAAGTTCAACTAGCAAAAAAAGAAAATATTCAAGAAAAAGTAATGACTGCCGGAAAAGACTTACGGCAATTGATTGAAAAGCTTTCATTGGAAAAGAAAAATTGTGCGGAATTAAAGAAAAAACAGGGGGAGGCTGAAAAGCTCGTTCAAGCAGCACAAAGTAAGTTAGATGATTTAAATGATCACTTTGCCCGGCACCAAATTGCTATCCTTGCGAAAAAATTAAAGCCAGCCACGCCTTGCCCAATCTGTGGATCACTTGACCATCCCCATCCAGCAAACTTGGCGGATGATGGTGAAACAGTCACAGAAGAACAAGTTAAAACTGCAACAGTCAAGGCCCAACAAAAGCGTAGTACTCTTGACCGGTTAAAAGAACAAGTTCGTCAAAGTACTACCAAGGTTGTCGACTTAACGACACAGGTCGAAACTCAGCAGGCTAATTTAGCTGAAGTGTTAGGGGATGATGAATTACCGGGCGATTGGGAAGGACAAATCGAAAATCAAGCCCAGAAACTAGCACAAATGAAGACTGATCTTATTAAAATAGACCAACAGGTTAAAGAATGGCGCCAAGAACAGGAAAAATCTCAAAAGGATGCCAGGTCCTATCAAGAAGAATTAGTTAAAATCGATGAAAGGGTAAACCAGTGTAAGCAGGACTTTATTACTAATAAGACCCTGTTAGCAGAAAAAATAGCTGCTTTACCAGTAGGATTTACTACTAAGGAAGCTGTTAATAAGCAAATTCAAAATGATCAAAAGCAGATCAAAGAATTTGATGATCGACTTAAATCACTTGAGCAACAACGGCAAGAAAATGCTGAAAAATTAGCAGGGACAAATAGTCGGATCGATCAAACTAAAGATGAGCTTGTAACACAAACAGCACAGCAGGCTGATCTTCATCAGTATCTCATAAACCTCTTATCGCAATATGATGCACAACTAAAGTGGAACTTCTGGCAAGAAGCTAGCGAACAAGTTTCAACCCTATCATCATTACGTAAACAAGTGACAACTTTCGAGAATCAGGTACATGATAATCAACACCAACAAGAACGATTGACTAAGGCCATCAATCATCAGTCAATGCCAGACATTACGTCAACGCAGACAAAACTGCAGATTGAACGTGAACAAATCCGGCAATATCAACAAGAAATTGGTCAGCTAACTGCTCAATATAAGCAATTACAGGAAACCACTCAAAAGATTACCAGAGTAGTCGAAAAAACTGGAAAACTTGATCAAGAAATTAATGAATTACAGACATTAACAGACGTGGTAACTGGAAATACTGAAAGCCATGTTAGCTTAGAACGGTATGTATTACAGGCATATTTCCAAGATGTCTTAGTAGCGGCCAATGTTCAGTTAGATCGATTAACTAATGGTCGTTACCAGTTTGAATTAGCGACTGAAAGTCATGGTGCTGGAGCTAAGTGGAGTGGACTTGAAGTTAATGTGTATGATGATAATGCTGGTAAAACGCGCAGTGCTCGCACGCTTTCTGGTGGTGAAAGTTTTATGGCTTCATTGGCCCTTGCATTAGCACTTTGTCAGATTGTGCAAGAGCAAAGCGGGGGGATTAAGATTGATGCACTCTTTATCGATGAAGGGTTCGGTTCCCTTGATCAGCAAGCTCTTGAAGATGCTCTTCATTCCCTTCAAGAGCTCGAAGGCCACCGGATGATTGGAATTATTAGCCATGTCACTGAACTTGAAGAACAGATTCCAGATCAATTAATTGTTCAATCACGCAATGGCCGTAGCTATGTGACCTATCAGCACGAAGTATAGTTTCTATGGCAGTTGAATTTTGATTTAAATTAGGTAAAAAATTTAAATTAAAAAGTGCAAAGATTAATTTTTTGCGTATATAAATATATAGGGTAGATGATTTACGAGATGAAGACGTGTTTGTTCATAAACTCCTTACCCCGTTAGTTGTTGTCTTTATCTGTAAATCGTTTCCCCAAACACTCCTATAAAGATGAGTGTTTCTCTTCTCCCACAAACTTTAATGTAAAGATCTCTTATCTGTTCCTTTACGTACCACCAGATAGGGGATCTTTATTTTTAAATAAAAAGTGCAAAGATTATCTTTTTACGTATATATTTAAGTGAAGGCCTTAAATATATTTAATGCTCTTTAACTCCATATTATCTTCCACAGTCAAATAGGCCTTCGTTTCAAAAGCTAGGAAATTTTTCTTAGCTTTTTCTTATAACAAAAAGTCATTATTGTGGGGAAGGCAATAATGACTTTGCAATTATTTATCTTAATGATTTGCGGTATCCAGCGGCTTGCGCTTCTGCTTCTGAGTTGAAATAGACCGCATTTGCTGAATTCATATGATAGCCTTGCTGATCAGGCGTATGGTAGATTTTTGAACGAGCATTACCAACGATCACACCGGCTTGGTCAGTTTTCATATCACCGTTATTCGATGGTGCAGTTGAACTACTGCTCATATTAACTGATGAACCTTCCTCGCTACTGCTGCTCGATGATATTTCTGAAGCTGATTCGCTTTCAACAACTGGTTTTACATAAGTAGTATTAGTAACAGTAAAACTTGTTTTGGCGCTTTTATCATCATCATTAGTGGCGGTAATATCAAAACGACACTTTTTGGTACTGGTAGCAAGCTTTAGACTCTTACTAAAATTACCATTATCATCGGATTCGACAGTATAGCGACCGTTGTTTCCACCATGCTTTACAATTTTAATCGTTGCATTGGCTTCAGTTTTTCCTGAAAAAGTAACAGATCCGTCTGTTTCAGTATCAATCTTAATCCCTTTGCTTGTAGCTTGCGCATTCTTACCGTCTGGGATATTAACGGTGAGCGGTAAATTACTGGCAAGTACTGAGTGTTGATTAATTGGAATAATAAATAAACATATTCCAGCAAAAAAGCTAGTAAATATTGTTGCTAGTTTTCTCACAGTCCACTTCCCCCATATTCATTAATAGTTGTTTTCCCCTGTAAGATCATATCATATAAAAGGTGATTTAAAAAGTTAATCTGGTCTTGTTGTATACCCTTACATAAGCGTCGAAATTACTATAAAAATTAACTTTTGATCATGATAAAATTAAAACAACTTTTAAGCTATTGTCCATTGTATATTTATAGAGGAGTTTTTTTATGAAGAATAATAGTTCAAAACATTGTTTATTGTTAGGGACAGCGCTGTTAGGATTATATTTCCAAGCTAATAGTGTTCATGCGGATACAACTGATATAACAGTTAATGGTGAGACAACTCATAGCAATGTTACGCCAATGGTTCAGACTAATAAGGATGAGGCAAGTACACCACAAACAACTACCGATTGGTCTGACCCAGCCATATATCGAAATGACATTCCAGTTCAAATTTTAGGAATCAATGACTTGCATGGTGGGTTAGAAACGACTGGATCAGCGACGATTGGAGACAAGACTTATTCGAATACTGGGACGGCTGCGCGCCTTGCTGGTAACCTTAATGCGGCAGAAGAAAGTTTTAAAAATGCTAATCCAACGGGAACTTCAATTCGGGTAGAAGCCGGAGATATGGTCGGTGCCTCTCCAGCAAATTCCGCCCTTCTTCAGGACGAATCAACCATGCATGCTTTAGACGCAATGCATTTTGAAATAGGAACTTTAGGGAACCATGAGTTTGATGAAGGTTTAGCTGAGTATATGCGGATTGTTAATGGTGGTGAGCCTACTAAACAATACAATGAAGCTGAGATGGCCTATCCTCATGTGAAAACAGGGATTAATATTATTACCGCCAATGTTGTAAATAAATCCGATGGTCAGATTCCGTTTGGGATGCAACCATACTTGATTAAAGAAATTCATACTAGTGATGGTAAAGTTGCCCGGATTGGATTTATTGGGATTGAGACTACTTCCTTACCAATTTTAACCTTGTACGATAATTACAAAGATTACGATGTTCTAGACGAGGCTGAAACAATTGCAAAATATGATCAAATTTTACGCAAAAAAGATGTTAACGCAATTGTAGTTCTTGCCCATACCGGGGTTTCAACTGATAAAGATGGCAGCACTAAAGGCAACGCTGTCGATATCATTAAGAAGCTTTACCAAATTGACCCTGATAATTCTGTCGACCTTTATATTGCTGGTCACTCCCACCAATATGCTAATGCTACTGTTGGTAGTGTGAAATTAGTGCAAGCCATATACACGGGTAAGGCTTACGATGATATTATCGGTTACATCGATCCAACAACTAATGATTTCGCACCAAATAGTCTTGTTTCGCATGTCTTTCCGGTACTATCTGAAAAGGATGCACCTAATATCAAAACAGATGCAAATGTTACAGCAATTGTTGAAGATGCTAACAATCGAGTAGCACCAATTATTAATAAAAAAATAGGGGAAGCTGCTACAACAGGCGATATTCTTGGACGACTCCATAATACCTCAACTCGTGAAAATGCCGTTGGTGAATTAGTTGTCGATGGTCAATTATATGCCGCTCATAAGGTGGGCTTACCAGCTGATTTTGCGATGACTAATACAGGGGGCGTTCGTGCAGATCTGCATGTTAATCATGATCGTTCCATTACATGGGGGAGTGCCCAAGCAGTTCAACCATTTGGTAATATTTTACGGGTAGTTGAGATGACAGGGGCACAAATCGTTGAAGCCTTGAATCAACAATACGACGAAGATCAAGCTTACTACTTACAAATTTCCGGGCTTCATTATACTTATACTGATCAAAACGATCCTAACCAACCATATAAGGTCGTTCAAGTTTATGACCAACATAATCAACCGCTTGAGATGAATAAGACTTACAATGTTGTTATTAATGACTTTTTAGCAGGTGGCGGAGATGGCTTTTCTGCATTTAAGGATACCAAAGTTGTCGGGATTGTTGGTCAAGATACAGACGCGTTTATTGATTATATTACTGATATGACTAATAATGGTAAACCAATTACCGCACCAACAATGAACCGTAAGATTTACTTGACTGCTGAACAATTAGCGAAGGCTGACTCAGATTCACAGTCACAAACAGGAACTAATCAGCATACTCAAAACGATGCTAATTCCCACACCGAAGGAAATCCGCTTCAAGAAGTTCCAAGCCAACCGGTATTTCCAACAGTAACCTTGCCAACAACAGCTGGTCAACCAGCCGAAACTATTACATTACATGCTCAATCTAAGCAACAAACCGTAGCTGCTGCTAATAATCAATTAATTAATTTGACGCCCACATCAATCAATGGTCAAAAGCAAAAAGCAACTGATCAGCAAACAGCTTTACCACAAACTGGTAACGATGAAAATCTTGCATTACTTCTTCTCGGAAGCTCATTAATGGCAGCGACCGGATTGACAATTATTGATCGCAAGCGTAAACATGCTTAATTACTTAAAATAGACTGTTACTTTGGATATCTGTTAACTGGTATGGTTGACTAAAAATACTTCCTACAAAAATGTAGGGGGTATTTTTTTACGAAAAAAATACAATCAATTCTTAAAAAATTTTTGATTGGCAAAACCATAACATGTTCGTTTTAGCGTTTTGATTTTGCGATTGATACCTTCTAACGGCCCGTTAGAGTAGTTAAACTTAGCGCTATTTAAAACAAATTTCACATTATGATGTAAGGTTTGAATGGTGTATCCATTTCTGTATTTGTTTTTTTGGTAATCTAAGATGGTTGATTCTAATAATTCACTATCACGCTCTTTTAGCGCTTTGGTAATATCTGGGTAAGTTTGGTACACTTCAGCGAAAAATTTACTAGTAATGAGATCAACAGCGTTTTGGCGAGTCATATATTCATTAATACCGCGAAGAAAGATTACTTTTTCGGGTTGAAGTTCTTCAGCCTTTTTGTGGAATAGCTTCCAATGTGACTTCATGAATTTAATATTCACGGCTATGTTTATCAAGGTGTTTTAGGATAGAAATACGACAATTATCCAAAGCACGGCCAGCTAATTGTACAAGGTGAAAGCGATCAATGATAATGTTGGCATTAGGGAAAAGGCGATAGATGAAGCTTTGATATTGAGCATTTAAATCAATTATAACTGACTGAACGCATGCGCGTTCGGCCTTTGAATAGCGACTTTCAAATCAACACCAGAAAGTGTATACCCCCCTTACGTACCACCAGATAGGGGATCTTTATTTTTAAATAAAAAGTGCAAAGATTATCTTTTTACGTATATATTTAAGTGAAGGCCTAAAAATATATTTAATGTTCTTTAACTCCATACTATCTTCCACAGTCAATCGGGCCTTCATTTCAAAAAGCTAGGAAATTTTTCTTAGCTTTTTCTTATAATAAAAAGCCATTATTGTGGGAAGGCAATAATGACTTTGCAATGAAGATGATTCGCTTTTAGCAATTAGTTTTACGTAAGTAGTATTGGTAACGGTAAAACTTGTTTTTAGGCTTTTATCATTATCAGTAGCGATAAATATTACTAAATGGCGATAAAATATGGTGTTTCTTATAGCCAAATTTCTAATTGGGTAAAAACATGAGTCGCAAGGTCAAAATAGCTCGGATTATACAACCACGAGAAAAATTAGACAGCCTAACACCGGTGCAATACCGGCATCAAGCTGCCTAATAGCCTTTAAATATTTAATTGTCTACTTGACAGGACTCGGTTCATTATCTTGCCTACCTAGCAGCTTTTTAGAGATGCTTTTCTTGGTACTTTCCCTTTCCTAAAGTTTTTTCATTATTGAAGTCTTTACCGTTTAGGTGGAAATGCTCACCGTAAATCAAATTTATAATTTTAATTCTACCGTGACGATCTTTTCCAAATAAGACATAATCACTCCACTTGGAACGGGTAAAACTATCATTGAAGTCCTTGTTGAATTGAACTTCTTTATCTTGTCCGGTGGCATTAATTCTCGTTAGCCAAATATTTTCACTAATTTGAACCACTTTAATAATATCAGCCCTTGCAACAACCGTATCATCAATCGTTGCTTCTTTGATCTTCAGTTCAATTTCATTTTTCATGACGTGATAATAACTTGTATCAAGATATTGACGCAAATTACTTAAATGATAATGTTTATTAACGTACTTTTCTCGTAAATCTTGACTATAAAGGTACTGGGCTTGAATATATGTTTCACTAAAAGCAGTATAATCTACATCATTTTGTGGTGTTTGTAATTTAATTTTATTTTGTTTAAGTACTTTTTCAAACTTAGACCAAGAATCATTATACATTAATAGGTATGACGGAATATGATAATTCTTATAGGTATAGCCAAGGCGAATATTCGTCCAAATTAGGTCAAATGGTAACCAAATGAGCCAAAATGGAAGTAGCAGGACCCCCCAACCCAAGGATTTAACGGCACTAAAAACAAAAAAGAGAATAACAATAATGGTGAGAATAGGATGACTTTGGCCATCACTATCACTACTACTTGAATAATCGCTGCCACCAGAATAGCCACCACCAGAATAGCCTCCTCCACCGCCAGTTGAACCGCCACCGCCAGTTGAGCCCATTGAGGCATAAGTGGGTTGAGCCGGCTCGAAAGTTTGAATTGCAGCTAAGGTCCCAACAGTAAGAATAATTACTAAAAATATTTTCGTTATTGCTTTCATAATGTTTTTAATTATATCAAAAAGTATTTATCGTGATAAATACTTTTTGATAAAAGATAATCATTTATTTAAGAGGATTCTCCTAGAAAATCAGCTGTAATTAAAAAGAATAGTAATCTCATTATAAAATCCTATTAAACGTCAATGCATTATCATCATTTAAATAAATTGAAGATTAACAAATGGCTAAT
Organism: Limosilactobacillus agrestis; assembly: GCF_014145585.1. Lineage (GTDB taxonomy): Bacteria > Bacillota > Bacilli > Lactobacillales > Lactobacillaceae > Limosilactobacillus > Limosilactobacillus agrestis. Next base: position 30,232 of record NZ_JACIVF010000071.1, read on the forward strand.
TGAGAGAATTAGATTTGATCATTTCCAAAGTTACTGTTAGTTTTCTTTAATTCATTTTCTGAGGATACGCTATAATAAAAGTAATTAAAAAAATGGAGTAATTAAATGGCAAAAAATATCATTAATATTTTAAGAACTAATCATATTACTGTTGCTTTTGTTGCTCAGGAAAGTGGGCTTGACGTTGCGCAAGTTAATAAGGCTCTTCAACGTCCTGTTGCTACCTGGTCAATCCAGATCCTGAATGCCTTGGCGGATGCTTTGGGTGAACGCCCCGGTGAATTGTTAGAGCAAATCCAAGACTTTCCTTTTCAATTACAAACTGATGATGGGCAATTAACAATTCAACATGTCCAATTTCAAACCCTTTCTTCTTATCAACAAGTTCGATTTGCAGTTGAGAGTAATGTTTTAGAGGGATGGGAGCCTACTGCTAAGGAAGTCCGAATGTTAAGAGAAGCTGCCGAAAATCCCGATGATGAAATGGCTTCGGAAATTGAACGATTATTTGGTGATCGTGATGAATGATAAGGAATTACAGGCAAAATTTTTATATGATAATGGGACCCTACGAAATAAATTCGCCATTAAAAATGCTGACGAGCTAAGTTTAATTGAATACCGGGGAGTCGCAGAACGTCAAGTTGCCCTGCTTCAGCAACGACCAAAGATCAAGAGTTTTGATGATTTGATCACAATCAATAAATTCCTTTTTGGTTGGCTTTATGAATGGGCTGGTGAATTACGAAGATATTATATTTCTAAAGCGGGTTTTGATTTTCTTGAATACGATCGCTTTGATAATGCAATTAAGTATATTAATAATGAAATTGTTCGATTGAATAAGAAAAAGCAGCCGACTATTGAAGATTATGCTGCTCTCTTAAATGATTTAAACTATATTCATCCGTTTCGTGAAGGAAATGGGCGGTCGACTAAATTATTCATCCAGTTAATTGCCTTGCACCATGGTCAGGTAATTGATTATCCGGCAGACAATGCGAAAATGATTGCCGGGTTAAACCAATCAGATGTAAATACGATTGCTAAAACCATGGCTTTGCAAAAAAGTGCTAGTTAAGCTAGTTTGCTTGCTGCTTGTTCATCAAGAATCACTGTTACGTTTGGGTGCTTTTGGAGGGCTGAGGCTGGAACCCTAGTCGTGATTTTCCCATTGATCATTTTGTTGATTGCATCTGCTTTTGGCTTACCAAACGCGAGCAAAATAATATGGTTTGCTTGTAAGATTGAACCAATCCCCATTGTGTATGCTTCTGTTGGGACATCATTACTTGAAGTAAAAAAACGAGCATTGGCATTGATAGTAGTGGGTGTTAGTTTTACTTGATGGGTTTGACTATTGAAAGGAGTCCCAGGTTCATTAAAACCAATATGACCATTATTGCCAATTCCTAAAATTTGCGTATCAATAGGATAAGTAGCCAAAATCTGATTATAGTGATTGATTACTTCATCGGCATTTGGATTACTACCATCCGGAATAAAACTTTTAGCAAATGGTTTTTGAGCGAAAAGGTGATGCTCCATAAAGTAATGGTAACTTTGCGGATCAGTTGGTTTAAGACCGACATATTCATCAAGGTTAATAGAAATAAGGTTGGAATAGTCGACTGAACTACTAGTCATTTTTTGATAAAGACCTAGTGGAGAACTTCCCGTTGCAAGCCCAAGTACTTGAGCGCCATTTATAATATCTGTTTGAAGAAGTTCAAAGGCATTTTTGCTTGCTTCTTCTTTATTTTTCGTTACAAGAATTTTCATTCCTATCACCTCACGATCATTGTAATTCTTTTAGGGAAAAAGAAAAGAGTAACTATTAATGTTTATTTTTTGAGATTCGCATCAATATATGAGTGCTAAATTTTGCTTTTGTTTGTAAAAAGCATCATTGAATGCGCTTGCAAAAATGTGTAAAATGAGGGTGTTGCTGAAATAATTTGATAAGAATTGGGGAAAACTTAATGAAATTCAAAAAATTAACAGTAATGTGTGCTGTCTTATCAGGTTTACTATTAGGGAGCTCTGCTATAACGGCGGTACCAGCTACTACATATGCTGCCGCTAATGATAAGCAGGTAACCATCTATCTTACACGTCATGGAGAAACTACTGGTAACGTGATGCAACGGGTACAAGGATCGAGTGATTTTCCATTAACCAAAAATGGAATTACCGTTGCTAATGATTTGGGTTATGGATTAAAGGGAATTAAATTTAAGCATGCTTACACGGGTAACTTAACTCGGCAAGAAGTTACTGCACAACAAGCATTAAAGTATTCTGCCAATCCAAATACAAAAATTACGACCACGCCAATGTTACGTGAGGGTGGATATGGGAGTTTTGAAGGCGATAGTATTGAAGCTGATAACCAGAAGATCGCTAATGTTTATGGTTATCAAGATGGGAAGCAGTTTCAACAAGCGGCCGGCAAAGATTACTGGAATAAGCTCCAGGATGCCTACCATAAACTTGATATGGATAATTCACAAAATACCAAATTGGCTAAGAGTGATCGGGCAGAAAGTTCAGCTCAGGTCCAAAGACGGATGAGTTCAGAACTGCTTCACATTGCAAAAACAACTCAAAAACAGGGTGGCGGTAATGTTTTAGTTGTTAGTTCAGGAATGTCAATCAACGAATATCTTTCCACTATTTCTAAAAAATATGACGGGAAGCCAATGCAAAATGCGGCTGTAACTAAGCTTATTTATAAGAATGGTAAACTTCATGTTGAAGGTCCGATTGGTACTCTTCACTATGTAAATAAGGGAAAGAAAATAGCAGCAAACAAGTAAATAAATTATGTTTCAGCAACACATATGATTTGTTGCAATTATAGTTATTATTCAGGGGGCTCTTTGGTTAGTAAGTCAAGGAGCTCCTTTTTTTGAAAATAGAACTGGTTCTGGAAAGATAATGGAGTGCACACTTCCAATGAATATTTCTTTGAATTAAAATTTGGAAAAACAGATACAACAAGGCGACTTTTAGGGCAACTATCACTAATTGAATGGAGCAATAATTTGACAAGCATACTATTGAAGAAAGTTTTACGTAGAATCAGTTAAACCTAATTGATAGTCGGATTGCTGGGGATGAAAGTATAAAAAGACATCAAAACCATATTGCTCCAGCTTTTACCAACAGTTAAAATTAATATTAGACTGACCGTCAAAGATAAATTTGGGCATAATAATCTAGTTATGATTAATGGTAGGCGATATCGTCAAACGCATGAAGATGCTGAAGATAAACGTAATGGACTATCAGTGGGCAATGGTGTAGTATTTGACAACTGATACATTTAGTTGATGATGGTAGATTTTTTACGGTTTTATTAGTTAATAGTGATTTCATTTCCTTTTACATATCTTCGAGAATTTATTCGAAAAGCAAATGATAAAAAAGATATAATGGATTTACTGAAATAGTATAATCAAATTACGAGGTGATAATGGTGGAGGATACTAAAAAGAAACAACACCATCTAGGATTAATTACATTTATTATATTACTAGTAATCTTACTAGGAATTTTAGGTATAAACTACAAAAATTTTGTTAGTAAGCAACTTAATCCGATCCGTGACAATAAAGTAGTAAAACGGACGTCACCAAAGACAAATACAACTGCTAAAATTGTTGGAGCATATCGTGATGATCAGGATGGAGCAGCTATTGTCTTTAACGAAAATGGAACTGGCCGGTACGTTTATGCGGATAAGAATAACCCGGATACAAATGATAGCTTAACTTGGCGTAAAGATGGCGAGCGTTACCTCATAAATTTGGAAGATCGTGACGTAACTAATCCACTCACTGCAATGTTTGATAATAACAAACTAGTTATTACAGGTAGTAACGGATGGAATACTGAAATATTCCAAAAAGTTAATGGAGAATTAAACCTTCAACAATTTTTGAGTGATATGCATAAAAAATTCAAATAAAGGCTTGAAAAAAATTTGAAGATAGGATAAAATATAATTCCTGTCGACGATAAGAGGGGGATAAAGTTTTGCAACTACTAGAGTTTGTTGGACTGATTGTAAAACTTAGATAACATTTTCAAAAAAATAAAAAATGTTGTTGACATCTTATTGATGACATGATATATTAGTTAAGCTACTGATTGAGTTATCGATCAAAAGAAGTTCAAAATTAATTGAAATTTCTTCTTGACAAGCCGGTTTGATGCATGTTATAATAAATATGTTGATTGGCTGCTTAGTTAGTTAACAGGTAGACCTTTGAAAACTGAACAAAGTTTCGACGAATCAAATGTGTAGGGTCTTCAATCACGAT
>NZ_JACIVF010000071.1:34609-61844 GCF_014145585.1 Limosilactobacillus agrestis
GGGAGATAACAATGGAAATAAAGAAACACTATAAATTATATAAAGATGGTAAAAATTGGTGCGCAATGGCATTAGCTGTCGCAGCTGTTTCAGCCGGATTGGTATTGGGAAATACGAATGTAAAAGCAGATACTGTTGATGCGACAGCTCCGGTAGCGCAACTTACTGCGCTTACTACTGAGAGTAGTCAAGAAAATCTAGCTAACCAAGAAAAAGCAGCCCAGGCTAAAGATAATGGTAACTATGGCTACCTTGATGCTGCTCAAGTTGTTAATAATAATGATTTGCATGTTAGTGGATGGCAAGCAACTAATCAAGCAGCAGGCAAAGACAACCGTTATTTAGTGGCTTATGATAGTACTACTAATACCGAATTGGGCCGCACTCAGGTAACAGAAAATGTAGCGCGTCCTGATGTTGCCAAAGCTTATCCAGATGTGGTTAACGCTAAGGATTCCGGTTACCAAGCAACAATGAATAGTCTGGACTGGAGTAAGGTTAAGAGCGTTGATGACCAGATTCACGTTGTGAGTCGCTATAGTGATGCCGTTAATGGTGAAGGGGATCATGTTGATAATTGGTCTCAACCGATTAACCTTGACAAGGGAAATTATGCTTATCTTGATAATTTTGACGTTAAAGATAATCAACTTCAAGTTTCAGGTTGGAATGCTACTAATAAGGCATTAGGTAAAACTAATCACTATGTGATTTTATATGATCGTACCGCTGGTCATGAGATTACCCGGGTAAAAGTAGAACCGACTGCTCGTCCCGATGTAGCGAAAGCTTATTCCCAAGTAATTAATGCCAAAGATTCTGGCTTTAGTACGGCCTTCTCACTTGCTGGAATTGACTTAACTCATGAACTTCAAATTATCAGTCGTTATAGCGATGCTGCTAATGGTGAAGGAAACTATGTTAGTTACTGGTATGCCCCTAAGAAGTTTGCGCCAGCTAACACTAGTAATCAAGGGAGCCTTGATTCATTTAACCTTAGTAATGGTCAGTTGACTGTTACCGGGTGGCATGCAACTGATTATTCGCAAATCGAAAATAATCACTACTTGATCTTATTTGATAATACAAATAAGACGCAAGTTAAGTCCATTAAGGTCACTAATGTTGCTCGTCCCGATGTGGCAAAGGTTTATCCTACAGTAGCAACAGCTGGGCAATCCGGCTTTAATGCTAATTTTGGTACGGTAAACCTTACTCCAGGTCATAGCTATAGTCTTGTTAGTCGTTACTCGTCGTTAGATAGTGGTAATGGGGATAATGGTCAAAGTAAGACTACTGATTATTGGTTTAATCCTGTAACGTTAGATCAACAAGCTTCTTATGTTGATAGCTTTACCAAGACTAATAATGGCTACAATGTGAAAGGCTGGATGGTCAGCGATCAATCAATTAATAAGCCTAATGCTTACCTTATTTTATTGAATGATGGCAGTGAAATTGATCGAGTACATGTTGACTTAACTGACCGTCTCGACGTAGCTAAAGTTTATCCAAGCATTTACAACTCACAAAAGAGTGGCTTTGATGTTAACTTTAAGGTGGATCCAGCTAAGGCAAACGGCACCCTGAAGGTAATTATGCGGTTTGCTGGTGATGATGCTAACCAAAATTACAGTGATCAGTACAGTCAAGATTACCCAACAAACGCTGGTAGCTTTGATAATATTCACGTAACGGCCAATCAGGTTAGCTTGAGTGGATGGCACGCAAGCAGTCAAGCAGCCAATAAACCATATGAATGGTTGATCGTTCTTGATAATAATGGTCAAGAACTTTACCGCCAAGAGATTACGAATAAGGGCCTTGGACGGAATGATGTTCAAAATGTTTATCCTTACATTGAAGGAGCAAATAAGTCAGGCTTTCAAGTAACAATGGATATTCCTTCAAATATGCAGGGACATTTGGTACGCTTTATTAATCGTTTTACTGATGATAAAGCTGGAAATGGCAATTATGTTGATTATTACTCAAACCCCGTTTTAATAAATCTTCAATATGATTTGAATGCTAATAAGATTAATCGTTATATTTTAAATAACCATATTAATCATGCAAATATTATTGTAAATCATGTGATTCCGGCGGATACTACTGGCGTTTATAGTGAAACAGAAGATGGGAAACCAAACATGGTTGTTGTCCATGAAACTGCTAACCCTAATGATAGTATTTGGGGTGAGATTAACTATGAAAAAGCACATTACGATAATGCCTTTGTGCACGCATTTGTAGATGGAGATCAAATTATTGAAATTTCTTCTACAGATCATGAAGCTTGGGGTGCTGCATATCCAGCTAATGGACGAGCAGTTCAGTTTGAACAGGTTGAGGTTTATGGTGCTAATAACTTTGCTCGAGAACTTGTAAACGCGGCTTATTATGCTGCATACAAGATGAATGAGTATGGAATGGTACCTAGTTTAGCTCAAGCTAACGGAACTGGAACATTATGGTCTCACCACAATGTTACTCAATACATTGCTAATGGGAAGACTGATCATACTGATCCAGATGGCTATTGGACTAACCGAGCATCCCGCTACTTTGGCACTTCATATACAATGAATGATTTCTTTGAATTAGTTAAATACGAATATTCTCATCTTTAATTTCAAATCTTTAAACAAAACCTTCTAGAATTGAGGTTCAATTTTAGAAGGTTTTTTATTAAGGAGTAACTATGTCTAAACAAAAATTTTATCATTGGCTATTTTGGCCGTTGCTATTACTAACAGTGGCAACTCTAATCTGGATGTGTACGAAAATCCAGTTTGTATTTCAACCATTTTTAACTTTTATCTCAGTTGTTTTTGTTCCATTGATTATCTCTGGATTCCTATATTATATGCTAAATCCAGTCTTAAAACTTTTTATGAAGATTAAAATTGGGCGCTTTCATATAAATCGTGGAATTGCTAGTTTACTAATCGTGCTTTTATTGATCGTAATTGTTGTTGGTGGAATTGCCATGTTAATTCCACCAGTTGTAAAGGAAATTTCGACCTTAGTTAGTGATCTTCCTAAAACGGTTACTGGGATTCAACATTTGATCAATGATACAGTTGAACATTCATTTTTACGGAATATTGACTTGAATGCATACTATCGGCAATTTGATCATCAATTAGCTGGATATGCACAAAAGATATTACAAGGACTTTCGACCCGTGTGGGGGATATTATTGGTATGCTGACTGATGTAACAGTAGTGACAATTACTGTTCCGGTAATGTTATTTTACATGCTTAAGGATGGTTCCAAACTTATTCCTAGTATCCAAAAGTGGGTTTCACCGCATCATGCTAAAGAGGTTAATGATTTACTTGGTAAGATGAATGCTACTTTGTCTTCCTATATTTCTGGTCAAATGATTGAATGTTTATTTGTGGGCGTATGTACATCAATTGGTTATATTATTATTGGTCAACCCTTAGCAATTGTATTGGGAATTGTGGCCGGGTTAACGAATATTATTCCTTACATTGGACCTTATATTGGGATTGCTCCGGCTCTCTTTGTAGCCTTAACAATGGCACCTAATAAAATTATTTGGGTAATTATCGTTGTTATTATTGTTCAACAAATTGATGGTAATATTATTTATCCTAATATTATCGGTAAAACATTACAAATCCATCCTTTAACAATTATTATGTTGTTACTTGCGGCTGGTCATATTGCGGGAATTGGTGGAATGATTTTATGTATTCCGTTTTATGCTGTTATCAAGACTGTTTGTGAGTACTTCTTTGATATTTATCGAATTGAACATCCTGTTGATAAAACTCAAAATGAGTAATAAAAAAGCATTTTCGTCCAAACTCGCGAAAATGCTTTTTTATTAATAATACCGATGTGTATATCCATAATGACTACCATATGTTGGATGCGTATAAGTTGAACGATAACCATTATTATAAGTGTGGTATTGAGAAGTAGAATAATGATGTTGGACAGGAGCAGTCTGGGTTTGACTTCCAGTTACTGGAACTGCTTGAGATTCACTATAGCTTTCATTATTCTTAGTCATGTAGGTTGAAGAAGATGATTCAGTCTCATTTTCACTCCGTCGTGACGAACGAGAGCTTCCAATAACTTCATCACTTCCATTACCACTACCAGGATCATTGTAACTGGCACCCCCAGGGAGGATAAAGTCAGTTTCGTTGTAACCATTGTAATTTGGTTGTGACTTGTACATTTTCGTTTCGTGGTTAACAACGTTCTTCGCCTTTAATCCAAGTTGAGCTCGTACTAGTTTTGAAACTCGGTTAATTTCTTTAGGACTAGCAATCTGGAAGGAAACTCCTTCAATCGTTGCGTTTTGCCCTTGGAAATGGTACGTCTTAACATTATTCATTGCACCATGGTAGTTACCGTAAAGGGTAGCGATGTCATCAATTGGGATATTGGTCTTAACTCCATCACCAACAGCATCTAAAATTTTGTTTGCTGCACTAATTGAGCCTGAAGCCTTAAACTTATTAATAACACTCTTTAAGATTTGTTGTTGCCGTTTTTGACGACCATAATCATTATTAGGATCATCATACCGCATCCGGGAATACTTCAATGCATTTGCCCCGTTAAGATGTTGTTTACCTTTCTTAAAGTGGTGGCCTTCGTAGTCAAAGGCAAATGGGTTATTAACCTCAACCCCACCAACGGAATTAACAACTTTTTCGAGAACTCCCATGTTAATAACCGCATAGTAATCAATTGGAACATCCAGTAATTCTGAGACCTGTTTAACAGTTTGTTTTGGACCATTGATTGAATAGGCAGCATTGATTTTAACGTAATCAGGTCCATCACTGGTCTCAACCCGTACTAGAATGTCACGTGGAATACTAGTCATGGTAATAGTTTTATTTTTCGGATTAATGGTAAATAATTCCAAAGAGTCGGTATTTCCACCCTTGTTACCACGATTTAATGCCCCCACATCTGTTCCCATAGCCAGAACGGAAATTGGTTCACCCTTTTGCAGTTTTTTACTTATCTTTCCATCACCAGCGCCAAACACCCCTTTGGCAACTGAGTGCACTTTATGATATTCGTAAAAACCACCGGCCACTACTAGACAAATTAATAATCCAATTAAAGCGCGCACCCAATTCGGTGTTCGGTAGTGATGCTTTTTTGGCGATTGATAATCGGGTGACGATTGTTCTTCTTCTCGTCGCAAACGATTTTCTCGCTTACTATGTGCTTCTTTGCGTTCTCGACGCTTACGTTCATTAACGTCACGTTGGATTCGTTCTTCCATCCGTTTACGATAATGTTCCCGCGATTCGTTGTTATTGTTATTATCCATATACTAAGTACCTCAATAAAGTAAGTTCTAACTTTATTAATATAGCAGAAAATTAATCCTAAGTTCAAATATATCTCAATACTTTAAACTTTCTGTAACTTTTTCTAAGAATAGACTTTCATAAAAAATTGTAATAATATAGTAGAGATATTTCACGAGAATAAAATAAGGAAAGGAAAAATTTAATGTCACCAAAAGAACTTGCTGAAGCAGTTAATAAACGGCGTACGTTTGCTATTATTTCACATCCGGATGCCGGAAAAACAACGATTACTGAACAACTCTTGCTTTTTGGGGGAGTAGTTCGTGAAGCCGGGACCGTTAAAGCACGGAAGACTGGTAATTTTGCAAAGTCAGACTGGATGGAGATTGAAAAGAAGCGGGGGATTTCTGTTACCTCATCTGTGATGCAGTTTGATTTCCAAGGTAAGCGAATTAACATTTTGGATACACCAGGGCACGAAGATTTCTCTGAAGATACTTATCGAACATTAATGGCGGTTGATTCGGCTGTCATGGTTATTGATAGTGCAAAGGGGATCGAGCCACAAACTAAGAAACTTTTTCAAATTTGTAAGATGCGGGGAATCCCGATTTTTACCTTTATGAATAAGTTTGACCGGGATGCCCGTGAACCACTTGACCTTTTAAATGAAGTTGAAGACGTATTAGGAATTGAGACCTATCCAATCAACTGGCCAATTGGTTCCGGTCACCAATTTAAAGGTATCTACGACCGGTTTAACCATCGTGTTGCCTTGACTCACCCAGCCAATGAAAACAATCCTTATTTGCCATTAGATGAAGATGGAAATGTTAAGGGTGACAATCCATTAGCTGGTGATGGTGAATGGCAAGATGCAATGGACGGTATGGAATTAGTGGAAGTCGCCGGTAATGAATTAGACCGAGAAAAGATTGCTAAGGGGGACCAAACGCCCGTCTTCTTTGGATCTGCTTTAACTAATTTTGGGGTTCAGACTTTCTTAGAGACCTACTTACAGTTTGCACCTGCACCAAGTGACCATAGAACTGAGGACGGCGATGTTGTTAAGCCCCTTGATCCCGAATTTTCTGGTTTTGTTTTTAAGATCCAGGCTAACATGAATCCCCGTCACCGGGACCGGATTGCCTTTGTCCGGATTTGTTCCGGTGAATTTGATCGGGGGATGGATGTTACATTATCACGGACTAAGAAACCAATGCGGTTATCAAATGTGACTGAATTTATGGCCGATACCCGTGAAAATGTTGAAACAGCGGTTGCTGGCGATATTATCGGTTTATATGATACTGGTAACTTCCAAATCGGTGATTCTATTTACAATGGTAAAAAAGATATTCAATTTGAAAAGTTACCACAATTTACGCCAGAACTATTTGTTCGGGTTTCTGCCAAAAATGTGATGAAACAAAAGTCCTTCCACAAGGGAATTAATCAGTTAGTTCAAGAAGGGGCTGTGCAGCTTTACCGGAGCTATTCTACTGGTGATTATATTCTTGGTGCAGTTGGGCAACTTCAATTTGAGGTGTTCAAGTTCCGGATGCAAAATGAATATAATTCTGAAGTTGTGATGGAACCAATGGGAACTAAGACAGCCCGGTGGATTGATCCAGACCAATTAGATGAGAAGATGTCGTCATCACGAAACATCTTAGTCAAGGATATCCATGATCAGCCACTATTCCTGTTTGAAAATCAATTTGCTGAAAATTGGTTTAAGCAAAAGTATCCTGATGTGAAGTTAACAGCGAAGTTATAGAAAATGGAGAACGTTTATGGGTCAATTGGTGCTCATAAACGTTCTTTTTGTCTGAAAATTGTGAAGAAAAAATGAAAAACTATTTAAAAATTATTAAACCTGTGATTTAATTAACGTGTTTAAGTGCAATTAATTTATTTTTAAGAAAGTCAGGTAATATTATGCAAGAAAAAAGCCACTACAAGCTTTTTAAGGCTGGTAAAAACTGGTGTACGATGATGATTACATTAGTAGCAGTGGCAGCAGGAGTTTCTGTTGTTAGTGGGGCAGTGCATGCAGATACAGCAACTGCTTCAGCTCAAACCTCAACTGTTGTTTTAACTAATGAGTCAGTAGACAAAAGTACTCAAACTTCAGATGTTAAGACACCTAATTTGGCAAATAATAAGCAACAGGACACAGATATTGATTCTCAAACGTCAGTAAATGCTGGTTATATCGATACAGTAACGGCTGATACTGACAATGCTAACACAATCGATGTTAGCGGTTGGCATGCTACAAACCAGTATACGACAGGAATGGGTCATTACTTAATTGCTTTAAATGGTGATAATAATCAAGAATTATATCGTGGAAAAGTAGAGACAGTTAGTCGTCCAGATGTTCAAAAGGTTTATCCTAATGCTCCAATTTCTAAAAATGGTGGTTTTAAGGCTTCAATTCCAGTAGATCGTCTAAATAATGCTTCTTCAGTTCGCTTGGTTTCACGTTATACTAATGATACTAATGGTGAAATAAATGGTGGTGCCGATTTTTGGTATCCTACAATTCAAACTAAGGCTGGCTATTTAGATAACTTCAAAGTTAATGGTAACAATATTGAAGTTTCTGGCTGGCATGCTGATGACCAGTCTGTCAACAAGCAAAACCATTTCTTGATTCTTTTTGATAAGACTAAAAACAAGGAAGTCGCCCGTCAAGCTGTTAAAACTTTGGCAAGTTATGATGTAGCACGAAATGGCTATAATGAAATTATTAATGCGGATCATTCCCGTTTCAGTGCTAACTTTACCATCACCCCAGCAATGTTAGGCGATGAATTAACGATTGTTAGTCGTTATAGCTCTGATGCCAAGAATGGTGAAGGAAATCGTTCAGATTACTGGTTTAATAATTCTCTTAAATTAGGTAAAGACAAAAATGCTGGATACCTCGATCAATTTAGAACTGATAGTAAATCTAACAAGGTAATTGTTAGTGGTTGGAATGCTAATGATCAGTCTACTGTATTAACTAACCATTACCTAATCTTATTTGATAAGACAGCAAATCATGAAGTTGCTCGCCAAGCTGTTAAGACACTGGCAAGTGAGGATGTTGCCCAAAATGGTTTTGCTGATGTTAACAATGCTGATCAAGCGCGTTTTACTGCCTCTTTTGATATCACTCCAGCGATGGTCGGTCACCAATTTGTTCTCGTTAGCCGCTATACTAATGACGCAGCTCATGGTGAAGGTAATCATTCTGACTATTGGTATAATCAAGCAATGGATGTATATACAAATCAAGCTGGTTACCTTGACCAATTCCACGTTAATGGTGCAAATAAACAAGTAGTAGTAAGTGGTTGGCATGCGGCTGATGCTTCCGCCCTCTTAAAGCATCATTATCTTATTCTATTTGACAAGACTGCAAATCGTGAAGTTGCTCGTGAAAATGTGAAAGTAACTGCTAGTGCTGATGTAGCACGAAATGGATATGGTAACATTCAAAATGCTGGTCAATCGCGCTACAGTACTACGTTTGATATCACTCCAGCAATGGTTGGTCACCAATTTGTTCTTGTCAGTCGTTATACTGATGATGCCAAGAATGGGGAAGGGAACCATATTGATTATTGGTATAACAATAATGTGAACTTAAATAATAATCAAGCATGGTTAGATCACTTTACTCAAAATGGTACAACTATTTCTGCTTCTGGTTGGCACGCTGATGATGCATCGATGATTGACTCTCATCACTTTATAATCTTATGGGATTTAAGTAAGGGTCGTGAAATCGCTCGAAAAGAAGTAACTAATGTTGTCAGTCCAGATATTAATAACGTTTACGGTAATATCTTAGGCGCTAATAATGCTCGATTTACAGTTGATTTTAATATTGATGGTCAATATGCTCACGATGCTATGCAATTAATCAGTCGTTATAGTAATGCAGATAATGGGGAAGGAAATTATTCACAGGCATGGCTTACTAATCAATATTTGAATCTTTACCAAAATCCTTCGTGGATGTACCAAATTAACTATAGTCAAATCCAACCAAGTGGTCCCGTTGGTCATAACATCGGCCCTGGTTATGAAGGAATTAAGACGCAATTAGTTAAGGATCGAATTGGTACTGGTTATCAACATAATACTTACACTACCGCTGATGCTTATCGGGTAATGAATGTTCAACGGGCTCATGGCTTACCAGCAACTGGTTGGGTTGACTATAACACCTGGGTTGCGTTAGGTCTTCCAGCTGATCAATGGACAAGTATTGATAGCTACGTAGCCCCACTTGGAGCAGGTGCTGGTTCATCACGCCAAGATCATATTGAGGCAATGATTCGTCAAGCATCTCAATACATGAATAAACCGTGGCTTGCAGGATGTTCTTCATCTCCAGCTTACGGTGTCGATTGTTCTGGATTAGTAATGCAAGCTCTATATGCTGGTGGAATTAATCCAACTTCATGCAGCTCCATCTACCATGGCTTTCCTGGTAACGAATGGAATTCACGGAATCTCTTTACTGACCCTCACTTTATGAATGTTTCATATAATAATCGTCAATGTGGAGATCTTGTCTTTTACTATCAACCAGGAACACATACTATTTGGCACGTTGCGATTTACCTCGGTAATGACCAAGTAATTGAAAGCTGGCCACCAAGAGTAATGGTTCAACCAATTGTTAATGGTCAACGTAATGTAATTGCAGGTATCAGACGGGTATTTGCTTAAGATTTAAAAAGGGTTAAAGTGTTGGGGAACATTTCTAACCCTTTTATTGTTTAATAATAAATCGGGAGATTAAAATGGAAAATAAAAAACATTTTAAGTTATATAAAAGTGGTAAAAAATGGATTGTTGCGACAATAACTACAATTGTGATCTCAACTGGCATAGTATTTAGTGGAAACGTGCTTGCTGATACTCAACAACCGCAATCAACTGGCCAAGTTCAAAAAATTAATACCCCTACTAATGATCAAACTTATGATCATCAAGATAAGGGAAATTATGGTTATCTTGATCAGGCTAACTTTAATGATGACCAGCTTCAAGTAACTGGTTGGCAAGCAACTAACCAGTCCCTTGATGAACAGAATCGATTTGTAATTGCTTACGATAGTACAACAAATAAAGAATTAGGACGAAGTAAAGTAATAAATAATGTTACTCGTCCAGATGTTGCAAAGGTTCACAATGTGTACAATGCCGTTAACTCTGGCTACGACTCAAACATTAAGTTAAATACTAAGAATATGCAGGATGAAAATGATTCTATTCAAGTCGTTAGTCGCTACAGCAATACGCAAACTGGTGAAGGGCAGCACACAGACTGGTGGTCACAACCAATTGCAATTGATAAAAGTAACTATGGTAGTTTAGACCAATTTCAGGTTCAAAATGGTCAATTAACAGTTGCAGGCTGGCATGCCACTAATGGTTCGATTAATCGTGATCATCACTTCTTAATTTTGTTTGATCAAACTGCCGGCCATGAAATTAGTCGTCAAGAAGTAAAGAAAGTAGCGCGTCCAGATGTTGTCCGTGTCTATCCAAATATAATGAATGCAGATAATTCCGGCTTTAAGGCTGTCTTTAATATTGCTAATCTTGATCCTAACCATCAATATCAGATTTTAAGCCGGTATAGTAATGCTGCTAATGGAGAAGAATCTTACGTTACTGAATGGTTTGCACCACGAAGAATTGCACCAGCTAACCGAGCAAATGAGGGCTGGCTGGATAGTTTTAATATTAGTGAGCCTGGTCAGTTAACCGTTGCAGGCTGGCATGCTAGTGATTTATCTAACGTTGCCAGCAACCGATTTATTATCATTTTTGATCGAACAGCTAATCGGCAAGTAGCCTCAATGAAAATTAATGGGATTAATCGCCCAGATGTTGCTAAAGCCTATCCCCACGTCATAAATGCCGAAAATGCAGGATTTAATGTAACCTTTAATTTGAATTCACTCCAACCAGGTCATCAATATTCAGTTGTTAGTCGATACTCAGCAGATCCAAATGGTAACGGTAATAACGGTCAACATATTGATTTTTGGTCATCACCAGTTACTTTAAACCAAACAGCATCTTACATTGATCAAGTAAAGATGACTGCCCAGGGATTACATGCTCAGGGATGGATGGCAAGCGATACTAGTTTAATTCAGCAGAATCCTTACCTTATTGTTTTGTTTGACGGGAAAGAGATTACCCGGCAAAAGTTGTCCTTAACTGCTCGCCCAGATGTTGGCCGAGTATATCCAGCGATGTACGGTAGCGCAAAGAGTGGGTTCAGTACGGATATTAAGTTAAGTACAGATCAACTAAATAAACTAGTTAATGGTAATCTTCAAATCTTATTACGCTTTTCAGCAGCTACTGATGGTAATCCATATCCTAACCAGAAAGTAACTGATCAGTTCAGTGGTAATTACTCTACAAATATGGGAAATGCTAATGTTAGCTTGGACGGCAATAATATTAATATTAAGGGATGGCATGAAGCGATCGGTAAAAATAGCCGGCCTTATCAATATTTAATTGTTGTCGGCCTTGATAGTCATGAGTTCTATCGAGTTAAATTAGATAATACAAACTCAAACTTAAATAGTTCGAATGCGTCATGGCTTAATAACAATAAGTCATCCTTTGTGGCAACTTTACCTGTTAATGTCGCAATGAATCATCGGGGAATTAAAGTTATTCATCGTTATACTGATGATGTAAATGGCAATGGTAATTATCTGGATTTCTGGTCTCCGCAAGTTGATATTAATGATGGTTTTCAGAGTTTAAATGGTGGGACCGTTTATTACGATCCAGTAAATGGTCAATTAGCTACTGGGTGGCGAACAATTAATGGTAACCGTTATTATTTCTCTGATGGCTATGAATGCCAACCAGATCCAGATGACTTATGGGTTTACAATGATCAGCTTCATGGGCAAATGTATACTGGTATTCAATGGGTTGACGGTCATTGTTATAATTTTGGTACTGATGGAATTGCCCGTGCGCTTCCGCAAAACGATGGATGGAGTTGGCCATTCCCACGGTCTGGTGAAGGTTGGTTCTATCCTGGCCAGCGTTTTGGCTATACTAGTTATCCACGGAAGAATGGGTACCATGATGGTTTAGATTTTGGAACTCAGGATCATCCGGGTTCAGAAGTTCATGCAGTTCATGGTGGTCGTGTACTGGATGTTAATACTGTTAGAGACGATAACGGTAAAGTTCAATGGTGGTTTACCACTGTTTGGGATGGGAAATATTTGTATGTTTACCAAGAAGCATTTAGTAACCGTGATAAGATCACTGTTAAGCCAAATGATATTGTTTATGCCGGTCAAGTAATTGGTTATCGTGACCTTGATCATCTTCACTTAGGAATTAATACTAGTCCAAATTATGGCATCGATTTAAAGAATTCTTTTGTTCCAAGTTGGAATGATCCAAGTCAAGCAACAGGTCATGGGGAATGGTTGAATCCACAAACAGTTATCAGAAATCATGGATAAATTATAGCGACTTAGTTATCATGCTAGGTCGCTTTTTTGTGGTGAATTGATTGTATAACGAGGGGACAGCAAATATCCTCTCAACTGAGCCGGAAGTTTTTTTCTTTTACTCTCTTGCCAAATTTTTTATTTACATATATACTTAGTTACATAAGTAATTAAGTATTAAACAAAAAGGAGGTGCACTTATGAATTTCGACTTTAATGATTCAACGCCGCTTTACCAGCAAATTGCTGACCAGCTTGAAGAAATGATTTTCTCCGGGGGCTTTGATGAAGGGTCGCAAGTACCATCAACGACCCAGCTCTCACAGCAATTGCATATCAATCCTGCGACAGTTCTTAAGGGGATGAATATTTTGGTTAACAAAGACCTCTTAGAAAAGCGACGTGGGCTCGGGATGTTTGTAAAAAAAGGTGCACAACAAAAAATTATGGAACAACGTAAAGAAAGTTTTTATAACGACTATGTAAAGAGTTTACTAGTTGAGGCAGATAAGCTCGGTATTACCAAGCAGCATTTATTAGACTTAATTGAACGAGGTGAAAATGATGGATCAATTAATAGTTAAAAACCTTACTAAACAATATCGTCGGCAGGTAGTTTTAGATAATATTTCGTTCACCCTTGCCCCAGCTAAAATCTATGGTCTTCTTGGCCGAAATGGGGCTGGGAAGACGACCCTGCTTAATATCATGAGCAACCGGATTTTTCCAACGAGTGGGGAAGTACAAATTGGTAATGAAGATGTTAATAACAATGATGACCTCCTCAGCAAGATCTTTTTGATGAGTGAAGTTAATCTTTACCCGCGTCAAATGAAGATAAGTCAAACTTTTGATTTGGCAGATGCAGCTTATAATAACTTTGACTATGATCTAGCTGATCGTCTCCTAAAGGTTTTTGGCCTGAATGATCGGATGAAAATTACTAACTTATCGACTGGGCAACGGACGGCCTCAAAACTAATTGTGGCCTTAGCAGTCAATGCCGATTACGTTTTATTAGATGAACCGATTTTAGGTTTAGATGCTAATCATCGTGATAGTTTTTATAAAGAATTAGTTAAGACTTATCAAGAACGACCACGGACTTTTGTCTTATCAACCCACTTAATTGAAGAAATTCAACAGTTAGTCGAACATGTCCTAATCATGGATCAACACCGCATCATCATTAATGAAGATACAGAAGATTTATTAGCTAAGGCTTATGCAGTTAGTGGTCCAGCAAAACTGGTTGATGAGTATACTGCAGGTTTAAAAGTTCTTCAAACAGAAATGATGGGTAATATTAAAACTGCCTACTTACTTGATCATTTAAATGAACAACGGGTGATTCCTGATCAAGTTAAGATTGGTCATTATGATTTGCAGCATTTATTCATTTACTTAACGAATGGGGGAGAACACTAATGAAAAATCAAAAAAGAAACCTCGTTATTTCAACCATGTTTCAACAGGCTGGCCATGCTACTGGGATTGCATTAGGTGTGGGACTGGGAATAGCATTGATAATCTACCTACTTGGATTAATCGTCTCGCGCAACCTTGCCTCTTTCTTGGTTAGTCTCCAAGCCCTTCCAGATATCGCTTCATCAATTTTAAACGTGCTTTTAATGGCGATTTTCCTTGTAACTCCTTATACGGATTTTAAATGGGCAATTCAAAACGGAATATCTCGTAAGACACTCTGGCAAGGCCGTATTCTTTCTCTTTTTTCGATGACATTAGTAGTGTGGTTTATCTCGCAACTTGCTGGCTTAATGAATACACCGTTTGATCTTGTTTCTGCTTGGCATAGTCTTTTATCGTACTTCAGCCTTTCTTTAACAATGATGGCAATTGGTAACGGTTTTGCCTTGTTAAACCGTCGTTGGAAGTGGATTGTGGGAATTGGCCTTCCTGTTATTTGTTTAGTAGTATTGATGATGTTAGCTTATTCAATGGTCGGGTTGATTCCAGCGATATCTGCTAGTACTGTTCTTCAAGCGATTTTGAATTCAAAGATCACTATTTGGGTAATCCTAGTTATTTACCTAATTATCGTTTATACGTTAGCACGATTCTTTAATAATAAGATTCAATTACGGCGGGATTAATAAAAGTGAGTGAGAATTAGCCTTGTGGCGATGCGAAGCTAGTTCCACGTTATCTTTCTATTGTTCATAAAAGTAGTTAAGGCTGAGAGAAAACAAAAGTTTTCTCCCAGCCTTTTTTACTCATCATCTTCTGGATATTCAATTTGGATGTAGTTACTAGTAATATATTTCTTGCGGCCTACTTGGTACCAGGTAATCTCATCATTATCGTTTAATTTTCCAATGAGGGTAATTGTTTCGCCATTTGGAATTTCTGCCACTTTATTTCCATAAGGCGCATCATAAACATTGATTGACTTATTATGGAGGTAGTCAACTTTGGCCTGAACATTCTTCAGGGGGATTACTGCTAAATTATTGATGAGTTTTGACTTTTCTTTTCGAATGTCTTGATTAAATGGATTATCGACAACATGCATTTGATCATATTTAATCCATTGGTCAGCTCCAATTTCATACCAAAACTGACCATTTTTAGTTGCAACCCGGTGGAAGGATTTAACCGTAATATCAGCAGGAAGGGGGGCACCAATTGGCATTCCGCCTGCTGTATCAAATACTTGAGTTGGTGCATCGAGGTGGAGGTACATTTCGATTGATTGAACTTCAC
Organism: Limosilactobacillus agrestis; assembly: GCF_014145585.1. GTDB lineage: Bacteria > Bacillota > Bacilli > Lactobacillales > Lactobacillaceae > Limosilactobacillus > Limosilactobacillus agrestis. The sequence continues at coordinate 50,175 of NZ_JACIVF010000071.1, forward strand.
CCCAATTTTGTTTTCGATAAAAAAGGTGCACAATCCGCTGCCGCATGTCAAATGTTCCCTTGGTTTCACCTTCAGTTTTTACATATTGGTAATTAGGAAATTGTTTTTGTTCAATTTGGTATTCTTGACCGATGAATCCGCGTAGTAATTGCGGGACGGTAAGGTTGGCCCCTGAATCGATATCATTATAGTAAACCCAGATAGGATTTCCTGTTTTAAACTTGTCAATCATTATTTAACACTCCGTAACCTTAATTCACTATTATTATAGCGCTTTTTAGTAGCAGACACGATAAGGAACGATCATATTTTTTTGAGAATTGCGAATAGGTAATTTTTTTATTACAATAGGCCTATTCAAATTTATTTAGGAGAAGAAAAATGGCAAAAACCCGGCACCAGCAAATTAGGCACAATACGACATTAGCAATCTTTATCGCAATTATTTTATTACAAGATTTTGTCCCATTTTTTGGTAACATTCCACTCGGACCGCTTAGTATTACGACCCTTCATGTAACAGTTATCATTGCAGCAATTGTGCTGGGCCCTGTTGATGGTGCAATTATTGGTGGTATTTGGGGCCTTCTAACTTGGGTACGGGCATTTGTTGCACCAAGCAGTCCGCTGGCGCCTTTAGTTTTTGTTAACCCGCTTGTTTCCGTAGTTCCCCGCATTATGATTGGAATTTTAGCAGGATATACTTTTATCCTTATGTGTCGTTTGTTCAAAGTAAAATATATCGCCGCAGTAAGTGCAGCTATTGTAGGAGCCCTTACTAATACCGGTTTAGTATTAGGCTTTATTTATCTATTTTATCGTACTCCAGCAGTTGCGCAAACTTATGGGGTAAATGTTAATCATTTATTAATTGCTTTAGAAACAGTCATGGCAACTAATGGACTCGCGGAACTCATATTGGCGATTATTACTGTCCCAATGATTGCTCTTCCAGTATTGGAAGTGCGTCGTCGTTTGGAAGTAAATTGAGTATAATATAAAAACGAGGTTGAAAAAATTCAGCCTCGTTTTTTATACTCAGTTATTTTTTAGCAATTGTTGGTACTTCTTCAGTTTCTTCGACAACAATGTCCCCATTATCATCAAGTTTAGCAACTAACTTATGAGCATCACTGTGGTCAAGAACGTAATCAGCAATCCGGTCTTCAATTTGTTCTTGGATTACCCGACGAAGAGGACGGGCACCCATCTTTGGATCAAAGCCCATATCAACTAATTTTTCTTCAACGTTGTCAGCAACTTCGATGTGCAGGTTTTTATCAGCAAGCATGCCGTTAACATCATCAATCATTAGGTTAACGATCTTCATCAAGTCATCCTTAGAGAGGGCATTGAATTGAACGATATCATCAAACCGGTTTAAGAATTCTGGCTTAAAGTAATTTGTCAACTTGTCAATGATTGAGTGGGTATTGCCGGTGGATTCAGCACCAAAACCAACACTTGCTTCTGAATCACCAGTTCCAGCATTGGATGTCATGATAATAATTGTATCCTTGAAGCTAACTGTTCGACCTTGAGAATCGGTTAAACGACCATCATCAAGAATTTGTAAGAACATGTGCATAACATCTGGGTGTGCCTTCTCAACTTCATCAAGCAAGATTAAACTGTAAGGGTGCCGCCGTACTTGTTCAGTCAACTGACCAGCTTCTTCATAACCAACGTAACCAGGAGCAGCGCCGATTAATTTAGAAGTAGAAGTCTTGTCCATGTATTCGGACATATCGAACCGAATCATGGCATCTTTAGAACCAAATAATTGGAGGGCAAGTTGCTTAGCGGTTTCGGTCTTACCAACCCCAGTAGGACCCACAAAGAGGAAACTACCAATTGGCCGACCAGACTTGTTCAAACCAATCCGGTTACGACGAATGGCACGGGCAACCTTGTCCACTGCTTGGGTTTGCCCAATAACATGTTCGTCAAGTTTCTTATCAAGATCGCGAAGTTGATTTTCTTCTTGTTTTTGTAAGTCACTAACTGGAATATTTGTCCGTTCTTCAACGATTCGCTGCATATCCTTAACAGTAACAGTTGCAGAATCTTCAGTATGGTTTTCTTCGGCCTCCTTTTTTGCCCTTTCAAGTTTAACAACTTGATCCCGGTAGAAAGCAGCCTTTTCATAATCTTGATTATCAGCAGCTTGTTGCTTGTGTGCTTCGGCTGTGTGGATTTCATTTTCGATTGCGTTTGGATCCACGTTTTTAAGTGTTAAGTTCTTCTTTGAACCTGCTTCATCAAGTAAGTCGATAGCCTTGTCCGGTAAATAACGATCTTGAATGTAGCGATCAGAAAGCTTAGCAGCTGCTACAATGGCATCATCTGTGTATTTAACGTGGTGGTAATCTTGATAACGATTTTTGATCCCGTTTAAGATACGAATTGTTTCCTCAACGGATGGTTCATCAACTTCAACTGGTTGGAATCGCCGTGCAAGAGCTGCATCCTTTTCGATCTTCCGGTATTCATTAAGGGTAGTGGCACCAACTAATTGGAAGTCACCACGGGCAAGGGCCGGTTTAAGAACATTTCCGGCGTCCATCCCGCCTTCAGCATTTCCAGCACCCATGATTTCGTGGATTTCATCAATAAAGAGAATGATGTTCTTATTCTTACGAACTTCTTCCATTAATTGTTGCATCCGCTTTTCAAATTGTCCCCGAATTCCAGTTCCTTGAACTAAAGAAACAACATCGAGACGGATAATTTCCTTGTTAGCAAGCTTTTCAGGAACTTGGCCACTAACAATTGCTTGAGCTAAGCCTTCGACAACTGCTGTTTTACCAACCCCCGCTTCACCAATCAGGACCGGGTTATTCTTAGTCCGACGGTTTAAAATCTCAATTACTCGTTTAATTTCATTATCACGACCGATGACTGGGTCAATTTTACCTTGACGGGCGAGATCAGTAAGGTTGATCCCATATTGACCAAGGATTCCTTTCCCGTTCCGACCGCCACCTTGTCGTTGGGATTGGCCGTTCATGTTTTGACCATTAGCACCGGCAGTTTGACTTTGCATATTATTCATTGCATTCATGAAGTCTTCGAGGCTTCCAAAACTGAAATTATTCATTCCGTTACCTCCATTCATCATATCTGTTTGTAGATTTTGTAATTTTTGATAACAATTTTGGCAGAGGTCTATTTGAATCCGTTGTCCATTAAAATTCATTTGAAGATGAATTGTGGCTGGATTTTGATGACAGTATTGACATTGCATCTAAATCTAATACCTCCTAAATAGTTTTATCAAGAAATTTTTGACCTTTCTTGACCATTGATTAATATTATACTTACTTTTTGTCGCAAAGCAAGCCATAAAACTTAAATATTTTCTTAAATAAAGACCGACTTTTTCCCATACAGCTTATTGCTTAGGAATGCCGAAAACAACTTGTTTTAATTTTAGCACTCTTTAGCTATGAATGCTAAAATAGAAGGATGATAGTGATTTCGTGTATAATAAGGAGATAAAATTTGATGTTGAGGTGATTGGATGGCAGAAGAAAATTTTGAACAATTGTTGGATGATTTACGAAATAAAAAGATTGATCATTTTGTAATTACCCCTGAGAATTTTCAGAAATTTCAACCGATTTTTCACTCGTATGCATATCGTTCTCAAATTGAAGGCAAAGCGCAGCGAGGTGGTAAAATTATTTATCAATTAAGAGAGCGATAAATCGCAAGATGTAGCCTTGTATTTAACGCTTACAATTGCTAAAATGTAATTATCGAGGTGTATCAGTGGTAAAGCTACTGATAATAAATTAATTATATCTGCTCGAAGGAGACTGATTAATATGGAAAAACGTGAATTTACAATTACTTCAGAAACCGGTATTCATGCTCGTCCAGCTACTATTTTGGTACAAGCTGCTTCAAAGTTTTCATCGGATATTACTCTTTCATACGAAGGTAAGAGTGTGAACTTGAAGTCAATCATGGGTGTAATGTCCCTTGGTGTTGGTCAAAATGCTAAGGTTACAATTAGTGCTAATGGTGACGATGAGAAGGAAGCTTTGGACACCGTTGCTGAAACCATGAAGAAGGAAGGATTGACTGACTAATGTCTATACTACTAACCGGACTTGCCGCTAGTAGTGGTATTACGATTGCTCCGGCACACCTGTTAGTAGAGTCAGATCTACCTATAAAAAAACAGCATACAGCTGATGAGAATCATGAGGTCGCCCGGCTTCATGATTCTTTTACGTTAAGTAAGACTGAACTTCAACATTTATCTAAGCGTGCCCATGAGCTGTTAGGTCAACGGGCAGTGACGATTATTGATACCCAGATTGCAATTTTAGACGATCCGACTTTACAAAAGAAAATTATTGACCGTATTAAGAGCCATCATGATACTGCCGAGTGGGCTGTTAAACGCGTTGAAGATTATTATTTAAGTGTTTTTGAGCGCAAGAACGATAATGAATATTTATATGCGCGGGCAACTGCCTTACGTGATGTGACCAAACGAGTCTTGAGCCACCTATTGAATGTTTCTTTACCAGATCCAGGACTTTTGGATCATCGTGCGATTTTTGTGGCTAATAATATTACACCTACTGATACCGCTCAGTTTGATAAACGATATGTTGCGGGGATTGTTACAACTAATGGCGGCCGTACTTCTCATTTTACGATTATGAGTAAGACCCTTTCTCTTCCAGCTGTCGTTGGAGTTAAGAATGCTACTTCTATCATTCATGATGGAGACTTGCTGATTGTTGATGGGATTCATGGCAAAGTGATTGTCAATCCAACAGATGAAGAGGTTGATCATTACCGTTTGTTAGCTGGTAAATTTATACAGGAACAGCAAAAGTGGGGAACATTAAAAGATAAGCAAACCGTGAGTGCTGATGGACGGCGATTTGAAGTGGGCGCGAATGTCGGAACATTTGCTGATGTTATTGATGCCCAAGAGGAAGGGGCTGAGGGGATTGGCCTTTTAAGAACTGAATTTCTCTATATGAGTAAGGATGAGTTGCCAACTGAAGATCAACAGTTTAATGCTTATAAAAGATTTGTTTCAGCAATGAATGGACAGCGGGTAGTCGCTCGCACACTTGACATTGGTGGAGATAAAAAACTGGGGATGGTTGCGCTTCCCCATGAGGACAATCCTTACCTCGGTTTTCGTGCCATTAGGATTGGGTTGGCACGCCCAGAAATATTACGTCCCCAATTGCGGGCCCTCCTTCGTGCATCAGTTTATGGGCGGTTAGCAATTATGTTTCCGATGATTGCGACGATTGAAGAGTTCCAAGCGGCGCGAGCAATTCTTGATGAAGAAAAAGAAAAGCTTGAGCACGCAGGTATTCAAGTTGCTAAAAATATTGAAGTTGGTATGATGTTAGAGATTCCGGCGGTTGCAGTTATGGCTGAACATTTTGCAAAGTATGTTGATTTTTTTAGCATTGGTAGTAATGATCTTATTCAGTATCTATTCGCTGTTGATCGCGGAAACCAGCAAGTGGCCTACCTATATCAAGAACTTCATCCGGCAGTTTTACGAATGGCTCGTCAGGTGATCGAAGCTGCACATGCTGAAGGTAAGTGGGTCGGAATGTGTGGAGAGATGGCTAATAATCTTTACGCAGTTCCCTTATTAATGGCAATGGGACTTGATGAATTTTCAATGAGTAGTAGTCAGATTTTACGAATTCGCTCCTTAATTAACCAGTTGAACACGCGTAAATTACAACCATTAGTCCACCGGGCAATTCATGCAGAAACTGCTACGGAAGTCCAAAAATTAGTGGAAAAGTATGTTCCACAGGTGAAACTTTAATAAATGAAAATAACTTTCTTGATTGTTCATAACGTTAAGAAAGTTATTTTCAAATTAAATTCTCACTATTAAAAAATTTTGTAAAGAAATTTTAATCAGCCTTTCTGAGTCTTGCTACTATTAGAAGGAAGTTTTAAAATAACTTAAATCTGTTTTGCGGTTCGGTGAATGCTTTAGTATAATAACAATTATGACTAATTATTATCTAGAAAATTTATGATGAAAAAGGAGCAGTTAGGTTGAATATTGGTATTTTTACAGATACATATTTCCCTCAGGTGAGTGGCGTGGCGACTTCGATTAAGACGCTTCGTGATGAATTGATTGCTCAGGGACATCATGTATATATTTTTACGACAACTGATCCTAGGGCTAAACATGATGACGTTGAAAATGGGATATATCGCTTTGCAAGCATTCCCTTTGTTTCATTTTCTGATCGTCGAATTGCGGTGCGTGGCGTATTTCGAGCCATCAAGCTTGCTAAAAAGTTCCAATTAGATATAGTCCATAATCAAACTGAATTTGCGCTTGGAGTTATGGGGAAGACAGTTGCCAAGCATTTACATATACCCTGTCTCCATACTTATCATACGATGTATCAGGATTATCTCCACTATATTGCAAATGGTCATATTCTTAAACCGCATGATGTTGCCCGGCTTGCTCATCTCTATTTAAAAAACATTTCTGGAATTATTGCGCCCAGTGACCGAGTTTTGGATACTTTAATCGGTTATCATGTAGAGTCACCAATTCGTGTTATTCCGACTGGGATTGATTTACGGGTATATAGTAAACGCGATTCAGTAGAAGAAAGAGCTGATTTAAGGGCAAAGTTAGGCTATAGCGAAGAGACCCCAGTTTTACTTTCTCTTAGTCGCTTAGCGTATGAGAAGAATATTCACTCACTGATTGAAGCAATGCCAGATATTCTTGCTCACAGGCCTGATGCGCAACTGCTTATTGTTGGAGATGGCCCCGCAAGACGTACTTTGGAGCGGCAAGTTCGTGAAATGCAGCTTAATGACAATATTAGTTTTACTGGTGAAATTTCAAATGATGAGGTTTACCATTATTACCAAATGGCAGATGTTTTTGTTTCAGCCTCCGATTCTGAATCCCAAGGGCTAACTTACGATGAAGCTCTTGCCTCGGATTTGCCAATCGTGGTTATGCGTAGCGAATATACAGACCAATTAATTGATGACGCAGCAATTGGCATTAGTTTTCAAAAGCGAGTCGACTTGGTCAATGGTGTTCTGTTTTATCTTAACCAACCAAAAAATTCGGAATCACGAGTGAGACGGCGACAAAAGCTACATGAAATCTCGGCAGAAGTCTTTGTTGAAAAGGTTGTTAAGTTCTACCAGGATTGTCAAAATGATATGGTGGTCCAGGATGAACTTAATCAAGCCGAAAAATCACATCGCCTTTTTCACCGCCCAAGGAGCTAATGATGATTAAAATAACAATGTTTTCATCTGCAGATAAGGTTGCGGGACAAGGAGTAGGAAGCGCCTATCTTGAATTAATTAACTTATTGCGCAACCAGTGCAGTGACAAATTTGAAATTGAAATCAACCGTTATGGGAAGAGTCAAATCAGCCATTACCATACAATTGATCCTCTTTTTTACCTGTCAACTTTTTCAAAAAAGCGGGGACAAAAGATTGGTTATGTGCATTTTCTTCCTGAGACGTTAGAAGGAAGCCTGACAATCCCGCAACCATTTCGCGGGCTTTTTTATCACTATATTATTGCCTTTTATAAACGAATGGATCAATTAGTAGTTGTGAATCCATCTTTTATCAAGCAGTTAGTAGCATATGGGATTCCTGAAAAAAAGATTACCTATATCCCTAACTTTGTTGATAATGATCGTTTCCATCCATACGCAGCTGATAAACGGATTGCTCTTCGAAAAAAATATGGAGTTGCTGCCGACAAGTTTGTGGTATTAGGAAGTGGCCAGGTTCAAGAACGAAAAGGTGTTCCAGACTTTATTCGTCTTGCTCGCCAAAATCCAGATGTTGAATTTTTTTGGGCTGGAGGATTTTCTTTTGGTCGTTTAACAGATGGATATAGTGAGTTAAAAAAGGTAGTAGATAATCCGCCAGCTAATTTACATTTTACGGGGATCGTTTCGCGGGATAAGATTGCTGAACTGAATAATCTTGCCGACCTATTTCTTTTGCCTTCATATAATGAACTATTTCCAATGTCTGTTTTGGAAGCTTTTAGTTGTGAGACACCAGTAATGTTGCGCGATCTTGACCTTTATCATTCTATTATTAATGGGGATTATGAGACTGCTAAAGATGTCGAGGAGATGCAAATGAAGTTAACGTTATTGCGTAATGATCCTGCACGACTGGCGCATTGGCAAACTAAGGCCCAGCAAGCTGCTAAAGAATATTCAAAAGAACATTTAGCAAAGGTCTGGACTAAGTTTTATCAAGAGCAAGCGCGAAAGGGGGATGCTTAGTGAGCAGACGAAATTGGTTAGTATTAAGTATAATGCTAATTATTGGAATTGGAATTCTCGGCTACTCATTACGTAACTCAAACATCCACCTATTGTTGCAAGACCTTTCTACCATTAATTGGGGATGGATACTCGTTGCACTTGGCTGTATATGTTTATATTTAGGCTTAGAAGCAGTTGTGGTAAAAATTTTTATGAATGATCGTCACGATGGCTTTACTTGGAAGGATGCATTACGATTACCATTAATTGAACAATTATTTAATGGCATTACTCCGTTCTCAACAGGGGGGCAGCCAGCGCAATTAGTGGCAATGATTCAATCAGGTGTTGATGGAGGATTGGCAAGTTCAGTTCTTTTAATGAAGTTTGTTGTATTTCAAGCAATGATTGTTGTTAACTTCTTGATTAGTTTGTTAATTGGTTTTCATTTTATTGCGGAAAAACTTCATGCTCTTTCATTATTAGTAATATTTGGCTTTTTGATCCACTTAGCGGTAATTGTCGGATTGTTGATGGTAATGTACTGGTATAGTTTTACTAAGAAATTAATGAACCTCGTTATCAAACCAGCTGCTATTTTTATGAAGGCTAACCGATATGAGCACATGAAAGTTGTCCTAAATGAAAAAGTGGATACTTTTTACCAAGAGAGTCTCCGAATGAAGCAAGATTATAAGAAACTACTTAAGGTTTGCGTAGTAACTATTTTTCAATTATTCTTTTACTATGCAATCCCATACTTTATTATGCTTGCACTTGGAATTGATCATATTAATTTTGTGATGGTGCTCAGCTTGCACGTTTTAATTTTTATGATTATTTCACTTTTTCCAATTCCAGGAGGAGCTGGGGGAGCCGAATATAGTTTTTCCGTCCTTTTTGCAAGTTTTATTCACTCAAATACAAAATTAGTTTTAGCAATGATCTTATGGCGACTACTTACATATTACTTTGGAATGTTCGCCGGAATTATAGCTGTATTTATAAAGCCGGATAAAGTTAAAAGATAGAAAAAAGGGTTGTGTGAAGACACGATCCTTTATTTGTATGAAGGAGGATTATCCTTGTGAAGGAATCAGAATTATTAGTGATTATTAGACGTTTGATTGCCATGCAAAACGATGATTCAAGAGATCGACAGAAACGGACATTTGAAAAATTTGGTATACCATTATGTGATGTAACTTATATTCATAGTAGAGAAGAATTCATCTTTGTTCGATATCGACCTTATGAACGTTTTCGTTTTGATGATATTGACCTAGTTACTATTGAAGTTTTTAACTGTTTATATGATCTTGAAAATACTTTTTAATTTTTTAGAAAAAACAGTTGACGGGGAATCAAAACCCATGTATAGTAGTTATCGTTGTCAAAACAGCTAAGTGCTGCTGAGATGGTTTAACAAAAAAGCTAAAAATAATTGTTGACATCTGATTGACGACGTGATATATTAATAAAGTTGCTGATTGAGTTATCAATCAAAAGAAATTCAAAATTAATTAAAATTTCTTCTTGACAAGCTAATCTAATGTATGTTATAATAAATATGTTGATTGGCTACTTGATTAGTCAACAGGTAGACCTTTGAAAACTGAACAAAGTTTCGACGAATCAAATGTGTAGGGTCTTCAATCACGACGTGATTTGAAGCAAAAAACATTTGCGAAGTCAATTCGCTTAATAACAAAGATAATTGAGAGCTATTCAAGTTCTTATATATTTTATATGAGAGTTTGATCCTGGCTCAGGATGAACGCCGGCGGTGTGCCTAATACATGCAAGTCGTACGCACTGGCCCAACTGATTGATGGTGCTTGCACCTGATTGACGATGGATCACCAGTGAGTGGCGGACGGGTGAGTAACACGTAGGTAACCTGCCCCGGAGCGGGGGATAACATTTGGAAACAGATGCTAATACCGCATAACAACAAAAGCCACATGGCTTTTGTTTGAAAGATGGCTTTGGCTATCACTCTGGGATGGACCTGCGGTGCATTAGCTAGTTGGTAAGGTAACGGCTTACCAAGGCGATGATGCATAGCCGAGTTGAGAGACTGATCGGCCACAATGGAACTGAGACACGGTCCATACTCCTACGGGAGGCAGCAGTAGGGAATCTTCCACAATGGGCGCAAGCCTGATGGAGCAACACCGCGTGAGTGAAGAAGGGTTTCGGCTCGTAAAACTCTGTTGTTGGAGAAGAACGTGCGTGAGAGTAACTGTTCACGCAGTGACGGTATCCAACCAGAAAGTCACGGCTAACTACGTGCCAGCAGCCGCGGTAATACGTAGGTGGCAAGCGTTATCCGGATTTATTGGGCGTAAAGCGAGCGCAGGCGGTTGCTTAGGTCTGATGTGAAAGCCTTCGGCTTAACCGAAGAAGTGCATCGGAAACCGGGCGACTTGAGTGCAGAAGAGGACAGTGGAACTCCATGTGTAGCGGTGGAATGCGTAGATATATGGAAGAACACCAGTGGCGAAGGCGGCTGTCTGGTCTGCAACTGACGCTGAGGCTCGAAAGCATGGGTAGCGAACAGGATTAGATACCCTGGTAGTCCATGCCGTAAACGATGAGTGCTAGGTGTTGGAGGGTTTCCGCCCTTCAGTGCCGGAGCTAACGCATTAAGCACTCCGCCTGGGGAGTACGACCGCAAGGTTGAAACTCAAAGGAATTGACGGGGGCCCGCACAAGCGGTGGAGCATGTGGTTTAATTCGAAGCTACGCGAAGAACCTTACCAGGTCTTGACATCTTGCGCTAACCTTAGAGATAAGGCGTTCCCTTCGGGGACGCAATGACAGGTGGTGCATGGTCGTCGTCAGCTCGTGTCGTGAGATGTTGGGTTAAGTCCCGCAACGAGCGCAACCCTTGTTACTAGTTGCCAGCATTAAGTTGGGCACTCTAGTGAGACTGCCGGTGACAAACCGGAGGAAGGTGGGGACGACGTCAGATCATCATGCCCCTTATGACCTGGGCTACACACGTGCTACAATGGACGGTACAACGAGTTGCGAACTCGCGAGAGTAAGCTAATCTCTTAAAGCCGTTCTCAGTTCGGACTGTAGGCTGCAACTCGCCTACACGAAGTCGGAATCGCTAGTAATCGCGGATCAGCATGCCGCGGTGAATACGTTCCCGGGCCTTGTACACACCGCCCGTCACACCATGGGAGTTTGTAACGCCCAAAGTCGGTGGCCTAACCTTTATGGAGGGAGCCGCCTAAGGCGGGACAGATGACTGGGGTGAAGTCGTAACAAGGTAGCCGTAGGAGAACCTGCGGCTGGATCACCTCCTTTCTAAGGAATAAAACGGAACCTACACATCGAAGAAACTTTGTTTAGTTTTGAG
>NZ_JACIVF010000072.1:0-43803 GCF_014145585.1 Limosilactobacillus agrestis
TCAATTGGTATCTCTGAATCCATTCTGCGATACGTCGCCCACTAATTTGATATTTCTTACTTAAATCATTAGTACTTTGTGAAGTCGAAAGGTATTCTTGAACAATTTGGGTTTTCAGTTCTGTTTTATATTTGGTCATATAAAAAAGTGCCTCACAATCATTAGATTTCTTGTCTAACAATTGTAGGGCACTTCAGAGAGTTCCTGCTATTTATTCTTCTCCCACTAAAGTTCCCACCTTGGGTAGATTTGCCAATACGCGGTCTTTATGGGGAGAAACCTTATACAGTGCATCCGTTAAATCATAACCGGCTTGATATCCATGATGAAGCCCATTTTTCCAAGCAGGACTATGAGTCACATCGTAAACGATTCCATCGATTGCAATATATGCAGCTGCTCCATTCTGGCCATTATATTTACGCAACTCATCTCTGGTAAATGTTTGATTTGCCATCCAACCTACTCCTTAATCAGCTAATTTCCCCACAACTGTTAACTTTTTTAGAATTTCATCTTTTTCTTTTGAACGGCCAAAAACGACTTCCATCAACTTTTTTATGCTGATTCCTTTTTTAGAAGCATCTGTAATGTCATAAACTAGCCCATCGATTGCCATGTAATGTGGCCTTTCACCATCACCATTATACTTAGCTAATTCATCTCGTGTAAATGTCTTCTCAGCCATGAGTTGTTCCTCCTAAAGTTCATTATTATGTTAAATATAACACTATTATTTAATAAATAAACTAAAAACACTCCAATGACTAGAAACACAATGATTTAATTTTATAAATAATAAAAATTTCGACAAAGAATAGGCTAAGCTAGTTCTACGTTATCTTACTTTAACTTAAAATCACTACTCTGTTAGTATTTTCTTCATAATTAATCCAATACCATATCCAAGTGCGGAATATTATCTTCAAGATAAATATCTGAAACTGGCTTAAATCCAAACGATGCGTAAAATTCTTTAAGGTATGCTTGGGCTTGGATCTGAATTGCCTTATTTGGGAAAAGACGCTTAGTTTCATCGATTGTCGCCCGAACTAGCTGGCGTCCATATTTATGTCCACGAAATTGCTTTAAAACTAATACGCGACCAAAAGTGGAATGAGTATCATCCTTAGCCATAATTCGCGTATAACCCACTAATTCACCTTGCTCGTCCTTTAACATTAAATGGTGAGCATAATAATCCTGTTCATCGATTTCTTGATAAGGACATTCTTGTTCAACCACAAATACTTTTATCCGTTCTTCTGCTAACCTACACCACTCTTGAGGTGTCATCTCATTTAATGTTTTTACTTCAACATTCATATTAAAACCTCCTAAAATAAAAGAGTACTAACCAACTTCTTCATGTCATTATGACAGGCCCTAGTAGAAGTTGGCTAGTACTCTTAATATCTTTAATCCGGGGACTAAAGACGAGTTATTATTACATTATTCACTATCAGTATACAATGAATTAATTTAGCTTGCAATTAAAGATTTAATACCATGCTGGTTTATCTCCGTCTGTATTAGGTTTATTCACACCAAAGTTTTTTCGTGCATATGGGGCCGGATCATCAATAATTTTCGCGACAAAATTACCAATCGACTTTCGTGATACCTCGGTACCTTTGAATGATTCCCCCTTTGCAGTCATTTCGTAATCAACTTCATCCTTATCTGTTAACCAAGCTGGACGAATGATCGTGTAATCAAGGGTTGAATTTTCAATTACATCAGCAGCGCTACGGTAAGTTCCCAAATAACTATCTTTTTGGCCACCACCTAACATCTCATTATTCCATTCACCAAATTTACCCGGAACTTCATCATAGATCCCAATCGATGAAATCCAGACTAACGGCTTTACAGCATATTTTTCCATCAAACTAACAATATTTTTAGCTTGTCGCGTAATTTCAGGATTTCGGAGATTAGCATAAACCGCGTCTGCTCGTTCAATCGCTGGCTCTAGATCAGCAATATTCAGGACATCCCCTTTAATAACTGTTTCGCGATTTTCATCGATAATCTTCATATTTTGTGGATGCCGGGTAAATAATAATAATTCATCATTACCATTTGCTAATAAGGCATCAATTGCGTATCCAGCAATTTTCCCCGTCGCTCCCAGAATCAAAATTTCCTTTGTCATCACTTTTACCTCCTCATAAATTCTACTTTTAGTATACAATTCCCTACATCAATTAAAAGTAAGCACTTACAAGCAAGGCAGTTACATCCAAGTAAGATATAATTGATCGCCAAGCAGTTAGCAAAATTTTATTTTTTAGTATATTTTTTGCCCCATTGGTTAATTGACCTAATTATTGGTACCAAACTTTTTCCTACTTCCGTCAATGTGTACTCAGTCTTAGGGGGCACTGTCGAATAAACATGCTTTTGAATAATGCTTGCTTCCTCTAAATCTTTTAGTTGAAGAGCCAACATTCTCTTGGAACAATCAGGGATTAATTTTTGCAGCTCTGAAAAACGACAAGGCTCATATTTACTAATTTGATATATAATTACGCTTTTCCACTTTCCGTTTATTAATTTAAACGTATTTTCAATTGGACAATCTTTTTCAGCCATTTTTTCTCCTTTCTCTGGTGAAATATAATTCACTTCTTGTATATTTTTATATTCGGGTTACTATTAGTAAGTAAATAAATGTACGGGAGTGATTATTATGAATTCACAATTTAATAGTTTAACTGCAACTCGTCGTTCAATCTATGCGCTTGGTGATAATCTTTCACAAACACCTGAAGAAATTTTTGATTTGGTTAAGCAAACAATCAAAAACTCACCAACTGCATTCAATAGTCAAACAGTACGAGCAGTCGTATTATTTGGCAAGTCATCAGATAAAGTATGGGAAATCGTTGAAGATGCTTTACGTAAAATTGCTAAGAGTCCAGATGCTTTTGAAAAAACAAAGGCAAAGATTGACAGTTTCAAAGCTGGTTATGGAACGATCCTCTACTTTACTGATACTGCAATTGTGCACCAATTAGAGAATGATTATCCATCATATGCAGCTAATTTTGCAAACTGGGCTGAACAAGGCCTCGGTGGTGCTCAACAAGCTGTTTGGACAGCACTCGCAGAACAAGGAATCGGCGCTAGTCTTCAACATTATAACCCATTGATTGATGATGACATTCATCAAACATTTAATCTTCCAGCCGATTGGCAATTGCGTGCTGAAATGCCATTTGGGTCAATTGAGGCACCAGCTGGAGAAAAGGCTCACCTTGATGAAGACGAGATGTTCAAATTAATCAAGTAAACTGATTTTTCTTCTCCCTCTTTAACGTTATATAATTATCATAAACGTCAAAGGAGGAATTTTAATGGAACGGCAACCTAGAATGTATAATACTGGAGCAGACTACGCTCTAGCAATCATCGGCGGTAAATGGAAGTCTGTTATTCTTTATCTCTTAGCTGATCATCCTCGACGGACAAGTGAACTAGTTAAGCAACTAGGTACCTCGTATAAAGTCTTGAGTGACCAACTTCGTGAAATGTCAGATGCCGGCCTCGTTATCCGTAAAAGTTTCAATACAATCCCTCCCCACGTTGAATATCGCTTAACTCCTGAGGGTGAAAATCTTTATGCTGCCCTTCGTTATTTAAATTACTGGGGTGAAAACAGAGCAAAACAAACTGGTGACGCTAAAATCATGTGTACTGACGAAATGAAACAGGCCGGCGATGATGGTTTGTGTGTTATCACTAAAAAACATCTTAATCATTGGAAACAGGAAATTGTAAAAAGCAAGAACAAAGATATTTCTATCTAAGTTCTTGCTTTTTGGTATTCTTCAATCTAAAAAGCAACGCCATTATAAATATAATCATGTAACCCGCAAGAATAAGATGGGTACTCATGATAATTGAAAAGCTTTGGGCACTTGTTTTTCCCACTGAAAAAGCGCCAAAAATTCTATTCATTCCCGTTGGTCCAGCGAAAATAAATAAGCTTCCCCACATTACTAATTGGGAAATTATCCCCGCAAGTGATGCATAGTAATAATTGACAATCGAAGAAATACTATAATTATGGGTTACTTCCTCATAGTCGTCAATTGCTATTTTACGTTCTGCACCGGCAAAACTACGGATAATAAATACGCCAATAAAATATGTTGGTAGCCAGAATGTTAAAAGAATTCCAAATATTATCATTACTAGATTAATTTGGTAATCCTTAAAACGCAACAAGCGATTTATTTGCTTTACCAGTATCCCGCCAAAGACGAAAGCAAATAAGTAAGCAACAATTGTCCAAGAATACATCCTTGTGCCATACAAGATGCCAATAAAAACGGTACTATATAAGGTCCAATACTGACCACAAACTCCATAAAGCATTATTCGTTGTCGTAAATGATTTGGATAATGAAGTAATCGGCGATGGTTTAAAAGTAAGGCAAGGATCATTGTAATGAGAAAAATCAATAAAAGAGCGGTTCCCCATTCAAGTGGTTTCCCAAAGCCCAAACTTCTCCCCAATCGTAACAGTAACATTGCGCCAAGTAAAATTAATGCTAGTAAGTAATTAGACCAATGTAAACGAACTGGTAGCGGACGAATTGCGTGGGGTGTTTTCCAAATCGATCCCATTGCGCCAAAAGTAACAATCAACATTAAAGTAAAACTAATTACTGGCTTCTTTACCCACACAATTATTCCAACACCGATCAAAACTATAACAACTTGAAAGATCGGTTTAAGATGGTCCTGTTTAGGTAATAGTCCTTGTTTTATTAATCGTTTACGCTGACTTATTGCGGTTGGAAATAGTTGGGAAGCAATTCCTGCACCTACACCCGACAAATCCCAGAAGATCGGTTGAAATCCACCAAACATCCCTAAAAAGTAACCAATAATTCCACTATAAAGACCAATCCAGGCAAGACGCTGATAATCGTATTCTAAATCGCGACAAAATAATAAAATCGTATGCCGAAAAGCATAAAAAATAGCGAAGGGTAAAGCACCAACAAAGATATCAGATTGTTCTTTAGTAAGAGAAATATACAGCAAAAAAGGCATTAAATTTAATAATAAACTACAGACACCAGTCAACTTTTCTAATTTTTTCATTTTCATTGCCTCTAATGCTGGTCAATTGCACTATTCAGTTTCTTTCGGTTTACTAGAAAAGTAATAATAACTAGCGGGACAATAAATAGCATTACGGGGTAAAAATATTTCACAGGTAACGTGCTATCAATAATCCCCCCAATAATTGGACCGAGCGTCATTCCAATATCAAGGCCGAGAAAGAATGTCGAACTCGCTAAACCGCGCTCATTATCTGGAGCTAACATCATTGCTGTTGATTGACAGACGGAATAAATAATCCCATAGCCAAATGCCATTCCAGCAGCTGCCAATGCCATTTCGATATTATTTTTCATAACACTTAACATAATAAGATAAAAGATTGTTGCAACCGTGCTTAAAATTAACCATGGTTCAAAACGAACAGTATCAAATTGAGTTCGTAAGAATAGCCGGCTAAGTAAAAGAACGACAGCATAGATCAAGAAATAAGCACCGACAGCAATCGGTAAGTGACGTTGTTCAGCATATTCAACAATATCTGCCTGCGTTGCAAAATATGGGATCGCAAATAAAGCGGTTAAAAGGGCAACTGGAATAGCGTCCCGCTGAATGATTTTAATATGGAAACCTCTTTGTTTTACAGAGTGTGCTGCTGGTTGAGCGCGGTTACTGACAAACTGAATTGTGACAACAACCAGTAAAGCCGATAATGCAGAAATTACCATTGCGGCTCGATAACCAATAACTCGATACAAATTAATTGAGACAGCGGGGGCACACGCCATTGCCAAAGCATTCATCAGTCCATAAAAGCTCATTGCTTCGCCAACATGATTAAATGGCACTAAATATGATAGCCACGTTGTCATGCAAACTGTACATAATACAAATCCCAACCCGTTAATCAAACGACATATTAACAGGAATGTGCTATTAGGCGTTAATACATAACCTGCAACCCCAATAAAGCACAATATGCCACCCCAAAAAGCTAAGGAATACTTTGAAAACCGGTCAGTCATATTACCAGCAATTGGTCGCAAAAACATTGAAACAATACTCATCATTCCAACGATTATACCTGCAAAAGCACTTGATGCGCCTAAATCTTGAGCATAACCGTTAATCAATGGGTTACAGTACATATTACTAAACATAAAAAAGAATGAGGCCGCCATTACAAGTACAACATCTTTTGTAAAAATCGATTTTTCCTTCGCCATCAATTTTCCTGCTTTCTTTGTATGATTTTAATTAAATTCTAACTACTATCATACAACTATTTGGGGAAGTTAAATGATTTCCCAGGAAATAAATAAAGAGATTGGGTTTTGTTTCCCAACCTCTCCGTGTGTACTTCACTATTTATATTTTACTGCAAAGAATCCCAAGCTGGTAGAGTAACGGGTTCACTGTCAGCTACTTTCTTTACTCGATCGCTAAGGTATTTCTTATTAATTACAGCTTCATAAGTATACTCTTCAAACCAATCTTGGGTCATTACAAAGTATCCATTATCGCCATTATCTTTGCCCCAACTATTTTCAATCTTCCATCGTGTAGGTTGATCATTTACCATGTCAAAGCCTGTTAATGTCATTGCATGAGAAACGACGGCTTGCTTAGTTTCCAAACGATGCTTCTTATCCATTACAAAGTCAACATCAAGTAATTCCTCTCGATGATATAATTTTGCATCCATCAAGCCCCGCTTACGGTCCATTTGTTGGAGAACATCATTCCCAACCCACACCGTTTCGCCAGCTTGTAATTGTTTGATAGCTCCCTTTTGCAATTCTTCAAAAGGAACATTAACAAATTTAATTGGCAAGCCACCAACCACACTATCCTGAGCTGGCATTAAATAGCTTCGGTCCATTTCGTGATCAGGTGCATTAGTAACTACAACATAGTCACTTAAATTTGTATCAAAGTATTCATGATAGAACTTTAATGGTGTTAACCCAAGAACTTGATGGAACTTCTTATCATCATCCCGATATTCAAGATCAAATTTTACAGGTGGTTCACCAAATGAGTAAGCCGCAATCTTATAAACGTCGCCCATCATTCGCTCTTGTGCTTCCTGTAATTCCACTGCACTTGCATTAGTTTGTACCATTGCCCGTAATTCAATTGCATCTTTACGCATTAGGCTATCAAATACTTCAGCAACATCTGAAGTATCCTTAGTATTATGCGTATCAGGCATTACATATTCAGGAACAACACCATATTTCTCAATAATAGAAGCAGCATTAGCCCATTGCCCACCATCATTTAATGCAAAACTAAGGTAGAAATCAACGGTTCGATCATGCAAAGGCTTATCAGCAGTTGCAATAATCTTTTGGAAAAACATATTTGCCCGTTCAATTCGATCCCAGAAAAACAGATAATTTTGTGACAATTCAAAGTCCTTGAACTTATATTTTGTTGCAAACTTATGCCGTAGGGTGTTTAAAGCTGCAAAAGACCAGCAACGTCCACTATGACGCTGGTTGGTTGGCTTTCCCGTCTTAATTTCATAAGAAAATGCTCGATGAAGTCGTTCACTTGCCGTTGGATCTTCACTCGCAGCTTTAATCCCATTTTTTTGAATTGCCCGAGCAATAATTTCCGCATCTTTACGTGAATGAAATTCTTTCTTTAATTTTTCAACCATTTTTGAGGTTAAATCGTGTTCTTCAGTCACAATAAATCCCTTCTTTACCTAAAATTCTAAAATGATTTATACACTATTAATGATACCGCATTTTAGGCAAAATTATTTAATTAAAGCTTTGACATTTCAAATCACTGCTAATCCTTTACTGCTTATAAAAAGTAAGCTAAAATCATATCTAGTAAGTCTTTTTTAATTATAAATTGTAGAAACTGCGTTAAAATTTCCTCTAGGAGGTCGATTAGTTATGAAGAAAGTATTTGTTGTCGGCGGCTCAGGCCGTGTTGCTACTGACTTAATTAAAGATTTAGTTGCTACCGGTAATGAAGTTACTGCTGGTGCTCGCCATTCGGAAAAAATTATTAAGTTAAACCACGTTACTGCTGTTGAATTTAACCTACATGATAGCGTTGAAAAACTCGCTAAATTGATGAACGGCATGGATGCAGTTTACTTTGTTGCCGGATCACGTGGTAAAGATTTACTGCAAACTGATGCTATGGGTGCAGTTAAAACAATGCAAGCTGCCGAAAAAGATGGGATTAAACGCTACATCATGTTAAGTTCTCTCTATGCTTTACAACCTAAAAGATGGTCAAAAATTCCATCATTAGCTTCAATCATGGACTACAATGTTGCCAAGTTCTTTGCCGATAATTATCTTATCTCAAATACAAAGCTTGACTACACTATCCTTCAACCCGCTACCTTAACTGAAGAACCCGGTACCGGTAAAATTCAAATTGGTGAAGGTTCTGCAACCTCTAATCCGATTCCAGACGTTGCCCAGACTTTGGCCGATATTTTACAACATGATAATACAATCGGTCATGTTATCATGATGCGGAGTGGAGATACGCCGATTGAAGAAGCGCTAGATAAAATTTAATTTTTTACAGGTTGTTGGCCAGTCTAAAATAACATAAGATTGGTCTACAACTTTTTTCTATTCTAAAATCAGGTAATAGTTTAGCTAATTCTTTTCATCAGCCGTATAATAAACATTAAAAACAAATTAAGAAGGGAATCTTTTACATGGCAAAACTCGAACGCTTTTATAATACTTTCCAACCTGACCATTATGATGTTTTTATCGATATTAATCGTGCAGAGAAAACAATTAATGGAAAAACAACTATCACTGGTAACGCAACTGATCCGCAAATTGCAATTAACCAAAAGAACTTGCAGATCACTAGCGTTCAAGCAGACGGTCAAGAATTAGACTTTAAGATTGATAATGACGCTGAGGCAGTTCGGATTACCCTTCCTCAAACAGGTAAAGTAACTTTTACTGTAACTTATAATACTAAGTTAACTGATTCAATGATGGGAATTTATCCATCGTACTATGAGGTAAATGGAGAAAAAAAGCAAATTATCGGGACCCAATTTGAAACAACTTTCGCGCGGCAAGCTTTCCCCTGTGTCGATGAACCAGAGGCCAAAGCTACTTTCAGTCTAGCAATCAAATTTGATGAACATCCTGGTGAAACTATTATTGCTAACATGCCAGAAGATCATGTTGAAAATGGTATTCACTACTTTGAACCAACTGTGCGGATGTCAACTTACCTTGTTGCCTTTGCCTTTGGAGAACTTCAAAGTAAAATTACTGAGACAAAGGGTGGCGTTAAAGTAGGTGTATTCGCAACGAAAGCGCACCAACCCAAGGAACTTGATTTTGCATTAGACATCGCTAAGCGGGCAATCGACTTTTACGAGGATTTCTATCAAACTCCTTACCCGCTCCCACATTCATGGCAGTTAGCTTTACCTGATTTCTCTGCCGGTGCAATGGAAAACTGGGGGTTAGTGACCTACCGGGAAGCCTACTTATTACTTGATCCAGACAATACTTCCCTTGAAATGAAACAATTAGTTGCAACTGTTATTACGCACGAACTAGCTCACCAGTGGTTTGGGGACCTTGTCACAATGAAGTGGTGGGATGATTTATGGCTCAATGAAAGTTTTGCTAATATGATGGAATATGTTGCCGTTGATGCCCTCCAACCTGATTGGCACATTTGGGAACTCTTCCAAACTTCAGAAGCCCCAATGGCATTACAACGGGATGCAACTGATGGTGTTCAATCCGTTCATGTTAATGTTAATAATCCAGCTGAAATTGATGCCCTATTCGATGGTGCAATTGTTTACGCTAAAGGATCACGAATGTTAGTAATGGTCCGGGCTCTGTTAGGTGACGAAGCGTTACGAGAAGGTCTTAAGAATTATTTTGCTGCTCATAAATACGGTAATGCAACCGGAGCTGACTTATGGAAAGCTCTTGGCGACGCATCGGGGCTTAATATTGGAAAGATCATGAATTCATGGCTTGAACAACCAGGTTATCCTGTTGTAACAGCAAAAATTAATGCTGATGGCGACTTAGTATTGTCACAAAAGCAATTCTTTATTGGTGACGGTAAAGATGTTGACCGTCAATGGCAAATTCCACTCAATAGTAACTATGATGAAGCTCCCCAAATTATGGCTGAACAAAAACTCAATCTTGGAAATTATCAAGCATTGCGTAATAAGAATAGTCAACCATTCCGCTTAAATCTTGGTAATAATTCACACTTCATCGTAAAATATGACGAACCGTTGCTCAACGATATTTTAGATCACGCTGATGAATTAGACCCGATTACCCAACGTCAACTTCTTCAGGATCTACGGTTACTTGCCCAAGGACAACAAGTATCCTATGCATCATTGATTCCATTATTAAAGCAATTTAAAGATAGTACTTCTGCAATTGTTAACGCCGAACTATACCAAATTGCTAATAGTCTTAAAATGTTTGCTAAGCCTGATTCCCCTGCTGAGCAAGAACTACGACAATTCTTTGATTTATTAAGTAAAGACCAGGTAAAGCGGCTTGGGTGGTTGCCTAAAGCTGGTGAAAGCAATGATGATCAACTAACGCGTCCTTATATTCTTAGCGCTTCACTATTTGCACGTAATAATGATGCAATTACGCAAGCTCATCAAATCTTCATCGAAAATCAAGATAAACTAGAGTCCCTTTCGGCAGATATTCGTGGGTTAGTTCTCAAAAATGAAGTCCAGAATTTTGGAAATACTGAATTATTCGATAAATTGATAAAAGCTTACCAACAAACAGCCGATGCAAGCTTTAAACAAGACTTACGAATGGCAATACCAAATACTACCGATCCAGCATTAATCGCAAAAGTTGTTGGTTACTTTGAAAATGCTGATGTTATCAAACCACAAGACTTACGAGCATGGTATCGTGGCCTCCTTGCCAATAAAGCCGGCCAACAGGCTGCCTGGAATTGGCTTCGTGATGATTGGCAATGGTTAAATGATACTGTTGGTGGCGATATGGAATTTGCTACCTTCATCACAGTAACAGCCGGTGTTTTCCATACTCCTGAACGGCTGAGTGAATTCAAAGATTTCTTTGAACCTAAACTTAATACACCAGGCTTAACCCGGGAAATTAAAATGGATATCAGCGTAATTGAAAGCAAGGTTAATTTAATTAATAAAGAACAAGTAGCCGTTAACAAGGCAATTGCTCAACAATCATAATTTAAGTTGCTCGTCTTTAATTTACAATCTTTACTTCTAATTATGCTCATTAACAAATAATCTAATTCCGGGAAATTAAAACATGGTAAAAATAAAATCACATGTTTGAACTTGATTAATAAAGACATTTAGAATATATTACTACTGTTGGGGTAGGGATCTCAGAGTTATTGTCTAACGGAACGGAATGTGAACGTTAGAAGGAGGCTAATAACTAGCTGCTTTGTTATTCCGCATTCACCATAAACGGAAACGTCAATGTGTTCCCTAACAAAAATTTTAAAAGGGAGTGGATTGATATGTCTTCGTTATCGTTTACTGGACCACGCTTTACTACAAAGAATTTGACTCTAGCTGCTATGTTAATCGCACTGCAGGTAATCTTAAATAAACTTTCAATTGGTGATCCAGCGGTCTTAAAGTTTAGTTTTGGTTTTATTGCCACTGCGCTTATTGGCTATTGTCTTGGGCCATGGATTGGTGGATGGTCAATGGTCGTATCTGATATCATAAGTAATACTATTTTAAATTCAGGAAGCTTGTTCTTTCCCGGCTTTACCCTCTCAGCGTTTATCTCTGGTGTAATTGCTGGAATGTTCCTATACCAGCAACAGATAAGCTGGCAACGAATTTTAATATATGAATTTTTCCAAATTTTACTTACCAATATTATTGGAACTACCTTATGGCTCTACCTTATGAGCCTAAGTTCTAGTAGTAGTAATCACACCTTCATGGCTCTTCTCTTTATTCGTTTGCCAAAAGAGTTGATTACTTGGCCCATTGAATCCTTGGTTGTCCTAGCTATTCTTCGTCAATTATCACGATTAAATTTAATTCCTAAAAATTATGATTAGAAAAATGAAAACAACTGATATCAAAAAAGTCATGGATATTTGGTTAAATACTAATTTAGATGCTCATCCATTTATCTCTGCTAAATTTTGGTACCAAAATTTACCTAACGTTTAAAATGCAATTCAGCACGCAGACGTTTATTGTTCTGTAACTGATAATGGCAATATCCAAGGTTTTATCGGCCTTCAAGAAAATTATATTGCTGGTTTATTTATCGCTAAAGAGTATCAATCACAACATATCGGTACCACTTTACTTAATGTCGCCAAAAAGAAATATCACTGTCTTGTTTTAGATGTATATTTAGAAAACCAACGGGCTGTTAAATTCTATCAGCATAATGGTTTCCACATTACTAAACATGATAATTTAGAAGCCGAAATGACATGGATAAATAAAATCCTTTAAAAAGTATTGCATTTTAAAAGAATTAGGTTAAAATACAATTAACAAAATAAAAAAGCGATGAGAAAGAAGAGTAATTAGTTGTATTCGTTCAGTGAACTGGTGATAGTGAGAAACCAGTCGACCCTACGCTAGTGAATAACACTTTCGCGAGTGCTGCCAACCCAAATAAGTTTACTTAAAGTAGGCTTGGTCGGATCCGGACCGTTACCTCACCGGCAGAGCATGATGTGCTCTTGAGGAGGCCTAGTTTTATACTAGACAATTTGGGTGGTACCGCGGAAAAAAGCCTTTCGTCCCTTGATTATAAGGGGAACGAAGGGCTTTTTTAATTCATTCCTAAATCTATTATTTAAGGAGTGTCTATTATGGACTTAACTATTCCAAAAGATTACGATCCACGTCTTTCAATTAGAGAAACTGAAGCTGCCATTCGTTATATTCGTGAAACTTTCCAAGACGAATTTGGGAAAGAACTAAACCTTCAACGGATGTCCGCACCAATGTTTGTTGAAAAGAGCACCGGATTGAATGATAACTTAAACGGTGTTGAACAACCAGTCTCGTTTGAAATGAAAGATATGCCAAGGGAAACTGTTGAAATTGTCCATTCCCTTGCTAAATGGAAACGTCTTGCTCTTAAGCGGTATGGCTTCAAAATGCACGAAGGACTTTACACTAACATGAACGCTATTCGTAAAGAAGAAGACCTCGACAACTTCCACTCAATTTATGTTGACCAATGGGATTGGGAAAAAATCATTAGTAAAGATGAACGAACAGAAGAAACCTTAAAGGATACCGTTCGTGATATTTTTAAAGTGATTAAGCATATGGAACATGAAGTTTGGTATAAGTTCCCGCAAGCGGTTTATCATTTACCAGATGAAATTCATTTTGTTACAACGCAAGAACTTGAAGATCGGTGGCCAGACCTCACTCCGCTTGAACGGGAAGATAAGATTGCTAAAGAACTTGGTGCTGTTTTTGTAATGAAGATCGGTGACAAGTTGCAACGCAGTGGTAAGCCTCACGACGGACGAGCACCGGATTACGATGACTGGAGCTTAAACGGTGATATTATTTTCTGGTATGAACCTCTTCAACGCCGGATTGAAATTTCAAGTATGGGCATTCGGGTTAGTCCAGAATCAATGAAATACCAACTTGAACAAGCCGGTGCTACCGATCGGAAAAAATTACCATTCCATAAAATGTTGCTCAATGGCGAATTACCATATACAATTGGTGGAGGAATTGGTCAATCGCGCCTCTGTATGCTCCTTCTTGGTAAAGCTCATATTGGAGAAGTACAGGCAAGTATTTGGCCAGAAGATATGATTAAGAAGTGTGAAGAAAACCACATTCAAATTCTATAATTTAAGGGAGAGTATAAAAGTGGAAACTATTACAATTAGTGAAGCACCAAAACATGTTGGGGAAACAGTTAAAATTGGTGTTTGGTTAACTGATAAACGTTCAAGCGGTAAGATTGCATTCTTGCAACTCCGGGATGGAACTGGATTTTTCCAAGGAATCATCCGTAAAAATGATGTTCCTGAAGAAAAATTTGATGCTGCTAAACATGATTTACACCAAGAAACTAGTTTTTGGGTAACTGGTGAGATTGCTGAAGACAAGCGTTCAAAGTTTGGTTATGAAATTCACATCAAAGACTTTGATATTGTCGGCAAAAGTGAAGACTACCCTATTGGAAACAAAGAGCATGGAATTGATTTCTTACTTGACAACCGTCATTTATGGTTACGTTCTCGCAAGCCATGGGCATTAATGCGTATTCGTAGTCGTGTTAAGCTTGCGACAATGGAATTTTTCGAAAAGCATGGATTTACTCAATTTGATGCTCCTGAATTAACTGGAAGTGCTCCTGAAGGGACTACCGAATTATTTGAAACTGATTACTTCGATCGTTCTGCCTACCTTTCACAATCTGGTCAATTATATGCAGAAGCTGGTGCCATGGCATTAGGTCGAGTTTACACAATGGGTCCTACTTTCCGTGCTGAAAAATCAAAGACCCGTCGTCACTTAATGGAATTCTGGATGATCGAACCAGAAATGGCTTGGATGCACCAAGATGAAAGTCTTAAGATTCAAGAGCAATACATTGCTTACCTAGTCCAAGATTTAATTGACCACTGTGCACGCGAACTTGAAATGGTAGGTCGTAGTGTAGAAAGCTTAAAGCCATTTACTGAATTACCATATCCACGGATCACCTATAAAGAAGCAATTGAAATGCTTCAAAAAGGTGGCTTTGATGTAGAATACGGTGCTGACTTTGGTTCACCAGAAGAAACCTACTTGGCGGATCAATTCCAAAAGCCTGTATTTATCTTGAACTATCCTAAAGAAATCAAGGCCTTCTACATGCCTGAAGACCCTGAGGATTCTCGCCAAGTCATCTGTGCGGACTTGCTTGCTCCAGAAGGCTATGGTGAAATCATTGGTGGTTCTGAACGTTCTTACGATTACGAATACATCACAAACAAGCTTGAAGAAAACGGCTTAAGTAAAGAAGATTACGGTTGGTATGACGATTTACGGAAGTACGGTTCAATTCCGCACTCTGGATTTGGAATGGGACTTGAACGATTCCTTGCTTGGATTACTCTGCAAGATCACATTCGTGAAAACATCCCATTCCCACGGATGCTTAACCGTTTGAACCCTTAATAATGAAAAAGATGAGACTAAAATTCTAGGTCTCATCTTTTTAGTTTTGGAAATTTACGCAATTTTCCCAACTTTAATTTTCCTATATTATAAATTAACAATGTTTAATTCAGAAGAAAGGACTTTTTTGGCCTCATGGCGGAAGATTTAAGAGTACAACGAACTAAAAGAGCAATTAAAACAGCTTTTGTAAAATTAGTAAACGAAAAGGGCTTTGCTAACGTTACAATTAAGGGAATCGCTGAAAAAGCAATTATTAATCGTCAAACCTTTTATAACTACTATCAAGATAAATACGATTTAGCTGAGCAACTAAATGATGAACTATTAGCAATATTTAAGGGTATCATTTGTCACCGAATTCAAAGTCTTCAGAATGAAGATCATTCACTTCCTCTTTTAAGTGACTTTTATAAGAGCAAAGATTTTGCAGAAATTTTAGCCGCTCGCGAAGCAATTCTCGCTCTCCTATCAATTCAATATGACCAAAATAGTTTTAAAAATCGCCTACAAGAACTATTTATTACCATTATTCAAGATCAGCTTCCTATCAACTTTACTAATCTTGATATTTCAATTATTGGAAATTTCTATATTGACATGATTAGTTTTATCGCTAAAAATAATGTCCAACCTACTGAACAAGATTTAGCCGAACTACGAAAACTTATTAGTTTAATTATTCAATAATTAAAAATCTGTCAGCTAATGTGACAGATTTTTTTATATTGTCGCTTAAACGACATTCTACGATTTATTAACGATTGTTCTTATATTAAACCGCCTTAAAATAGACAATGTAAAGAAGTTAGGGAACAGCAATCATTAATATAAGTTATAATCGTTCCTAATTTCTTAGGATTCATTAAAGGAGGCAGTTATTATGTTTCAAACTTTCTTTTGGATTTTAGCTATTTGGTTTATTGTTAATGTTATTTGGATGTGGTTCCAGCTTAACAACCAATCATTACAAAAAACTTTTGCCTGGATTAACGTTGCGGCCATTATAATTGGCTTTTGGGTATACTACGGCGTCACTCATGATGCAGGTGGCATAACTCCATGGTTCTTAACGATAAACTGGGTTAACGTGGTCATTGCTTGCATCCAATTCTACTTTGGTTATCGGCAAAACAACTAAAAAAATCCAGATCAATAAAATTCAGAAACCAAATGCAAAATCGATTATAATTTCGTAAGCATTAAATAGACGTCAACCATCCAGATCTCCCTGATGATTGACGTCTATTTGTACTACAAAGCTATACAATTTAGCATTGCTTAAATTAATTATTCTTCATTAAAATATGTTGTTCCTTTCCCCAATAAAATCCTTGTTGAAGGATAATCGGATTTCCAGCAAATTTTTTAGCTAATTGCCGATTTGAGATTCCTTCAATAACAAAGGTAAGGTGATGTTTTTTCGCAAAAGTTAGCCATGCATTAACAAAGCTAATCATCATTTCATAATCCTCATCCTTAATAAAGAAGCGAGGCTGGTTAAAACCAACTTCGCTTCTTTATTTTAGAAACATATTCGTATTAACAATAATTTTGCGCCTAATTATTTGCGATAAAATCCAATAGTCGATACATAACTCGCTTATTTTCAGTCGGAACGCCATGTTGAATAATTTCTCTTCCATTTTGGTGAAGATCATTATGGTCTAATGGATATCGATTATCATTTACAGCAATCTCGCGAACATTATCTGCTGTCGGCTCAAAGTGGAATTGAAGTCCGATTACATTACCGTTCATAACAAAGCCTTGGTTTTTAACTAAGTCGCTACTAAATAATAAGTCAGCTTGAGCTGGAACTTCAAACATCTCTTCGTGCCAATGTAATGCAGTTAATTTTGGAGGAATATCAGAAATAATATCGCTTTTTAGATACACCGGTGCCCAACCAACTTCTTTATGTGGTGCCTTTTTGACGGTATAACCGAGTGTCTTCGCAATCTGCTGGGCCCCATAACACGCACCAAAAATTGGCTTATGAGCATCCAATAGTTGCTGAATTAAAGCTCGTTCTTGCTTAATCCACAGTAGATCGTCATTCGGGCTCATGGGACCGCCAAGAATAATCAACAGATCGGTCTCGTCAGCAGTCGGCAAATTACCAAACTGATATGGATGATAAATATACATCTCATGTCCACGATCCTGTGACCATTCTTGAATTGTTCCTGGTCCTTCATTTGGCGTATGTTGCAAAACATTGATTCTCATCGAATATCCTTTCCGTCGACGGCAATGTTGTGCTAGGTATCGCCTGCAAGTACCTAAGATATTACTGTTATAACATCAAATCATCGGCCTAACAATAGTTTTTATTCCCAGTATTCTTCATACTTTCGTGATGCCCCAGTTGCAGCATCAACATCTGCTTCACTGTTATCTTCACGGCTAAAAATAAAAATTGGCTCTTCAGTCCCTTGCGGATAATCAACAGTAACAACTAGTCCGGAAAAGAACCAAGCATCCGTAAAGTTAACATGGTAATTGATACCATCTTTTTCTATGACGATTGTTGCCTCATCGAGCGTCGATTCAGGTTCATATCCCTGCTTAGGACCATGTTTAACATTGTGTGGTTGAATTGTTTTACCATAAAATTTTATTCCATCACCGCTAGTAAGGTTAAATTTTTGTTGGAACCACTTGCTAGCAGGATCAGTAATAATTAATTGCATTTCAATCACTCCTTGGATGTTAATAATTGTTCTAATTATAAATTGATCCATAAACAAAGGCTAGTGAAACCCTTATTTTTCGTCATCTTGAACCATCTTTAAACTGGATCCAAAAATTTGTTCAATCGTAACCGGATCACGGTGGTCAAAGAATTGACTTTCATTCTTGTCAAGACTAGCCATCTTCTTCATATCATCATCAGAAAGTTCAAAATCAAAGACATTGATATTTTCTTCCATCCGATTCTTATGAACTGACTTAGGAATGACGGTAATGCCACGTTGTAATAGCCAGCGAAGAATTACTTGACCATTGCTCTTATCATATTTAGCAGCAATCTCAGCAATTGTTTCGTTGGTAAAGATATCATGCTTACCTTCAGCAAATGGTGCCCATGCTTCAACACGAATATCTTCACTTTGCGCAAACCTAACTTCTTGGTCTTGTTGATACCAAGGGTTGACCTCGATTTGGTTGACTGCTGGCTTAACAGACATTGTTAATTCAAGGTCCTTTAATTGATCAGCGTAGAAGTTCGATACACCGATTGCGCGAATCTTACCTTCCTTTTGTGCTTCTTGTAATGCTCGCCAGGCACCCATTGTATCTCCATATGGCTGGTGGAGAAGATAAAGATCCATGTAATCAAGACCAAGTTTTTGCAGTGAAGCATCAATCCCCGCTTTAGCCCGCTTATAGTTAAAGTCAGATACCCATAACTTAGAAGTTACAAAGATATCTTCACGGTTTACGCTACTATTCTTAATTGCCTTTCCAACTGCTTCTTCATTTTGGTAAGCAGCAGCAGTATCAATTAAACGGTAACCGACTTCAAGGGCATCGGTAACTGCTTGTTCAGCTTGACTTAAGTCTGGAACTTGAAATACCCCAAATCCAAGGGTTGGCATTTCTACCCCATTATTTAGTTTTACTGTTGGTACGTTTGTCATAATAATTCTCCCTTTCCGTAATTAATTGTTGTCTATATATTAATTGCTAATTTACAAATTGAAAATTACTACCTTTACATGGTAGTATACAATTAATGTATACTGTTAAGGAGTGGTCTAATGATCGACAATTACTTGCTTGAAGAATTAGTAACCTTCGCCAATGAAAAAACACTTGCTAAAACTGCTGAAAAACTTAACGTTACCCAGCCAACCGTTACACGCGGAATGCAAAAATTAGAAGATAATCTTGGGATTCAATTATTTGACCGCCACCCAAATCGAATTGTCCTCACTGATACCGGAAAACTAGCTGCTGAAAAAGCTACTGAGGTTCTCGCCGTCAACCGCAATTTTGTGCAGCAGCTTCAAAATTATGCTGTACGACAAACACTAATTAAAATTGCATCAATTGCTCCTGGACCGTTAATTCTTCTTCACACAAAAAATGCATCTTTCTCTACACAAATTTCGATTGATGAGCAGTTTATTACTCCTGAACAAATCACCACTTCACTTTTAAATAGTGAAAATTCACTAATTATCAGCGACCAAGAGATTCAAACTGATCAAATTGAATCTCGTTATTTAGGTACTGAAAATCTCTATGTTAATCTTGATAAATTTATGTATCTTGCTAATTCGCAACAGGTTTCATTTAAGGATCTAGCCGGATTAAGTTTTGTTGTTTTGAATGATATTGGACCGTGGAAAGAAATTATCCAAAAACATATTCCAAATGCTAAATTTTTATATCAAGAAGAATGGGCCGCACTTACTGAAATCACAAAATATTCCAGTTTCCCATACTTTAGCACTAATATAACAACAATTAATCCACGACAACGTACTTCAGACGACAATCGTGTCAGACTTCCCATTACTGACGAAGCTGCAACAATGACGTTTTATGCTAACTATCTTAAGAAACAAAAAAGTTCCTTAACGCCCCTACTTAATGAACTTAGCCAAAGTTGGCCCAATTTAAGTTAAATTATAGGCGTTTAACTTGTTTCAATGAAAATCCCTATTTAAAATATTAATAAAAATGAATCATGGTGACTAAAAATGACGAAAAAATTATTACTTCTTTCAACCGGTGGAACTATTGCATCGGTTGTCTCTGATGAAGGACTAGCTCCAGGCGAGTCTGGTGAAGAATTAATTAAAATGCTTGGTCGACTGGAATACAACATTACTGTTCGTGACATTCTCGAATTAGATTCATCTAACATCCAGCCAGAAGAATGGAAAATTATTGCCGAGGCTATCTATGATCATCGTAATGACTATGACGGGATAGTCGTTTCACATGGTACAGACACGATGGCTTATACCGCCTCAATGCTAACTTTCATGCTTCAACATATCGACATCCCCATAGTATTAACTGGTAGTCAAGTGCCAATGAATGTGATCCTTAGTGATGCTCCTGATAACTTACGCCTTGCCTTTGCGGCCGCTGCTAACTGCGAACCAGGAGTCTATATTGCTTTTAATCGTAAAGTAATGCGTGGCTGTCGAAGTGTTAAAGTGCGGACAACCGCCTTTGATGCCTTCGAAAGCGTAAATGTTCCACCAGTAGGAGAAGTTACTTCCGATGGCTTTTCCATTAGAGATCACCGACATCCCCAACCTGGTAAAAGTCAATTAAATACTAAGATCGATACCCATGTCTCACTGGTAAAGCTTTTCCCTGGATTTGATCCAGCGTTACTTCATGCGATGGCTAAAAATGGTTGTCATGGGATTGTGATTGAAGCGTATGGCCTTGGCGGAATGACCTCTATTCGCCGAAATATGGTTGCTGCAGTTGGTGAATTAATTAGGAATGGTATCCCAATTATTACTTCAAGTCAGTGTCTTTATGAACGAAGCGATTTAACAAAATACGAGGTTGGTCGCCTCGCACTATTGGAAGGAGCCATTAGCGCCCGAGATATGACTTCTGAAAGTGCCATCACTAAATTGATGTGGGGTCTTGGTCAAGGAATGGATGTTAAAGAAATTACAGACTTCTTCAATACTGATGTTGCTGGTGAAGTAACTTTAGATTAAACGAATAAGAGACAGGATGAAAATTTAGTTTTCACCTGCCTCTTATTTTACTTAAAACCAACTACGGATCCAGTTAACAAATCGTGTCCACCAAGACTGGGCTTGTTGTTTAACTGCCTGCCCATCTTGAGAATTCAAGAATTTTTTAGCTTTATTCATCATATCCCCTGATGAATTCTTTACATTATTAATCGTATCGGTTACGTGTGAGCTATAATCTTTGCTTGAACTAATTGGAGCATTATTAAACTGAACAAGCGCGTTGATAATCGGTTGTTCATGATTTTTCGTTTCATTGTAAATATTTCGCTCTTCAAGTTTTTGATTAAAGATTACTTGAATTTGATTTTGCGTTGGAGTAGTTCCTTGTTTCTTTTGTTGGTTAATTTCCTTAGTGGTATCACCAACTGCCGCCATCAATTTACCAGGATATTTACTATCATCCTTATTAGCTTCAATTGCCCCATTTGTGGCGGTTAACATTTGGTTGGCCGATTGAGTGTTTTGCGCATTTAAACTAACACCATCTGCGGCAATTGCTTTATATACACCTGTTAAAGCTGACTCACCAGAAACAGCCCGGTTAGCACTAACAGTGATAGTAACATCTGTAACACCAGCCATTTGAGCGACCATTGCGTATTGCTGAGCGGTTACTTTTGTAATATTATCCTCACCATTAAATTTCTTCACGTTAACTTTAATCCCAGAGCCTGGATCGGTGGGAACAATTGATACTGAACTAACCATGGCAGCATTAGTGGTGGAACCATTCGGATTGATATACTTTTGATAATCACTGGCAGTAGCAGTTAACGTTGTAAAATTATCATCAACTGCTAATACATTATTTAATTCACTTCTATCTGCTGCCCCTGCTCCGTATACAACATATGATTTATTTAACGTATGAGTCTGGGTAGTTGAACTGCTACTTGTATTTTCACTAGTTGTTTCAGCTGCGAAAACAGTTGATTGACTAATCGGCACTGCCAATAAAGACAATGTCAAAGTAGAAGTAATTAGAATCTTGGTTAACTTATTTGAGCGCACTTTATATACTCCTTTTAAAACGAATTTAATTTACGTTAATAATAAAGAAAAACTCGCGCAAATACTAGCAGATTTTATTTTCTTTACCACAGTTTAATGATTGAGCTGATGGGTTAATCTTGAAAAGAAAACGTTTATTACATTTTTCATCCTTACTCTCCTATCTCTTTCAACCACGCTATTTGTCCTTTTGTTCGTGAAATAGCTCGTGTCAGAATTAAATAGTGTCCATAATTACTTTTAATAGCAGTCTTATTAGGAAAAACTTGCTTTAATCGTCGTTGAAGATATTTTAATTCTTTTTCCAATAACAAAAGTTGCCGATTAATCAGTTGAGGAATTCGTTTATCTTTTTTATCCTTAATAAAAAATAGTTTTAACGAAAATAAATCTTCGTGAATCGGAAGGTCTGTTACTAATTGATCAAGCCAATGATTTAGGACTTCTTGCCCTTCTAACGTTATTTGATAATACCGTTCCTTTGCATTTTCTTGACTAGTTGAAGCAGCGATCCAACCATCATTCACCATTCTTTTTAATTCTGGATAAATTTGACTATGCGATGCGCGCCAAAAATCGCCAATTTCAGTTTCAAATTCAGCAGTAATCTCGCGCCCGGTAATGTGCGGACGGTTATTAATAATCCCTAAAATAATAAAAGGAAGAATCCGTTTTTTTGGCATTGTGAAGCCCTCCAACTGTTAATTCTTCCTTTATTATACTAATTATTTATTGATTCGGCGGTAATTTTCATCAAAGTAACGTCCTTCGCGGATATCATCAGTAATTCCATCATATGGTGCTTCAGAAATTACATCTTCATTGTTTTGACCAGCGTCTCCTATATAAGTGATATGGGCGAATTCAGGAACGACTAGCTTAGGGTATGTATCATATTTTTCGCGTGCTTCATGCATCCGATCAATATGTTCATTTTGGAAAGTTACCGTAATTTCAGGATGTTGCTTTACCCATGCTGGGAAAAAGATTGTTCCATTAAGTTTCTTTTCATTTGGAACAAAGTCAAGTGCTACATCTGTCCCCGTTGGTTCAGTCCAAGCAACTTTATAAATACCTTCTGTTAACATTACAATATTTGCTTCTTGGTCTTTTACCCAACGGCCTGCTACCATCCCACCATGAATACGGTAATCAACAGTATGATCATTCTTAGCATACCATTCATACTCCCAACCATTATCGTAAGTATAAATAAAATGGGTTCCCAGAAAATCATCAAGGGTCTTAAACATTTTTGCGGTCATTTTGATCATCCTTTCAATTCTCTTCTCTATGCACTTTTATTTTATGTCGTTATCGACATATTGTCAAATAAAAAAGGAATGAACATCTTTTCCATTCCTTTTTACACTATTTTTCCCATAAGAATTTAATCAATTCACGGTTTACTTGACTGTTATTGTGGAGCTTACTATGCTGGGCATTCTTTCCATGAATTTCAACCTCTTGATATGACTTGGCACGATCACTGACTAAATACTTTAATGATTTAGCAGAATTTACTGGGACATCCTCATCCGAGTGGCTGCCGTCCCCAACATTCCCGTAAATATTTAACACGGCTGTATTTCTCGGAAAGCTTTGTCGTAAGCCAAGTAATTCGCGATAAGAAGAATCCATTTTATCTGGTTCGCCTGTCTTGGAA
Source organism: Limosilactobacillus agrestis (assembly GCF_014145585.1). Classification (GTDB taxonomy): domain Bacteria; phylum Bacillota; class Bacilli; order Lactobacillales; family Lactobacillaceae; genus Limosilactobacillus; species Limosilactobacillus agrestis. The sequence goes on from NZ_JACIVF010000072.1 coordinate 23,705, forward strand.
TTTACCTTCGCATTTTGAACATTGCTTTGGCCCACCAATCCATTATAATGGCCTGCAATTGCTACTAAGTGGGCTACTTGCGGAAGGCTTTTATCATTTACATTGTCATTAATATAATTGATAATTTCAAGATTTCCCATTGAATGGCCCACAAGGTTAATTTGCTTATAATGGTGTTGTTTTTCTAAAACTAATACCACATTTTTTACATATTCACCGCCATGATGATAACCCTGCGTGTAATCATCTTGATATGCACTTAATTTATTATCTTCAAGGTTAACTTCAACAATCGGATTAACGGCATTGGCTGGAATTTGATGGTTAAATGTTACTTTCCCTTTTCTGTCAACGTTTGCCCGCACAATTGTCTTCGTAACACCGGCATCACGGGCAGCATTGGCCATCTTTTCTTCAGCATGGGAACTGCTACCCCAACCGTGAACAAAAATTGTCGGTGTTGATGACTGAACGTAATGGGTTACGGCATGCGCTCGCAAATTTATTCCTAATAAGCCAATTAAAATAACAGCAAATCCTAATAATAATTGAGAATACTTTTTCATCTAATCTTCCTTTACAAAAGCTTCATCAAAGAATTGTTTGATCTTATTAAATGGTATTTTATCAACCCGATCATAAAGGTCAATATGTTCACAATCATCTACAACATACATCTCTTTAGGTTCTTTTGCTAGCTTATAAGCTCGCTCAGAGAAAGCACGTGAATGAGCATGGTCACCAAAAATAAAAAGAATTGGCCGTGGGGAAATCTCGTCAATATAAGCTAACGCCGGAAATTGCATCATGGCAAGGTTAGAAGTAGTAGTGAAATTTCCACGAGCATGAGCATGAAAACCACGAGGAACAGCGTAGAATCGATTCCATTCATTAGTAATCGGATCGCTTTCTGGCAATGCATCAATATCCGGGTAAGGTTTAGTTGGGAAACTTGGTTTATATTCAGGAATCCCGTTTGCATAATCTTCCCAGCGCTGGTTAGCTAACTCTTCTTTCATTTTATGTAACTCTTCATCGCTTAGGTTCATCATCCCACGAACATCAGTAATATCATACATTGATGCAGTAGCAACGGCTTTAATTCGTGGATCCACCGCAGCTGCCGCTAGTGCAAAACCACCAGAACCACAAATTCCAACAACCCCAATCTTGTAACAATCAACAAACGGAACGTCAACGCCAAGAAAATCAACCGCTGCACTAAACGATTCCGCAAATAATCCTGGTGAAGAAACGCGTCGTGGCTCACCAGCAGAATCTCCCATATTAGCTTGATCAAAAGTTAAAACAACAAAGCCACGCTGAGCAAGTTCATTACCATACACGGCTGGTCCTTGTTCTTTCACCCCACCATAGGGCGCACCAATAATTAAAGCCGGGTGCTTTTCTTTAATATCTAAATTCTTAGCATAATAAAGGTCACCAGCTAATTTTAAGCCATAACGATTTTTAAAATTAATACTTTGCCGTTCTACGTTTGCTGATAATGGTGTAATGTATCCAAATGACATATTATTCGCCTCCGATTTTCTTAATCACTTTAGCAGGAACGCCCGCAACAACAGTATTGGCAGGAACATCTTTACTAACAACTGCTCCCGCTGCAACAACAGCATTTTTACCAACTGTAACGCCTGGTAAGATTGTAGCATTTGCACCAAGCCAGGCCTTTTCCTTAATGAGGACTGATTTCAATTCAACGCCGCGTCGCTTTTCTGGATCAAGGGGATGATTTACCGAAATAATTGTTACATTGGGTCCGACTAAAACCTTATCTTCTAATTCAATTCCGCCGAGATCAGTAAACATCGCACCACTGTTAATAAATACTTGTTTCCCAATTTTCAGGTTAGCTCCGTAATCACTACGGATCGGCAAACGAATTTCAACCGAGGCATCTATTTTTTGACCAGTTACATCATTAAGGACATGGCGAATTTCTCTTTGCGATGCTGACCGACTATTCAATTGTTGAAGTAAGTCTTGATTTTTTAAAGCCGTTGCCGTGATTGTCGCAAGTTCTTCTTTCTGAATCTCCTTCATTTTCATCCCTCTTTTGCTTGAAATTATTGTTTATATCTTATCGAGTTTTTATAATAATGTTAAATACTTATATTTAATGGCATACTATAGTTAAAAAGCATATTGGAGTGATTAAAATGGAAGTCCGTGTACTAAGGTATTTTATTGAAGTAGTCCAAGAAAAGAACATTTCAAATGCCGCTAAAAGATTACATATTTCTCAACCGACACTATCACGACAATTAATGGATCTTGAAAAGGAACTTGGGATTACTTTATTTGAACGAGGACACCGACAAATCAAACTTACCCAAGAAGGCTATTATTTATATGAACGGGCGCAAGAGATTACTGGCCTCGTTGACAAAACTGAAACCGACCTGCAATCACAAAATGTCATTAGCGGAACATTAGATATTGGTGCAGGAGAAAGTGCAGCTATTCAGCCAGTAATGACAGTAATTGGTGATATTATCAAAAAGTATCCAGATATTAAGACTAACTTAGTAAGTGGTGATAGCGATCAAATCTATCAGCGCTTAAATAACGGTACCTTGGATTTTGGAATCGTTATGGGGCCAGAAAAGCTCCTAGATTATCATTCAATTAGGTTGCCGCAAAAGAATATCTGGGGAATCTTAGTCCGAAAAGATCAGCCGATTGCAGAAAAGGAAAAGATTACTCCGGAAGATCTAAAGGGTGTCCCTATTATTACGTCAGCTCAATCTAAAGAGCAGGATGTGTTTCGGGTGTGGGCTGGTTCATTAATTGACCAGTACAACTTTATTGGCCAGTACAATTTAATTTTTAATGCTCGTTTATTAGTTGAGACAGGAGCGTGCCTTGCATTAACCTATGAAAATCTGATCAATATCACTGGAACTAATCTTATCTTCCGTCCTTTAACACCTACTATTACAGATCAAAACAATCTCATTTGGAATAAAAACCGTCAATTATCTAACGTTGCGCAGGTTTTCTTGAACCACTTAAAGGAAGTGCAATGAGTTTTACTATTGCAAAAAGCGCTGAATAACTGGATTTCCCAGCTTCAGCGCTTCTCTTTATTTAAAATTAAGTGAGTCAATCCAGCCGTCAATTTGGCGTGGGTCATTTAAAATTGCCCCTTGGTTGACTTTGGTATCATAATCATTTTCATTAACCGTTCGTTCAACATAGTTTTGTGAGCGATCATAGCTTGTTCCACCAGAAGTAGCAAATAGTGCTAAATTCTTCCCGTTTAAATCAAGACGATCAATCACCGTACTAATCATTCGTGGCGGAATTGCCCACCAAATCGGGTGCCCAATGACAATATTGTCATAGCCACTAATATCTGGTAAATCATCCTTAATATCAACCCGGCTATTATGCTCGTGCTGTTCAATTGATGTCCGGCTTTGATCATCATGCCAGTTTAAATCTGCATCCGTATATGGTTGTGCCGGATGAATCTCAGCAATATCTGCATTTAATTGTTGAGCAATCTGTTCTGCAATATTCTTAGTAGTATTGGTTGCAGAATAGTATAAAACAAGGGTCTTTGCCATTCTTGAGGGCCTCCTTTATCTTAAAATGCTGTATAAATTTTAACGTAAAAAAGCAATGATGAAAAATGCTTATAATTAATCCTTATCTATGCTTTAAAAGTATTAATCGTTAGCATGAATATCATATGCATTTAATAACATCTCACCAACACCGGGCGCATCAGGATCATGCATCCCCTTTCCTTTATCGAGGGCCTGAATTTTGTCCATTTCTTCATCCGTTAATTCGAAGTCAAAGATATCGAGGTTGCTCTTAATTCGTGCTTCATGAACCGACTTAGGAAAGACAACAATTCCTTCTTGATTTTCAAAGCGGAGAATTACTTGGCCAGCATTCTTACTGTATTTTTCAGCAATTGCTGTAATTACTGGTTCATGAAGCAAGTCGGCATTACCTTGTCCCAGGGGTGCCCAGGCTTCAAGACGAACATCATCCTTCGCAAGAATTTCCCGTAATTCCCTTTGTTGGAAGTAAGGGTTAAATTCAACTTGGTTTACCGCAGGAGTTACATCAAAGTTAGGGACAAACTTGTTCCAGAGTTTTGGTGTCATGTTGGAAACACCGATTGAACGAAGCTTACCAGCCTTTTGTGCTTCTTCGACTGCCTTCCATGCTTCGTCAACCGCCCCATATGGTTGGTGAAGGAGGTAAAGGTCAATATAATCAAGCCCTAATTTGTTAAGGGAAGTTTCAATAGCCTTTTTAGCGTCTTCATACTTGTAGTCTTGAAGCCACATCTTACTTGTTACCCAGATTTGGTCACGAGGAATCCCGCTATCTTTGATTGCTTTCCCAACTTCTTGTTCATTCATGTAGGCAGCCGCGGTATCAATATGACGGTAACCAGCAGCTAGGGCATCCTTAACTGCATTATATGTTGTACCATCAGCAGGGATTTGGAAAGTTCCAAAACCGATTACTGGAATTTCATTGCCATCGTTCAATTTGAAAGTAGGTACATTGTATTTAGACATTATTTTCGTCTCCTTTACGTTAATCATTGTCTAAATATTAGCACCAAATTTTCTAAACTAACATTACTTGATTGTCATATCAGTATGCTCTAAGTGTATACTAACCGAATTTAATTAGTTTTTGCCGTAATTTTTCAATAACATCCCCCACCAATACGGGTTTAAATTTAGCTGAAAAGATTCCTAAGAGCTTAAGTAAAGGAACATTCCGTGTCATTTTATCTTTCCGTCCTGCTCCATATACTAAAGTTGGTTCTACATAGGCTAATGGGACAGAGCTTGACTGAAGATATTTAATCTATTTCTTTTTCACTGTCGTAAATTTCTTAGGTCCCAAAATACTGCCAATGAAGCCCATCGCCTTTGCATTCTTCTTTTCAGCAACTGCCCGCATTACGTGCGTAGGCTTTTGGTTTAAGTTTTCAAATTCTTGAGGGTCGTTACTTAGCGCACCAACAAAATCAATAATATAGTCAATTCTAGCAGATAAATATGACTTACGTGCTCAATTAGAAGAGGAGCTAGTTCAACAATTGAAAGCTGCCTTTAGTGAAGATCACCAGCACTTTCTTCAAGATCTTAAAAATAAACAAGCACTTTGGCAACAATACACCATCTTACTCACAACTGTCCTGACCCCTATCAATCGTGAGCGTCAACTTTTTCGTGTACTACTTTCAGCCAATGGTGATGCCCACTTTAAACAATAATTATGGAAACTGGTTGCGGATGAAATCGACACACGTGTTGACCTCTATAATGCTCCCTTTACTGATAAACTTCCTCGTCATTATGCCTTAGTAATGAATGTTGATGGGTTAATTGGTCTCATTGAAGCATAGTTAAATAATCCCCACCCAGAAAGTGTGGAGCATTTTTCACAAATTTTAACAGCTAGTCAATTAATTGCACCATTGAATTTGTTAGAAGAAAACTAGTTTTTCCTTTCCATAAGCAGAAAATAAGGCTAAGATTCGAAATCCTAGCCTTGTTTTTTGCGGTCTCTTAATTTCTTATTTATCTTATTCACGTCGTTAACTTGATTTATGCGGATAACAGCCCAAATGATTACGTAAATCGAAACAATCATTAAAATACTAGTAAGATTTAAGCTCCAATGATTAATCCAAATCATTACCAAAACAAGAATAAAGGTAAGAATAAAGTGGATTATTAGCGCCACAAGATAGCTTAAGTCAGTCTTAAAGATGAAACTTAATAAGCCAATAATCCCGCCAATAATTAATACACTAACCGTATTACAACTCGTTGGCATTGTTTTTTGAAATTGAATCGTTAGTACAATTAAATACGTTGTTGCCGCAAAGCCAACTCCCATACAAAATCTTCTAATTATTCTTTGCATTTTTTCACCTACAATCCTAAGTACTCTTTAATTACAGGAACATATTTTCGACTTATAGAAGTTTTTACATGATGAGATAGTTTAGCAACCATTGTTCCCGAAAAGCCATTTTCTACCGACTGCAAATAATCAATATTAATAATGGCGTGACGTGAAACCTGAATAAATTTAGGGTCATTTAGTCGATCTTGAATATCTTTTAATTTACCCGTTGTTGTAATAACACGGTTAACGGTATAGAAAGTCAACTCCCGCTGGTTAACCTCTACCATTAGTAGATCAGCAGGCTTAATAATCAAAAACTGGTCATCTGTTTTAACGGGAATATTTGTTTCCGTGGACTTTGTAAACTTAGTCAGATAATTTAATAGTCGCTCAACTTGGATGGTTCGGCTCTTACTAACAATATTGACCCTAATATCATCTTCAGGCAGTTCATCATTTTGCTGGTAAGTAATTTTCACTGTTCCAGCCCCTTTGTATTAATTTCTTTTATATTTTAGATGATTTATAACAATAAATAAAATTAAGCCTAATAAAGAAGCCCCTAAAACTAAATATAAATCTTCACTAAAAGTTAAAAGGTGTTTTCCAATACTTATCTTGATCCCTAAGAATTTAATAAATTCAGTATGCATCCCTTGTGGAAAATCACTAGCAATATAATGTTTAGTTAATAGATCACGATATGAAGCAGCAATGTAAGATCCTGGGAATAGTTTAATAAATCGTTGAGCACCACTTGAAAGAACACCCAGCGGCATGTAAGTTGCAACTACAAATCCAACTAAAGTTCCAATAATTGTCGCTACTCTGCTATAAATCGTATGAGTATTAATAAATTCGACAATAATAAGGCTAAAAATTGTTGAAAAGATTGTATTGATAATTGTTACAAGTAAAAGTGGTAATAACTTGTTGGCAGTGATTACAAGGTTATCTTGCCATCTGAAGTAGCCTACCATAATTCCAAATACAACTAATTGCATAATAAAACTAACAAAAGCTGTACTACCAAAATATGATAAGGAAATTTTAAGCGGTGTAAGAGATGTCATCTCAAAATCCCAGTAAACATCTTCAGTCCGATCAGTAACTAATTGTCCCATTACCGCAAAGGCAGTTGTAATTCCAGTAATTGCTAAAATCCCACCAATCATCCATGCATCCAACAATGGCTTGATATTGTTAATATGTCCCCATGAAGAAACTAAATTATTTTGTAAAAAGAAAATATAAACAAAAAATGAGATTAAAGCCCCTAACAGCGACATTAACATCCCTACTCGGTTGCGAAAATATAAGGTAATATTTCTTTTCATCAAAGCTAACATTATTGAAGCTCCTTTCCAGTAATCGCAATAAAGACATCATCTAAATTACCTTCACGATACTCAAACGTTGATAGATTATCTGCATACTTATTTACCAACTTGATTGTTTCTGCTAATGGAACATTTTTCAGTACATATTCTTTGTTATTAATTTTTATTCCTTCAGTAAACTCAACTTTGCGTTCAAATACTAACCGTAACTGATTTGCTGCATATTTCTGGCGAAGTTCTTCTGCAGAGCCTTCTGCTAAAACGTGGCCATTTTCAAGCACATAAATTAAATCAGCTCCATCAGCTTCTTCTAAGTAGTGAGTCGTTAAAAAGATTGTTAGTCCTTGTTCGTTTTGTAGCTTTTTCAAAAGTTTCCATATTACATTTCGCGTTTGGATATCTAAGCCTGTTGTCGGTTCATCCAAGAATAATAACGTAGGATGATTTAAAAGGGCTCTTGCAATATCAACTCGTCGTTTTTGACCACCTGATAAAGTACCATAGCGTTGGTTAACAAAATTGCTAAGGCCAATCATCACTATCAATTGATCAACCCATTCCTCATCAACTTGTTTATACATTTTTGCCCGACCAATAAGATTTTCCCTAACTGTTAAGTCTTTGTCTAATACACTTTGTTGAAATACAATTCCAATTTTTAAGCCTGCTTGAGTTTTAATTACTCCCGAAGTTGGTTCAATTAAGCCTGTTAGCATCTTAATTGTGGTTGATTTCCCTGCCCCATTTGTTCCTAGGTAGGCTACTAGTGCACCTTGCGGAATTTTTAAATTCAAATCATCAACTGCAAGTTTATTTCCATATTTTTTGGTTAAGTTATGTGTTGTTATCAGCATTTCTTTCACCTCTTGAAGCTATTTAACAGCAAGCTATGAATTTTATCCGTCATTAGTGCATTAGTGGTGAAAATTTGATTCTGAATGGTAAAAAAATAAGACTAAGATTCGAAATCCTAGTCCTACTTTTCAAATTTAATTCTTGCTCATATCAATAATTACTTTACCTTTATTATGTCCTTGCTGAACCTTTTCCATCGCTTGGGAAACTTTATTCAATGAAAAGATTTTGCCAACCGTGGGATGAATTTGATTTTCAACCAAGATCTTGTTTGCAGCTGCTAATTGTTGGCCATTGGCTGTTACGAATAAAAATTGATAGTCTATTTTCTTTTTAGCTGCTTCTTTTTCAATACTACGGGATGCAAGACTAAAAAGTCCTTGTTTGAACTTGCTCATTTTCATTCGTTTAGCAAATTCCTTATTAGGCATTCCACGTAAAGATACGAGCTTCCCATAAGGGCGTAAAATTGCCATCTGCTTAATTGTTTCTTTTCCACCTAACGTATCTATTACTAAATCAATCCCTGAAAGAACCTTTGTGTAATCTTCTTTTGTATAGTCAATAAATTTATTAACTCCGAGTTGTTCAACACGTTGCTGATTTTGTGGACTACCACTAGTAATTACTTTGAGTCCTTTTGCAACTGCAATTGGAATAGCCATTGCACCGAAACTTCCTGTCCCACCAGAAATAAATAATGTCTGACCTGGCTTAGCTTGTAACAATTCAAGAGCCTGGATTGCTGTTAAAGCAGTTAAAGGAATGCTAGCTGCTTCTTGATTGGTAAGATATTCCGGTACATGCGCAACTGCGGATTGATTAACTACTAATTCTTCAGCAAATGCACCAATATTATTTAAGGGATTGCGTCCATATACACGGTCGCCTACCTTAAAATTAGTAACATTTTTACCAGTTTGTTGAATAAGTCCTACAAATTCATTTCCCAGTGTTTGCGGTAATTTATATGGGACAACTAATTTCAAATCGCCCCGTGCTATTAAATTATCTAATGGATTGACACCTGCCGCTTTAACTTGAATTAGTAGGTCGTAAGGTCCGAGCGGTGGTAGAGAAGCATCACTAATTAGTATTTGTGGATTCTTTTTATTGTATTTAGTAAGTTGAGCTACTTTCATAATAATCCTCACTTTTTTCTTATCTTTATCAACCATAGCGAATTAAGAAAATAGCGTCAATAAAGTAGCTCTAATAAAAAACTGCTAACTATTCATTTTTTGCATTATTACCTACTTAATATTGGTATTTTAAATTTCAACTTTCTAGGCTTATAGTAAAAGTAATCAACATTACGATTGAGAAAGGAAGATTTTCATGGCAAAGAAACAAACAGCTGGTCGCGATCAACTTGGTGATTTCGCCCCTAAATTTGCAGAATTAAATGATGATGTATTATTCGGACAGGTTTGGTCACGGGAAAACGAATTAAGCCTTCGTGACCGGAGTCTTCTCACCGTTACCGCTTTAATTACAAAGGGTGCCTTTGAACAACTCCCTTACCACATGCAAACTGCTAAGAACAACGGCATTACAAAAGATGAAATTGCGGAAATTATTACTCAATTAGCATTCTACGTTGGCTGGCCAAATGCTTGGTCCGCATTCAACGTTGCGAAAAAAGTATGGGATGATTAAAAAATCAATTTAAAACGTGTCTTTAATGGCGCGTTTTTTATTTTCGGCCTATTATAAAATTAATTAGGAATTGTGAGGTAATTAGGATGGAAGAAATTAAAGAAGCTTATTATGATGGTGAACGTCCACTTTATGGTCTTCACGATGCTCATTTAGTAAATACTACTTTCGGTAAAGGTGAATCACCATTAAAAGAAACTGCTAACTTAACTCTCGATGGAGTACTCTTTACATGGAAATATCCGCTTTGGTATTCCGATCATATCAAAGTAGCAAATACAATTTTTGAAGAAATGTCCCGCTCTGGAATCTGGTATACCAATGATATTGAAATTACCGATAGCACAATTCAAGCTCCTAAAGAATTTCGGCGATGTGATGGAATTAACCTCAACAATGTTCATTTCACTAATGCTGCCGAAACAATGTGGAATTGCAAAAACATTAAAATGAAAAATATCTATGCTACTGGTGATTATTTAGGAATGAATAGTGAAAATATTTATGTTGATCATCTTGACCTTGTCGGTAATTATGTCTTCGATGGGGCTAAAAATGTGGAAGTTCATAATTCTCGTTTAGTTTCAAAAGATGCCTTTTGGAACTGCGAAAACGTTACGATTTACGATTCTAAGATCAGTGGAGAATATCTTGCCTGGAATACCAAAAATATTACTTTCATTAACTGCACAATCGAAAGCGATCAGGGATTATGCTATGTTGACCACTTAACGATGAAGAATTGCCGGGCATTACGGACTGACCTTGCCTTTGAATTATGTACTAATATTGATGTAGAACTTAAAGGCACTATTATGAGTATTAAGAACCCCATTAGTGGTAAAATCACTGTTGATCACGCTGATGAAATTATTATGGATAATCCTAAAATTGATCCAAGCAAGGTTCAAATAATTCAAAAAAAGTAGAGGGTGAAAAAATTATGAAATATGATTTTGATACAATTCTGGATCGGCGTCACACCAATTCTGAAAAATGGAATGTTAAGCCAAATGAGTTACCGATGACAACTGCCGATATGGACTTTAAAACTGCTCCCGAAATTATGGCCGCAATGAAAAAGAAAATTGATTCGGGTGCTTTTGGTTATGAGTATCCTAGTGAAGAATATTTTAATGCGGTTGCTACCTGGTATAAAACCGAGCATAACGCTAAGGCCGACCCTTCTTGGATGCGGTTTGCGACTGGTGTTATCCCTTCTATTACTGCCTGTGTTAATTACTTAAGCCATGAAGGGGATAATGTTTTGTTAATGGAGCCGGTTTACAACACCTTTTACAATTCTATTCTTAACAGTGGTCGTCATGCTTTCCCCACCCAATTAAAATACGATCAATCTACGTATACTTATTCTGTCGATTGGGATGACCTTGAAGAAAAAATGCATAATCCACTTACTACTCTGATGATTTTATGTAATCCTCACAATCCTACTGGCTACGTTTGGTCACGCGATGAGTTAATCCGAATTATTAAGCTAGCCCAAAAGCACGGTATCATTGTTATTAGTGATGAAATTCATGGTGATTTAGTATTAACGGGTCCAGACTATACCCCTACTTTCTCCTTGCCAGAAGATTGTCGCCAGAATGTAGTTACATTAGTGTCAACTAGTAAGACATTTAATGTGGCGGCCCTTCATGCTGCTACGGGAATCGTTCCTAATCCTCTTTTGCGAGAACACTTTACGCGCGCAATTAATAAGTATGAAGTAGCAGAACCAAACCTCTTAGCAATTCCTGGGACAATCGCTGCTTATACACAAGGCGCAGATTGGCTTCATCAGCTTAAAAAATATTTATTAGGGAATCGCGAATATCTTGTTGAATTTATTAATAAGAACCTTCCTAAACTCCACGTTGTTCCTGGAACAGCAACTTATCTTGTGTGGATCGATGTTAGTGAAGTAACCGATGATAGTACCACTTTAGCGCAAAAAATTCGTGAAAAAACTGGGTTAATTATTAATCCAGGAACCTATTATCATGGCAATGGTAGCCACTTTATTCGCATTAACATTGCCTATCCCCGTGCACAAGTCAAAGATGGCTTAAAACGATTAGCTACTGCTATCAAAAACTAACCATTAACATTATTAGAAGTGCACAACAATATTGTAAAAGTCATCATTAAATATAAATGTATTAAAATCTCCCGCATGTAACTTTGAACATATGCGGGAGATTTTATTAATGATCATTTTCAATATTTAAGACTTTTTTGATCCGACACCAATATTAACTTCTTTACCTTTCCAAACAACTTGATTTCCCTTTTTTAGCTAACTTTTCATGTTTAACAGCTACTTTGATTTAATCATAATATTCAGTGGTTGTCATACCCCATTGTTCCTCCACAAATCCATACCAGAATAAGCATCTTTTTAGCCGTTGTAGGAATTTTTGGAATTTAGTTGATTACTTTACCTTTTTTCGATTTTCAGCTATTTTTAGCTATTTTATAGATAAATAGTAATTGAAGTAAATAAAAAAGTTTCATATGAAACTTTTTTATTTATACTGAGAATTTTTGTTCAAGTTGATATAAATCATTAAGAAAATTAGCAACTATATTTAATTCATCCATTGAATATTTTGCGGTTAGTTTATCAACCAACTTAGTCTTTATTGTTTCATGCATTTGATCATGAACTTTTGCTACTTTTTTCCCATTACTCGTTAATGAATAATATAATTTCTTTTTATCATCAGGATGTTTTACTGCAATAATCAAGCCATATTGAAGAAGTTTTTTTGCGGCTCGCGTAACCCCACCGCGTGTAACATTTATCTTTTCAGCAATCTCAATTCCTGTCTGCTCTCCTAATTCAAGTGCAGATAGGATATGAAATGCTACAATCGACAAATTAAGTACCTCTTGCTTTAATTTTTCATCGGTTAAGTGTTCCTGAATCCACTGCTGTTCTTGTGAGCCATGAATGTTATCATGCTGCACTCGTAATAATTCAATTGTTTGATGAATATTATTCAACGTCTCTTTATTTACTTCTTTCATTTTTAGGCCTCGCTACTTATATTCTAAGGCCATTATATCAGAATACTTTTGCCATTGATTTTGCTTCTACTAATGCATTATTAAGAATCCTTTGACGCTGATTCCGGTGTGCATCGGCACCTTCAATAAATAGCTTTTCAACATCCGTTACGCCATAGAACTTTAACATGTTTGTCAAATACATATCACCAACATCCATTAATGCTGAACTTTCCTTGCTCTTAATCCCAAGGGCCTTTTTGATTATAAATTTAATAATTCCCCATTTTCCATCTTTATGATATTCGCTACCTGCTGCCTGAATATGAATAGCCTTTTTGCCGGTTAATAAACCAACGGGTCCATTTGAAGTGTATTTAAACGTTTTATGTGCCACAGCAGTAAGGTCTAAGTATTGTTTCATTTCAGCTGGTAAAAAATGATTATACATTGGATTAATAAATACATACTTATCGGCATTAATAAATTCATTCAGCCATTCTTCATGATGTTTCAAGAGATCCTTCTCTTCTTTAGTCATTGGTTCTTCAAATTTTTGTTTTCGCCATGCTTCCATTGTCACATCATTTAACGGTGGTACACCTTCCTCAGCATAAAGATCACGAATAATAACCTTATCATTAGGATGGGTCGCCTTATACGTGTCAATGAATTGCTTACCAACTGTTAAAGAAAGGCTATTTTCAGTATGTGGATGTGCTTGAATTACTAATAATGTACTCATAAAGTCATTCCCTTTCACAATTTGTTGCTTATCAACATTTTTATTTCATTATACTTAATTAATGTTGCTTGTCAACAAAAAAAGATGTTTATTCAACTACTAACTTGATAGTTCTAAGATAATTTTAATGCACATAATATAGAAAATTATGAATTGAATACCTAATTCAACATTTATAAAATGAAAATATCAAAATAAGGAGACTAATCAAATGTCATTTCAAATTAAAATTCATATATTTCACACGGGAACAGTAATTGTCGATAAAAATTTGCCATTTCACCATTCTGGACAAGGTCCGCTCGCATTTCTTGGTCTCAATCACTTTAGTAAAAAAGACAAGTTGGAACTTCCTGTTTCTAGCTACCTTATTGAACACCCAAACGGGCTAATTCTAATTGATACAGGGTGGAACACTGTTAATCGGAATAGGATTAGTCAATTACGAAATTTAAGCTTTCAATATCCAGTCAATCAAGCAAAATTACCTGCAGGACAAGCAATAAATGAGCAACTCAATACTATATGGAAAAATGGGCAAATCTCAAATTGAATTATTTAATGCTCCAGCCTTGGTTTACCTCGTAGCCGAAAAGGAAGTTTCTCCATGGTTATTATGGATGATAAAAAACCAATGGACTTTCATGAATTTATGGCCCTAACTGGAGCTAAAAGGGTTTCAATGGCTCGACCGGAATATCTGCAAGAACAGCTTGGCTTAGCACCAGGAATTGTTTCACCATTTGGCCTCCTAAATAATGAAGCTCATAATGTAAAGGTGTATTTTGACAAGGACATTGTCGACGAACCAATTCAGACTTTCCATCCCAATGAAAATACTCATACAATTTTTATTAAGACAGATGACTTATTCAAATTTTTTAAGCAGATTGATTTTGAACCAGAAATTATTGACTTATAAAAATAAAAAAGGTCGGTGAAAAAATTTCTCCGGCCATTTTTTATAGTCACATTTTTAAAAAGCCACGCGAACTCGGATTAAGAATTTTAACTTCTTTTCCTTCTTTTTGCGCTTTTGCTACCCGTGCATTTCCCCAATTAGACATTGCCACCAAAATCTTTCGTAATGGTCTACCTTCATCCGTTAAAGAATATTCTACTTTAGGAGGAACTTGATTATAGACTTTACGCTTAATAATACAATCCTTTTCCAACTCTCGTAACTGTTTAGTTAACACTCGTTGCAAAACATTAGGAATAGCACGAGAAAGTTCACTTGTCCGCATTGCGCCTTCTCCTAAGTGACACAAAATAATCGGTTTCCATTTCCCACCAATTACATCTAATGTTGCTTCTGCTGCAACATGGTAAACTTTTTCGATAAATCCCATTTTCTTTTCAATATTGAGTTACTATTATAAAGCTAAAGCCATTGTACTTTTAACCGCCAAATCCTTCTACTTGGCCAAATTTATTTAGAAAACTAGTAGTCTTTTGGTCAGTAAAATTCATTGCATTCAGAAAGCCCGTCCGTAGCTCACGTTGTAGACCACCTGGCAATCCTACTAGATCCATATCAACTGGAGATAGTTGATAACGAATACTTTTTTCATCCCCAGCTTTCACTTTTTCAATCCAATTTGGTTCACGTAATAGTTCACGACCCATCGCTACTAAGCTCGCACCATCACGAAGCGCTTCTTCAACATCTTCGGGTGTCTGTACATTACCAACTTCAATGAGTGGTTTCCGTCCAGCAATTACATGCAAAATTTTATGATTTAGTGTCTCATTATCCTCCTTATTTATTAACGATGTCCGCTTTCGATTCCCCATTGAGCTATGAAGATAATCGATTGGTTCTTCACTTAAAACATCAACTAACTTTAATGTATCCTCAATAGTAATTCCTGGTTTAGATAATTCTTCAGGTGAAAAACGATAACCAATAATAAAATCATCCTGTGCATAAAGCTCAGCTACTTTTCTTACTTCAGCAATTACCGCTTTGGCAAAAGTCATTCGTTGATAAACATCTCCACCCCATTTATCAGTTCGTTGATTACTATGAGGAGAGAAAAATTGCTGGAGTAAGTAGGTATTTGCTCCGTGAATTTCAACCCCATCATATCCAGCCGCAATTGCACGTCGAGTAGCCTCGCCAAAGTCCTTAATAATCTTCTCAATCTCTTGTTCAGTTAACGCAACTGGAATGTTTTCTGGATCACGATGCGGTGCAACAGCACTAGCACTATGCGGTTGTTTCCCCCGTAAGATCTCTTTTGTCGTTTTTCGTCCAGCATCAAAAATCTGTAAAACTGCCTTAGATCCTTTAGAATGGATAGCATTAGCAATTTTTGCTAGTCCAGGGATAAATCTATCTTCTGCAACCGAAAGCTCGCCTTCAAATCCTTTTCCGGTTGCATTAATATTCGCCACTTCAACAATAATCATTCCTACTCCTGACCTCATTCGATAAAAATTAACTTCATCGTCTGAAACAGTTCCATCAAAAAAACTAGACTGAGTTGTTACTGGAGCCATTACAACATGGTTTTGTAACTTTGCTCCATTAGCAAATTGATATGGTTTCATAAATTGATATTGTTTAGTCATTATTCATCCATCCTTTTTTATTGATGCTTTCACTATACAATCGTAAGTAATTTTTATGAAGTAGGTACTTTATTGTCCCATAGGAACATTTAGGGCCCTTTTGGAGCAATACAGCATTTGTAACAGTTAAATCTTAATAAATGAGGGAAGCGATAGAAGTCGCAAATGACTTCAAATACGCTCCACTGTTATTATAAGAAGTAATTATCTCTTGATGAGTTAAGAGGACAGAACCTTCTAATGACTCACCGAGGCGATACTAATAGAAAAAGTCTAGTACTGCTTAAATTCATTTGATTTATGTTAGAATTCAAATAATAAAAATAGGAGGAATAACCATGAGCTTTACAATGAATCTTTACTACACTGGTGAAGGTGATAATGCCCAAAAGTTTGCCCAGGAAATGGAAGAACGGGGAATTGCGGATCAAATCCGCCAGTAACCAGGTAATCTAAAATACGAATATTTTCAACCACTTGACGATCCGCATACGATCCTTTTGATTGATACTTGGGAAAGTCAAGAAGCATTAGATGCTGATCATGATTCACCAATGATGGCGGAACTAACTAAATTGCGTGAAAAGTATAACCTCCATATGCGTGCAGAACGCTTTGTCCCAGAAGAATTACCGGATAAAGATAATAAATTTTTGCGAAAATAAGCTATTATAATATTAAAAAAATTCCCTAAGTCCTTTAGCTTATGAAGACTTAGAGAATTTTTATTTAGCGATTTATCGTTCCATATAATTATGGAGAATATCATCTGACGTTGCCTTTAATTTTAAATAATCAATATTATTGGAGAATAGCATAATCATTCGTTTCGTCTTGTAATCGGCGACAAAGCAACTGTTGTACCCTGGAATACTTCCGTTAGCCCGAATAACATCCCCATCAAAGTAAACCCCACCAAAATAGGCTACTTCTTGATGCTGAGCTTGATGATAATATTCATTGATCATTTTGGGATTTTGCAAAACTTCATTGTATACAAATTTCCAGTAATTGTTTGGCGATATAAATAGGTTTCCCGCACCAAAGTCAGAGGAGGTTGTTACCGTTACCCGGTGCCAATCAACTGTTGGATCCATTGGTTGCGGGACTTCTTTTTTTGAAACCTCAGAAAAATCTTTAATTTGGTGAAGATGAAGTGGTTTAGCAAAGTTTTTTTGAATGTAGGTATTATAGCTTAGATGCGTTTGCTTACTAACAATGGCAGCTAATATTTCATAATCAACATCTTGATAATCCCACGTATGGGTATGGTCATATTTAAGATGTTTTAGCATATAAGCGATCTGTGCTTTTTGATCTTTGAGTGGTTGGAAGGGTCGATCATTATTAATCAATCCGCTGGTATGGTTCATCAATTCACGAATAGTAATATCTTTACTACCATCAATCTGCGGATAATACTTATTTAATGAAGTATCCCAATTTAATTGCTTTTTTTGCCTTAATTGGTAAATAGCGGTTCCCGTTATAATCTTTTGAAGTGATGCCGTAGGAAATAGTCGATCTGCCTTTACTATTTGATCTTTATTCGTGGTTTCATCATTCTCAATAGCAACTGGTTTCCCATCTTTGCTACTAACTAACATCACCCCATTAATATGATGGTCTTTCATATACTCTTGAAGTTGATGTTGAGTTTGTTCATCAACTACTTCTGCCTTAACCTTTAACGGTGCAGTTAATAAAAAGATGGCAAAAGAACAGAGCGTCAAAAAAATATACAAGTTAACTTTTTTCATAATTATAAGTATTCCTTTCGGGCGTTCTTTTTTAAATAATATCTACTTGTATTATACAAATTTTATGTCTTATATTACAAAGCAGAGCAAAAAGATGACTTTTATCACTAAAAAGCTTTAATTTCATTCGATTTATGTTAAAATTTTAACGTTAATAAATAAAAATTCGTAAAAACATTCGTAAATAACGAACATTATTAAAGGAGAACTAGAATGCATAACGACATCGAAAAAGTTTTATATGCTCAAGATCAGGTCAATCAACGCTTAGATGAACTTGCCAATACACTCACTGAAAAATACCAAGATCAATTTCCACTCATAGTTCCAGTCATGACAGGTGCGATGATGTTTACTAGCGAGATGATGAAACGGTTAAACTTTAAATTAAATGTTGATTATATCGATGTCGCTAGCTATGCAGAAAACTCAGAGTCCACTGGAAAAGTTAAACTGATTCAAGATCTTTCCCATAATATTAAAGATCGCCCCGTTATTATTATGGAGGACATTATCGATACTGGTCATACATTAAAATATCTTGCCCAACTTTTTGCCGATCGAGGTGCTAAAAGTATTGAGATTTGCTCGCTACTCGATAAACCTGCCCGACGTGAAGTTGATGTCGAGGCCGATTATGTTGGATTTAAAGTACCCAATGAATTTATTGTTGGTTACGGCCTAGACTTTAATGGCCTTTACCGGAACCTTCCGTTTGTAGGTGTACTAAAGCGTTCTGTTTATGAAAAGTAACATATTATTAATAAATTGTGAACTAAATTACATTGTTTAGCTCGCTTTTTTGGCTTTAAACCTGTAAACGCGATATAGTGTAATTGGGGTTATCAATCGAATGATATTTTATTTTGCTAAAAGGAGGAGAGTACCGTTGCTAATGCTCAGACTGGACTGGTTTTTACGGATGATTTTAGCCGCCCTTTGTGGTGGTATCATTGGTTTTGAGCGAAAAAGTAAGGCTAAAAATGCTGGGATTCGTACCCATGCCCTAATTGCCGTTGGGGCTGCAATGGTCATGATTATTTCAAAATATGGTTTTTTTGATTTAATAAAAATCACCCATAGTAATTGGAATGTTGATCCATCACGAATTGCTGCCCAAGTTGTTAGTGGAATTGGCTTCCTAGGTGCCGGAACAATTATTAATCGCCACGATCAAATAATTGATGGTTTAACAACTGCCGCTGGAATTTGGGTGACGGGGGCAATTGGCCTTGCTTATGGTAGTGGCCTATATAGTATTGGTGTGATTGGTACGAGCTGTGTTCTCATTGCAGAAGTTACCGGAAAATATCTGGATCAATTTGCATTAAGACAAGGAAATGGTTTTTCTTGTTTCATTCAATTAGTAGGAGATACCAAGGTCCTTCGTGCGATTATTGATCAATTAAATCAAAAATATTTTAAGGTTCCCCTTAAGTATACGCTCTATGATTATGAAAATGGTAAAATTACCTGTCAACTTTATGGCGAATTAAAACCAGGGATTAAACCGGAAAATATCTTTACTGACCTTACAACATTAGAGAATATTAAGAGTGTTGAGTTAGAATAGAATTATAAGAGAGGGCTGGCGCATAAGTCCTTAACAATAAACGGAGCTGAATGAAATTCGAACGTTTCATTCAGCTCCGTTTTTCTTTAAATATAAATATATTCAAAAGAAGGGTAATAAGCATGTCATAAATAAGAAGACGGGCGTGAATCCAGAATCAGTGATTTACGTCTATCTTTTTATTTCAATACATATAAAAAAACCACCCTAAAACTGTTAGATTTATCTAACAATTTTAGAGTAGTTTTTTCCGAATGGATCTCCTCGTCACACTGTTAATGTCCTTTAAAGGTCATTTCTAATTGAGGGGGATTAATATTAACAATTAGTCCTGACGCTTCTTCTTACCAAGGCCAAACATTGCGGCAAATGAAGCTAATCCTAAACCAACTAATGAAGCGGTCTTATTAGTATCATTACCAGTTTGTGGTAAGGTCTTAGTATTTTCAGTGTTATTAGTAGGAGTTGTCTTATTAGCACTAGGTTGAACTGTGGAACCAGTGTTTTCGACATTACCTTGGTTGTTATTACCCTGGTTGTCATTGTTAATAGCGTTACCTTTACCGTTATTGTTGTTACCATTTTCTGGAGTAGTGGTCTTATCATCAACAACTGTAATAGTAGTTGTTACAACATCTGTTGAGCCATCTGGGTAA
>NZ_JACIVF010000072.1:43853-93671 GCF_014145585.1 Limosilactobacillus agrestis
ATTTGGGTTTTCAGTTCTGTTTTATATTTGGTCATATAAAAAAGTGCCTCACAATCATTAGATTTCTTGTCTAACAATTGTAGGGCACTTCAGAGACTGCAAAACTAACAATTTGCAATCTCTTTTGTTTTTAAATGGTAGTTAATTTTAATCTAACCATATTAATGAATTCTAATTTGCTTTATCAGTTAATATTTTATAAATACGTTCAATATCCCGAGTGGTACCACGAGATTCAAATGCTGCTAATAAAGGCAAATCGTATTCTTTAGCATATGTCTTGGCAGTTATTACATACATCTTCCCTAAGGTTAAGTTCCCACTGCCAATTATTCCCGCACAACGTTTAACATTATCATAACTTTCCAAATAATTATGCATTGGTGTTGTTAGAAGTTCTATTAACGTCGACGTAGATCCACTTCCACCAATCATATATGTTGGTAGTAAAACAAAAAATTTACTATCGCTTTCGGTCGGGAGCGTCTTCTCTGAAACCTCCAATAAATCGATTAAAGGATTTTCTTTATTCAAATGATGCTGTTGTGTTGCGTATTCTTGAAGCCGATGAGTAAATGCTCGTACATTCCCAGAAAACGACATATATACAATTTTAATTCTCTTATTATCCATAATTCCCTAACTTCATTATCTGGTATTTTATCAATCGAAAGATAAGTCGATTAATAAATAGCTTATTTTTTACTCCTTTAACATTATAGGCACACTTACAATAAAATGAAACGATTTTTTATCTTTTATTGCTATTTCAAGCCATCTCTATCCAAAACACCCAAATTTTAATTTATCGCTGTTTAACCTTTTTCTCAAACCAGTAATTATGAATGCAAGATATCAAAGAAAGCCAATAAAATTATGCTCTGATTTTTAAAATAAAAAAAAACCCGAGCGAACTCGGGTGCCTGTATGCAAGTATCTGTAGGCCATGTTTTGTCGTAATATAACTATCAGGCATAATTATATCGAGGTAATCATCTATCTCAGAGTACCAAAATACTCTCCCCTGGAATCACTTCAATTTGTTATCCAAAGCTCCCCTACCGTAGTTTGGGTTTACCGCTTGAGGGGTTTACCGCGTTCCATCAATATCGTTTCCAATATTGTATCGTCACTGTGGCACTTTTCAGGAATACTAGGACATAGTTAAAACCTTAGCCCGTTTTTCCGCCGTCACCATAGAATGGTGCCCCGCCTTATTTTTTCAGCGAGCACAAACACTACAGACATCGCAGTCTGTGCGAGCATGGACCTTCCTAACACAACATAAGCTGTGCTCAATTACCCAAAACTTGCAAAATTATTAATAAACTATTCGACACGCACTAAAGCAAATGTGAGTCATTATTATCGCTACCATCTAATTGCGAACCAAATACGCGACGTTCTAGATTAGATAAACGCTTTAAAATATCCATATTTGTAGCACTTGATACAGGTTGGCGTGAAGCTGTCTGGTTACTCATAGAGGAACCAACTTCCACTTGACGGTTTAATTCATCAACTTTTGCTCTCAAACGTTCATTTTCATCATTCAAACGTTCGAGTTCTTTATTATAGGTGTCATAGTCTTTAATAACATCATCTAAGAAAGCATCAACATCCGCTTCATCATAGCCTTTGCCAATATTTCTCTCCTTAAATTGCTTGTGCAAAATATCTTGTGGAGTAAATTTTATGTTATCCAACTTAAACACCTCAATTGTTTAGTTTGCGTAGTCCAATAACTATAATACCAAACCAAGGAAAAAATGCAAGGTTAAAATTCTTCTTTTTCCCGTTGGTGCTCAGCCCATACTTCTGCTTCTTCTTGAAGTTCATCAAAATCAACAAGAAGCATTGAATATTCACTCTCTTCTTTATATTTTTGAATTGCTTCAAAATCGTATTTACTTTTCCCTTCATATTCTGGATCATAGAGAAGAAAAGCTTCATCAGTATGGAGAAGCATAAACCGCTGACAATTCCGTAATTGTTGTGGGGATTGATAAGGCTTATCTGAAACATTAGCAAAAAAATCAACTTGTTGCGTAATATTCGTCAGTTTCAATTGGTTAGTTTCATTCCACTGCTTTCCAAATTCGGCAAAGGGAAATATTAAAGCTGTTTTTAATTGTGGAAAATCGGTTTGAAGCTCTAACGCAACTTCAAGTCCCCATCTTTCAGTTCCCATTTGTGGCCCTGTTATTATCCAGAATTCATCATCATTTAATTCTAATTGCGACCTTAAATACCTTCTAAGAACTGCTTTGATTACTCGAACTTTGGGATCATTATCCTTAAATATATTTAGTTCGTAACTTCGATAACCGGTAATCCACACTCTCTTCATAAAATCCTCCTTAAATCAATAGATATAAAGTCTTCTAACTTAAACTTGTAATCATCTTGTATCAATCATTATGTAACTAGTCTGGTATAATAAATCTCTAGTTAGGAGAGTGATCACTGTGACCATTCACTATCCCAATGGTCAGCAACCTGTACAACACTATAATACACATAATGAATTACCGACACCACATCAATCTATTTACGCCAAACGTGGGATGTCGTTAGAGGATGAGATCAATCATAGTAATCAGTATTATTTAGCTCGCCATGTCGCTGTTATCCATAAAAAACCCACTCCTATCCAGCTTGTAAAAGTTGATTATCCTAAACGGAGTGCGGCTGTTATCAAGGAGGCATACTTCAGGCGGCCATCAACTACTGATTATAATGGTGTATACCGTGGATATTATATTGATTTTGATGCTAAAGAAACCCGTAATAAAAATTCTTTTCCATTGAAAAATTTTCATCCCCACCAAATTCAACATATGCGTGAATGTGTAGCCCAGGGGGGGATTTGCTTTGCCTTCATTAAATTTACGGAGCTTGACCTGCTTTATCTGCTCCCCGCGTCCATCCTATTTAAATATTGGGATCAACAGCAAAGCGGCGGCCGTAAATCTATTTTGCGAACTGATATCGCCAAAGAAGGCTATCAAATTCATTATCAACTCAATCCGCGTTTACCATATTTAAACGCTGTTGATAAAATAATTGCTGCAAAAGCGTAAAGGAGTTTACTATGTCAAATGATAATCAGTCAACGCGTAGTGAGCGTCATAATAACAATGACACTCAGCAGCGCAATGTTGGCGGCTTAATAAAGAAAATCTTGCTATGGGTAGCAGGAATCGTTGTTCTACTAATGGTGGCATCGGCAGCTTTATTTTTCTACTATGCCTCAAGCGCTCCTAAAATTAGTAAAAGCGACTTAACAAGCCAGAGTATTACGACTATTTACGATGATCAAAATCGAGTAATTTCTCGTTTAGGGGCACAGAAGCGAGAATATGCTAAGGATAATCAAATTCCAAAGCAGCTAAAAAATGCTGTTGTTTCAATCGAGGATCGACGCTTTTACAAGCACCATGGTGTTGATACAATTCGAATTCTTGGAGCAGCCACTTCTAATATTTTTGGTCGTTCAGCTGGAATGCAGGGAGGAAGTACGCTGACTCAACAGTTAGTTAAATTATCTGTCTTTTCAACAGCTGCCTCTGATCGAACATTAAAACGTAAGGCCCAAGAAGCATGGCTTGCTATTAATGTTGAGCAACATTTTAGCAAGAGTCAGATTTTGGATTTTTACATTAACAAGGTTTACATGGGAAATGGAATTTATGGAATGCAAACAGCAGCTCAGTACTACTATGGTAAAGATTTAAATGAGCTTGACCTTTCCCAATTAGCTCTTCTCGCCGGAATGCCGCAATCCCCTACTTACTATAATCCACTTGTAAGTAATACAAAGTATGCAACGCAACGGCGAAATGAAGTATTGAATGCAATGGTTCGCAGCAATTACATTACTCAGTCACAGGCTAACCAAGCAGCCAAAGAAAGTGTTGCTGCTGGCTTAGATCCAGATCATGGTAATATTTCAGGAAGCGGAACTGCTGTAGATGCTAAAGTTGTTGACCCCTATGTAAAACAAGTTCTTGCTGATTTACAGGCGCAGGGATATAACCCATATAGCGACGGGCTAAAGGTTCATACCAATCTTGATCTTGATGCTCAACAACACCTTTATGATGCTGCAAATAAAAACGTTCAATTCCAAAGTAATAAAATGCAAGCCGGAGTTGCTGTTACTGACCCGCACAACGGACAAATTATTGCTATGCTCGGTGGCCGCCATACAGGAAATGTAGTGTATGGTCTTAACCGAGCTGTACAAAGCAACCGTAGTTCTGGATCAACCGCAAAGCCATTAATGGATTATGGCCCGGCTATTGAATACTTACAATGGCCAACTTTTAAGTCAATTGCTGATACTCGGTTTGTCTTTCCTGGTACTAATACTGTTCTTCACGATTTTGATAAAAAATATAAGGGCAATATGACAATGCGTGAGGCTTTAATTCAATCACGGAATGTACCTGCTATTCGGGCATTGCAAGCCGTTGGAATAAAGCGTGCTACTTCTTTCCTAGATGGGTTAGGAATTTCTCAAAAGCAACCATATACTTTACAAAACGGAATTGCTTTGTATATCTCCCCACTCCAAGTTTCTGCTGCATATGCGGCCTTTGCCAATGGCGGTACTTACTACAAGCCTTACTACATTAGCTCAATTACTACCCAAGATGGTTCAGTAAAACAATTCAACCCTAAAGGTAAACGCGCAATGAATAAGGCTACTGCCTACATGATCACTGATATGCTTAAAGGAGTTTTCACAGATTCACAAGGAAGTGCAACTGACGCTCGACTTGACGGTGTTAACCAGGCTGGTAAGACGGGGACGACAAACTATCCTGGGAATTCGAACCAGTCTGGCGTAATGGATTCCTGGATGGCCGGTTATACCAAGAATTACTCAATTGCAGTTTGGACTGGTTATGACCACCCACTTGAACCTGGTGGCAGTATTTCAGAACAATATGTAAAGTCGGCACAATTGCTTTATAAGGACTTAATGCAATACCTTGACAGCCAAAATCATGCCTCTGACTGGACGATGCCAGATACTGTTGAAGCTGTTCGAGTTAAAGGTAAACGTCAACTTGTAATTCGTGACTCAAAATGGGCATTCGATTATACTGAAGATACATCGGATGATCGTGATAGTAGTTCCACTTCTAGCTCAAGCGAATCATCATCGTCTTCATCTTCATCTAGCTCTGCTTCCAGCAGTAGCAGTGAAAGTCGATCAGAAGGGCGAAATAGTGCTCCGGCTGAATCTTCATCAAGCAGTGCTCCGGCTAGTTCAAGTTCATCTGCCCCCGCACAAAGCTCAAGTTCTGGTCCAGCCCCTGCTACTCAGCCAAGTACAGCTAACCCATAATAAGATTTCTTGAAATTTAACGATAATAAAAAGGATTGTGGAAATTTCCACAATCCTTTTTATTATCAACTTTTTCAATAATGAATATCTTGTTTGCGTCGCCCATTTTGAAGAATATAGACGGCAATAATTACTAAAACAATTCCTAAAATTTCTGCCCAATTCAAGTCTAACTTAAAGAAGATCACACTTAAAATTGTGGTTGTAATTGGTTGAACAGCATCCATGATACTAACTACATCAGATGGTGCATATCTAGTTGCATGGAGCAAAATTCCAAATGGTAAAATCGTTCCAAATAGCACAACTGTCGCTACTGAAGCTACTAACGTGGTAGTAATATGTGGCGGGTTAACCCAAAATGGTCGATAAAAGTTAAATAAAACTCCGGCAATCATGGTACCCCAACCCAAGACAACAATTGGCGGATTTTCATCAGCAGCACGTTGCGGAAGAACAACATAAAATGCAGCTGTAATTCCAGATCCGAGGCCCCAAAGAAGTGATACAAACGGAAAGGCCAATTGGGTAAAGTTACCACGGGTGATGCATAAAGCCACCCCGATTAAAGCCACAACAAATGCAATAATATCACTCCTAAATGGACGACGATGCATAAAAACAATTCCACCGAACACAATAAAAAGGGGGGAAAGGTATTGAAGAATTGTTGCTGCTGAAGCATTTCCTGTTTGAATAGCATAATAGAATGTAAGTAAATTAGCCATCAACCCCAAAATAGCGTAACTGATAACTGAAATAGCTGTTGCTCGTGTCTTAAATACGTTAAAAATCTTTTTTCCATATAAAAATACACTGATTATTAACAAGATAACCCCTGCTGCAAAAGTCCGCATCGAAAGCATCCACGTAGCAGGAATTGCTAAGTTTTGTGAGATAAGCTGTAGAACTGTCCCTGATATTCCCCACATAGCAGAAGCAACTGCTGCCCATATAATTCCCTTCATTACTTGAGAAGAAGCTTTTTCCATGTCAACCACCCTTTGTTTAATTTCATTCACCTAATTTATAAATCGGTATTTTAGGCTTTTTTAATGTTTTCTTTTCAGGCTTTCGTCCGTCCTCTTTTCGTTGCTCGAACTTCTTTTCATGTTCATTGATATCTCTTTCCGTTCGTAGCCCCTGACGATCCCAACTTTGCAGGATCCGGTCCATGTACTGAAGATTTAGCGCACTATTCATAACTGCCTGTCGTAAAGCAAGCTTAATCATTACTGCTGAATACTTATCTTTATCTAACCAGTCATTAACGATTTGCAATTCCATTGATGATAGAGGGCGCCCAAATTCAGCCTCTAACTGATTAAACGTCTCAACCCGACTGTTAGTATTTTTAACATTAACCGTTATCGCTTGCTCATTTTCGTTAAGCAATATTAATTTATTGATAAGAAGCGAAAAGTCATATATCGCATCTTCTTTACCATCTTCCATTTTTCGCATTTTCTGCTCAACAAGGTGGTTTGTCATCATCTGGTGAAGCTGTTCAAATACCTGCCGCTCTTTTGTCCCTAAGTTCTTTGCAATTGTGCGAACATCCGGATTCATTATCCCCCGATCCTGGTAAGATTTGAACTGCAAATATAAAACAAATTGAGAAGTTGTCATCCCTAGCTCTTTATAATGATGTAGCAGTAAGTTGCTTACATTTGTTTCTCCTGCTTGCAAGTAATGCTGTAATAGGCCTGAATCTGTCATTTAATCAGCTCCCCTCTTAGAAAATATTTTTGCAAAAGTAAAGAGACTGAGTAATCCCAGCCTCTATTAGTTTCAGCTTTTATTAAAGATTATTAATATTTTGAACATATTGTCCAGTCTTAAAGTTAATCAAGTCGTAGCAGAGATTCCCTTTTTGATTACGATATGTTACTTCCCAGACAATCTTATCATTAAATATCCCAGGAGCAACTTTTAAGATCTCGCGTGGATTACGATTTGACTTTATCATTGCTTGTGCTCTCGCAGCAGTGATCCCACTAGATTGTTTTAGAACCCTAATCTTGCCACCATGTTGGGGGACCATAACCAGGATTGGCTGATTGTACTGATTCTTACCACTAATCGTATAGTAGGTGTTCTCCCGATTATAAATGTAAAATTTGTCAGGAGAACGGAGATGAGCATATTTTTCAGCAAGTGCAATTGTCTGCCGTCGTGCTGAATTTCGCGGCTGATTGCTAACCGCAAAAACACTCCACACTATTAACAAGATTAATAAAATCGCAATCAAAAGGTTACGAATTGTCCGCATTGAGGAACCTCGACTCTGTTCACGCTGAACTTCACGCCGACTTTGCATATCTTTTCCCTCTTATCTCTTTAGTTTTAAATTCTTATATGACAATCGTTTTTGATTATACCAGAAATAGGTAAATAAAAGTTGATAAAGTTTAATTAACTTTATCTGCTTTGGTATTTTGTAAAAACTTCTTGGTAATTGAAACTAATTCATCAGTTTTTTTGCTGCTAACTGGTAAATCAGTGGGAAAACTACTCAAGATTGTCTTTCCATACCGCCTTGTCTGCAATCGTGGATCAAGAACCACTGCGATCCCATGATCATTTTCCGTCCGTAATAATCGTCCAATACCTTGCCGTAACCTCATCGTTGCTTTGGGTAATTCTAAATGATAAAACGGATTCTTACCTTGTTGCTGAAGTAATTTATTATGCGCACGATTCATTATTTCATCAGGAGAATCGAACGGCAATCGCGTAATGATTAAAAGTTCAAGGGCAGATTCAGGTAAATCGATCCCTTCCCAAAAACTAGAAGCCCCAAGAAGAATCGAATTTTTTCCACTACTAAACTGTTTTAAAATTTTATCACGATTACCTGTAATCCCTTGAGCGAGAATATCCCGTTGATCAAATAAGTCTGTTTCGCGAAGCTGACTGTACACCTGCTCAATCATTACCAGTGAGTTGAACAAAATCATTGTCTGATAATCAGCATTCTTCGTTAGTTGATAAATCGTATCACTAAGATATTTAATGTAGTCACTGTTATTTTGCGCGCTTGGTACCGGTGCATCCTCGGCAATCAATAATTTAGCATTCTGTTTATAATCGTATGGTGATGCAAAGCGGCGCGTTAAAGTATTATTACGCTCTAAGTCCAACTGGTGGTACAGATATTGCGATCGGGGTGATGTGAACAATGTTGCCCCCACAAATAATGGTTGAGCAAAATAGGGATAGACATTCTTTGTAAGGTAGTGCGTTGCTTCCAGTAGACCCCCACTAAGCTGTAAGGCACTTTGCTCACTTGATTGGCGAATAGTAATCCAAAAGGCAGCCGCATCCCCCTGTTGTTGGAGCGTTTCGTTAAATTCATTTAGTGTCTGATCGGCTTCAATTAATTTTGCAAGTTGACTTTGAAATTGACTCATTAGATAACGATCGCTTAATAGCCACCGGTCCAGTTGACTATTAAAAAGATGACTGAGGGCAGAAAAATGAAGTTGAACACTACTCAATGATTGTTCTAGCTTCATCATCACCGGACCACTAATATCTAAGAGGTCCATCACTTGATCATTTTGAAGTGGTTGTTCAATTAATTCATTGTCCGGATTACCAGTAGCATTTGCCATAAATTGACGGTAAAGGGCCTGTTGAAAAAGAGCAACCGCCTCTTCTACCGCATTGAGGTCTCCTCGAAGTAGTTCAACATTATAACTGCCCAATGCTTGTTCCGCAAAAATATCGGTTAAATTTCGGTCATTGCCATTATTAACTAACCCCGACATTACGTGAACTGCTGTCCGTAATCGTTGAAAATTAAATGTTCGCCGTGAGCGTTTTAAGATGCTCTCGCTTAAATGTTGGGCTTCATCGATGACTAAGTATGGCCGTCGAGTTCCATCACCCAATTCCTGAGCATGAGCAACTAAATACGCATGATTCGTAATAATAATATCAGCTTGATGAAGTCTCTTTTCCCGTCGAACAAGAAAATCATCATGATAGAAGGCATTGGATGGATTCAAACTTCTAATCCCCTGGTGACGAATTTCAGTAAAATATGGCGACTGCTGAGAATTTAAATTAAGTTCATCAAGATCCCCACTTTGCGTTGAAAGCAACCATACTAAAATCTTAGCCTTTAACAACTGGACAAGTTTTGAATCTTCAATCACACTTAAGGAATGAGCAAAACGAGCAATATCAATATAATGAGCATTTCCCTTGATAATCACACTATTCACCCTAAAAGGTAAGACCTTATTTAATTGTGCGATTGAGGTATCAATAATTTGTTGCTGAAGGATATTAGTTGCCGTACTAACCACAATCCTCTTATCAGGATATGCAACATAACTTAGTGGAAATAGGTAGCCCAATGTTTTCCCTACTCCAGTACCCGCCTCAACAATCATATTCTTGGGTTCATCATGAGTATAATTATTATAAATGCTGTTCATCATTTTTGCTTGAACAGATCGTAGTTTCAACGTGTCACCATATAGCCTTTTCTTTGCCTTTTTAGTTGAAGGATATTTATGCTTCTCCCGCTGACCATTAGCAGTGATTGGCCGTGACTTATGAAGAACAATTCCGTGAGAAACATACAATTCTTCACTTAACGGCTGTGGCGATTTACGTCGACGCTGCAATTCAGTATCAAAAACGCCTGCCGTTTGCTGTGGTAGATTGAGTTTTAGCTGAGTAATCTTTTCCAGCGTGAGCGTTGGTAATTCTTGAACTCGTTTTAATAAGTCATTAAGCAATTCTGCAGTTGCCTCGGCGTCTGATACTGCACTATGAGGGTGATCATGTTCAATGTGCAACGAACTAGTTAAATCTCGTAACCGAAAACTCTTTGCGGTAGGAAGAAGAATCTGACTAAGAGTTACCGTATCAATTGCCGGTACTGATAAGGCAGGATATCCAGCTCGTTCTAATTCTGCATTTAAAAAAGGAAAGTCAAAATTAACATTGTGCGCTACAAAAGTCGTTTCTGCCAACAAACTATAAATAGTTCCAGCGACATCCTCAAATAAAGGTGCTTTTCGCACATCTTTATCTTCAATTCCTGTTAATTGGACAATTGAACGTGGAATTTTCTCTCGTGGATTTATTTTTGTTTCAAAGTGATTTATGATTTTGCCATTTTGAACGAGAACACAACCGATTTGAATGATTCGATCTCCGTGATTAACATTCGTTCCGGTTGTTTCTAAATCAACAACTGAGTAGATTGGCGCTTCTTTATCACGCTTTTTTAGGCGCTGACTACTATGCTGTGTCACACTATCACCATATTTCTCCGAAGTTATTATATAAGTTGCTAATATATTCTAAATTAAATGATACACCATTCTACTAAAAATTTCTCATTTTTACACGAATCGTTCTCTCTTCGTAGTAAAATGTTGAGATTTGGTAATATCTACAATCGTTTTTAGCTAGAATTATTGTTTTATGCTATGATTAAGTTTGAATTTTTATGTAGAAAGTAGGTTACGATGGTGAAACAACAAGGGATTGGTACTAGCCATGCGAAAATCATTTTAATGGGAGAACATAGCGTAGTATACGGTCAACCGGCAATTGCCTTACCATTGCCAAGCGTTCAATTATCAGTTACGCTAAGCAATCGCCAAGATAACCAGCGAATTATTAAAAGCCGTTATTATCACGGTAGTTTAGAAAATTTACCTTCCTCCATGATAGGAATTAAAAAATTAATCGACGCCTTATCTACAAGGTTTGATGATCAAAATGGTTGGGACTTAAAAATTGAAAGTCAATTACCTGCTGAACGAGGAATGGGGTCGTCTGCCGCCAGTGCGATTGCAATTATTCGCGCATTTTTTGATTATTATGATGAACCACTTGATCGAACATTATTGCTTCAGCTTGCAGATGTTGAGGAACAAATTACACATCGTAGTCCATCCGGTTTAGACGCTGCTACTGTCAGTTCAGATAAACCGCTTTTTTATGTTAAAGGACGGATTGGAGTACCAATTGAAATGAATCTCGATGCCTCTTTAGTAATCGCTGATACCGGAAAAAAAGGTGCTACTAAGGAAGCCATTTTAGCAGTTAAAGATGAACTAAAAAGCAATAATGAAAATGCTGAGAGACATATTAAGCATCTCGGTGAATTAGTAAAGCAAACCAAAGATTATCTTGCGCAAAACGATATTGTAAAATTAGGCGACGCTCTTAACTTTGCGCAAACCGATTTAGCTGCTCTTAACGTATCAGATCCATCATTAGATCACCTTATTCAGGTTGCACGTGACAATGGTGCTCTTGGGGCTAAATTAACTGGTGGCGGTCGCGGTGGCTGCATGATCGCTTTAATGCAAACAGCTATGGGGGCTCGACGCCTTGCAAGCATTCTAAAAGAGAATGGCGCGCATGATATTTGGCTCCAACCACTTGATAAGCGAGGTAATAACTAATGGCAACTGCAAAAGCACATACTAATATTGCACTTATTAAATATTGGGGAAAGAAGGACCAAGAATTAATCATTCCACAAACCGATAGTCTTTCGCTAACACTTAATGAGTTTTACACTACTACTACCGTAAATTTTGATAGCCATCTTACTTCAGACTTAGTTGCCATCGATCAACATATCCTTAGTAAGAAAGAGGCCCAAAAAGTAGTTCATGTTTTAGATATTGTTCGTCAACTAAGTGGAATTAAATCTTTTGCACGCGTAGATTCAATTAATCATGTTCCAACTGCTGCCGGCCTTGCCTCTTCAGCTTCCGCATTTGCCGCTTTAGCCGGGGCTGCCAGTACTGCAGCTGGACTAAAACTCTCAAACCGTGATCTTTCACGTCTTGCACGTCGCGGATCTGGTTCAGCGACGCGATCTATCTATGGGGGCCTGGTTGAATGGCAGAAAGGAACTGATGATAATTCCTCATTTGCACAACCAATTTTAGAAAATGTTGATTTTCCAATCGAAATGTTAGCAGTCCTTGTCAATACTAAAAAGAAAAAAGTTTCCAGTCGATCTGGAATGCAGTCTAGTGTTGAAACTTCACCCTACTATGATGCTTGGCGCCAAGTGGTAGCGAATGATATGGTTGCTATAAAGAAAGCTATCAAAGCAAAAGATATTGACCAAATCGGCCATATTGCTGAAGAAAATGCCCTTCGAATGCATGCACTTACCTTTTCAGCTGACCCTGGTTTTACCTATTTTAATGGTGAAACGTTAACTATTATTAAAGCCGTGGAAGACTTGCGTAACCAGGGAGTAAACTGCTATTATACGATGGATGCTGGTCCAAACGTCAAAGTTATTTATGACCGAGGAAACCGAAGTAAGATTGTTGAAAAATTAAGCAATATCGTTGGCTCAGAACGGTTGGTGGTTTCACAACCGGGACCTGGAATAAAAATTTGGAATGAATAAAATTTAATGATAAGGGGACTTTAAATTTTGATTACTGAAAAAGCTCCCGGCAAATTGTATATTGCCGGTGAATATGCTGTTGTTGAAAATGGTTATCCTGCAATTTTAGTTGCGCTGGATCAATTTGTTACCTGTACGATTGAGGAAAGTGCTCAAGAAGTTGGCCAAATTATTAGTCGTCAATATAATAACGATCAACTATCCTGGCGACGCTTAGGAGATCAAATGGTAGTTGACAAACGTGATAATCCTTTTTCTTATATTCTTTCGGCTATTAGGGTTACAGAAGAATATGCTCGTACTTTTGGTCGCGACTTACGAATATTTAATATCCATATTGACAGTCAATTAGACAGTGCTAATGGTCGAAAATATGGTCTTGGTTCCTCTGCTGCAGTTACCGTGGCAACTGTCAAGGCTCTTTGTCGTTTCTATAATTTGCCCGTCAACAAGGATCAAATCTTTAAATTAGCTGCGATAGCCCATTTTGAAGTTCAAGGAAATGGTTCATTGGGTGATGTTGCTGCTTCTGTATATGGTGGTTGGATTTCTTACCATTCATTCGATCGTCAGTGGCTTGCCCAGCAACGCAAGTACCTTGACCTAAAGACGATCATCGACTTGCCTTGGCCTGACCTTAATATTGAGTCCTTAACTGCTCCAAAAAACTTAGAGCTTTTAATTGGCTGGACTGGCAAGCCCGCATCTACCTCTCAACTTGTTGATAAAATTTCCCTTTTTAAAGCACGTCGCCAAACTGAATATCATCATTTTCTCGAAAAAAGTAAATCATGTATTCAACGAATGGTTGATGGTTTTCACTGTCAAGATCTTGAAGCGATTAAAAACGAAATTCGTTATAACCGTGATCTTTTAAAACAACTTGGTACTAATTCAGGGGTAAACATCGAAACAGAATCATTATCTAGGCTTTGCCAAATTGCTGAATCTTTTGGTGGGGCTGCTAAGACATCTGGTGCCGGTGGCGGTGATTGTGGAATTGTCGCTATTGATAGTAACTCTAACTTTGGAAATGTCTTAAAGAGTTGGGCCAAAAATCATATTGAACAACTTCCTTTATCCGTACACTTTATCGGTAACGCAAAAAGCTTCAAAAAATCTGTTAAGCACCATCTTTCATACATTCACAAGTAGATTAAAGGAGGCTCCATGATGGAATCACGTCATGCCCAACGAAAAAACGAACATCTTTCATTAGCTGCCAAATATTATGACCAGGTTCATCAACACCATTATTTTGATCAGGTACGTCTTATTCATGATAGCTTACCTGAAATGACAACAGATGATGTTGATTTGCATGTCCAGTTAGCTGATAATCTAGAAATTGAATGTCCTTTTTATATTGAAGCAATGACTGGCGGGAGTGACCAAGCGCTTAAAATCAACCGGCAACTTGCTCAATTAGCCCATAAGCACCATTTGGCAATGGCAACGGGATCGCTCAGCATTATTTCAAAAGACCCCCAAGCATTTTCGTCTTTTGAAATAATTCGTGAAGAAAATCCAGATGGCATTATTTTTGCAAATTTAAGTGCAAATGCTAGTCTTGACCAAGCCGTAAATGCTATTTCTCTTCTGAAGGCAAACGCCCTTGAACTACATATCAACGTGGCCCAAGAATTAATTATGCCTGAAGGGGACCGAGATTTTAATTGGTTGGATAATATCCAGTACCTTGTCAGTGAACTGGAAGTCCCTGTTATTGTAAAAGAGGTTGGCTTTGGAATGAGTAAAACGACAATCGCTAAATTGCAGACCCATGATGTTCACCTTATCAATGTTAGTGGACGTGGTGGCACAAACTTTGCTGCTATTGAAAATCGACGTAACCATGATATTAATTTTGAGAGTTTATTGGACTGGGGACAAACAACCCCCGAATCACTATTGGAAGCTCATTCAATTCGGCGCGGTAAGACTGAAATCATTGCCTCTGGCGGAATTATTTCTCCTCTCGATGTTATCAAGGCTGGTGTATTAGGCGCCCGGGCGGTTGGTGTCGCTGGGTATTTCCTTAATATTCTTCAAAATGAAGGGTATGAAGCATTAGATCAAACGCTCAGTGAATGGCAAGTGATTGTCAAACGCTTGCTCGCGCTCCTCGGTTGCTCATCCTTTACCGAGCTTTCACGTGTTGAATATGTTTTAGGAACGGACTTGCTATCATATGCTCGTCAACGACACTTGCGCTAACTTAAATAATTGAAATTCTTATTAAGATTGATACAATTGATTTAACGACTAAAGGTTTGGATGGTGATTGAAGTGAATAAAATTAATTGGGGCAAATCAATTACAGTTGGTATAACTGCTGGTCTTGTTGCCGGCCTTGTTAAACTTGGTTGGGAAAATATTCTTCCACCACGGACACCAGAGCGAGATCAAACGAATCCACCACAAAAAATGCTTGAACAATTTGGGGTTCCGACACAGCTTACTCATGCTACCTATACCTATTCCGGCCAACAGTTGCCATGGGTAAGCTATGTTGTTCACTTTAGTTTCTCAGCTGGCTTTGGCGTTCTCTATAGTATTGGCGGACAGTTGGCGCCGTGGATCAAAAAAGGCAATGGGGTGCCATTTGGGATTGCTGTTTGGGATTTCTTCCATCTCAAGCTAATGCCATTAATGGGAACAGTGCCCGTTGCGAAAGATCAACCACTTGAAGAACATGTTTCTGAATTTTTAGGACATGCAATCTGGATGTGGACGATTGATGCATTAATAAAGAGTAAAGAATAATAAAAATCCGAGAAAAAATTTCTCGGATTTTTATTATTTTAAATTATTTGCCTTTAAAGTAATGCACTTCGGAAGTGAAGTCCCCCGTATGAGTCGGGTCACGGAACAAACCGACATTCATCAATTCATCCCCACCATAAGTCTTATCAGTCATCTCATCATGATAATCAATTGTTGGATCAAGCCCTGCCATCTTAGTATTATTAATTTCAAAACGATTAGTATGCAACTGCTTAAACATAAATAGCAATGCTTCTGACTTATCAGGACTGACAAATTCCCAAGCAACTGTATTGCTATCAAAAGGACTTTCTAAGCGAATAAAGTCACCATATTGAATCAGGTGGCGGTGAGCCTTGTAGAACTTAATTTGTTCCTTTACCATTTGCCGATCTTCTTCAGTCAAATCTGCTAAGTCAAGTTCGTATCCAAAGACCCCACTCATGGCAACATCACCCCGCATCTTAAAACTAGTAGAACGGCCAGTTTGTTGGTTAGGTGAAACCGATACGTGTGCGGTCATGGATGAAATTGGATAAGTTAAAGATGTTCCGTATTGGATCTTTAACCGTTCGACCGCATCTGTGTCATCTGATGGCCAACTTTGCGGCATATAATAAAGAATACCAGCATCAAAGCGGCCCCCACCGCCTGAACATCCTTCAAATAAGATATTAGGATAACGAGTAACTAACCGCTCCATTAAGTCATATAGGCCTAAAATATAACGGTGACTAACCTCCCCCTGATGTTCTGCATCAGCAGCACTAGAGAAGACCTCAGTAAGATTACGGTTGAAGTCCCATTTAATATAGTCAAGCGGCACCTTATCTAAAATTAAGCACATTTGATTGTAGATATTATCAACGACTTCTTTACGGCTAAAGTCTAGTACTAATTGATTACGAGAAAGTGTCATGCCACGGTTCGGCTCATGTAAGGCATAGTCTGGATGCTCTTTATATAACTTAGAATCAACTGAAATCATTTCTGGCTCAAACCAGAGGCCAAATTTCATGCCATGCTCATGGGTCCGATCTGCTACCCGCTTTAATCCACCAGTAAGCTTGTCCTGGTTGACAAACCAATCCCCAAGCGATGAGTTATCATCATTCCGGTGGCCAAACCAGCCGTCATCAAGAACAAACATTTCAATTCCCAACGGCTTTGCTTCATCAATAATTTGATCTAATTTCTTATCATCAAAATCAAAGAAGGTTGCTTCCCAGTTATTAATAACAATTGGTCGGTCCGCATATTGATATTTACCACGAGCAACCCGATCGCGTAATAACTTATGGAATACTTGTGACATTCCATTTAAGCCTTGTTGACTAAAGCCTATGATTGCTTCCGGTGTTTGAAAATCTTCTCCCGGTTCAAGAACCCATTCAAAGTTATAATCATTAATTCCGGTCATTAGGCGAATCTGATCGATCTGATCTTTTTCCAGAGTAAACTGGTGATTACCTGAGTAGACAAGGAGCACTCCCAAGGCATTTCCTTGAAATTCATCCGTATTTTTATCAACCAGGGCCACAAATGGGTTCATATGATGAGAACTAGAATTTCGTCGACTAGAAAATTCTGTTATCCCCCGTCGTAATTCTTGTCGTTCAGGTTGCCGTTCAAGGGCATATTGGCCTGGAACGGAGATAACGTCATAATCATGTTTAGTTAAATCAAGCTGCATTGAGGCGATCTTTTCAATTCGTAATTCTTGATTGCTTGTGTTTATTAATCGTGCGTTCCGCGTAATAACTGGCCGTTCGTTATAAATAGTGTATGAAAGAATAAGTTGTGTACCAATCGTCTCGTCAACCAAAGTAACTTCTAACGTCTCTGCCTCTTCATCGCTCTTAACATAAGAAGCAGGCAACCCTGCTAATTTGGGCTTTCCCGGTAAAATCTTATAAGACTTATAACGGAAATCAGTCAGTCGTGAACCATTTTCTGTTTTGATAATAATTGCAGGCACGCGATAGTCTCCGGTATTGTTTCCCGAATATTCCTGCAACAAATCATCTTTCGAATAAGTTCGGTCCGTCGATCCAGGAAGATTTCCTGAAAATCCACGATCAACTCGTGGATATCGACGTTCACCATGGTAGTTGCGAATTGCCGGTCCAAAGTAAAGGTGACTGAGGATATTTCCCTCTTCTACTGAAAATAAATAGGAAATTTCTTTATTTTTTAAGTGAAAAACACGTTGTTGTTCATCAAATATAATCATTCGTTGTGGCCCCTTTCTTGAAATCGATTCTATAATAAACGTTTAGTTATTGTTCGTCAAACGCTTTCATTGTTGATGTAACAATAATTAACCGTCATCATTGACTACTAAACGTTTACTAAAAATATGTTATGCTAGAAAGTGATTAAAAGGAGGTTTCCCTATGACTGGTATCAGAAAAATAGCACGTGAGGCTGGTGTATCTCCTGCCAGCGTTTCACGTGTCTTAAGCAATGATTCATCTTTTTCAGTAAGTGAACAAACAAGAGCACGAATTAAAAAAGTAGCAGCTAAGTACAATTACCATCCTCACCTAAACAGGGCCGTGACTCAATCAACACCTCCTCATTCAATCCTAGTACTTACAACTCATTCGCTCGAGACAGAAGCTCATGACCCTTATTTCATTCAAGTCCATGATGGAATTATTCAGGAAGCTTCCAAGCAAAATATTCAAATCAAAGCTTTTGTTCGTTTTCCCAATAAAGACTTTCAATTTACTGACGCTCAAAAATATGATGGCGTAATTGTCGCCGGAGTTTTTACGCAAGAATTCTACGCTAATTTAGCTAAAAACAATTCCCATATCGTTTTAATTGACGATTATCGCTATCTCCCCGCTTACGATATTATCCGTAATTCGTATTTTGAAGCCACTCAGATCGTTCTTGATCAGTTACTAGAAAATGGACTTAATAAAATCGCCTTTATCGGTGGAAATATTCATCCAATGAATAATAATGGCGAAGTGACAGACTCGTATCAAGATATTCGAGCTAAGGCCTATTTAATGTGGACAAAACTTCATAATATTTCTCCATTGATTATCCTTAATGGGTGGACTCCTAAAGATGGCTTTGATAGCATGAACGGTCTCCTAAAAGATAATATTCAGGCTGTATTAATAGCTAGTGATCAACTAACTATCGGTGCATATCAAGCACTTGAACAGCATCAGATAAAGGTTCCCCAAGATTTGCAAATTATTAGCTATAATGATTCAAATATTGCTGAATATTTAGTTCCATCTCTTTCATCCATCAATCCCGCAAGTCTTTCAATGGGTAAAATAGCGGTTCAAAGGCTAGTCCACCGTCTGAACAATCCGAATGATATCCCTATTCATATTAATTTGCCCGCCAAAGCCACTTGGCGCGAAAGTTCAGAAATTAATTTGAATTAGTGAAACGTTTTATAAGTAAAAAGAGACGAATTGTGCTTGTGATACCGTTTTCTAAGGTTTATACTCAAACATGGTTATCAGATTGATAGACGTTCACTTTAATTAAATGAGGTTTTTGATTATGTTATTAGGAAGTATTGAAGCTGGCGGCACTAAGTTTGTCTGTGCTGTCGGTGATGAAAAGTTTAATGAAATTGATAAAAAAATAATCCCTACAACTACGCCTGAAGAAACTTTAGGAGCTTCAATTGAATTTTTTAAGCAGTATCCTGACCTAGTGGCGCTTTCAATTGCCAGTTTTGGGCCAATTGATACTAATCCAGCCAGTGAAAAGTATGGTTATATTACTGATACTCCTAAAATTAAATGGCAAAATTGTAATTTTGTCGGTACAATGACTAACGCACTCAATATTCCGGTTTACTGGACAACTGATGTCAATGGTTCAGTTTATGGCGAATATGTTAATTTAAAAGATAAGGATGATACTCCGGCTTTGGTCTACTATACCCTTGGAACCGGTGTGGGTGCTGGTGCAATTCAGAATGGACGTTTTATTGGTGGAATTAGTACTCCAGAAATGGGCCACGTTCGCTTACAACGTCACCCAGCTGATCTAAACTTTACTGGTATTTGTCCTTACCACCACGATTGTTTAGAAGGATTAGTATCCGGTCCAACTTTTAAAGCACGGCTAGGTATTAGTGGCGAAGATGTCCCTGATAATCATCCTGTTTGGGATATCATGGCATATTACGTTGCTCAGGCTGCTGTTCAAGTTACGGCAATTTTGCGGCCACAAAAAATTATCTTCGGTGGAAGTGTTTCACGTCCAGCCTTTCTTGAACGTGTCCGGAAACAATTTGCAATGTTATGGAATGATTATCTTCCAGTTGGATCACTTGATGAATATATTGTCAACCCTTCTGTTCCGGGAAATGGCTCGGCTACTCTTGGTAATTTTGCATTGGCAAAGCAGTTAATTGAAAAAGATAAATAATATAAAAATGACTAAGGCTGAGAAAAAACTTTTATTTTTCTCAGCCTTAGTCATTTTTTATTTCCAAAGATAATTCAATAGACCCGCTTTAGTCATTCCATTTGCTGTCGTTTCACGTAAAACTGATGCTGAATTTTTCAAGGCCTGTTGCTCTCGCGTATTTAATGGTAATTCCACTACTCTTTGAATACCACTTTTATCAATTACCGCAGGCGTCCCTAGATAAATATCCTTTTCTCCATATTCACCATCTAAATATGCACTTACCGGCAATACGCTATTTTGGTCATATAAAATTGCTTTTGTTATTCTTGCCAAAGCAGTAGCTACTCCATAATAAGTTGCACCTTTACGGTTAATAATTTCATAAGCCTTATTACGAACTTGTTCTTCTAAACTTAATAGTTCTTGCTTTGTTAGTCCATTATCTAAAGCGTAATCTATTAAAGGCGTTCCACCGATTGTTCCACAAGAATAAGCAGCAAATTCTGAATCACCATGTTCCGCTAACATATCAACATGAATGTTGCGAGGATCAATAGTTAGTTTTTTACCAATAGCTACTCTTAAGCGCGCTGAATCAAGGGAAGTTCCCGACCCAATAACTCTATGTGCAGGAAAACCAGAAATTTTTTGAACAGCATATGTTAAAATATCGACTGGGTTAGCAGCAATTAAAAATATTCCATTAAATCCGGCATTAACTACTTCTTGAACGATTTCTTTCATAATCTTCAAGTTTCGTTCAACCAATTTAAGTCGTGTCTCTCCTGGCTTTTGAGCAGCCCCAGCACAAATAGTAACAATATCAGCATCTTTGCAATCTTGATAATTACCAGCTTTAACTTTTACCGGAGCAGTAAATGGCGTGGCGTCTTCCAAATCAAGTGCATCTCCAACGCTTCGCTCAGTCCGCTTATTTATAATTACTAATTCTTCAGCCAATCCTTGTTGGACCACACTAAAAGCATAAGCAGACCCTACCACTCCATCACCAATTAAAACAACCTTTTGATGTTCTTCTGTCACCATACTTCTTTTTCTCTCCCCAATTAAAACTTACATAAAAAGATGAGCATAAATAGGAACTAAAATGTCCATTGCTAATGAAACGATAACAACTGCAACTGCAGCCATTGCTCCTTGAATTGAACCCAGTTGAACCGCCTTAGCAGATCCAACAGTGTGTCCAGCGGATCCAAGACCAAGACCAGTCCCAACCTTTGAAATTTTCTTTAATCGAAAGACCTTAATCAAGAATTCGGCAAGAGCATAAATAATAACTGCATTTAAGATACATGCCATTGCTGTTACCGCGGGATCACCACCGATTCCCTTTGCGATTGGCATTGCAACAGCAGTAGTAGCTGCTTGGGGAAGCATAGCGGCCGTTGAAACACGGGAAAGAGCAAATAATTTAGCTGTTCCCTGAATCAAAAATAATGAAATGAATCCACCCACAAATAATGTGAGAATTACATCGACCCAATACTTCTTAAAAACATCGTTCCGGCGATAAAGCGGAATCGCAAATGCCATCGTTGCTGGGTTCAAGAACCAAAAAATCAAATTTCCACCTGGCTGGTAAAATTTTTTATAGACTATTGCAGTCGTTGAATTAGCGACCTTGGCCCAGATTGCTAGAATTACAATTCCTAATACCATCCCGACTAACAATGGTGTGAAAAGGAAGAAGCCATTACTAATTTTGAAAAGCCACATCCCAATTAAATAGACCAGCAATGAAATGAATACCCCGGTAAAAGGTAACGCCAGATTTGTAATAAACACATTAGTCATTATCATTTTCCCCCTTGTTAGTCTTGAATAATTTATGATGTACTCCAATAAAGAATGCTCCAACATAAGCAATCACTGCTAATAAAATAATTGTAGAAATAATAATAACAATTACATCTTG
The DNA here is from genome assembly GCF_014145585.1 of Limosilactobacillus agrestis. Taxonomy (GTDB): domain Bacteria; phylum Bacillota; class Bacilli; order Lactobacillales; family Lactobacillaceae; genus Limosilactobacillus; species Limosilactobacillus agrestis. The sequence continues at coordinate 65,727 of NZ_JACIVF010000072.1, forward strand.
TAGCCCTTCTTTTTTCATTAAACCAAGACTCCCAGCAAGTTGGATTCCTGATGGGACAAACAGAAAGGCAATTAAACTAATCATGAAATCTCCGAACTTTTCAACTTGTTCCAACTTAACAATATGGCAAGCTAATAAAATATATAATAAAATCATTCCAATTAATGGTGTAGGAACAACGAAACTCTTAGGAAAAAGATTAGAGATTAATTGTGATACAAATAAAATTGCAGCAAAGATTCCCATTTGAACTAAAATGGGCGCTTCCTTCTTCTTTTCTTCTTTCTTCATGATAATCCTCCTAAACATGATAAATATGTTTAGGCATTAACGTTAATACCATTTATCACAATCTATTTTACTAATTTTTCCCGACTTGTATTCGTTTTCACTATTAAATAACCTAAATTTACGTTAAAATGCCCTCTAGTTAGCTTAAAATGCCCTTACTCAAAAAAGGATTGGTGAAAAGATAAACAATTCATCAATCCTTTTTATAAACCTAATGCTTTTTTGGTTGTACTAACATATGAACGACTTACTGGTAATTTACTTCCATCGATTAAAGTCAGTTCATAAGTATGATTAAAACTAGGCTGAAGTTCTGTTACGCCATTTAAATTGACAATAAAACTACGATGGATCTGTAAAAATGCTGGAGATTTTAATTGACCATAAATATTAGTGAGCGTTTGCCGACTAATAATTTTATGCTGGTTAAATGTCCAAATATAAACAAAGCCTTGTTGTGCCTGGACATAAAGTATTTGCTTTTTCTGTAAAATAATCGTTCGCTCGTCATTTTGAATCGAAATTCGAGGATTCTGTCTTAATTCCATCTTAGCTTTGGTGACATCATCATCTAGCGAAATTAATTTTGCCACACGCATAATTGCTTCGTTGACCCTTTTAGCAGAAAATGGCTTCAATATATAGTCAACTGCATCTGCTTCAAAGGCATCTAACGCATAGGAATCATAAGCAGTAGCAAAGACAATATGAGGACTGTTATCAAATGATTTTATTTTTTCAGCTAATGCCATCCCATTTCCATCAGATAACTTTATGTCTAAGAAAACCATATCCGGATGTTTACTTTTTACTTGTTCCTCTGCCATAAAGATCCCATCTGCTTCAAGTATTTCGGTAACTTCACTATTTCCCTGGATCAGATAATGAAGTTCTTCACGAGCAAGCGGTTCATCATCAACGATTAAGACTTTCATTGTCTACACCTTCCTTAGTGTGATATGGTAAAGAAATTTTGATCTGGGTTCCTTTATTGCTACTCGAAATTTGAAGAGCACTATGCTCATCATACAGACCAATTAGCCGCTGATTCAAATTATATAGCGCATTTCCACTTCCTTTTGAAGAAGTCAATGGTTCTTTCCCCAGTTTAGGAAGAAGTTCCGGTGCAATCCCTTTTCCATTATCAATTACCTGAATTTCCAACCGTGCTTTTAGCTTCTTTATTGTTATTTGAACATTATTATGGTCTTTACGTGCTCCAAAAGCATGCTTAAGAGTATTTTCAACTAATACTTGAATTGTAAACGGTGGCAGGTAAACATCATTTTTGACTTGTTGATCAAAGGTAATGTTATATTTCTGTGGAAACCTAGTTTGTTCCAGTTCAAGGTATGCATCGACTTGCGTACGCTCTTGGCCCAAAGTAATTTCGGTCTCCCGGGCCCCAATCAAATTAGCTCGGAAATAATTACTAAGTTGAATTAGAAGTTCACGCGCCTTCTCTTGATCTCGGCGTAGAATTGCACTAATCGTATTAATAGCATTAAAGAAGAAATGCGGGTTTATTTGTGCTTGCAAGGCTTTTATCTTAGCATCACGAACTAATTGAGCCTGTACTTCTGCTTCACCTAATGCAATTTGGTTAGCAAAAATTTCACATAACCCTATTGCTAACTGAACTTCAACCGGGGTTAAATGCCATTGATCAGTATAATACATTTTTAAGGTTCCAATAACTTCATTTCCAATTCGTAAAGGAGCAACAATTGCGGCTTCTAAGGGACAATTGGGATCAATACAACCAATCATCTTACTATTATTTGCTATCTTTATTTGTCCCGTTTTAATTACATTACTCGATAAAGAAGTTTCTAACTTATTTCCGGGGATATGATGATCATCACCGGCCCCAATATGCGCAAGTATCTTTTGTCTATCGGTGATACTTACTGCATCAAAATTAGTATATTTTTTTATGATTTTAACTACTTGTTGAGCCGATCTTTCATTTAGTCCTTGACGAAAATAAGGCAAGGTTTCATTTGTTAATTGTAAGACAGAATGAGTTTGCATAGCGCGAAGTTCTTCTTCTTGGTGAAGGTACATTGAGATGATTGATAAGAAAATTGACGTCCCCAGTGAATTAACCAAGATCATTGGCAGGGCAATATATTTAACCAACGCCCAGCCCATTGGACTAAATAGCAAAATAAAAAGCATTTGAATACTTTCCATCAAAATTCCAACAATAAAGCCATGCCACGGCGTCATTACCTTGAAATAACTTTTTCGATCATGATACAAAAAACCAGAAAGAGCACCAATCAAAACTGAACTAGGCACATAAAACCAACCTTGGAGGGGCGCACCTTGAATAATCCGGTGAACCCCTGCCACTAATCCTACTAAACTACCAACCCATGGCCCACCAATAATTCCAGCAACTGAAACAGCTAAAATACGGGCATTAACAATCGAGTCATTTGTTGAAATTGCCGTAAGAATGATTTTGTTATGCAACTGGTTATTTGCGTCGATCTCTATTCCAGTCATATTAGCCATAATAGCAAAAATAGAAAAAAGAATCGTTAGTTGAATTTTGGCGCTAATAGTTTGATTAAATAACAAGCGGCGAAATAAGGGCACACTAACTAGCAAAAACGCTAGAATAATAATTAAACCAACCCGCTCAGCCATTAAAATTGTTAAATAGATCATTTATCCTTGTGTCCCTGTATTGATTACCGGTTGCGTTCCTCGTTCACTAATAATTGCTACCATAATGTTATTGATGATCTGCAAACGTTGCTCATCAGTCAAATTAAGGTTAGCTTCTTTACTTAGCCGGTCAATTGCTTCTTCAGTAATTGAAACAGCTCCTTCAACGATTATCTTCCGCGCTGATAAGATTGCCGATGACTGTTGTTTTTGCAACATAGCGCTCGCTATTTCAGTTGCGTAGGCTAAGTGCGTCAACCGTGTTTCGATAATTTTGACCCCTGCTACATTTAACCGTTCCTGTAGCTCAGCAGTTAACCGCTCTGATACTTCGGTTGGATTTCCGCGAAGGGTAATCGCATCTTGATCTTCAAAACTATCATATGGATATTCACTAGCAACATGACGAACCGCCGACTCACTTTGAATTTGAACAAATTGCTCATAATCATCGACCGAAAAAAGTGCTTTTGCAGTATCGACAACTTTGTAGACAATAACGGCCGCAATTTCGACTGGATTACCTTTCGAATCATTAACCTTTAAAATTTGACTATTAAAATTGCAGACACGAAGAGAGACGGTTTCCTTATTTGTAAATGGGACCGTCATAAATAAGCCGGCATCACGAATAGTCCCAATATAATTACCAAAAAAAGTTAAAACTTTAGCTTCATTTGGCTGAACAATTGTCAATGATGTACTAAAAAGAACCACAATCAAGAATAAAATAATTCCAATTGTCAGGACCACCGGAAGATTACGCGTAAAACCAATAAACATCAGCCATAAACTAATTAGGCCAATAAAAATTGCGCCGAGTAACCCGAGGTAGCCGTTAACGTGAAAGGCTGCTTTTTCCTTCATATCGATAATCCTCCTAATTTAAAAACGTAACCCCTTAGGATAAAAGTTTTTGATTGTTTTACCAACTAACTTTCCAAATCCAATGGTATGTTCGTCACATACTAATAAGTACCAACCATTTGAAAGATCATCATCAATATTGACCACATCCCCATGGACATATTGATGCCACTGTTCTTTACTTAGTTCAATGACCCGGTTGGCCTCACTTGGTAAACTAGCAAGGGCCCATGCCAACGCTGGTTCAAATCGATTTTTCTTAAAAGTGCCGAGGTGAAGTCCAGGTCGGAGTACATTTAGTCCCTCGATCTTGTCCTCTTCTAATGGCAAATCATAGAGCTGGTCACCAAATAAAATCAATTGGTGTGGTTGATAGTCTGGAAAAACGCTTGTAGCAAACTGGTTAAAGAGTTTGAGCTGCTTTTTGTCCGGTTTTACAATTGATTGTTTTTTCCGCTTATTCTTCTTTTTGTGCTTTTTAACAGTTAACTCAGGCTCACCATTTACTAACTTAGCAATGAAATGTCCTTCCCCCTTAAGGTGATGTGGGAATAGGCGAACTGTCTTTTTTAACTCTTCATTGCCATCAGCCCATTCTGGACGACCATCATCCATCCCCGTTGCTTTTTCAATTGGTACAAGCTTTAAAGCTAGATAATTACCAAGCAACCATGAAATATTTTGCTCATCCTCCTCTGGCGCAAAAGTACAGGTCGAATATACTAATATTCCCCCTGGCTTTAGCATTTTCATTGCGGATGTGAGGATCTTTTGCTGCCGGTTAGCACACTCAGCGGGATATTCTGGCGACCAATATTCAATTCCCGCTGGCTCCTTTCTAAACATTCCTTCTCCGGAACAAGGCGCATCAACAAGAATTCGGTCAAAATATTGGGGAAATTGTTTTTCTAAATCTGCTGGACTTTCACTAGTAACAACTGTATTTTTTGCACCCCATCGTTCTAGGTTTTCAGCCAATATCTTCGCCCGCTTAGGGAAAATTTCATTGGCAACTAATAATCCTTGATTGTTCATTTTAGCAACGAGGTGCGTTGTTTTACCTCCCGGAGCTGCACATAAGTCTAATACCCGTTCTCCTGCTTGGGGATTAACTACTTCTCCTACAAACATTGCTGATGGCTCTTGACTATATACCCACCCAGTAACATGGTCTAATGATTTTCCATTTACCTGACCATAATATCCTGTAGGCACATATGGTACTTTCCCTGTTGCTTTTTCAATTGTTGCAACTGGCTGTCCGCTCTTTAATGGATTCTCGCGAAAGCCACTATAACTTGACTGGGTAAGTGCTGATAAAAACTTATCAGCCTCTGCTCCCATTAGTTTTTTGTATTTCGTGACAAATTCATTTGGTAATTGCACGTTAATTTATCGCTCCTCTTTATCATAATATCTTTATTGTAACTTATTTTTTAGTCTTTTTAAGACAAAATACTTGGCAAAGCGTTAAGTTTTTGTTTACAATATTATAATTGAATTTTTTATGGAAAGAGAAGTGAGATGGTAATGGCTCAACACTTGATCGCGCTTGATCTTGATGGCACAACATTAAATAATCAATCAAAATTAACCAATGAAACAATTATAACTTTACGTGCCCTTGCCCGGGATGGTCATATTATTAGTATCATTACTGGCCGCCCTTACCGAATTGCCAAACACATTTATGATGAAATTGGGATTAAGACTCCCATGGTAAATTTTAATGGAGCTTTGACTCATATACCACATGAACACTGGGATAAAGAATACGATGTTGAACTAACCCGGGAGTTGGCCTTAGACCTCCTAGCCCATCATAAAGAACTAGGAATCAAAACAATTACCGTTGAAAACAAACATCATGTGTGGGCTAATCAAGCTAGTAATGATTTACCTGAATTTTTACCAAATAAGTTGCGAGATGATCAAATCTTAACTGCAGCTAACTTAACAGACAATCCAATCGCAATGACAATTCAATATGAACCGGAACACCAAGAGGAAATTATTAAAGCAGTTAATGAAAAATACGGTGATTTTGTTGAACCACGAGTATGGGGAGGCTCTTACAACATCTTAGAACTGATCCATCGTGGCACCCATAAAGAGTCAGGGATGTTCTATATTGCTAAACAGTATCAAATTGATCGACAAAATATTATTGCTTTTGGTGACGAACATAATGATTTAGAAATGCTCGATGCAGCAGGACGTGGTGTTGCAATGCATAACGCGATTCCTGAGTTGAAGAGTATTGCCAATGATATAACGCCAATTGATAATGAACACAACGGACTTGCAAAATACTTGCGGGATTATTTTAAGATTACAATCTAAAAAGCTAGGAAGAGATAGGTTAAAACTACCAATTCCTAGCTTTTTACATAGTTATTCCTAGTCAACTAGTTTACCAACAACAGGAATGTCTTCAAGAACTGATTCCAAATGAATAGAACGAGGCATTACTGAAGTTAAGTCACGACCAGCAAGGTTTCCATGGTGTTTACCACCCTTCCATTGCGGAACGTTAGAGACATCGTAAACAACACCCTTAACAGCAACGTACGCAGGGTGTCCATTTCGACCATCGAACTCAGCGAGCTCGGTTGTTGTAAATGTTTTTTCTGCCATCAATGCTTCACCTTTCTCTGATTTAAGAATAGCTAGTAATTATATTCTAGATCAAATAATCTATAAATGCATTAATTATTAGATGATTATTATTTTTTCTTCAATCAATTTACTCTTAAATTAAAGCTTGATTAACTTTTGAGAATTATTGTCACTGTCAAAGGCAGCTACTTGAACTTCAACAACATTTATTTTTATTGAAACAAACCTTTTACTTCAGTTGGGGTTAACCTCCTTAATCTCCACGTCTGCCTCCTATATCTAGCCGTGAATTCCTAGTGCAATCTTAGCAAACCTACTCATTCTTGACAAATCCCAGGCTGGCTCCCACACAAGATTAATATTACATTTGGTAACTCCCTCAACGGAAGTAACTGCCTTGGTAATGTCACGGTTCAAGATATCACCCAATGGGCACCCCATTGTCGTTAAAGTCATTGTGACCGTACATTCATCATTATCATCAACCTTAACATCATAAATAAGACCGAGGTTAACAAGATCAATTCCCAATTCTGGGTCAATAACTTCTTTCAAGGCATCCATCACTTTATTTTCAATTGGTGAAAAGGGAGTATCTTTTTCGTCAGCCATAAACGTTCCTCCAAACTTATTTATTAATTTAATTAACCAATTGAACCTTCCATTTCGAAACTAATCAAGCGGTTTAATTCAACTGCGTATTCCATTGGTAATTGTTTCGTAAATGGTTCAACAAAACCCATAATAATCATTTCCGTTGCCTTTGCTTCTGAAATTCCCCTGCTCATAAGGTAGTAAAGTTGTTCTTCAGAAATCTTAGATACTTTAGCCTCGTGTTCCATTGCTACATGGGCATTATCTATTTCATTATAGGGGATCGTATCTGAGGATGATTGGTCATCCATAATGATCGTATCACATTCAACGTGAGCTTTAGAGCCGTCAGAGTGTTTACCAAAGCGGACTGTTCCACGATAATCAGTTGATCCACCCGTTTTTGCAATCGATTTTGAAACAATTGAACTAGATGTATTTTTAGCATTGTGGATCATTCGGGCTCCTGAATCTTGATGGATTCCATTGCTGGCAACCGCGATTGAAAGCATCGTTCCCCGAGCACCTTCACCATTAAGGTAGATACTTGGATATTTCATCGTTACTTTTGAGCCCAGATTACCATCGACCCATTCCATGGTTGCATTTTCTGCTGCAGCCGCCCGTTTTGTTTCTAGACTATAAACATTATCAGACCAGTTCTGAATAGTGGTATAGCGACAATAAGCATTTTTGCAGACGTTAACCTCAACAACTGCAGCATGGAGACTATCGGAAGAGTAATTGGGAGCAGTACATCCTTCAACATAATCGACACTTGCCCCTTCATCAACAATAATCAAGGTCCGCTCAAATTGTCCTGAATTTTCCGCATTAAGCCGGAAGTAAGATTGAATTGGCGTCGTTGTCTTAACGCCCTTTGGCACATAAATGAATGAACCACCCGACCATACTGCTGCATTTAAGGCCGCAAATTTATTATCAGTTGGTTGAACCAGTTTGCCAAACCACTTCTTAAATAATTCTGGGTATTCTTTTAAGGCTGTATCCGTATCAGTAAAAATGATCCCTAGCCTTTCAAACTCATTTTTCATGTTGTGATAAACAACTTCAGATTCATATTGAGCTGAAGAGCCGGCAAGGTATTTTCGCTCTGCTTCTGGAACCCCCAAGCGATCAAAAGTCCGTTTTAAATCTTCGGGAACATCTTTCCAGTCGCGAAATTTTTTATCGGTCATCTTTTGGTAGTAAAGCATATTTTTTAGGTCTAATTCTGATAAATCTGGCCCGAATTTCGGCATTGGTAATTCTTGATAAATCTTGTAAGCCTTAAGCCGATAATCCAGCATCCATTGAGGTTCATGTTTAGCAGCTGAAATTTTACGGACAGTTTCTTCTGTTAATCCCCTCCCAGTTGAATATTCTGGCTTAACATCATCGTGAAAGCCGTATTCGTACTGGTCATTATTATTTATAATGCTAGTCGCATCATTACTCATTATTTTCTTCCTCCTTACTATCTTTCAATAGTGCTCGTTGTAATGCCCACCATGAAAGCGTGGCACACTTTATTCGAGCTGGAAATTCCATGATACTGGTAAGAATCCGAGCATCCCCTAGTTGATCCAAATCGGCCTTGGAATGTTCTTTACCAATTGCCATATCAGAAAAAGTCTTTGCCATTGCAAGGGCCTCTTCAATTGTTTTCCCTTTAACAGCATCGGTCATCATGCTTGCCGATGCTTGACTAATCGTACAACCATCACCAGTATAGGCAATGTTTTTGATCTTATTATCTTCTACTTCAACCTGAAGATTAATCGTATCTCCACAAGTAGGATTATGAAGGGTCATTGCATTCGTAGTAGTTGCTAATCTCCCCTTATTATGTGGATGATCAGCATAATCGAGAATCACTTCACGGTATAAATTATTTAACTTAGACAGTCCCAATGTTAAAGAACTCCTTCGTTTCCTTGATTGCGTTAATTAATTGATCAGCATCTTCTTTAGTGTTGTAAAAATAGAAGCTGGCCCGCGCGGTTGCTGTTACTCCTAAGTATTCCATAAGCGGTTGCGCACAGTGGTGACCGGCGCGAACTGCTACCCCGTCCATATCAAGAGCCGTAGCAACATCATGGGGATGAAGGCCTTTGATATTAAAGGCAATTACCCCCGTATGCTTTGCTGGTGATTGTGGACCATAAACTTCGACATCTGGAATAGCGATTAACTTGGGCAATACATAGTTAACAAGTTCTCGTTCTTTTTGCGCAATCCTATCCATTCCAATATTATTTAAATAATCAATCGCAGCTCCCAGACCAACTGCTCCGGCAATATTCTGAGTTCCCGCTTCAAACTTAAACGGAATATCAGCCCATGTACTCTCATCGCGGTGAACATCATTAATCATTTCACCGCCATATTGGTAAGGTGGCATTGCTCGTAATAAATTCGCTTTTCCGTACAAAACCCCAATTCCCATCGGACTCATCATCTTATGGCCAGAGAAAGCATAAAAATCAACATTAAGAGCTTGTACATCAACGTGCATATGAGGAACCGCTTGAGCTCCATCAACGATAATAACCGCCCCATGTTGGTGTGCAATCGTTGCTAATTCTTTCAAGGGCGTCACTGTTCCTAAGACATTACTGGCATGAGTGACTGCCACAATCTTTGTCTTGTCGGTAATCTTCTTTTTCGCATCAGCAAGGTCAAGTTCGCCATCTGGAGTTAATTCAATATATTTTAAGGCAGCGCCCTTTTTCTTGGCTAATTGTTGCCAAGGAATAAGGTTACTATGGTGTTCCATTATTAAAATAACAATTTCATCATCAGATTGAATATTTTGTTCGCCGTAGGTTGCAGCAACAAGATTTAATCCATCTGTGCATCCCTTAGTAAAGATAATTTCATTAGGGCTCGGTGCATTAATAAACTTTTGCACTTTTTTTCGTGCTTCTTCATAATCCTTAGTTGCACGTTCTGCTAGCGTGTAAACTCCGCGATGAACATTTGCATTATCTTGTTCATAAAAGTCAACAAGGGCCTGAACCACCTGACGCGGGCGCTGAACAGTCGCAGCATTATCAAGGTATACTAAGCGTTCATCATTAACCTCCTGATTAAGTGCTGGAAAGTCCGCTAAATAGTTATTCGTATTGTTGTCCATCAGCGAGCTTCCTTTCAAGAATTGTGATCAACTTATTTCGTACATCTGCGGCGGGAATTGCACTTAAAACTGCTCCTAAGAATCCCCGAATAACCATTCGTTCAGCTTGAGCGCACGGAATCCCCCGACTCATTAAGTAATACATTTGTTGTTGATCAACCGGGCCAACGCTAGCTGCATGTCCAGCTTCAACGTCGTTTTCATCAATCAAAAGAATAGGGTTAGCATCCCCTCGTGCTTGATCCGACATAATCAATACTCGGTTTTGTTGATCAGCTTTAGCACCATGAGCACCATGAATAATTTGGCCAATTCCATTAAAAATCAATTCGGACTTTTCAAGAATGACGCCCCGCTGATTGATCAATCCAGTGGTGTGCTTGCCATGGTTGGTAACACGGTTGTTAATGCCAACTTCTTGGTCACGAGTAGTTACAGCAATCATCTTTGAGTTCGCATAACCGCCATCACCTAGCAATTCAGAATCCATATCACCAACTGTGTCACCATCATTCATCAGGCCGACTGCCCATTCAACATGCGCATCTTTTCCAATCTCAGCACGGCGTTTAAAGTAAGTATGAGTATGGGGTCCAAATTCGTCTAAGGAAGAAAAGTCGATCTCACTATTTTCCTGTGCAATCAACTCAATCATCATATTAGCGGTATTTTCATAGTCACCAACCGTTGTAAGATGTTGGATAAATTTAATTCGGCTACCACGATCGGCAATTACTAGAATATGTGAAATCAGCGGTTCGTTTTGCGTACTGTCCTGAACAATTTCAGCCTCAATTGGCCGTTCAATTTCAACATTTTTGGGAATATAAAGAAATAGGCCAGTATTAAAATAAGCAAGATGGTAAGCAGTTAAGAGGTTTTCCTTGGAATTAATTGTCGTCATGAAATACTTATCGAAAAGTTCAGGATATTTGTGAGCAGCAGTAAAGATATCCGTGAGAATAACCCCTTGATCCTGAAGTTTTTGTGGTAAGTTAACATGGAGCATGGTTTGGCCAAACTGGGTGACCTTAATTACTTCATCGTCGTCGACTTCTGGTTTTTCAACCAAGTTAGCGTCTGATTTAATCCATCTCAATGGCCGATCCGCAATAAGGGGCCAAGTCCGGAAAGCGAATCGTTGCATCCGCGGCAAATGAAGCTTTTCCATCAGCTCACGAGCATTAAGCCGGCGATCGATTAATTGCTGAGGTTCATTATTTGCCTTACTAGCAGTAATTATTTGTTCTTTTGCTGAGTTTAATTCTGTCATCAAACCGGCCTCCTAGTCTTCATCATCTACAAGTTTGATATCCAGACCTAATTCGTCACGTAAGCCAGCATACCCCTCATCTTCAAGTTTCTTTGCAAGTTCAGGACCACCAGTTTTAACAATTCGACCACCCATCATTACATGAACCGTATCAGGAACGATGTAGTTTAAGAGACGTTGATAGTGGGTAATAATTAATGAACCAAAGTTGTCACCCCGCATTGAGTTAACGCCCTTTGAAACCACTTTAAGGGCATCAATATCAAGTCCAGAATCAATCTCATCAAGAATCGCAAAACTGGGTTCAATCATTAGAAGTTGCAAAATCTCATTTCGCTTCTTTTCACCACCAGAGAATCCTTCATTTAGATAACGTTCAGTCATGGATTGACTCATATCAAGCAATTCTAAGTTCTTGTCGAGTTTCTTAATAAAGTCCATTACTGAAATTTGATCATCTTCAGGACGACGAGCATTGATTGCCGTCCGAAGAAATTCAGCATTAGTAACCCCTTGAATTTCAGCTGGGTATTGCATTGCAAGAAAAAGGCCTTTTCGTGCCCGTTTATCAACCGGCATGTCAACAATGCTCTCCCCGTCAAGAAGAATATCTCCTTGCGTAACATGATAATTAGGATGGCCCATGATGGTTTGAGAAAGAGTCGATTTACCAGTTCCATTTGGTCCCATAATCGCATGAATCTCCCCAGTCTTCATCTTGAGGTTAACCCCTTTAAGGATCTCCTTTTTTTCTTTGCTTTCTTCATCTTTAACTGAAACATGAAGATCCTTTATTTCTAGTGTTGCCATAAATTCATCCTCCTGACCCGAACTATTCCATAAATATCAATAAATTCTTTAACATTCTTATTATATCCGAAAAATAAAACTATTCATCTCAATTTATTTTAAGCGTTTTCTCGATAAATAATTTAAGTGAATAGGGTGTCCAATTAAAGCAGTTCAAAAATAACCCCTTTCATGGCCCAGTGATAATTTAAAACGACTATCGCCAAATTATAGTTTGCGGTACGCTGTTTTTACAATGTTTACAGGGATAAAATAAAATGACCACAGTTGCACTCTCTCACTACCATCTCTCTCGTCTTAATATAATTGGATATAGGACAAATTTAAGAGCTTTATTAAAAAGATCTGGAGACGAATGGAATTTCTCCCGCGTCTCCAGGTCTTTTTATTGATTATTCAATTTTTCCCGCAATATAAATCGTCGAATCTTGCCACTCGCGTTTTTCGGCAACTCCGAAACAAAAATATAATGCTGGGGAACCTTGTAACGCGCAAGATGTTCATAACCATAATTTATTAATTTAGTCGTAGAAAGACGATGATCACTGACAACAAAAGCTACTGGTACTTGCCCCCAGACAGGATCATTTTGCCCAACGACTGCGACTTCATTAATCCGTGGGTAACGTTGGTAGACCTGTTCAACCTCTTGGGGAAAGATATTTTCGCCCCCAGAAATCAACATTTCATCTGCTCGTCCGTCGATATAGAGGTATCCTTCTTTATCAAAATGACCAATATCTCCAGTCCGGTACCAACCATCAACCATTTTAGAAGGTAACTTATCAGGAAGATTGAGATAGCCAGGAGTTAGGGCTGGGGTTTTCAAAAGAATCTCACCATCTTTAGCGAGTCTTAGTTGGGTCGTAAATAGTGGCTGGCCAACCGATCCTAATTTTAGGAGTGCATCAACGGACCGTAATGCAACAATTTGGGAACATGTTTCTGTCATTCCATAGCATTGAACAACAGGAATTGAACGTTGTAGACATATTTCAAGCATTTCCCGATCAATCGTTCCACCCCCAAGCAACATACAACGAAATGATGAATTATAGTGCGTATTGGTTTTATTTTGCTGCTGAATAAGTTTTTTCAGCATAAAAGGAACAACCGACATAACAGTAACCGTTTCATTTGCTAAAATCCGTTCAATTTCTTCGGCACGGAACTTCTCGACCAAGCGAACAGTCATCCCATAAATTAATCCCCGCATAATAATTGAAAAACCACTAATATGGAAAATAGGAGCTACACATAACCATTTATCTGTTGATGATAAACCTAGATTCAATGCAGAAGAGACTGCCGAGTAGAAATGGTTGCCAAAAGTTTGCAAAACTCCTTTAGGCTTACCAGTCGTTCCCGAAGTATACATAATACTAGCTACCCAGTTCGATTTAAATACCGGAATCACCTCTCCCGGATCAGCGCTAGTTATCAAGAAAGCGCTGTAGGATTTAAAAGGAGTCGTCATTCCTGGTCGCCAGAGAGAGTTTTCAACTAAGCACAGCTGAAGTTGACTATCTTTAATTTGTCGTTCTAGCTCTTCACTAGCAAGCCGCCAATTTAACCAGACAATCGTCCGCCCACTACACATGATTGCTAATGCTAATTTATAACTCATGAGGCTATTTGTTGCGAGGAGGCCAACCCGCGGACCAGGATCAAGGTGGTTGAGTCTCCCTACGATAGCTTCTACCTGTTTTTTTAATTCACCAAATGATAGTTGTTCTTCACCATCATCAATTGCAATATGATTTGGCTGCGTTATCGCTTGCTTTAATAGCCAATTTTGTGTTTCCATTTAACTTGCCTCTTTTATGGGAACTTAGGGAATTGGTCAAAATTAGGGTCACGTTTTTCGTTAAAGGCATCTCGTCCCTCTTTACCTTCATCAGTGGTGTAAAAAAGCATTGTCGCATCGCCACCCAGTTGTTGAAGCCCCGCCAGGCCATCAGTGTCAGCATTCATAGCAGCCTTAATAAACCGTAATGCCGTTGGTGACTTCTTCAAAATTTCATTACACCAATCAAGAGTAACCGACTCAACCTGGTCTAATGGAACAACTTTATTAATCCAGTTCATCTGATAGGCTTCTTCAGCACTATAAAAGTGGTTTAAAAACCAAACTTCTTTTGCTCGTTTGTGACCAATCACGCGGGCAAGGTAACCGGATCCATAACCAGCATCAAAACTTCCTACCTTGGGACCAGTTTGACCAAATTTGGCGTTATCAGCAGCGATTGTTAAGTCACAAACAAGTTGCAAGATGTTTCCACCACCAACCGACCATCCTTTTACCATTGCAATAACTGGTTTAGGAATAATCCGAATCAGGTGTTGCAAATCAAGAACATTAAGCCGGGCAATCTTATCCGGCCCGACATATCCACCGTTCCCCCGAACTCCTTGATCGCCACCGGATGAGAAGGCCTTATCACCAGCACCAGTTAGGATAATCACTCCAATTGTGCTATCATCACGACAGATGGTAAACGCGTCGATCATTTCTTGAATTGTAACAGGGGTAAAAGCATTCATCTTTTCTGGACGATTCATTGTAATTTTTGCAATTTTGCCTGCCCGTTCAAAAATAATTTCAGAATAATCTTTAACCGGTTGCCAATCAACTGTTGTCATAACTACTCTACTCCTTTTGTGAGGTCAATAATAATGAACCTATTAGAAAATTTAGATATTCAAACTCAATCAGTCACAGCTAACAAGTGCATTATCACTGTTAAAGTAAGTGATAAGCTCAAGCAACCTTACGGAATCGTTCATGGCGGAATAAATGCAGTTCTTGCCGAAACAGCTGCTTCCCTAGGTGCCAATCAATGGTTAGCTGATCGTCAACAAGATCAAATAGCTCTCGGTGTTAATATTACCACAGAGCACCTCATTGCGGTATCGAATGGCAAATTAAGTGCAATTGCAGTTCCAATTAAACGTGGACGGCAAATTCAAACCTGGCAAGTTGATATTCATTGTAATGGACAATGCACTAGTACCAGTTTAGTTACCCTAATCAACCAGCACCGCCCTTAAATTTCTGATCATTTCTTTAGTCAATATTAAAAAACAAATTTAATCAGAATTATAAAAGTTGGTTATGCACCTTTATTATTATCTTTTCTCTCCTTAACGTTCGATTAATCGTTCGAATTATATAAATTGCATTATTGTTCTAATAATAAGACGTTTGGTAAATTAATACCAACGCGAGGCGAACTGCACGATAAAATTAAACCGTTTTATCTTGCCTGAATTAAGGAATGAACCCCTTTCTTTTAGGTCGTCAGTTTACCTATTTGGGGAGAAGAAAAATAAATAGGACAAACACTATGATGGGAAGCATGTCGCGTAAATTATAGTTTTAAAGGAGAGCATGTTTGATATGCGCTTCAATGAAGAAGATGAAGAAAAGTACCTTAAGTTGATTAACAATACCCGTCGCGGAAGCAACAAAGACTTCGAAGAGTTATTCCGCCGTTATTGGCCGCTCGTTCGCCGACTGTGGCAACGATATAATATTAGCGGCCTTGAATTGGCGGATTGGGAACAGGAAGCCCGCGTTGTGATGCTAGAAGTTATTCGTTTATACAATAATCAGGGTCCTCGCATGTTTAGCTGCTTTTTTAAGGAATGCTTAACCAACCGGATTCGTGATATTCAACGACAGACTCAGGCCCACAAACGTATCCCAGCAGGCTGTCTTTACGCATTAAGCGATGATTTTACTGAAACACTTACTGACTTTTTACATCATTCCCCTGATGAAATTATTTATTGTCGGCAGAGTCTTGACCGTTTACTTTGCCACTGTTCTAAATTTGAACGAAAGGTACTAGTCTATCTCCATACTGGTTATTCGATAACTGAGATTGCTAGTACCCTTGATTGCTCTAAAAGGAGCGTCCAAAGTGCCTTACATCGTTGCCACGGTAAACTATTAAAAGTGTTGATGAATTAAGGACATATAAAGCAAAAAAAGGTGCTGAGAGAAAGTTTTTATTTTCTCCCAACACCTTTTTTTAAGCTTTTCTAATAAATAAACATGCAATCACTGCAATTAATGCACTAATAACAAGCCCGAAGAAAGCAGCCGAATATGATCCCGCTACTTGAACAATCCACCCAATTAAGAGTGGACCAACAAAACCACCGAGTTGCCCACCAAAGTTAACAATCCCAATTGATGATCCGTAAGACCGTTCCGATAAAATCTGTGCAATAAAGCTGAAAATGCCAGTAAATGCTAATGATTTAACAAAATAGATTAAGACATCAAAGATCACAACGCCTACTAATGAGGTTGACTTGAAGAGGCCAAACATGAAAACTAATGTCAGAAATGAAGCAATACTAATCATCCATCGCTCATGTTTCTTAAACAAGTGTACCATTACAAATCCAGAAATAAATGCTGCAATTCCCCCAGAAATAACTGGCAATGGTACTAACCAAGCCAAGTTCTTTAAGTTTATCCCCTGTTCTTGCAAGAAATAAACTGGCATCCAGGTTTCAAGGCCTTTGGTAATGATATTTAGTGCAAGACCAATGACTACAAAGGCCCAAACACGGTGATCAATCTTTTCCCATTCAATCTGGGGACGGGACTGCCCATTTTCTTGGCTGTTATTAATTGGCCGTTCTACAAGGTAATAGGCAATTAAAATAATTAACCCACCAATCCCAAGCCAAACAAAAGCATTTCGCCACCCACTACTAGCAATAATTGGCACAATAATTAGTGGAGCTACCGCAGCGCCGGCATAATTCGAGGAGATTAACGCAGAAGTTGCTTGTGACTTCTCACTTTTATCGTAATTTTCAGAAATGCGCTTTAAAGCCGCTGCAGGATACGGTCCTTCTGCAATTCCGAATAGAAAACGGATCGCAATCAAGGCTGCAAGTGACCAAGCCCACCCAGTCACCATCGTCATTAGTGACCAAGCAAACAGAGAAATAATCACCATAACCTTACTACCAAACTTATCGGTTAAGTATCCTCCAGGTATCTGCATCAATGTATACCCCAAGAAAAACGCACTTGCAGTTGTCCCTAATGCTGCCGCTCCAACATGGAAGTCCTTCCCAATATAAGCGAGGGAAATATTCATTACCGTTCGGTCAGCAAATAAAATCATATATCCTAAATACAGCAGTAAAAAAGATCCCCATTTCTTTGCTACTGTAGTGTTACCTAAATTTTCCATAAAATAATTACTCCTTATAATACAAAGATAATTTTCATTGTAATTTATTACTGGACAACTTACCACCATAACTTGAAAAATTAAGGACGTCGCTCTTAATAATTTTTTGTTAAAATATTAGAGATATCCTAAAAAATGATTGTTAATCCAAGGAGGAATTATGGATTTCTCATTTAAAAAACGGCCAGTAAAACGACTATACGGTGAATACACTATTTTATTCATCTTTTTAGCCCTATGTATTTTCGGTACATACTTAATTACCGGTCATACTCTTATCCTCAGTAAAGATGCCCTCAATCAGCATTTACCCTTACTAGCAAAGTATCGGGAAGCACTGATTAGCTTCTTCCACCATCCCCACCTAAACTTCTGGTCATGGCAAATGGGACTAGGCAGTGATACCTTTCAAGTATATTCCTACTATACGATGGGGGACATTTTCTCTTACCTTGCATTGTTATTTCCAGCGGCGAAGATTACCCTCGCCTACCAGGTAATTAATATCGTGCGCATGTATTGTGTTGGTCTAGCTTTTGTCTATTTTGCTCAACACTTTAAGTTTCGTAATAGCGTAATTTTGATGGGCGCCACAACCTATCTTGTCAATTCGTTTTTACTCTATGCCTGTATCGCACAGCCGTTCTTTACCACGCCATTTATCATCTTCCCATTAATCGTGGTCCAGATTGAACGGGTATTACAAGAAGGCTCACCGTGGCCACTTGCTGGTACCTTTACATGGATGCTAGTAAGCAACTATTACCTTGCCTATGTTTTAGGAATTGGTTCATTTCTCTACCTTGTTCTCCGAGTAGGCACGCATTATCGCCGCACGCTTAATTATGGGAAAACTTTTCTTAAACTTGCCTTTGCGACAATTACTAGTGTCCTCTTATCGGCAGTCTTGCTCGTCCCAGAAATTATTGCTGTCACCAATTCAACCCGGACTGGATCATTATTTGCTAATGGCCTAAAGACCTATCCTCTTTACTATTATCTCTTTTTACCTAAGTCATTGATTAACGGTGGCCAGTGGTATTTCATGTTCTGGTCTGCTTTAGGGATCGTCTCGATTGGTTTTATCGCTCTTGTTTACATTTATTCTCGCCCCCGAAAGTATCCCTTGCTAACGATCAGCCTAGGTCTTGCACTAATCATGCTCTTAATTCCAGCAGTCGGCGCTTTCTTTAATGGAATGATGTCAGCGTCTAACCGTTGGACGCTCTTGATCTATCTTCCATTGGCAATGGCCGTCTGTATTTTAGCTGAAAATATATCTACCCTTAATCAACGGACAATGATGATTCTGAGTTGGGCAACAGGAATTTACCTCATTGTCTTGATCGCAACTTTCTTTTTTGAAAATGAAAATGATATTTTTATGCCTGTCATTTTCTTAATTGGCTCCCTAATGGCGATCTGGTTGATTCACTTAAATAAACTTGCTCACCCTTACCGGTGGTTACTAGCGATTACAATGCTTAATGCTGGGGTAAACGCCATCTACGCCGCTTTCCCCTATGATGGTGATTTTTCTAGTAGTACGTTGAGCCGGGGAGAGTATCAGGCCATTACTACTAATCGTTACGGTAAACTTGATCAAGATCTGAAAAATAATTCCTTTTACCGCGTTTCAACGATTAGTCAAAACAAAATTATTGACGGCCCAAACCTTGATAATGATCTTACTTCCGGATTACATAACATTGATTCTTATTATTCACTACAAAATAAGTATTTAGGAGAATTTAATACAAGTCTGCAAAACAATCAATATCAAGCTAATATCCCCATTCGGCAAGCCGATGACCGAACAATTATGGACAATTTCTTCGGCGTCAAGTACCTCTTTGTTCAAAGTAATGGTGATAACGCGACAAAGATTCCCGCTGGGTACTTTTTAGATAAAGCAACGGATCCAGTCATCAATTATGATGAGGGACAGCCAAGCAATCCACAAAGTAAGGATGAGTTTGTGCCTACGCAAACGATGCGGTATAAAACGAACTATGCCTTCCCATTACTTTACTGGCAAGATAACTACATTAGCAAAAAAGATTATCAATCACTCTCACCAACCGAAAAAGAACGCGTTTTAGCTACTGGAGTTCTGGTTGATAAGCAAGCAAAGCTCCGAGGAATGAAGGCCGCTAAGCTCAAGACGCATGTCTATCCCCTTAAAAGCGAGTTAGTTTCCAACCGCTTGAATAAGGTTAACCCGGCTAAATTGACCTATACCGATAGTGAAGAAACGTATCAATTACAATTACCAGAACTGCAAAGTAAAAAAATGCAGCAAAAACTAAAGGGTAGTGAGTTGCATATTGAATTTTCAAAGATCAAGTATACTCCCTTCTCCATGAAAGAACAGATTGCGTACGAACAAGCACATTTAAAGGAAACAATCCTTAATCCAGGAAATGTTATTAATCAACGCTATACTCATTATCGCTATTGGCGTTACCATGTTTTAAACGGTTCCCCAGATATTAGTTTTAAGCTCAATATCGGTAGTAAGTTTGGAACTGCCACAATTGAACAGGCGCGACAAAGTACTCTTTCCTTGTTTAAACATGTTACCAATTCGACGCCTAATATTGGTTATTATGACGGCAAACTCCCGACTTCTCTCACCTTCCAGCCCTCAAAGCTCGGAACTTATGAGCTCAAATACCGAGTAGTGGCCGAAAAACTGGATAATAACTATTATCATGAAGTTAAAACATTGCAGCATCATCGCTTAGAAAACGTCAAATTTAAACGTAACCAAGTTCAAGGAACAATTAAAACCACTCGTCCTGGCGTCCTCACCTCTTCTATTCCTTATTCTACTGGCTGGTCAGTGAAGGTTAATGGCAAAAAGACAAGCACCTTACGAACAAATCAGGCTTTCTTAGGAGTATATTTACCTGCCGGAACTCACCATGTTACCTTTAACTACGAGTTACCGGGACTTAAACTAGGCGCAATGCTTAGTCTAATTGGCCTTGGTTGGACCATTATTGCCGGAATCATTACAATCGTATGGAAACGAAAAGCAGAATAATTCTTGCATCCCTTTTAAGAGACGCTTAAGATAAAATTAAATCTATGGGCAGGAGAAAAAATCGTGCATAAAAAGTTTACCTACATTGTCTATCAAATTGCTATGGCTATTTTAGCCGTTATCTCTATCGGAATGTTGATCGCATATTATGCCAAGCGAATTAACATTGATACCTACCCATATAATATGATTGACAATGGAATTTGGTTGGTCTTCTTTACTGATTACATTATCCGCTTGGTTATTTCACCGGATAAACGTGAATTTGTTAAAGATAATATCTTTGACCTTCTTTCAATCATTCCCGCCAGCAGCCTGTTCTTTCTCTTCCGAATTAATCAAGTTGGGAGAACATTTCAGTTGCTTAAACTCATGCGAATCATGCGTTTAGTTGGTTTCACCGGCCGCCTTGGCACCTTCTTTGAACGAAACGAGCTACTCTATTACCTGTATATTACAATTGCCGTCATAATGGTGGCTGCTGCAATGTTTTGTATTTCAGAGAAAGTCTCTTACGAAACAGCCCTGTGGTGGGCAATCACAACTGCAACGACGATTGGCTACGGGGATGTAATTCCCAAGACCGGAATTGGACGAGCGGCCGCGATTGTCCTGATGCTTCTGGGGATCGGTTTTATTGGGATGCTCACCAGTACAATTACTGAATTTTTTGCTAAAAAAGACGAACGAAAGGTTTCCGCCCAGTTAGTCAAAATTCAACATGAAAATCACCAACTAAAGGCTGAGTTAGACGAAATCAAACGGTTAATTCAGAAAAATAACCATTAGCAAAAAGCCTCCATTCAAGGATTTCTCAAGAATGGAGGCTTTTTTTAATTTAAATGATTAATCTGAAAAGCTTTGCAGGGTGTCCATGATCAATTGGATGAATTTCTCACGATTAATATCAAGGAGAACTTCAGTATTTTGGGGCTTGCCAGTTAATTGATAGTAGTCACAAACCGTCTCTCCCCGTGTAAGATCGCCCTGAATTTCAACATCCACATTCATTTTGTCAGTACCGAACATAGTAGGATCAATCAACCAAGCAATCGTACATGGGTCATGGAGGGGCGCACCTTTAAAACCCCATTTTGGATTTTCATGATACTGTTCAAAGAAGTTTAGGAGACCATGGAAAGCCTGGGCAACTGGATTGTCGATTTGTCCAATTTGATCAATCTCACCCTTCATAATCTGAGCTTTATGGGTCACGTTCAACGGTGCCATTACCAGAGGCAGGCCAAAGTTCATTACAATTTTAGCCGCTTCTGGATCAACAAAAATATTAAATTCAACTGATGGCCGCCAATTGCCAAGTCCCATTGCTCCACCCATAAAGACAATTTGATCAATCTTTTCTTTTGCCAAGTCGGGATAAACTCGCAGGAATAAGGCCGCATTTGTCATTGGACCGGTAACTACTAAGGTAACTTTCTCATCACTTTCACGAAGCGTTTTAGCGATCAATTCAATAGCTGGAATTGGTTGAACTTCAAAATCTGGATCAGGAAGGTCCGCACCATCCAAACCTGTCTCCCCATGAACTTCCGGTGCAGTTTCAAGCGGCACGACCAGCGGAGTTTGATTTCCCTGAGCAACTGGAATATCTTCTCGATGGAGTAAGGTTAACATCCGCATCGCATTATTTAAAGTTTTGTCCGGTGTTTGATTACCAGCAGAAGTTGTTACGGCAAGGACATCAATCTTCGATGATGCAACGGCTATCGTTAACGCTAATGCATCATCATGTCCGGGATCACAGTCAAGAATTATCTTTTTGGTCATTTGTTATCGTCATCCTTTCTTTGTGAATTATTAGTATAGCGGTTACATTAATTATAACAAATGAACATTATTCCGTTTAATGTCGATCAATAAAATTAAAAAGACATAATAAAAGGACCACCTGATCGTGATCCTTTTCAATATAAGTTATAATTTTACGCTTTCTTTACTAAATAAATTGGTAAAGCAATAGCGCCAGCTAAAAGAGCTAAAATAGTAAACTTCTTCTTTGAATGCTTCTTAGGTTGTGTAGTTTTGTTTTCAGTTTTATTTTTCTTCATAAGAATCTACTCCTTTATTCAAAAACCTATCACTACCTACACTCTTATTTTAGCCCCATTTTGCCTTTACGTAAAAATATATGGGCCAGGTAATTAAAGCAATTATAAATAACCAAACAATTATCTTTTGAAATAGGTTAAGTTTCCACATATGTTTCATAAGTTCACCTTATTTCTTTTTGAGCCAACATTAGCAAGCCTGTTCATACATAAATTAATCTCTAAATTATATCATGAAAAGAAAAAGAACCACTCGCAAGTGATCCTTCGCATAATTAATTCTTCTTTGCTAGCTTATACAGTAAATACATTGGCCAAATTAAGGCTCCTGCGACAAGCGTTAATAAAACAATCTTTTGGTTCCTTGATAAGTTATGACATGGACACTTCATATCTAATCGCCCCTTTGCATAAGTTAGTTTAATTATAACGCATTTGGGTGATAATGTAAGGAAGCGATTTCAGGCTTAAAGAAGATTTAGTATCTTAAAACATATTACCATCAATTTTATATGTCATATAATGTTCTTTTATTTCTACTCCGACCTGATACTGAATCATTACATTAGTTAACATCTCGCCATTAACCAATGTAATATTTAAGTCCTTTGCTGCGTTGATTGCACCTTGAGTAAATGTAGAAGTTGTAATAAATACACCTCTATCTGCATGCTTGAGCTTAATTGAACCACTAAATGCTGTAATTTCTGGCATTTGAACTGAATTATCTGGCGCATATCTTTTTACTTGAAGATAAACTTTTTGCAAACCTAGTGAGTCTTGATTAATAATTCCATCAATCCCATGATCATTTGATTTTTGTGTTACTAAAGCTTGCCCTTCATCACCCTTGTAGCCCATTACAGATAACAACTGAACCATTAAGTTTTCAAATTTATATAGATTCATCTTTATCAAGTGATTTAATAATTCATCCTGCGTTTTTTCGTTTTGCTGATTAAACCATTCATTAATTTGATTTTCAGCTAAATCTTTATTTTCTTGCTTCTGTCTATTTTTCTTTTGGTTACTTTTTTCTTGTTTGTATTTCTTATAAGCTCTTGCCCGCGACTAGTCGGGAGATAAAGGCCTCTCTTGGGTCGATCTAATAAACCTGAAATTGCCAAATCACTTAAAGCAAAACTAACTCGATTACGCATGACCAAATCGTGACTCTTTTGTGGATAACGCATTTGCAACATGCTTTGCGGTAAATTAGCTTCTTCTAAAGTTCTTTGTATTAATTCACTGCTTTGCCAATTCTGCCTTTCAACAGAAACTTTTAAAATAATTCCTAAAAATGCATCCCAAGTCGGAGTACCATCCGCTTGATGTTTTAACGTTGTATAATCAATCATTTTCAGCTCCTAAATTCACTTCAAATCAAAGTAATAGTCATCTAAAGCATACGTACTAATTGGCGTAATATGTAATTGATATTTTTCAACCAATTCAGCTAGTGTCTGCCCATCAATTAATGTTACAGTATTATTTCCTTGAGTTGCCTTTTTTCGAGCGCGATCTGTGAAATAATTAGTTGTGATAAATATCCCATATTCTGCATTAAAACTATCCATTACACCCTTAAACTTATCGATTTCAGGTTCAGATACTGCTCCTTTGGTGTACCTTTTACATTGAATCGCTACTCGACTAGTTCTGAATTCATCAGATGTAAAATATCCAAAGCCATCGATCCCATGGTCACCAGAACGAACAATTCCACGATCTTTATCAATTACAACACCCATTTTTGAAATCAGCAAGCGTGAAAAGCTTTCAAATTTACTAGGATTAAACTTCATTAATTGAGTAATCAATTGGTTTTTCCAGTTTAAATCTTTAGTATCCTCTTGGTCTTCTGGTCCTGTTGATTCGTCTCCACTTTTTTCACTTTGCTTACTTTTATTACGCTCTGCACGCTCTTTATCTTTTTTATCCCAATAAGCACGAATTTCTTTTTTCTGCTCTAGCGAAGGATAATTTGTTAAATCATCGTTCTCTCCGGCCTTCGTAAGAACAATATCCTGATTACGATGAGGCTCTTCTATATATTGAATGCTTCGTAAATTTCGAATGCCAAAATTAAAGTCAAATAAGAATGGTGAATAAGTTCCAGTTTTACCTTCTTTAGTTGAATAGACTTGATCATAGGTTAATCCATCATACTCATTGTCTGCGATTGCTTTCCGAATAGCTTTTCGGCTTGCTGATCCACCCAAATCTCTTAATGCCATAATAATTGCTTTTTCTACTGATCTTCTCTTATATTCTGCCATAATTTCACCCATTAAATGTATATTCTAAATACCTATTATATCGTAACTTTTTACCAGTTACTTCTCAGTATTATCAATAATTTTTATAAAAGTACGGATTAATGTTAAATGGGAGCAGCGTAAGTTGGGGGAAGTTTCTAAAATAGTTAGAGGAGCGTCACCAAGACCTATTAAAGATCCAAAATGGTTTGAAAAAGATTCACATGTAGGGTGGATTAGAATTTCGGATGTTACGGAACAAAATGGTCGTATTCGTCATTTGACACAACATCTTTCTAAAGCTGGAGAAGCAAAAACAAGAGTATTCGAGCAGCCACATCTTCTATTAAGCATTGCCGCTTCAGTTGGATTTCCAGCTATTAACTATGTCCCAATTGGCGTACACGATGGTTTCCTAATTTTTTTAAATTCTAAATTTAATATTAACTATATGTTCTATTGGCTAGAAAAGTTTCGACCTTTATGGAGAAAATATGGTCAGCCAGGAAGCCAAGTTAATCTAAATAGTGATATTGTTTCAAACACTCGTCTAGCTTTACCAAAAGAAGCCGAACAAAGTAAAGTAAGTAACTTCTTAAATAAGGTAGAATTACTTATCACCCTCCAGCAACGAAAATTGGAACAACTTAAACAACTTAAAAAGGCGATGTTACAACAATTATTTGTTGATAAAAATAACAAACAACCTAACTTAAGATTTAAAAACTTTAATGGTGATTGGGAGCAGCGTAAGTTGGGGGAAGTTATAGAGTTAGAAGATAATAAAAGAAAACCAGTTAAAGCTTCTAAACGAATTCCAGGGAATATACCATACTATGGTGCAAATGGAGTTCAAGATTATGTTAAAGGATATACTCATACAGGTGAGCATGTCCTTGTTGCAGAAGATGGTGCAAATAGTATTTTTAATTACCCTGTTTATTTCATTTGTTCTCCAAGTTGGATTAATAATCATTCACATGTTTTAACAGGTAAAAGGTCAATAATTTCGAATAAATTTTTAACATACGATTTGAAGACTGTACCTTATGCTAAATATTTGGTTGGAAGCGGAAGATATAAATTAAATGCTGAAACTTTAAAGATAATACCAATAAAGTTACCATTACTAACTGAACAAAATTATATTGGTAGCACTTTGTCAAAAATAGATACACTTATCACTCTCCAGCAAAACAAACTTACTCAACTAACTACCCTCAAAAAATACCTTCTCCAAAAAATGTTTATATAAAACGTGAAAATCATATCTTCTTTACATATACATGCAATAAGGATATAATTATAAAAAACTAGAGAGAAATATCATGATATTAAGCTTTGCAGATAAAGAAACAGAAAAAATATTTGAACAAAAATTTTCTAAAAAGTTGCCCCAATCGATTCAACGTATTGCATTGCGAAAATTAATTATGATTGATAATGCTGAAAATATAAATGATCTTAGAATTCCACCAGCAAATCATTTAGAGCAACTATCTGGAGATCGAGAGGGACAATATAGTATAAGGATTAATAATCAATTTAGAATTTGTTTTACTGTTCATGGACAAAATAATATTAAGAATGTCGAAATTGTTGATTATCATTAAAAGGGAGTGAATTTAATGAATGCTATTCCTACACCTACGATTGGTGAAATTTTAAGAGAAGAGTTCATGGAGCCATTTAACCTTTCAGCATACCGTGTTGCAAAAGAAATAGGTGTCCCTACTTCCCGTATTCAAGATATTCTTCACGATCGTCGGCAAATTACTGTTGACACATCTATTCGTTTAGGTAGATTGTTTGGGATATCAGACCGTTATTTCTTAAATTTGCAAAATGATATTGATATTCGTAATGCAGAAACTGAGAACAGTAATGATTTTAATCAAATTAAACCAATCGCAATTAACTAGTATTGAAAATGAAGTGCCCTACAATTGTTAGACAAGAAATCTAATGATTGTGAGGCACTTTTTTATATGACCAAATATAAACCAGAACTGAAAAACCAAATTGTTCAAAAATACCTTTCGACTTCACAAAGTACTAATGATTTAAGTAAGAAATATCAAATTAGTGGGCGACGTATCGCAGAATGGATTCAGAGATACCAATTGAGGGGAATCGATACACTAAAAAAACGGCGGCATAAACGAATATTTACCACCGATTTTAAACTAAATGTGATAGACTACTACCAAACTCATGAGGATTCGATGGCTGAAGTTGCCGCTCGCTTTGATATTTTAACAGCGCAAGTTTCGAGCTGGCGCTCGCAATTTGAACGGGACGGTATTACAGCTTTGAAGCCTCACCCGAAAGGTAGGCCGTCTAAAGTGAAACATACTAAAAAACAGGCTCGTCAGCTCGCTAATAAGAGTGAGCTGGAACGATTAAAGGAAGAATTAGCGAAGAAGAACCAAGAACTTTATGATACTAAAATGGAGCGTGATATCCTAAAAAAATCGCTGTCCCTGTTCGGACCCTCAAAGCCAGGAAGAAAACCCAAATAGTGGATCAGATCAGGGACGATCAATCACAGCGACCAAAGAAACTGCGCTATAAGATTGGCGATCTTCTCAAAGCCATTGGGCTTGCCAAGGCAACCTATCATGATGAACGTAAACGAATTGCCCACTCCCACGATAAATATGAAGAAGCTAAAGTTCAAATTCTAAAGATTGCCCAACGGTTTAGACTTCGTGGACGTTGGACCGCGGGCTATCGTCGTATTCAAATGGAGCTGGATCAAATAGGATTACACCTGAGTGGGGATACTATTCGCAAGTTAATGCGGGAATTAAATATTCAAGTAACCTTATATAATCGCCATCGTAATGGGAAGTATTCATCTTACCATGGTACGGTTGGTAAGATTGCGGACAATCGGTTAAAACAAAACTTCAATGAAAAACGTCCCTATCATGTTATTCATACTGACGTGACACAGGTCCGCTTAGCTAACCATCAGTGGGCTTATATCTCAGCGATGATTGATGAAGCGAGTCAAGAGATTCTAGCTTTTCAAATAGGTATTAGTCCGAACAAAGAACTGATTGTAAAAAC
>NZ_JACIVF010000073.1 GCF_014145585.1 Limosilactobacillus agrestis
ATTTGTCCAAGTGTAAGTGGTTCCTGTTGGTAAGTCACCCTTGTTACCAATTCCTTCTGATGGATCTGGCATGTGACCCTTGTCAGTTGTAATTGGTGCTGGTTCTGGAGTGTACTTATCAGCATCGTCAGTTACAGTGATAGTAGTAGTTACTGTATCTGTTGTTCCATCTGGGTATTGAACCGTAATAGTTACTGATTTAGTACCTGGAGTGGTTACATCTGGTTCACCATTTGTCCAAGTGTAAGTGGTTCCTGTTGGTAAGTCACCCTTGTTACCAATTCCTTCTGATGGATCTGGCATGTGACCCTTGTCAGTTGTAATTGGGTTTGGTTCTGGAGTGTACTTGTGTGCATCAGTTTCAACGTAAGTTACGTTTACATCTTCTGGTTTGCTTGAAGCATTTACAGAAAGTGATGAAACTTTAGTTGCTTTTGTACCATTTACTTCTGAGAAGTAACCATCAATTTGAGTTACAGGAACTTCTGGTAAAGTAGTTTCTGTATCATTAGTTAACTTGTTAGTTTCAGTATTGTAAACAGTGTATGCACTGTAACTAGTATCGCCGTTCTTATCAACCGTCTTAGTCCGTGCGAAAGTTGCCTTTTGAGTTTGGGTAGTAGTCTTGCCTTCTGGAGTAGTAATGTTGATATTTCTAGTTACGTAAGTGAATAAGTCAGATTGACTAGGATCATTAGGGTTAGTTGGAATTTCAGTTCCAGTAACGATTAATGGAGTATCAACATTTTGAGTCTTGCCATCTGGGTAGTGAACAGTAATAGTTACAGTAGTCTTACCAATCTTGTTCACATCTGGTTCACCATTAGTCCAAGTGTAAGTAGTCTTAGGATCTAATTCATCCTTGTTACCAATACCATCTGCTGGATTTGGCATTACACCCTTGTCAGTAACGATTGGCGTACCAGTTGCGTTTTCACTGTAATGAACTTCTGGAGTATCAACAATGACGTGAACTGGAACCTCATCTTGTGAGCCATCTGGGTAAGTTACAACGATAGTTGCATCCTTAGTACCTGGAGTAGTTACATCTGGAGTGGTCTTCCAAGTGTACTTAGTGCCATCTGGTAAGTCACCCTTGTTAGCAATTCCTTCTGAAGCATCTGGAGTATCACCTACATTAGTGTGTACATCCTGACCTTCTGGAGTGTACTTATCAGCATCGTCAGTTACAGTGATAGTAGTAGTTACTGTATCTGTTGTCCCATCTGGGTAGTGAACTGTGATAGTTACTGGTTTAGTACCTGGTGTGTTTACATCTGGTTCACCATTTGTCCAAGTGTAAGTGGTTCCTGTTGGCAAGTCACCCTTGTTCTTAATACCGTCTCCTGGGTTTGGCATTACGCCCTTGTCAGTATTAATTGGTTGACCTTCTGGAGTGTACTTGTGTGCATCAGTTTCAACGTAAGTTACGTTTACATCTTCTGGTTTGCTTGAAGCATTTACAGAGATTGCTGAAACTTCAGTTGCCTTTACACCATTTACTTCTGAGAAGTAACCGTCAATTTGAGTTACAGGAACTTCTGGTAAAGTAGTTTCTGTATCATTAGTTAACTTGTTAGTTTCAGTGTTGTAAACAGTGTATTCGCTGTAACTAGTCTTACCGTTCTTATCAACAGTCTTAGTACGTGCAAAGGTTGCCTTTTGAGTTTGGGTAGTAGTCTTGCCGTCTGGAGTAGTAGTGCTGATATTTCTAGTTACGTAAGTGAATAAGTCAGATTGACTAGGATCGTTAGGGTTAGTTGGAATTTCAGTTCCAGTAACGATTAATGGGGTATCAACATTTTGAGTCTTACCATCTGGGTAGTGAACTGTAATAGTTACAGTTGATACACCGATCTTGCTTACATCTGGTTCACCATTAGTCCAAGTGTAAGTAGTCTTAGGATCTAATTCATCCTTGTTACCAATACCATCTGCTGGGTTTGGTTCTACACCTTGTTCAGTAATAATTGGAGTACCAGTTGCATTTTCACTGTAGTGAACTTCTGGAGTATCAACAATAACATGAACTGGAACTTCATCTTTAGAACCATCTGGGTAAGTTACAACTACAGTTGCGTCCTTTGTACCTGGAGTTGATACATCTGGAGTAGTCTTCCAGCTGTACTTAGTACCAGTTGGTAAATCACCCTTGTTAGCAATACCTTCTGAAGCATTTGGAGTTTCACCTACATTAGTGTGTACATCTTGTCCTTCTGGAGTGTACTTGTCTGCATCTGTTGGGTTCTGAGTGTAAGTTACGTTTACAGTTGAACTCTTAGTTTCTGGAGTTACGTTGTTATCTGCGGCTACCTTAGTTGCTACATTACCATCAACTAATGAAGTGTAATCCTTAATTTGTGGTACATCGAATTCTGCGAAGCTGCCAGTAGTCTTATCAGTTTGCTTAGTACCGTCCCAAACTTTGTATTCACCGTAACTTACGGTTTCACCAGTAATCTTATCAATAGTCTTAGTACGTGCAAAGATTACTGATTGTGGAGTTGAAGTAGTCTTACCAGTTTCTGGGTTAGTTACTTCAATAGTTCTAGTTACTGTAGTGAATAAGTCCTTTTGACTTGGGTCAGTTGGATCAGTTGGGTTAATTACGTCAGTTGGATCAGTTACGTTAATTGAACCTGCTGGTAATTCAATGTTCAAGTAAGTTGCTTGACCATTTGCAGCTTTATCACTAAATGTGATCTTAACAGTACCTTGAGTATCGCCCTTCTTAAGTGGAGTTGCCCAAGTGTATGATACTGGCTTGTTAGCAGTTAACTTATCTAAGTTAGTAGTGTCAATTAAAGCAGCTACTTGATCAGAAGTTAATTCGTTTACACCTGCAGTTACGTCAACTGGCTTAGCTGGGTTCTTAGCATCTGCACCTTGAACAGTTACACCATTACCATACCATCTAGCAGTTTGACTACCACCTTGAGTAGTGAATAAGCCGCTACCAGTATCCTTAATTAATTGGCTGTTTGCACCGTAAGTAATCTTAATTGCTGGATTCTTTTCAGTATCAACAGTTGAAGTATTAGAACCTGGAAGAACTTCATCCATAGTAGCCTTATCTACGTTAGTGTTGATTGGGTTAATCCATTCAACAGTTACGTCATTAAGGTCACCAGTACCATTAGCCTTGTTGTAAATTACAGTACCATCTAAGTTCTTACCGGCACGAACATCATTGTTGTTCCACCAAGTAATCTTAGTAATTGCATCTTTGGCATCTGGATTCATACTGTTAGCAGTAGTTTCGTGAAGGTTATCTAAATTAGTGTCAACACTTACACTGTAATCAGTACCGATGAATGTGTTTGCGCCAACAGCGATTGGGGCATCAATAGTTTCTTGTGAACCATCTGGGTAATTTACTGTTACTGGTACAAAGATTGGTCCTTCTGGAGTGTTGTCACTAGTAGTTACAGTTACATTACCAGTATTTGGATCAATAGTTGCAGTTACACCATCTGGTAATTTAGTACCTTCTGGAATAGTGTAAGTAGTTCCTGTTGGAGCAGTTACGCCTTCACCGTATGATGGAACACCAGTTTCAACTTTACCACCTTGGTTTACGTTTACTGGGTTGTAGTGTGGGTTGTAAGTATCTGCATCGCTTGCTGGAGTAGTTGTATCAACGTAGCTTGCTGGAACCTTAACATCTAAGTAAGTGTTTTGGCCCTTGGCATCTTTATCGTTGAAAGTAATACGTACTACAGCGTTATCCTTATCAACGCTTTGTAAAGTTGCGTGATTAATTTCGCTTGCTGGAATAGTAGTGTTTACTAATGCCTTAAATTGATCATCAGTTAATTGAGTACCAGCAGTTGCTTTAACTGGAGTAGCTGGAGCAGTTTCTTGTGCTACAGCACCTGGTGCATCAATGTTCAAGTCTGAAGTAGTAGTGTAAGCTGAGTCTTGATCTAATACGTCATCAGTAAATGGTTGTGAATCCTTATCAAAGGTTACGTTTACAGTACCCTTAACAGTTTCACCCTTAGTAGCTTCTGAAACAACAGTTGATGGTTCAGTTCCCCATGCAATGGTAATACCCTTACTATCTTTAGCGATAGAAGTTGGAGTAGTGCTAATAGTGTTAACAGTATCCATTTGGTATTCATCAATTGACTTAACGGCTGCGTCTGCCTTTAAGTCCATGTTGTTGTCTGAAGTTTCATGTGCCTTAATTGCGCTTGGATCAGTAGTAATTACGATTGCACCGTTAAGGTTACCTTCTGGGTCCTTTGGCCATACAACAGTTTCATTACCATCTGTTACGAATACTGGGGCAAAAACAGTTTGTGTAGAACTTTCACCACTGTTAGTTTGATCAGTGTAAGTTACTAATACTGGTACGTTGTACATACCAACCTTACTGTTATCTGCAGTTGGTGTAAGAGTTAATTCACCAGTGTTTTCATCAACGCTTACCCATGCTGGAGTATCAGCAGTCTTGGTATAAGTAGTCTTGATTTGATCTTGTTGTGGAGAATCAGCTGGTTTGTTAAAGACAGTTGGTTTTACAGTCTTAGTAGTACCTTGTTGTACATCAGTTGGTGCATAGATTGATTGTGAAATAGCAGCCTTGTTACCAAATGAAATTCTTTGTGGAGTCCAGAAGTTAAAGTTGTTTAAGAAGTTGTTTAATTGTACTTCTTGTTGAACAGTACCTTGTGGATCGTTAACTACTTGGCCATCACTGTTACGAGTGTAAACAACTTGACCAGTCTTATCCATAGTAAGAGTTACAGCACCGTTAGAATCAAGGAACTTAAGGGTGTAATTATCTTTTGAACCCTTAAGAGTGTCATAACCTAAGATAGCATTCATACCCTTAGCATCATGAGCAGTTAAGTTTTGGATGCGCCAAGTGTTTGATGGGTTATCAGTGTAGTTACCAGTATCCCATTGTGATAATGGAGTACCACCTGGAGTTACACCATTCAACTGAATCATGTTACCAGCATTATTGGAGTCATTGTTACCTTCAAGACGAATTAAAGTACCAGTTTGACTACCAGTTCTTTGTAAGTTTACGTAAGCTGGCTTAGTGAAACTCAAAACATCATTTGAGCTAGTACCATACATATTGATTAAACCAGCAAATGGAGTGTTGGTCATAACCTTACCAGTGTATAAAGCTGGACTTACGAAAGAAGCTTGATCTTGAAGATCTAAAGTAGCACCTTCACCAACATTCATGGTGTATTTAACTGGGTTAGTACCATAAGTACCCATAACAATTAATGGAGCCCATACCTTACCATCAGCCTTGTTAGTTGCTGGAACATCTTTACGAACAATCTTCAAAGTACCATTGTCAATTAAGCTACTGTCATGAGCTTGAATGTTAGAACTTTGGATACCACCAACGTTTAAGGCAATAACACCAGCGTGGAAGCCGTTGAAGACTGAACTAGCACCAACAATACTGTTTTCAAAACCATCATGTTCGTTATCTTGTTGAGTAAGAATGTTAACATTACCAGTCTTATTAATAGTTAAGTTACGAGCCATAATAGCTGATGAGTGACCACTACCTAAAGTTTCATTTAAGTTACCATCGATAGTTAAAGTACCATCAGTCCAGTCAGAAGCGTTGGCAACACCCATACCACGAGTTACGATACCACGAAGATCGTATTGGTTTGGAATAGTTGAGTTAATAAGGTTACCGTCTTGATCCTTAGTGTTAGCGTTAATAGTTAAAGTTGAACCTTCAGCTACATGTAATGAATCATAAGCGGTCTTAGGATCTGAGAAGTCACTTGCGTTATGTGGAGTTACCAAAATAACGTTCATACCTTCACCATCAATTACACCACCACCAGTTTTATCTGGAGAAGCAGCGTTAATGATAGTAGTACCATTTAATACTTGAACTGAGTTTGCATCAATTCCGGCATGCTTGTTAATGATACTTTGTAAAGTAACCTTGTTATCACCGCTAAATTGAACATTAACATTAGCAGAATCAATTAATGAACCATTCTTAATGTTTGCAGTAACGTTGTTAAATTTAACAAGATCATACTTTTGGTTGTCGTATGCATCACCTGATGGAGCTGCAGCAGTATTACCATCAAAACCAAATGGGTTAGTGTTGTTAGCGTTAATAGTTACATCATTAAAAGTAACTTTCCAAGGTGATTTCTTTGAACGGTTACCCTTAATAACACCTGTAGGACCTTCTTTACTTTGAGTAATGTAGTAATCACCAAAGTTAATAATGTGTCCATTACCATTGATAGTTACTTCACGTGAAATATTGTTATTAGTTAATTGTAACTTAGTAGGGTCAATTAATGGATTTGGTCTCTTAGTTGCATTTGAAGAGTTATCAACATTAATATCGGCTTGTAAGTCAATGGTAGTTACAGTTGAACTGTTCAAAGCATTTGCCAATTCATTCCAATTAGTAGCTGCAACGGTTTGACCTTGAGTTTCATCCATAGCTGCCCAAGTACCTTGTGAATTTTGACCAGTTACAACACCGTTACCATTTGAAGTAATAACATTGTCATCTTTAGCAGCTGATGATGAAGCAGCAACTGAACTATTGCCTTCAACTGCAGCACTAGCAGAAGCTTGAGCTGAGCTAGTTACTGAAGCGTTGCTGGCAGCACTAACAGAAGTTTGAGCTGCACTCTTAGCTGCAAAATTAGCAGCAACAGCTGATTGGAATTTATCAGCCACTGGTGTAACAACATCAGTATTAGTTGACTTAGCAGAAGCAGAATTTGCTTGAGCATCGCTGTTGCTTTGAGCAGAAGTACCATTTAAAGCAACATTCGAGCTTGATTGAACATTAGTTACTTCTGGTTGAACATTATTATCATTGTTAGCTGGTTGAGTTGGTGTATCATCGGCACTTGCAGAGGCATTGAGACCCATGAAAGTAAAACCGATCAAAACAGAAGCAACCCCAACAGTTAACTTCTTAATCGCAAACCGTTGCTTCTTTTGCTCTTGTTTGCGGAATTGTTCTTGTCTATTATTCTTAGATAACATTCTTAATCCCCTCTCGATAAAAGATATCGATTAAATAATTTCATAATCTACGGTTATATATACTACTCTTTCGAAAATGTTTTTCAACAGATAAGTTATATTAAAAATTGCAAATGTTGATATACCAGCGTTTGTAAGTGTAAATTATTTTTAAATCATATGAAAATAAAATCATTTATAGTGAGTTGAAAAACTGTTATACCCGTATAAATTTTATCCTTGATAAACGCTATCAAATTTTAAAACTACCAATTTAATTTTCTTAGATTCCCTGCACCTCTTTATCAAGTCCCTTTAGATTAACTATTTTCCGACCGCAAGCCCTTATATTTTTATGTTTCACTTGATAAATATACTTGTTTCTCTAGCAAAAACAAAAAGTGTGATCAAGCATTTCACTTCATCACACTTTACTTAAGTTTATTTAAACCCTACATTGAGCATCGATTCGTCATTTCGAATCAAGATGGCCCCTCGATTGCCTGGATGATTTTCCCAACCGGTAATTGGGCCACCATTGAAAAAGAGACGTTTAGCCTCAATTTCACCCATTACTGATTGATCAGTAAAAACAGTTACACTACTTAATGTCGTTTCAAGCGGATATCCCGTACGCGGATCAAGTAAGTGGTGATACCGTCGACCATTTTTAATTAAGAAGCGTTCGTAAATCCCTGAGGTAACAGCTGAGCATGCTGGTTCACGTACTGTCGCAAGGTTTTCGCCACGGTGTAACTGGGGGTCTTGAACTCCAATGATCCACTGACCATCATCCCGTCGTGGTGATTTACCAACAAAGAGGAGGTTACCACCTAGATCAATAATCCCTGCCGGTACTCCCCCTGCTCGCCATTGATCCCGGATCCGATCGGCAATATAGCCCTTCGCAATCCCACCCAGGTCTAACTCCATCCCTGGCTCTTCTAAGTAGACGGTGTGGTTATCACGATTTAGCAAAACCTTATACGGATCAATCAATTTAAGCCGTTCCTTAATTTCAGCATCCCTAGGCACTCGCGCGTCGTTAAACCCAATTTTCCAGAGCTTAACTAACGGCCCAATCAACGCGTTAAAGCCGAAATCCTCGCGGCTATACTTCACAGCCATTTCAATTAGGTCAAAGGTCGAGGGCGAGACCATTTTCGGAGTTTTACCTGCCCCTTGATTGACCGACATCACTTCGGACTGGTCCCGATTGACTGTTAGTTGATCTTCATAATGGTCAATTAAGTCCATCGACTTCTTTAATAGTGAAAAATATTTATTACCAAAAATCGTTAAGTTAATTCGAGTCCCCAAAGCATGATGAGTCATCATATGCCGTTGGGCCATCAACTGATCGTTCATAATTAGTTTTCAGATGCCCCTGTAGTAGCATCTGCCTCTTCATTATTTGCATCGACACTACCTGCATCAGATGCTCCTGTAGTAGCGTCTGTATCAGCATCATTGTTTACGGCCGGTGCTGGAGTCGCACCTACTTCACTAACATTGTCAGCGTTAGCATCATCACTTGATTCTGAAGCACCAGTTGATGCGTCAACACTGTCAGCTTCTACACTGTTGTCATTAGCATCTTCATGCTTAGATGCACCAGTGTTACCATCAGTACTCCATGCACCATTTTCAAAGAGGTTAAGAATATATTCTACGCTACCAGTAAATTCGATGGTTCCAAGGTAATGCCCATTAACATCACGTAAAGCGTAGTATTGGATCAATGAACGGTGGCCATTCATCCATAATGGACGAGTAACAACGTCTTTTTCACCGTTCCGGAAACTATTAATAATCTTCATAACCGTTGGGACGGCTAGTGGTGGATGACATTCTTGCACTGTTTCACCAAGGGATGCTACATTCCGTACATGTTCTCGATTAGGCTTGTCAGAATACCACACAAAGTGATCCGTACTATCAATCAGGTCAAGTTCAAACGGAATTGTGCTAAAAATTTGCTGAACTTCTTTTAATGTCAACCGACCAGTGGGGAAGTTAATATACGCTTCACTAATCGTTGGTTGTTTAACGGACATCTCCAGTCCCTCCTTATTTACTTTTTCAAAAATTTGGATATATTCCACGAAATGGGTAAAACATTTTTCTAGGTTATCTCGCATTTCAGGGTTAATTAATCGGCCATCCTTAGAAAACGAATGACTCGCATTCCCGATCAATACTTCATTTCCCGGCAATAAATTCGTATTACAGTCAGGAGAAATCAAAATTTGCCGCATCTGTACTTGGGAACGAGCGGAGGCCTGTCGACCATAGGAAACCCCCACTACCATTGTCGGTTTATTCGATAATACGTTAGTTTGGTAGGACAACCATTCAACCGCACTCTTTAACGCCGCGGGAATTCCATGATCATATTCTGGTGTTGAGAAGATAATCCCATCGGCCGCCTTTACTTTTTGTTTTAATTTCCATACCACCGTTTGCTCGGAAAGGGGAGTATCAACACTAAAAGGTGGTAATTGATTAATTTCGTAAATTTCAATGTCAGCCATTTGTCGAAAATGCTTTTTCATGTATTTAAGCAAAATTCGATTATATGAGAATTTCGCATTAGTTCCAACTAAGGCAAGAATCTTCATTATTTATTCCCCTCCTTCTTTTCTACAACCATCCGGTTAATTGCCTTTGCATAGTGTTTAAATTCACGTACACATTTTTCTAAGAAATGAATCGTGGTCTCATTAGTAATATTCCCTTCCCCATCAATAATGCTGGCAGCATCACTCATAAAGAATTCTTCGTTTTGGAAAATATAAGCATTTACCCCGGGAGAAATCAAGATATCCCTTAATTGAACCTGCGAACGCGAAGCTCCCTGATCATGAGTCGACGCCCCAATAATCATTACTGGTTTATCCTGTAAGGGGTGAACTTCATATGAAAGCCATTCAACGAGACTCTTCAACGCAGAGGTAATTGAGTGGTTATATTCTGGACTCGCAATAATAACAGCGTCGGCACTTGCAACACGACGATCAATATCGGCAACAACCTCAGGAATCTTGCCCTTATAATCTTCATTAAACATCGGTACTTGACGAATATCAATCACATCAATATCATCATCACTAAAATGGCGAGCCATAAATTCTAGGAGCATCCGATTATAAGAATGATTAGCATTAGACCCGGCAATTGCAGCAATTTTCAAAAGTGTCACTTCCTTTAAGTTATTTATGCAACATTTCACATTGTTATTCTACTATATTTTTCGCAATCAAAAAACATATTATTAGCAATCTGTATACTTAATTGACTATTTTCATAACAATTGATTATAAGTTTGGTTAAGTTGCCATGTTAAAAATTAATTATGCAATTTTTCTCCCCTTGACATATTTGTCCAGTGATATTTGGAGATGTGCTAAAATATTAAACACATTGAATTAATAGAACGGAGAAATAATATGACACAAACTAAACAACATGAACATGATGTCGATGTATGGGTCGGGAAACGATTTCCACTCACAATTCGTCGTCTTGGTGTTAATGGGCATGGAATTGGTTACTATAAGCACAAAGTATGTTTTGTCCCGGGAGCCCTCCCAAATGAAGTCGTGGTCGCCGAAGTTACGCGAGTTCTTCCGCGCTATCTTGAAGCTAAAGTACACCGCATCCGGAAAAAGAGTCGGGATCGGGTAACGCCACGGGATCATTACGCTGATATCGCTGGTGGGTTTGAACTTGAAAACCTCGCTTACCAACAACAATTAAAATTTAAACGGCAAGTAATCATCGATAGTCTCGAAAAGTTCCAACCATACGGCTACCGCAATTACGATGTTCGCCCAACTATTGCAGCTCCTGAAGAATATGGTTACCGTAACAAGGCCCAATTTCAGGTACGAATGGTTAATGGCAAAGTGGCTGCTGGTCTTTACCAACCAAATAGTCATACCCTTGTTGATATGGAGACTTGTGCTGTTCAAATGCCCCGAACAATGGAGACGGTTCGAGCTGTGACAAAGATGATCGAAGACTTGCAGATCCCGGTCTATGATGAAAAGCACAATAGTGGCATCATCAAAACCTTAGCAGTCCGGGAATCATGGTCAACCGGGGAAGTTCAATTAACCTTTATTACTAATTCTCCTAAGCTTCCTCATAAACGCGAACTGCTTGAACGCATTGAAAAAGAATTACCATCAGTTGTTTCTGTTATGCAAAACGTTAACCCTGGCGATACCCCCTTAGTTTGGGGTGATAAAATGATCCATCTTGCTGGTAAAGATTCAATTCTTGAAAGCTTGATGGGGCTTGATTTTAAACTTTCAGCGCGCTCATTCTTACAACTAAATCCTGAGCAAACAGAGGTGTTGTATGAGGAAGCTTCGAAAGCTCTTGAATTAGACAAAGATGATACCTTAATCGATGCATATGCTGGAATCGGAACAATCGGTCTTTCCCTTGCATCACGGGTAAAAGCTGTTCGCGGGATGGAAATCATCCCCGAAGCAGTCGCTGATGCTAACGAAAATGCCAAGTTAAACAATATTACTAACGCTAGATATGAAGTTGGCAAGGCAGAAGAAGTTCTTCCCCGCTGGCAAAAAGAAGGCCTCAACTTTGATGCCCTAGTTGTTGATCCTCCACGAACAGGGTTGGATGACCAACTAATCAAACAAATCTTAAAAGTTAAGCCGCGAAAGTTTGCCTATGTCTCCTGTGGCATGGCTTCTCTCGCCCGTAACTTACGGCGGTTAACTAGTGTCTATCACGTTGACTACATTCAACCAATTGATATGATGCCCCAAACGGCCCGTTGTGAAGCAGTTGTCAAACTATCATTACGAAAATAGCATCACCATTACCAAGAGATGTTATGACTCATACCTCCCGTAAGTACAAATAGGTCTTCAGAGTTCAAATTTACCGGACACTGGAGGCCTTATTTGTGTTCACCGCCGTTCGCATTTTATCTCTGCCAATAACATACCAAATAAGGAATTTTTCAATTGTACCAGGTTGATACCCGAGTGCGTTTGCAACAAGGAATAAGTTTTTTATAATTAAGATTAGTGAAAGGGGCCTGAAAATGAAACCGACCATCAAGGATATTGCTCAACGGGCGAATGTTTCCACCGCCACTGTTTCCCGAATTTTATCGAATAAGAAACAATCATACCGGCCGGAAACCGCAACTAAAGTTAAAGCAATTGCCAAAGAACTAGGATACAAAAAGAACCTTGCAGCTGCAGAACTAGCTGCTCATAGTAGTAAGCTAATCGCGGTTATCTTAAACAATACGCAAACCAATTTTGCGGACGATATTATTGCCGCAATCCAAGCAGCTACCGATCAGGCTGGCTACCAAATGTTTATCCTGTACGCTGGAAACCATGATTCACGACTGCTAAATCAGGCTATTAGTGTTGCCCTTGAGCGACACGTTGCCGGTATTCTGCTAGTTGCCACGACGCTCGATAAAGAAGCGGCCCATACCTTACAAGAAAGCAATACTCCCTGTCGGTTAATATCGGTCTATGACGAAGCTGATCCCCGGTATACTGGATTTAAATTTACAAGTTCAAATAACGAGGAAATTGGTTATTTAGCCACTAACTATTTGATTGAACGTGGTCATTTCCGAATTGGGTTAGCGGGTATTGATCGTTCTTCAACCGGAAAGCAGCGACTCCACGGCTACCAACGGGCAATGACTGAACACGGATTGATACCGCGGATGGACTGGGTTGAATATGGCGATTACAGTTTTGGCCCTCAACAAAATATGCTCAAAATACTAATGAATAAGGAGCTTGATGCGATCATCACCGCTAGCGATATGGTGGCCGTGGGAATGATCAAAGAGGCTCATTTACTGGATCTCGATATCCCAAAAGACCTATCATTTATTAGTATCGACGGAACCTTTCTCTGTGACATCACCATCCCAACCATTACAAGCGTAACTCAGGACTTTTATCAAATGGGCACAATCGCGGTTAGGGGGCTATTAAATGATGAGGACTCACAATTTATTCCAGTTCATATCACACCACGAAATAGCGTCAGAATCCTAACTACAAAATCATTAAAACATTAAAAAGCCGCTATCTGTTTATTGAATCAGGTCGCGCCTTTTTATTATTCTTTTTGCAAGCGGTTGCACAAAAAGAATCGATTTGTTATATTATTCGTGTAAGAGCTTACATGAGCTCAAATTGCAATTATTTTAGACATTTTTGTTAGGAGTTGTTTTTCATGAGTCAAGATAAGTCTGTTGAACTTAACCAAGACCAAGAAACTTCGACGAGTGGATTACCAATTTTACCAAAGAGTACCATCTGGATGATTAACTTTGGTTTTCTTGGTGTTCAAATCGCCTTTACATTACAAGGTTCGCAAATGAGCCGGATTTTCCAAACAATTGGTGCTAATCCTAATAATTTAGGATGGTTCTTCTTACTTCCACCACTTGCAGGATTGATCGTGCAGCCAATCATCGGTTATTACTCTGACCGGACATGGGCACCAAGGCTTGGTGG
Organism: Limosilactobacillus agrestis; assembly: GCF_014145585.1. GTDB lineage: Bacteria > Bacillota > Bacilli > Lactobacillales > Lactobacillaceae > Limosilactobacillus > Limosilactobacillus agrestis. The sequence continues at coordinate 13,527 of NZ_JACIVF010000073.1, forward strand.
GCGGCGACTTCCCTACTTATTAATCGGAATGGTCATTGCGGTCATCGTTATGATTTTACTCCCTAATTCAGGAAGTTTTGGATTCGGATACGGTTCATTAGCTGCCCTCTGGTTTGGGGCCATCACCGTTGCCTTCCTTGATCTTTCATCAAATATGGCAATGCAGCCATTTAAGATGATGGTTGGTGATATGGTTAACGATGACCAAAAGAGTTACGCATACGGGATTCAAAGTTTAATTTGTAATACTGGTGCCGTTTTAGCCGCTATTTTCCCATTCCTTTTGACTTGGTGGGGTGTATCAAACACTGCTAAAAAGGGTGTTGTTCCGCAATCAGTTGTAATTTCATTCTACGTCGGAGCTGTTATTTTAGTTATTACCTGTCTCTTTACGATCTTCCGGGTTCACGAATATGATCCTGCAACATATGCTCGCTACCATGGCATTTCAGAGGAAGATAATAAAAAGGGCGGAAACTGGTTTACCCTCTTAAAGCACGCTCCACGAGTATTTTGGAATGTCGCATTAGTCCAATTTTTCTGCTGGTTCTCTTTCCAATACCTTTCAACTTATGCGGTTGGGGCCATCGCTAAGAATGTTTGGTTAACAACTGATGCTTCTTCAGCTGCCTACCAAGCTGCTGGTAACTGGTACGGTGTTATGACTGCAGTTCAATCAATTGCGGCAGTTGTATGGTCATATGTTTTAGCTAAAGTTCCTAATAACCACCACAAAGCTGGCTATGCTTTCAGTTTACTGCTGGGAGCAATTGGTTATACTTCAATCTTCTTTATTCATTCGCAATCCGCCCTTATCTTCTCCTTTGTTTTAATCGGGATTGCTTGGGCCTCAATGAATACTTACCCATTAACGATGGTTACCAATGCCTTATCCGGTAAACACATGGGTACCTACCTTGGCTTATTCAACGGTTCAATCTGTGTACCACAAATGGTTGCCTCACTACTTAGTTTCGGTCTCTTCCCATTACTCGGCAGTTCTCAAGTTAACATGATGCTTGTTACCGGTATTTCTGCCCTCTTAGGTGCAATTTCAGTTCTCTTTATCAAGGAAACTTACCAAGCTTAAATATTTAACCAGTAAAATATTTATTCTAGCACTTCCACTAATATTCTATATAGGAGTGAGAACGCGGTTACCTGTAACTTCATTTGCGCCCCTGCAAGCAAATCGAGCAGGAGATAATTAGTCCAATTATCGACCTCTCACCCCACCGAATACGGGGAGTTGACAATTTAAACACTGTTAAATCGACTGGAGCAACTTGGATTTATGGCTATATCCAAGTTGCTCCAGTTTTTCATTTTTAAGAAAGTAGTCAGCATCCTATTATGTATGTTCCGCCCATACCCTTTTCGAATACCAGTGAATTTAGAGACGCGTCATAGCATACCTAACTTCTTTAAGTTAGTAACTTTTGTTTTGGATTCCAACTTGATCGGCAATCTTGTCCAATTAACTCCAACTTTGTAGCGACGTGAAGCTAGTTCTACGTTATTTTACTATTGTTCATGAAAGCAGTTGGGGGGCGAGATAAGGCAGGTTCCTTTCACAAAAGACAAATAGCGCAGTACAACAACGGCCTCCAACGCTCGGTAAAACGAACATTGGAGGCCGTTGTTGCTTGCGGGGGCTCTCAGAAGCTAGCTTCGTGGCGAAAAACGCACGAGTGACTTCTGTCTCGCTCCCCTCTGTTTTAACTATTTTATATTTAAGGAAAGATTTAATTAGTTCTATGCTTTTTTAACAACCACCCCTTCATGGATTCCTTGTACTGCTAATGCCCCAAGAAGAAGGGCAATTCCACCAAGTAAAAGCATCATCGGTTGATTATGCCCAACAAGTGGGAAGAGGAAGAAACTACATAATGAAGCAACGATTTGCGGAACACAAATTCCAACGTTAAAGAGTCCCAGATAAGCACCCTCATTTTTACCATTTAGTGATGATGTTAATAAAGTAAACGGAATAGTATTAATACTAAAATTGCCAATCCCAAACATAATCATTGCAATAATCGAAGTCGTCTTAGTAGTTGCAAAAGCCATCCAGCTTAACCCGATACCACCAATAAGCATTCCAAACGTGTACCATTTCTTCCGCGAATCAGCTTTTGCGTGAGCGTAAATTAACCCCCAGATAATCCCAGCGATACTATAAAGGGCTGTTAGAATCCCGTACCAGTTACCGGCTGCCTGATAACCAGCTGAAGTTACGTCAGAAGTGTGCCAAATATTACGGGCACAAGTCCCTGTAGTATAAGTCCAAACATACATAATAGCAAACCAACTACAGAACTGGACAAGGTTAATTTCCCAGAAAGCTCGCGGCGCTGTTTTAATTAATTTCCAAATGCTCTCTGACTTCTTCTGTTCTTCGGGTGTAATGTGGTGATACTCAGCATAAGTTACCGGATCATACTCTTTAACATTAAAGACCGTCCATAACCCAGCAATAAGCAACACGGCCGCAGCACACAAATATGACCAGATAACTGTGTTAGGAACTACCCCTTTCTTGGCGGTATTAGACATTCCGAAAATCGTAAAAACAAATGGTAAAATTGTTGCTAAAATTCCCCCTACATTAGAGAAAACTTGTTGCCAGGACCACGCAAAGTTCTTCTGCTTATTATTAACCATATCACCAACGACCATCCGTAATGGCTGCATACAAATATTACTAAATAAGTCCATTAAACATACTGCAATTGCCGCATAGATCATTGCGGCCATTGAACCATAGCCAAAGCCCAAGGATCCCGAGAATGGGAACATGATCAAAACTAAGGCAGCAATCGGTGTCCCAAATAATAGGTATGGCATCCGGCGCCCAAAACGGTTCCAGGTATGATCTGACATTTTCCCCATAATCGGTTGAACAATCATCCCCATTAATGGTGGGAAAATGAAGAAGAACCCAAGATTATTAGGATTGGCCCCAATTGTCTGACAGATCCGACTCATTTGTGAACTTTGCAATGAAAAAGCCATATTAATTCCTAGAAAAGCAACGGTAATGGCAAATAACTCTTTTTTAGGTAGATCCGGCATTCCGGTATCGAGATCAACCTGCTTAGTTTCTACTTTTTTCTTCGAATTTGTAAGTGATTTATCCATGAATCTTCATCCTTACTTTAATATTGATAAACCTTTGCTTCATATGGACGAATAGTGTCATTTTGGTCATCCACATAATTACTAATCAGGAGTTTTGCATTTACTGGAATTTGATAATGCCGATTAACAGTCTCATCAGTATAGTTCAAGATTACTAACAAAGTTGTTTGATCATCTTGGCGAGTATAAGCAAAAATTTGATCATCTTCTTCATTACCAGGAACCAAGGCATATTTTCCATTAGTAATCACTGGCAATGTATGGCGTAATGCGATCAACTTTTGATAGTAATAGAAAATAGAATTCCTATCAGCAAGCGCATTTTTTACATTAACCTGTTTGTAATTCGGGTTAACCTTTTCCCAAGGGGTATGGTCTGAAAAGCCTCCATACTGACTATCATCCCATTGCATTGGTGTCCGCGCATTATCACGGGAATGAAGCGCAATATACTTCATCATTGTCTTGCCATCGAGCAGGTGTTGATCATCTACCAGTTGGTGATAGGCATTGATTGATTCAAGATCAACATAATCGTCAAGCTTGGGGAAGTAAGCATTAGTCATCCCAATCTCTTCCCCTTCATAAATATAAGGGGTCCCTTGCATCATGTGGGTCATCGTTGCCAACATCTTAGCGGATTTAACGCGGTAATCTTCTGTTTGATCATTACCAAAGCGTGAAACAACCCGTGGCTGATCATGGTTATTCCAGTAAAGAGAATTCCAAGCTTTTCCATAAAGTTTTTCTTGCCACTTGGTTAAGTTCGCCCGTAAATCCTTAAGGCTCGTTTTTCGGTCATCCCATTTACCAAGAGCAGGGTTAGGATTACTATCTAATCCCATGTGCTCAAATTGAAAAACCATGTTTAGTTCCTTGTTATCAAGACTGGCATATTTTTCTGCATCTTCTGGGGTTGCACCAGGGGTTTCACCAACAGTTACCATCTTATGCTTACTCATGACGTTCTTATTCATCTCTTGTAAGAATTCATGGATCCGGTGACCATTTGATACTAGCGGTTCAACATTTGCGTACTTTTCATCATCATTCTTATCAGCATCCGGAAGTCCCGCTGGCTTGGAAATTAAATTAATTACATCCATACGGAACCCATCAACGCCCTTAGCGGCCCACCAGTTCATCATGTCATAAACTGAGCGGCGTACTTGTGAATTTTCCCAATTAAGGTCCGGCTGTTCTGGTGCAAAAAGATGAAGATAGTATTGGTCAGTTTCATCATCATATTTCCACGCAGTTCCCGAGAAGTAGGATCCCCAATTATTAGGCTCTTTCCCCTCTTTGCCATCACGCCAGATATAATAGTCCCGGTATGGATTATCCTTTCCCTTACGTGATTCCTTGAACCAATCATGTTGATCTGAAGTATGGTTAACCACTAAATCCATCACTAATTTCATCCCACGTTCATGAATTCCATCGATTAATTCTTGGAAATCGGCCATGTTTCCAAGGGTGGGATTAATAGCTTCATAATTACTAATATCATAACCATTATCAACTTGAGGAGACTCATAAATTGGGTTTAGCCAAATAACATCAACGCCTAACTTTTTAATGTAATCAAGACGATTAATAATGCCACGAAGATCGCCAATTCCATCATGATTAGTATCTTGAAAACTCTTCGGATAAATTTGATAAACAACTGACTTGTTCCACCAATGATTATTTTCCATAAATCAATACCCCTTTTTAGCGAGATTTATCTTCTTTACTGAGAACCACTTTTGTAAACGCTTACTTTAGCTTAATTACATCTTAACACCTGATTCTCTAATTGCAATAGTTTTATGTAAACGATTACATTTTAGTAAAAATAAAATAGCCTGGCCTAGACTACTCGTCTATCCAAACTATTTTTTAAAATCTTCGTAAATGTCGGAGAGAATGATTTAAACGATTATTTTCACGTAGCCGTGTCTTCCGCCGTGGTGGTCGTCGTTCCGGCATTGGCAAAGGTGCTGTAGAGGTCTCATCTATTTGAACCTCACCTTTTGCCAGCCTTTTTTCAACAGCACGCTTAAAGACCTCAGTCGGGGATAATTCTTCAGAATCGTTAATTGTCCGCTCTTCCTTAGTTTTTCTGGAATCGGTTGATAATTCGCTCCTTACCATAGCCGGTTCCGCTGAATTGACACTATCTGCCAGCGCCTGATGATCATGCTGCAATGTTATTGGTTGCTCTGCGGTTACCTGTTCCAGGTCTTCCAATTCATCTGAGGACGGCTCTTGGTCTGCGACATCATGCTGACTTACCCTCTCTTCAAATTTATCATTTTCAGTCGGGTAATCCACTGTGGAATTTTCCGCTCTTAGTGACGTATTAACAGTTGTATTTCTTTGTGGTTCTCCTGCTGTAACAACTGTAGGTTCCTCACTATCTCTAGACGTGCCATCCTCATTTGTCATCATGTTTGCTTTAAGAACTGCCTGGCCGTTCACCTGCATTGGTACCCCATCTGCCATTGCGACTGTTGAATTACTCATATAAACATTCTGCTGATCAACACCAAATAATCGGGCCCGTAATCTAACAGCTCCATCCAGCTCATCATTATACTGCCCAATTACCTTAATAACATAAGAATCCTTAGTATCATCAGCTGTAAAGTTCAACCGCATCTTATTATCAGCAAACGACATGGTTAATGGTGTTTCAACCAAGTGATCACTTTCAACCATCGGGAAGCGGTTGGTAACTTCCCGCAAACGTTGTAAATCAACCCCGTAAGATTGTGGTAATTTCAGGCCATGGGAATTACGATAAATTTCAATCCGCATTGTTGCTGGTTGAACGATCGCATTTGATAATTCCTCAACCAAATCACTTGTATTAAAAATAATATAGGCATGGTTAAGATCCTTTTGGGCTGGATTAACATAAATCAAATCCGTAAAAAGATGTTGATCTTGATCAAATTTCATCATTCGACTCGAGATTCCCAAAAATGTATCGTTGTCTAGATCGGGATAATCAACATCAATTGTAAAATCTTTGCGGTAACCATCAATATCGATAAAACATGCTAAGCCGAACTCATTCTCTGGCGTTGTTAGTGGATCAATTGCTAAGTCTCCAGTCAGTTCACCAATTATTTGCTGATGGGTAACAACATAATTAGTAAACGTATAAACTAATTGATGTTGGTCAGGATGATACTTTCCACCGGCAATAATCGTACCATTTTGATCGGTAAAATCCGGAATTGGGTTTTGCGGGTGACCATTAGGAGCCACAATCAAATTCGGTGATAGTTGAATAATGAACTGGTCTGCGGGTCGCACATCTTTGGCAACAGTGAAATCTACATGCCACTTAACAGCATCTCCACGGGTAGGGTCAAGAAAAAATTCTGATTGGGTATTAATCTTTACGTTATGTAAGATATGCCCGTCTTTATAGAATGAGCCAAATTCTAAGTGGGGTGCTCGTGATTGCTCATGATGTGATTCCTTTGTTATTGCATGATATGCCATTTTTACCTGCTGATTATTATCATCGGAAACACTTGCTACCCTCTGCGTTAATCCCTCACATAAATTTGCCTTAAAGAAACCCGCACGCAAATTAAGGAGTCCATAATAATAATTCATTGCTTGATAATTATCCATTTTTCCGCCCTCATTTTTGCTCTTAAATTATCAATAGATAATGATCAAAGACATCAAAAATTAGATTATTTTTTCTGCCCTTCGTCTTCTCATTTATATTATACCTAACTTTTGATTAGATAGATGATAACTGTTGCCATTGCTGCCAAGTTTTTTCTTCGGCTAATTCAGAAAGATGATCATATGCACCGTCACTGAGGTGTTGTAGTTCAGTTGGTGTTTGTAATAGCCGGATTACCGTTTGAACAAACTGTTTTTGATTATTTAAAGGAATAAGTTCACCATTCTCCCCTGACGTAACCATTGCGGCCGGACCATAGAGGTAATCATATGAAACAACTGGCACCCCATGATTCAAGGCCTCGGCCATTGCCAGCGGTTGGGCATCAATCCGACTCGCATCAACCAATAGCTGGGCCTGATCATAAGCTTTTGCCAGCGGTACCTGGTAGCCAGCAAAAGCAACGCTCTGTTCTAGGCCACTATCTTTTACCTGCTTTTTGTAACGATTAACATCCTCTGCCGTCCCATAGCCATAAAGGGTTAGTTTACTTGCTGGTACTTGCTGATGAATCTGGGTAAACATCCTAATTAATTGGCTAATTTGTTTATCTTCTCCCAGTCGGCCAACATAAATTAATTGACCATGGATCCGGTCCGTTTCCGGAATCCGTTGATATTCTTTCAATACTGGCGCCCCGTTAATTACGAAAATTGGGACCGCATTGTTAATCTGTCGTTTTAATACCTTTGCTTGGGCCGCGGTCATTACAATTACCCCATCCCATTTTGCTGCCGCAATGGTTAGGGGCTCAACAAGCATTGGATTTAGGGGCCCTGTTAAAAGATCTTGACCATCATTTACTTGATTTATGGGTAGCCATAAAAACTTCTTGGCGGCACTGCTCATCTTTTGAACTGGCTGAATTGCGATAGCTGGACGATCAGCAACAAAGATATTATTTTCACCATTTTCCTTATTTAGTTCATCAAGGAAGAAGGTAAACAAGTCATCAAGGTTATCAAAGAAATGGTCGCGACCATGATAAGCACGTAAAACATTTAGCGAATTAATTGAGGTATTTTCAACCGATTTTACAAAATATCGTTCAAGGTAAACTTGCCCATTTGGACGATAATAACGGCTATAGTACATTTGACCATCCTCACCAAAAAATTCATCCGCAGCTTTAAAACCACGAATATCATAGTATTGCCTAAGCGTCATATTTCCTGCAATATCAAAGTAGTCAACATGATTTACTTGCCCAATCGTACCAGCTGCAAAGTGAACTTCACAAACCAGACGATCGCCATCTTTTACTTCCCGGTAATTATTTCCCATACCAATTTGGTAATCAATGGGGAATTGTAAATCGGCAGTATGGAATTGGTGACCTTGATAATCAATTGTACCGGCAAAGAAATCATACATATTAGCTAATTGGTCATCTGTCAGGCCAAACTTTTTTATCGTTTCATGGAGCATAGGATCAAAATCACGGGTTACCAATTTTGCTGGTGTAGCATGGTGCTTAAATAAGTCCAACCGCTTCATTTCGGCATGCTCAACACTCGAGTTACTACTTAATAAATACTGATTTACAAAAAAGTACATTTTATTTGGTCCCCTTTGCCTGCATATCATTTACTAGTTCGGTCCATAATTTCATCACACTCGGTTCAGAATAACGCTTACTATCCTCATAGGCATTAGCACTCATCTTTGCTAAGCGTTCTTGATCGCCTAACAAACTAATGATTGCCCGAGCCAAACCATCAATATCACCATTTTGGGTCAAAATCCCATCTTGTTGATCAATAATTACATCAGATGGCCCATACTTAATGTCGTTAGCAACGATTGGCAACCCATGTGATTGGGCCTCAACTAACGATAGCGGGAGTCCTTCTGCCCGACTAGGCAAAATTAATAGCTGTGCATCTTCGTAGACTGTATTAACATCCTCCGTATAACCATGGAACGTAACCGAACGATTAAGCTGTTCATCCTTAACCAATTGCTTAAGAGTTTTATCAAAGCCATCATTCGTATAGCCCCAAAAATCAAGTTTAGCTGTCGGTATCGCTTTTAGAACCTGGGGCCATGCTTTCAATAAATGATCTTGCTGTTTTTCTGGGGAAAGCCGTGCAACCATTACCACTTGGTTTTTTGTCCGCTGGTTAAACGGGACATGCGGCTTATCAATTACTGCTGCTGGTACAATTGGCCCTGGAATTCGATAAATTTTTACTCCTAACTTGCCAAACCGGTCGTAAACATCCCGTTGTTGTTGTGGCGTCAAGGTAATAACCCCATCCCAATTCTGGAGATGCTTAAGTCCCCAATCATAGTTATAATTAAGGGAGGAGTGTAACATGTCCGCTGGATTATTAACGTGATCATTATGTAACTGTAAAACACGGAAAACGCGATGATGCATGTTTAAAACGGCCCATCCTAATTCATAGACCCGATCAACGACTAAGCCAACCGGTCCCTCACCACAAATCTGCTTATCTGTCACCAATTCATCCAGAAAGAACCGTGTCAACTGTTCAAAATTACTAAAGTGATAATCATGACCATGGTAGTTAAATAAGTGGTAGGTTTTAATTTCTTTTCCGCGTTTATTCTTTTGGTGAGCCAGCTGGATGGCAATGGAGCCATCCGGTCGATAGTAATTTTCAGTTGCAATCTTTCCTTCCCAGTCATAAAGCTGCTCTACAGAAATAAAGCCCCGGCTATCGAACCAACTGACCTTTAACAACTTACCAAAGTGATCAAAATATTGAAGATTAATCACCCGCCGGTCATTATTGCTACGACGACGAATATAGAGAACACGTTGCCCATTTTGATAATAATTGTAATTAATCCCCTCCGCCTTGCGTCTCCAATGAGGATTAACCGGAATATCTTTAATTTGAATATCCTTTTGTGGAACTTCACAAGCTTCTTGAAAATAATCAAATAAATTTACAAAATTATGGTCATCAATTCCGGCCTCCTCAGTCACCAAATGGAGTTCATTTGAATATTGGCGAGTAACGATTTTAGCTGGTTGATGATATTTTTCAAATAAGTGCAAGCGTTTGATTTGCGCATGCTCAATTCCTGATTTATTTCGTTGAAGATTATCGTTTAGGAAAAAAAGCATTCTCTATTTCCCCTTTCATGGTTATCAATTTGAGTTTACCATATAATTGTTAATATTCCTTGAAGATGGGACAGACGTTTCCTATCACCCTTGCAATATGTTAATATTAGTATTTATAGAAAGAAGTGGACGAGATATGCAAAACCCATTTGGTAATAACAATAACAATAATAACCAAAATCCGTTTAATCTAAACAATCTCCCCCTACCACCAAATTACGCCAAGGTCGTTAATGACCAGGGAGATATCCGGATTGCTAAAGTCGGCTTTTCTTGGACAACTCTTTGGTTTGGGCCTTTGCCAGCGCTTTTTCGGGCAGATTACTATAATTTTATTTTAATGATCGTATTAACCCTTGACTATGGGCTAGTCGCACTTTTCTTTGGCCTCACTAGTCTTTTACAGTTCCCCTGGCCATCGATTTTCTTTAGTTTTTTCTATAATATGATGTACTTCCGTCACCTCTTCAAAAAGGGGTATCGACCTGCTGATCAACGTTCGCGTGAATTATTGACCAGGTCGCGATACTGGAAGGGAAATTAATAAATGGAGATAGCAGAAAAATCATGAATAAGTCACGTTTAGAAGCTTTTACCGATGCAATTATTGCAATTGCCGCAACGATCATGGTACTAGAATTAAAAGTTCCTAAAGAACCTACTTTCTTCGGTTTATTAGAGGAATGGCAGACCCTATTATCATACGTTATTAGTTTTATTTTTATTTATATTGTTTGGTTTTCTCATCATAATATTTTTAAGAAGGCTCAAAATATTACGATGAGAACCTTCTTATATAATGGAATTTGGTTATTTTTCTTAACGCTTGTTCCTTTTACTACTAGGTGGGTCGGTAGCCAGACTGAGGCGACTTTTCCCGAATTCTTATATGCTTTTATCATGTTGATGTGGAGCCTAATGTTTGAAGTCATAGATCGGCAAATTCTTCATGATAATCCCCAAGCACTTAAGGATCCCACCAATTCTCGTGCCTATCGATCAGCTTTATATGGTGGATTTATCCTAGCGATGATCGTTTCATTTTTTGCCCCTGTCGGTTGTCTGATAATCATGGCATTAACTAGTATCATCTTAATTTTACGAATGTTCTTTATCGAAGCCTAACTATAACTAAAGGGCATGAGCATAAATAGGCCTACAGGATCCGGCTAAACCGGATCTTGTAGGCCTATTTCTTTATAGTTTTATCTAGTTAGTAATTAATCCTAGACTTATTTTTCATATTTTATGCAGGCTAACGATGATCTTTATTTGCTACTCGTTCACGACGCGTTAACCAGAATAAGCCTAACGGTAAAATTATAAAACCAAAGCACATTCCAAAAATTGCAAACCAATTTGGAACTAAGTGCCCCGCACGACTAATGCTAAATTCACTTACCCAGTCATAACGAAGTAATAAGAAGACCGTAATAATGACGGACAGAACCGGTAAAACCACATCAGTAAAGTAATTCTTTCGTGCTGGAAGGATCTTTTCCCGATTGGTTCCCCGGTAGAACCGGATAACCCCCAACGGAATCACAATAAACTCAAAGAACCGGACTGTGGCACTAATTACAATGATTGTTGGCAAATTATACTGGAAGGCCATTGGAATTCCAATCGCTAACACTAAGGTAATCATAAAAGAAACCAAGGGAAAATTACGTTTTGTTCGATGCGCAATAAATTGTGGTACTTGTTTTTCATTTGCCATTGCTTCTAATACCCGTGGCGTGTGAAAAGAGGAGGCCACGTTAATACCAAACATCGAAATAATTGCCCCCACTAAGATTATATCTTGTAACACTTTATTATGAAAAATTGCTACAAGGGCTACAACCTGTTTAGTAGTAACCATGGCTACCGGGTTAACCATCATCGCCACAGTAATAGTACAAATATAAACAATTGCAATTACTAAAATAGCTAGCGGAATAGCCCGTGGTAAATTTTTCTCTGGTTCTTTCATATCCTCTGAACCGGTCGCAACAGCTTCAAAGCCAGTAAATGCATAGAAGGCAGAAATCATTGCCATTACAAATCCCGATGTTGAAAATGCTGGAATTAATGGCTTACCTGCGCTATTAGTCATCTGATTGAGTTCATTAAAATGGTTAGTCCCCGTTTTAAGTAACAGGATTACTCCCGCAACAATAATTAAGGCCAGTGCTCCTAACTTACCAATTGTTGATAAGTCATTAATAATAGTAAAAATCCGGCGGCCCATCATGTTAATCACCATGATGATCAGCATTAGAACAACAAATCCTAATGTGATATTTCCAAAAGATTGATTCCAACCAAAAATCGAAAAAGTCGTCCGAATAACACCGACTGCCATTACTCCCCAGGCAACGGAAGCAGAAAAAAAGCGGACCACTCCCATATAAAAGCCCATCTGCTCCCCATAAGCAGCCTTTGCATATGAATAAGCGGCCCCACTTTTATTAACATATTTGGCCGCCGCTGCAAACGTGATTGCTAGGACAGAAGCAAAGATTGCGGCAAAGAAATAAGCTAATGGCGCTTTCGTACCAACCATTGAGACAACTGAACCTGGAGTTAAGAAGATCCCGGAACCAATAATCGAATTAATTGCTAACAATACGATTGACCAAAAGCCAAGTTTTGTTTTTGTCATCCCCATTATCCTTCTTTCGTTGATTTATTAATTAAATCAATAAATACTTTGTTCATTGCTGGATCACTACGATGGAGCATTTCTGGATGCCATTGAACCCCAATTATAGATTTATCACTATTTTCCAGTGCTTCAATGACACCATCCTTAGCGTAAGCAACCGAACGTAAATCTTTTCCCACCTCTTTGATTAATTGATGGTGGAAAGTATTTACACTAAGATGTTTTTTACCAAATAAATTGGCTAGGTAACTTCCTTCTTCTAGTATTACCGACTGAGTCTCCAGGTCTGGCGCATAACCCTGATTATGCTTAAATGTTAATTCTTGCCGATAACTCTGATCCTGGTAGAGCGATCCTCCATGAGCAACATTGATTAATTGGGCACCACGACAAATACCTAATACTGGTTTTTGTTGTTTTTCCGCTTCCTTTAAGAGCAACATATCAAACGCATCCCTGGCCGGCCAAATCTCCCCAATTTTGGGTAAAGATTCTTCACCATAAAGACGGGGATCAATATCATGCCCACCAGATAAAATTAAACCATCAACATTGGCGAACTGGGCAATTGTCACCGTAACATCTTCATTAAAGGGAATAATATACGGAATTCCCCCATTCTGAATAACAGAATCAATATAGTCGTCATTAACGTAACTACGGTTATACCCTGGAAACGGTCCGTGTTGGTCAATGATTCGCGAACCTGATATTCCAATAATTGGTTTGTCCATTGTTTTATCCTCCTGCTATTTATGCATAAACTTTATAATAACTATTTATTAAAAATAAGCAAATAAAAACAACCTATTTATTGCCCCTTTTTCTTATGATATACTGAACAAAACAAGTGTTCGAACAGGGGCCTTATCATGAGAAATATCATTTTAAATCCAACAAAACGCCGAGTTCAGCAAATTAACAAACGTATTCAGCAATATTACCGGCCACGCCAAAAGCAGGCGCTCATTGTTTTTACTACCAATATCGGTAACCACCCCATCTATAAAGTTAGTCTCGATACTTTTCCCGCCCTGGGGACAGGGATTACTACGACCATGGTTAGTGAAATCCCCGTACAAGAGATCGAAAAAAAGCAATATATTTTCTTACTTTATGAACTTTATCGTCATTGGGAAAAGTTGCCCTTTATCTGTCGTGGGTACACGCCTCGTCAGGTTCGTTGGTTTCGGCAAAAATTTGGTTCCCGGGTTTTTAGTGAATACACTACTGTTAACTGGTGGCGAAACATTAGATAATAAAATTAAATTCTCTTCTCACTTACCAAGGCAGGTAATTTCCACAACACTTCTTGGTGATATTAAAAAAGTCGGCGAAAAACTAATAGTTTTTCCCGGCTTTTTTTTGATTCAATTCATTAGTTATGTTCAATAGTCACATCTTCGTGACCATCATATTCTTCAACTGCAACATGAACAGTTTCATCCATCGACGTTGGAATATTTTTACCCACAAAATCCGGGCGAATCGGCAATTCACGATGTCCCCGATCTACCAATACTGCCAATGAAATCCGCTCTGGTCGGCCTAAATCCATTAAGGCATCCAAGGCTGCCCGAACTGTTCGTCCAGTAAAGAGCACATCATCGACTAAAATAACATGTTTATTCGTAATATCAATATCTAATTGGTCAGTTTTTACGATTGGTTCTTGGTTATGATTTGGTACATGACGGTCGTCACGATAAAGAGAAACGTCAAGTGCTGCCACGGGAATTTCCACATTTTCCAACTGATTTAGTCGTTTGGCAAGGCGTTTTGCTAAATATATCCCCCGCGTCTTAATTCCAACAAATACTAAGTTATCGACACCCTTATTTTGTTCGATAATCTCATAAGTAATCCGAGTCAATGCGCGCTGCATACTTGAGCCGTCTACAATCTCATGAGCCATCATGTCACTTCCTTAATTAATTTAAAATCTTTCAAAAGAATAAGATCCTCCACTAACCTAAGGAAGGATCTAACATTTACTTGAGTCTTCCCATCAACTCTAACAGTTTAATAGGGATCTCGCTAATTGTTACTACCATTTTAAGGTTCTATCCTGTTACTGTCAAACTCATTAATTAGCAAACTCATCGAGCCACTTCTGGACTCCCTGGCTAATATTACCCCAAATTGCACGAAAGTCTCCCTTATTCTTTAGGTTGTTGACAATTTTCGTCCCATTATCTGGATTTTCCCGTACTTCATTAACCGTTTCATTAACTTGATTTAGATCTTGCTTTACATTGCTACTTTGTACTTGGTTTTGTAGGTCTTGAGTTTGACTTTGGATCTTATCAAGCCGATTTTCCAATGCCTGTTGATCACGGTCTTTTTGGTATTGCTGAGTTGCCCCTTTCAGTTCTGCAACCTGGTTCGCAAGCTGTTGATTATCTTTTGTTAAGTTACTGATACTACTAGAATTGTTACTGATTTGACTACTTTGCTGACTATCAGTTGCCGCTTGATTAGCTACTTGCCGATTATGAGAGCTAATTGCCCACCATGCACATAAGATAACGATAATTGCGATAATAACCCATAGCCATCCCCGTTTAGAATTTTGAGTAGTGGTAGTCTCTTGAGTTGAACTCTGTGTCCGCATCGGTTGAATATGCAGGGTAATATTTACCTGCGCACTCTGGCCGTTATTATCCATGACGCTTAACATCACCGGATATTCTCCTGCTTTGTTAATATCTACTTGCGTTAAGTTCATCATAACCTTACTCGTTAAATCTTGACCTGCTTCATCAGATGCATGCACACCCAACTCATGTATTATATCGGCTTGATTTAAGGGACGGTCAAGTGGCCAATCTAAATAATGTTTTTCTACAGTTAATGTTGGCTGTGTCATCATCTTACCTCCGATAACGTTTATTCGCCTCGATTATACCATAGCGAAGATAAGGAAAATAAAAAGCCCCTAACGTTTAAAGATTATTCAAACATTAGAAGCCTACGTCTTATTTATTTGTGTGCTAATTCCCAAGGATCCTGAACGATAATTGTTTGAATCCGGTCAGCACCAACCGAAACAGTTGCTAATGGTGATTCTGATAATTCGCTTATCCGCTTCAAGTAGTTTTGCGCATTAATTGGCAAATCTTCAAACTTCTTCGCACCAGTAATATCTTCATCCCATCCTGGAAGTTCTTCATAAACTGGTTCACAACGTTCAAGTTCCTTCAAACTAGCTGGGTAGTAATCGATTTGCTTACCATCAAGTTTGTATGAGGTACAAATCTTAACTGTCTTCAAGCCAGTCAAAACATCGAGTAGGTTAAGACTAAGACAGCTAATTCCTGAAACCCGCCGTGCATGACGCATTGCTACACTATCAAACCACCCAACACGCCGTGGACGACCAGTAACAGTCCCGTATTCATGACCGGTTTCACGAATCTGATCACCGACCTCATCAGTTAATTCAGTTGGGAATGGACCTGCACCGACTCGAGTAGAGTAGGCCTTGCAGATTCCTACAATGGTTTCGATCTTGTTAGGGCCAACACCGACACCAGTACATACTCCGCCTGCAATTGGGTTAGATGCGGTGACGTATGGGTAAGTTCCTTGGTCCACATCAAGCATAACCCCTTGCGCTCCTTCAAAAAGAACCTTCTTATTTTGGTCAAGAGCATCATTAACGATTTGAGCCGTATCAGTAACATACTGCTTCAATTCTTGCCCATATTCATAGTAACTTTCAAAAATATCATCAAAGTTAATAGGGTCAACATGGTATAGCTTGGTGAATAATTCGTTCTTTTCAGCTAAGTTACGTTCAAGTTTCTCTTTAAAGGTATCCTTTTCAAGTAAATCGCACATCCGGATACCAATACGGGAAACCTTGTCCATGTAAGTAGGACCGATCCCATTCTTGGTTGTCCCGACTTTATGATCCCCCTTTGCCTCTTCTTGACACTTATCAAGAAGAATGTGGTATGGGAAGGTAATATGTGAACGACTAGAAATCCGTAACCCCGAAATGTCAATTCCGTTATCTTGAAGGTAATGCAATTCCTTTAATAATGCAGGTGGGTTAATAACTACACCATTACCAATTACTGCTAACTTGTCTTTAGCAAAAATCCCAGATGGCACTAAACGAAGGGCAAACTTCTTACCATCAAATGCAATTGTATGACCGGCATTATTACCACCTTGTGAACGAACAACAACATCTGCTTCTTGGCTCAGGTAATCGGTCATCTTACCCTTTCCTTCATCGCCCCATTGACTACCAACAATAACAACTGATGACATTTATTTTCACCTCATAGTTATATTTTCTAAAATTAACGTTTTTACCTCGCTATTTTACCGAATTTAAATTCGACCGTCAACAGTTTATCGAACTATTTTTTACCAACACCCCATAAATGTACGACATTTTTATTGACGCTACATATATTTTAGCGCATAATAATTACGTTAAATTTTTAAAAGGAGCTGCCCCCATGAAAACATTTGATTATGATGATATTCAATTGGTCCCCAATAAATGTGTGATCAAGAGTCGCAAAGAAGCAGATACAAGTATCAAGTTTGGTCCCCATACATTCAAGATTCCTGTTGTACCTGCAAACATGGAAAGCGTCATCGATGAAAATCTGGCTATTTGGCTTGCCAAAAATGACTATTATTACGTTATGCACCGATTTAATCCCGAGACACGAGCAGCTTTCGTTAAAACGATGCACGAAAAAGGGTTATTTGCTTCAATTTCGGTCGGCATTAAAGATGGTGAATACAAATTTATTGATCAGCTAAAATCCGAACAATTAAATCCAGAATATATTACAATTGATGTTGCTCATGGTCATTCAGATTTTGTGATCAAAATGATCGAATACATCAAAGAAAAACTCCCGGATACCTTTGTAACCGCGGGGAACGTTGCCACTCCCGAAGCCGTTCGCGACCTTGAAAACGCTGGGGCAGATGCTACGAAGGTCGGTGTTGGTCCTGGTAAAGCCTGTATCACTAAGTTAAAGACTGGTTTTGGTACTGGGGGCTGGCAATTATCTGCTATTCGTTGGTGTGCTAAAGCTGCGCGGAAACCAATTATCGCTGATGGCGGTATCAGACATAATGGCGACATTGCTAAGTCTGTTCGTTTTGGTGCTTCCATGGTAATGATTGGTTCAATGCTTGCAGGACACCTCGAATCACCGGGACAGGTCATTAATATTGATGGAAAACAATACAAACAATACTGGGGATCTGCATCTGAAGTTCAAAAGGGCGCTTATCGAAATGTCGAAGGAAAGCAGATGCTTGTTCCCTACCACGGTTCCATTAAAGACACTTTAAATGAAATGCAAGAAGACTTACAATCGGCTATCTCTTACTCAGGTGGTCGTGACCTCGAAGCTATTCGTAAAGTTGATTATATGATTGTGAAAGATTCAATTATGAACGGTGATTTTTAAAAATAATGGAGACTCAGAAAAAACTTTTGTTGTTCTTTCTGAGCCTCGGCTTTTTTATGATTATTTTTCTAATTCAGCTTGCTTCTTTACAGCCGCTTGACCAAGAATATTTACATAGTTAAATGGCCGATCAAAGTGTGGTTGGAAAAGCATATCAACAAACGCTAAATAATCAATCGTGTGCTTATCTTGGATACATAAGGAAATGATGTTAGCAGATTGAGAAACATCATGCTTACTCATAAACTGTCCACCAAGAATTTGCCGAGTCTTCTTATCCCACACCAATGTCATTAATACAGGAGTTGTTGTCGGCATAAATTCTGGACGGTAGTTATCCTCAACTGTCACCGCAGCTGCATCAAAGCCCGCTTCTTTGGCGTTCTCCAAAGTTAAGCCAGATGATACCATCGTTGTTCCATATAAGTTTAAGCCTGAACTAGATTGGGTTCCCATATCGCGCATCGTATTACCAAAAAGATTGGTCCCTACGATCGTCCCCTGGCGAATAGCGTTAGTAGCTAATGGAATGTATGCGTCCTTGCCAGTTGGGTTATAGTGAACAGCTGTTGAATCTCCGGCAGCGTAAATATCTGGATCAGATGATTGCATGTATTCGTTCGTAATAATTGCCCCGTTATCATGCATCTTAACTTTACCTTTTAAGAGATCAGTATTAGGACGGAATCCAACACAGAGAATAGCAATATCTGCCTCGTAGTTGCCCTTATCCGTCTTAACGGTTACACCATTTTCGTGGTTTTCAAATCCAGTTACACGTTGGTCAAAGGCAAAATTAGCTCCGTGATCAACAAATTCTTGTTGAATCCGCTCAGTGTACTCGCGATCAAAGTATTTATGGAGCATCCGTGGCGAACCATCAACCAGTGTTACATCCTTGTTTTGACGAGTGTAAGCTTCTACTAATTCAACCCCAATATAGCCTCCACCAATTACAACAATTTGTTGCGCATCTTTAGCAACGTTGAATAATTCTTTAGCGTGGTGGTAATTCTTACATAAATAAACATGAGGACCATCTACACCTTTAATTGGTGGAATTACTGGCCATGAACCAGTAGTATCTACTAATTTGTCGTAATGATCAGTCTTTGTTTCGCCTGTCACAAGGTCCGTCACTGTGACCGTCTTAGTCTTAGGGTCAATATCAGTTACATTATGTTGCATATGAACTGTTGCCCCCATAGCAGCAAGTTGTTCAGGACTGGAGTAAAACATCGCATCTGGATCACCCACATCACCACTCAAGTAAACAGCAATCCCACACGAGAGGAATGAAACGTTATCATTCCGTTCATAAATTGTGACTTCTGTTTCTGGATGATTTTGCAAAATTTGGGTAGCAGTAATCGTTCCCGCGTGTGTACAACCAACGATAATAACCTTCATAAAACACACCTCATATCATGTTCTGATTTTCACAATTTATTATACGCATAATTTCCATTTAATCAATATATAAAATATGAATATTGATTTTCAGTTGATAATTAATTATCGCTATTATTACATAAAATTCCAATACAGTTATTATCATATAAGATATTAAGTTGATTTTGTGTTTATATCACCAGATAAATAACGTTACGTTTTTTCTCTGAAATTTTTAAAAATTATTGTAAAATTACTCACAATTGACTATGTTAGGAGTTTTAATATGGAATCTACTTTTCGGTTACGGCGCTCAATTGTTGCTGCAATGTTACTAGCACTAACGCTTGTCCTCGGCCGTTTCTTTCTTATCCCTATTCCATGGACACACGGTAACGTCAACTTATGTGATGCTGGGGTGTTCATCGCAGCTAATGCTTTTAGGTCCAGGAGCTGGAACAATTGTTGGGGGCTTTGGTGGAATGTTTCTCGATCTTATCCAGCTTTCCGCAAGATGCCTTATTTTCATTTGCAGCCCACGGTTTAGAAGGATTTATCAGCGGTTGGATTTATAAGAAATACGGCAACACCACCTGGGGCAAATGGACCGCCATCATAGCAGGAACAATTATAATGACCGTCATCTACTTTATCTGCAATACTGTTATGTACCACGTAATTACCGTTTTTTGAGTTTAGGTTCAAACTTTATCCAAGGAATGATCGGTGGCATAGTAGCGTTAATTGTTATTAGACAATTGAAGAAGCATCATGTTGGATAAAAAACACTCGAGAACCAATCGCCTTAACGGCTTATCTGTTCTCGAGTGTTTTTTATGGTTCAATTCCTCCACTTGTAGGAATAACAATAATATAGTTTAAAATTCGATTAGCATAACTCTGTTTCCCCGTAAAATCCTTGATTGCTGTGTTTAACTGACCAAGATTATCAGTAATAATTCCATCAGTATGATTATACATTGTTTGTTTCATAATACCTTCTTCATTAACGGTCCACGCATACACCGGCTGTCGTTGCCAATGAGCTTGAGTGATGAAGTCCTGATTTAACGTAGAATATTCCATCGAATACCCATCTGCTGCTCCCTGTGGATTGCCAAAATTATAAGGCTGAATATATAAAACTTTTAACTTTGGATTAATTTTCTTCAAGCTGGTCACTACACTATAGTCAAGCGAATGAATTTGATCATGGTCACGCAAGATTCGCTTTCCATAACGCGCATTAAAGTTTCGAAGCATTTCTTTAGAATCACGAGGAGTGGATTTTATTTCAATTAATAATTTTTGATGACGTTTTTCAGCAGCTGCAAGGTATTGGTCGAAACTCGCTACCTTAGCACGATAGCCATTTTCATGTGCTGTTAGCTGGGTTAATTGGTTAAGCGTTAATTCATGCGGTGTTTTATCTACTCCAGTAAGTTTTTTCAAATTTTCATCATGCATCACAACAAACTGGTGGTCCTTTGTTTCATGCAAATCCATTTCAACATAGTCCGGCTTTAATTTAGCCGTTTTCTCCATTGCTGGAATGGTATTCTGGACGCCATTTTGTTCCGCTACTCCCCGGTGGGAAATAGTGACTGGGCGTTTAATCCTAGTCCCCATCATATAAAAAGTATTATCAGTAAAGGTCGCTAAACCAATTACAAGGAAAACAAGCATAAAGGATATCAGCAATCCTCGTGATGGACGTTCAGGGGCGAGCACCAATTCACTAATCCTAGTTAACGGGTTAACTACTACCAGTAAAATAACTGTTCCAGTCCATATTGCCAGCAGCTCACCACCTAACTGTAAGAAAGATAGATTAAAAATTGCAGTAAGAAGAGGTAATTTCCCGGGTAATAAATCTAGTCCTAATTGAAACAGATAGATTAATGCATAGAAACAAACTGTAAAGATACTGGTAAGGATTGTTACAAAAATTATTTGCTCAAAAAGCGTTGCCCATTTGAACTTACTTGTCATTTGCCAACTACGATGCATGGCGGGTCTTAAATGTAAGTGTTGGTAAGCCATCAAGGGCATCGTTAATAGTAAACGAATACCGATAACTGTCATCAAAATATAGAAAAAGACCAATCCGCTAATAAGCCACACGTTACGCGTCAAATAATCAATAATAAATTGTGGAATCTGAATCTTTGCCAATAACGGCGTACGAAAAATAATATCCGCGAATGGAATTACTAGCAGAAAGTACCCTAATAGTAAAATTAGTGATCCAAGATTTAGTAAGGATAACGTTTCACGAGTCTGCCTAAAAATTCGTCGCCAGCTAAAATCTGGCAAGCCAATTTCATGAATTCCAGTAAGCAGGAACATAAATTCGCCATAGATAATAATCAGCAAACATCCTAATTCAACTAATAAACTAATAACAACTAACGGGTGCCTCATTAAAATAGTTATTAAGTTTTGATATGAAACAAACGGAATCTCGCCTGCTTGTAGGACAAAGGTTGTTATCCAGCGAAAAAAAGGAATTACCAGAAACTGGTTTACGATATCAAGACTGCCAAATAATATTAAATATTCAAGCCAATTTTTCCTAAACTGGCAAGAGTATTGACGAAAAGCACGATAAGCCTTTTTCATTTTCAAATTCTCCTCGTTATTAGCTAAAAGAAATTATATCAAAAAGGGGGTGTGACATAAATCAGGGTCCTTTCACAAAAGACAAATAGCGCAAGTATAAGGCCTCCAACACTCGGTAAAACCGAATGTTAGAGGCCTATTGTCGCTTGCAGGGGCTCTCACGAGTGACTTCTGTCTCGCTACCTTAGCAAGACTATTTTAATTTTGACTGGATACCCACTGTTTCTAAATTAGTTTTAGATTATTAATAATCAACTTCATCTGGATCAGCACATTGGCCACCAAGATTTGGCAATAAACTAATCTTACGCATATCCTCATCCGTTAATTCGAAATCAAAGATATCTTGGTTACTTATCATCCGTTCTTTATGGACAGACTTCGGTAATGGAAGAATTCCCTGTTGGAGAATCCAACGTAAGCAGACTTGTGCTGGTGTCTTTTGGTACTTATCAGCAATTTGAATTATTGTTGGGTTAGTTAATACTTCCGCACCTTGACCACCCAAAGGAGCCCAAGCCTCTACTAAGATGTTGTGTGCTTGTAAGTATTTAACCTCTTCTGTATGTGGCCATCCCGGATGAACTTCTATTTGATCAACTGCTGGTGCTACCTTGGCTGTTTTCATCAATTCTGCAATATGGTGAGGCATAAAATTACTTACCCCAATTGCCCGAATTTTTCCTTCATTATAAAGGTCTTCCATTGCGCGCCACGTTTCAGCATTAATCTTGGCAGCATCATCACCAAACTGCTTTTCGTTGGCTGGCCAGTGAATTAAGTAAAGGTCTAAATAATCCATCTGTAAACGATCAAGCGACTCTTGAAAAGCCTTCTTCGTTTGATCATAGCCCCGATTAGTATTCCATAACTTGCTAGTCACAAAAAGATCTTCACGCTTAATTCCCGAATCCTTAATGCCCTTACCCACTGCTTCTTCGTTTTCGTAAACAGCAGCAGTATCAATGTGTCGATAACCGGTTTCTATTGCCTCTCTAACTGCTTGTTCAGCCACGTCTGCCGGAGTTCTAAATGTCCCATATCCTACACAAGGAATCTTGACCCCATTATTTAGGTTGAAAGTTGAGTTAATATTAGTTAATTTAAGCATCTTTATATTCCTTCTTTCATCTTCTATTATATCTTCTTTAGGATATGTTATAGAAACTTCTACCCCTGATGTTTCCCCTGTAATATGCCAAGGTTAAAAGACTTCCACTAATGATTTAATTGCTCCTTTATTCTTATTTTCCTACTTCTCTTAGCGTCACGATAAAAGCTAATTTACCATTTGTATACTTTGCCGTAATTTTTCCTTTAAATTGTTTAACGATATACTGAGCCATCGAAAGCCCAATCCCAAAGCCAGCCTTTTTTCCTTGAGTATGCGATTCATCAACCCGGTAAAAGCGGTTGAAAAATTTTTTAACATCAAGGTCTTTACCATCTTTATAGCTATTTGCAATTGTAATAACTATATTTTTACTATGATTAGCTGAGGCCACTGTAAAATCAATTTCACCCTGAGGATCACAATACTTATTTGCATTATCAAGAAGAATATTCAACAGTTCCCGTACTAAATTTTCATCAGCATTTGCTACTAATCCTTCATCAATCTGTACATTAAACTGTTTCTGCTCAGTTGAAATCACACTCTTAAAACTACTAGCCACATCCCCGGCAATTTGACTTACATTTACCGGTACTACCGTTAATATCGGTTGTTCTTGCATACGTGCAAGTGACACCAGATTATTAATTAACTTTGTCAGACGGGTAACCTGTTGTTTGGTACTTGTTGTCCATTCATTCTCACCATTGACAATCTCTTGCATCTCATTATTGGCTGAAATAACAGTCAATGGCGTTTTCAATTCATGACTAGCATTAGTTATAAATTCTTTTTGTCGTTGCTCCGCTTCAATAATCGGCTGAATTGCACGGCGCGAATAGAGAGTTAAAACAATGGTATATAAAATCAAAACAGTTATACCTAGGATTAACCCCGTATGCATTAACGATCGTGTCCGCGCCATGAGAAGTGATTCATCAAGAAAAACAATTACTTTCCCGCCGTCTTCATTCCGAATCTTATAAGCATAATTTACTCCATGATACAGCAACTGCCCACTGTGAACCCTTCTTCTTATAAGACGGTCTGTCATCACCCGTGCATCCTGCTGTGTAACAGTTGTAATATGATCATCTTGTACTTCAGTTACTTGGTTTTTATTATCGACTAGGACAGCAAAGTACCGGTATTGATGAAGCCCCTCACGTGAAAATTGAGGTTGATCATTGTCAGCAGCACGAATTCCTTTTTGTGGAATCTGGCCGTCATTATTTACCAAAATCGTCAATACTCGTTCGATTTCTTGGTATGATTGATAGTAAGTGAGGGTACAAATACTGCCAACAATTGTCAAAATCACAAACAATAACGCAGCAGTTGAGATTGCAATAAATTTATAGCGAAAACGTTGAATCATCACTTTTCCCCCTATCGTGCAATCATAAATGGACCAGTTTTTTCACCACTAATTGTTACCTGAGATTGAATTGCCTGTAATTTTTGGCGTAAATAACAGATATTAATCCAGAGATCTTCTTGATCAGCGGTCTCATTCTCATCCCAAACGTGATTGATAAGTTCATTCGCTGATAATTCTTTATTAGCATTCAAGATAAAATACTGAAGTAAACGATTTTCCCGATTCGTTAAACTAATCGAATTATGACTTTCAAGTGATTGATCATTACCATTAAGTGTCAAATCACCAAATTCTAGAACATCTACTTGGTAAGAATCATCTCGGCGTTGACGGGAACGCAAACGAGCGAGTAGTTCTTTTAAGGAAAATGGCTTAGTCAAGTAATCATCCGCCCCTGCATCAAGACCAGTTACCTTATCATCTTCTTCACCCATCGCCGTTAGCATCATAATATATGTACGATTACCAGTCGCTCTGATTTCCTTTAATGCTTCCAGTCCTGATTTAACAGGCATCATGATGTCTAAAATGATGACATCATAGGCATTTTCTTTTGCCTGATCAACAGCTTCTTGGCCATTATTAGCAATATCAACTTGATAACCACTCGCTGTCATCGCTGAGCTTAATACATGAGATAGCTGCTGTTCGTCTTCTGCTACAAGGATTCGCATCTTAATCGCCTTCCTCACTAGAATTAATCAATTGCCGGATTGTTTGCATTTGAACGTCGCATGATGCTAATTGATCAGCACAATGTTTAAGTTCACGACCAATTCGCTCTGGATTTTTAATATTATGTTTATATTTCATCTCATGTTCAAGGCTTGCCCATGAATCCATTGCAATCGTCCGTAACTGAATTTCAACATAAAAATGTCCGGGGTTATTTCCTTCAACATCTTGATATGGAACTGTTTCATCGATAATAACATGATAGCTCCGATAGCCATTTGGCTTTGCATTTGTAATATAATCTTTTTCCTTAATAATCTCACACCAGTCAGCTTGACGTAGTTGATAAAGGCAACGGTCAATATCATCGATAAAGTTACAAATAATTCTGATTCCCACAGCATCGCGACACCTTCGTAAGGCAGATTCAGTAGAGACCGGATAGCCTTTTCGTTGGCATTTTTCTACCATACTCTCGGCAGTTTTTACCCGGGCAATTAAATGTTCATAAAGTTTCGGTTGTTTATCCTGTACTGTTTGCTGATTTAGCTCTTTGATTCGATCAGTTGTGAGGGAAAGAATATCTGACAAAATCTGCTCATATGGGCCATAAATTGACATCACATTTTCCTCCTTTAATTTGAATATTATACAATACTCATCACTAAAGAATACTCTAAAAATATCATTTTTAAGATGACTTAAATTTTACTCAGTTCGTAATGCTGCTACATCGTCATCCACCTGCTTTTTTTGTGACACAGTTTGGTAAAATTCTTTACTTAATTGTGCCAAGGTTAATTCTTTTGTTTTTAGTTTGGTCTTTTGCTGAGATGTGTATTTTATAATTACGTTTTGGCCCTCCTCCTTAAAGAAAATCACTGTTCCATCTTGATTATCGGCAGCTACTAAATAACTATAATCATCTACCCCTGCTGGAACGGTATCAGATGGCTTAACAATTCCATAAACGAGTTGATTTGCAGCAATATTTTGTTTTAACCATTCAGGGGCAGTTGCCAATCCCGCTAAAATACCAATTTGTTGGTCAGTAAATTTTGGCCGCGACTGTTGATTTGACTGCGTTTTATCCTGAATCGGTTGCGGGATAGGTCGATTAAAGTTAATTGTAACCACTACACATAGGCAACTAATAAGAATAAAGGATATTATAATTACTTTTCTTTTCATCATTTCACATAAAAAAGGCGTACCTAGATCATTCTAAGCACGTCTTTATGGATTGTTAAGGAGAATTGAATCTTAATTCATCTGCGCCTTAATAGCAGCCAAGGACACATCGCCAGTCTTATCGAACTTAACGTCAGCATCCTTCAAATCAGCACCAAACCCGATTGATAATTCACCAGCACGGTTAATTGATTCAATTCCAGCTTGGGCATCTTCAAGGCCCGCTACTTGGTCAGCTGGAAGATTCATTAATTTAGCAGCTTCCTGGTAAATTTCTGGATCTGGCTTACCATGGCTTAAGTTTGCAGGATTAACAATTCCTTCAAAGTAATCAGTTAATTGCAAATACTTAAGAACCTTTGGCGCATTTTTAGAAGCAGAAGCTAATACAATGTGGTAACCGTTAGCTTTCAATTCATCTAAGAAATCTTTCATTCCAGGAAGAATATCAGCAGGTGTTAAAGTTTCAACCAATTTAATATAGTTATCATTCTTTTCAGTTGCCAAGGCTTCTTTTTCTTCTTGAGTGTAGTCATTTTCATGACCGCCAGCCTTTAAGATTAATTCTAAGGAATCCATCCGACTAACACCTTTTAAGGCATCGGCCAATTCAGGAGTCCATTCAGTACCAACCTTATCAGCTAATTGGTGCCATGCTTGCCCATGAAAACGAGCAGTGTCTGCAATAACACCGTCAAGGTCAAACGCAAAACCTTTTAAATCTTCAAACTTCATCTCAAATGCCTCCAAGAATTACTTTAATTCAAGCTTCTTACCGTCAAGATCGATGGTAATCGGGTCACCTGATACAAGGTCAATCTTAGTACCATGCTTGTCAACCTTAACCTTCAAAATCCGACCACGGAACATTTGACGGAATTGGTATGAATCCCACTTCTTAGGTAAGAATGGTGCATAGTGTAATTGACCATCACGAACACGCATACCAGCAAATCCTTGAACGATATCAAGCCATGAACCAGTCATTGAAGTAATGTGAAGTCCATCAGAAGTATCGTTGTTGTAGTTATCAAGGTCAAGACGTGCTGAACGTTCATACAATTCAACGGCCTTGTCTTCGTAACCAATATCAGCAGCGATAATTGAGTAAACGGAAGCAGAAAGACTTGATTCGTGAACAGTGAATTGTTCATAGAAGTCGAAGTTATTCTTCTTTTCTTCCTTAGTAAAGTCATCAATGAAATCCCAGAGACCTTGGATAACATCACCTTGCTTTACGTATGGTGAACGTAAGATCTTATCCCATGACCAGTGTTGGTTAAGTGGTAATTGGTCACTTGGAATTTCAGAAACTGGCGTCAAGTCCTTGTCCATGAAGCCATCGTTTTCTGGGAAGATATCCTTTTCCTTGTCGTAAGGAAGGTACATGTTGTCTACAATACCCTTCCACTTACGCTTTTCATCTTCTGAAACATTAAGCTTCTTAGCTACCTTTTCATCTACTTGATCCAAGATGTCAAGGGTGTATTGAAGAGTCCAGCGACAAAGAAGGTTAGTGTACCAGTCGTTATTTACGTTGTTGTCGTATTCATCAGGACCAGTTACGGCATGAAGCATGTACTTGTTCTTGTTTTGGGAGTAGTGAACACGGTCTGCCCAGAAACGAGAAATTTCAGTAAGAACTTCTGCCCCTTCGTTAAGAACGTATGACTTGTCGCCAGTGTACTTAGTATAAAGGTAAATAGCAAAGGCAATGTCCCCGTTACGGTGGATTTCTTCAAAAGTAATTTCCCATTCGTTGTGACATTCGATACCGTTGAAGGTAACCATTGGGAATAAGGCCCCGTCAAGTCCTTGTTGCTTAGCGTTAACAAAAGCACCATCTAATTGCTTGTAACGGTACATTAATAAGTTACGAGCAACTTCTGGGTCTGCAACCCCAAGGTAAACTGGAATACAGTAAGCTTCAGTATCCCAGTAAGTTGCACCACCGTACTTTTCACCAGTGAATCCCTTTGGACTGATATTAAGACGGTAATCTTGACCATAGTAAGTGGAGAAGAGTTGGAAGAGGTTGAAACGAATACCCTGTTGAGCTCCTTCGTCACCTTCAATTTCAACATCAGACTTAACCCAACGATCCGCCCATTCGTTAATATGTGGATCGAGTAAATCGTCAAAGCTTTGATTATCGAGTTGGTCGCCTAATACATCCAAGTTCTTTTCAATATCTGCTTGGGAATCGTAATCACGAGAAGTCATTACAATACTGCGCTTTTCAAAGTTAACTTCTTTACCAGCAGCTACAGTACCAGCAAATGTGTTGTAAGCATGCTTTTCGTCAGTTCCGTCGCTCACGTGGTCAAGGTTAGTCTTTGAAGTAGTCTTCATACCAACGATGAATTGTGGAGTGCCAAAGTCATTCTTCTTAGTCATAGAAGTTAATTCAGCATGTTCGCCATTAGCAGACTTACCTAAAACGTTCCAGAATTGTTCATCGTAGTTAGCGTCTTCGTTGTATACATCAGCATCAATCATGCTGGTAATTTCAACCTTAGCATCACTGTTGCCGCGGTTCTTAATGTGGAGACGTTGACCAACTAATTCTTTTTGTGTAACACTAACAAAACGTTCAAAATTGAAGTACATTTCAGTACCACCAATTTCAACAGTAAAGCGCCGTTCTAAGACACCACGCTTCATGTCAAGATCAAGTTTAAAATCTTTTGGCGTTTGCTTTGCTAAGTCGAGTTGTTCACCATTAACCTTAATGATTAACTTCATGAAGTTGACAGCATTGATCATCTTACCAAAGTACTTAGGATAACCATTCTTCCACCAACCAACACGAGTCTTGTCAGGGAACCAAACGCCACCAAGGTAAATACCTTCCATGTGGTCGCCTGAGTAACCTTCTTCAAAGAAACCCCGCATACCAAGATTTTCATTGGCTAAACTAGTCATTGATTCTTGTAAACGCTTGTCTTGTGGGTCCCATTTGTGAGTAGCAACATGCCAAGGGGCAATATCAAATGTACGTTTCATTGAAATCTCAATTCCTTTCATCTGAAATAAAGGTAGTCTTTAACCTACCTTTATTATAACTTAATTAATTTATTTTATTAAATAACTCCTATTCAGCATAAGTTTCCTTGATTGTGGCAACTGAAAGGGCACCAAGTGCCATTACAATACCAGCAAGGATAAACATGTGAACTTGTGAGTGACCAAATAATGGGAATAAAGCAAAACTCAATAATGAAGCAACAATCTGTGGTAAACAAATTGAACCGTTGAATAATCCAAGGTATGTACCCATGTGCTTACCAGTCAATGCGTTTGTAACAATTGTTAATGGGTAGGTGTTCATCGCAGCCCAAGCAATTCCGATAAGGGTGTATGAAACAATCAACGTCCATTGATCATGAACAAAGAACACTGAAATGAACCCAAAAGCACCAAGAAGTAAACTACCACCATAACCGAGCTTGTGGTACTTGTTTGGTACCTTGGCTAAAACGTATGACCAAATAACTGCGGCAATTGATTGAACCGCGGCAAGTACACCATACCAGTTACCAGCAGCTTGGTAACCAGCAGAGGTAGCATCAACAGTATCCCAAACGTTTTTAGCAATAGCTCCTGCTGAGTATGTCCAGAGGTATTGGAATGCAAACCAGCAGAAGAATTGAACAAGGGTAACGGTCCAGAATGCCTTTGGTGCATGCTTTAAGAGTGTGAACCAATTTCCACCCTCTTTGTTATCATCTTCTGTAATACCATGATACTTTGCGTAAGTTGCTGGGTCATATTCATGAACTCGGAAAACTGTAAATAAACTAGTAACAACTAACAAAGCTGCCCCAACGTAGAAGGCGATAATAACGGAATCTGGAACAACTCCTCGTTTAGCAGTGTTCCGAACTCCAAACCAGGCAGTTAAGATAAATGGAAAAACAGCAGCTAACACAGCACCCGTGTTAGATAAGAAACTTTGAATCCCATAAGCATAACTCTTTTGATCATCGTTAACCATATCACCAACCATCATCTTAAATGGCTGCATAGCCACATTTGACGAAAGGTCAAGCAAAGCAACAGTAATTGCACCGAACCAAAGCGCGGCAAGCGAACCATACCCGAAGCCGAAACTTCCTGAATTAGGAAGTAAAATCATAACGATAACAGCAACAATCATTCCCAATAGTAAGTATGGTAACCGCCGACCACCTAATTTTGGTGCCCATGTACGGTCTGAATAATAACCAATGATTGGTTGAACAATCAAACCAGCTAATGGTGGTAAGATGAAGAACCAGCCAAGGTTGTTAGGGTCAGCCCCAATAGTTTGGAAAATCCGACTCATTTGAGAACTCTGCAGAGTAAATGCTGTCTGAACACCAAGGAATCCAAAGTTAATCATCCAGATGGTACTCTTTGATAGAGTAGGCAAGCCTGCTCCCGCGGACTTTTCTTGACTCATTGCTAACAACTCCTTAACTTATAAAATAGTTCTTAAAGACACTTGCATCCAAGTGTAAGCGCTTCATGTATTATTGCAATATCAATAATATCAAATTTAAAATATTTGTGCAACCGCTTGCGCAAAATTTTAGAAAACGGTTGCAGATTTTTGTTATTTAAAGTTACCACTATAGATTTGACTAGTCGTAGGTTTATTATAGTTAATTATTTAAAATAAATTGCGCTTAATATAATAAAGAAGGCAAGTAATTGAGACGATTTCAAATCGTTTCTCAATTACTTACCTTTTGCAATAAAAGTTATTCTTAGAATTAAATTTTCTTAAGTAGGACTGCTTCACCCATTCCGCCGCCAACGCATAGTGAAGCAATACCACGCTCATGATTATCCTTATGCATTTCATTGATCATCGTCACGATAATTCGAGCTCCTGAACACCCGACAGGATGACCCAAGGCAATTGCCCCACCCCATGGATTAACAGTACTAGGATCAAGATGAAGCAAATCTTGGCAGACGAGTGCTTGGGTCGCAAAGGCTTCATTAATTTCATAGGTATCTACAACATCTGCTGTTAGCTGCTGGTTTTTTAAGAGCTTATTTATAGCATAATATGGTCCCAGGCCCATCAATGCTGGATCAAGACCAACAACTGCTGATCCTTGCCACTCGGCCAATGGAGTTAATCCCAATCGGTCAACTGCACTTTCTGAAGCAAGAACTACTGCGGCCCCCCCATCGTTAATTCCAGAGGCATTTCCGGCCGTAACACTTCCGTCAGATTTAAAAGATGGTTTCAGTTTCTCTAGGACTGCTAGAGAAGTATCTGGTCGTGGTGCTTCGTCAACAGTAACAGTCACGGTTGTTCGTTTCTGTTTAACTTCAACTGGCACGATTTCTGAATTGAAATAGCCTGCTTTTTGTGCCTTTACTGCACGTTGGTGACTCGCCAAAGCAAATTCATCCTGCTGTTGACGAGTAATATGATACTTATCATTAATATTTTCAGCAGTAATTCCCATCGGATAACCACCATAAACATCAGTTAAGGCATCACTTTGCATTGCATCGAGCAAGGTGCCGTTTCCAAACCGATAGCCATTCCGAGCACGAGGAAGAACATAAGGAGCCTGGGACATACTTTCCATCCCCCCCGCAATAATTACCTCAGCCTGCCCCGCGCGAATTAAGCTTGCTGCCAAGTCAATGCTAGACATTCCCGACGCACAGACATCATTAATCGTTATCGCCGGAACTTCTTCACCCAATCCAGCAGCCATTGATGCTTGACGGGCAGGATTTTGTCCAGTTCCCGCTTGAATAACGTTTCCCATCAATACTTGGTCAATATCGTTTCCACTGAGCTTTGCCTTTTCAACAGCTGCTTTAATTGCAATCGTCCCTAATTCAACTGCGGATTTTGAGGCTAACTGACCATTGAATTTACCAATTGGTGTTCGCTGAGCAGCAACAATGTAAACCTTCTCCATTCCTTTTCCCTCCATTGAAAAAATAAGAGAGGACCGTGGCATGTAATTCCGTGGTCCTTTTTATCAACTATTTATTTTAAAACCAACAATTCGATATTGCTCTTCTGGATTAAACAGCAATTCGACAGCTTGCTGACCTAATTTGCGGGGTTGTAAGTCAACCTTGTCTTCCTGATTAATTAGCATCCCCATTAACCGACTATTATTAAAACAAATAGTTGGTAAATTAAATTCTTGTAGCTGCCGTATTAATCGTACCAGCAACAAGTCATCAGCACAAACAATTGAATCAATTTGTGGATGTTGTTTAATAAAATCTTTAACTGCTATTCCTGTTGGTGAATATCGCCAGCTCAAAGCAGGAAGGTGATGACTTTTCATACTCTGCTTATAACCTTGATTTCGATCCTGTTCAAATACCCAATTACTGGCAGATTGAAGAAATACCGGGTGGTGAACCTGTTGATGATCCATCAGGTAATCAGCCGCTGCCCGCCCTGCCGCTACGTTATCATTGTCGACAAAACGGTCTTGCAACTTATCGGGGTGACCTATAGCGACAAAATTAAGGTTATTTTGGCGCAAATAATTGGTAATGGGGTCATCCTTAATAGTATAAAGCACTAAAAAGTTATGAACCTTTGACTGTTCGACCATCGATTTTACACTTTGTAGAAGGTCAGTAGTAGTTGGTGCAATTGCTACAACCATTTCATAGTGAATCGGCTTTAACGCCACACTAATTCCCCGCAACAAGTCAATATGAAACGGGTTGGCAGGTGCAGTATCACTGGTTACCGGAAAAATAATCCCTACCATGTTTGATTCGCCTCGTGTTAGGTTCTGCGCATTGAAATTTGGTTGATAACCCAACTCTTCAGCAATCGTCGCTATTCGCTGGCGTGTCTTTTCACTAATTCGTGGATTATGATTCAACGCTCGGGAAGCAGTTGAAACCGATACCCCTGCTTTTTGTGCAATATCCTTAATCGTTACCAACTAATCACCCTCTTTTGTAAATAACACGAACTCTCCTAATTCTAACAGGTAAAGTCCCATTTGAACAACTGGAATCCCTTCCATTATATTCAAAGCTTCTTTGTAAAGCTCTAACTGCCCCCGGTACCGGTCCTTTATCCGTGCTAAATCAAAATCGCGGTAATCTTTGTTAAGGTGATCAGTCTTATAGTCAACCAAAATAATACCCTCGTTAGTTTTTAGGTAGCCATCAATGATTCCGTGAATTAAAATACGTTCATCATCGCTAACATTTACTCCTTTAAATAACTCATGACCATTCATAATCATTGAGAATGGAACTTCTCGATGATAATCAGTGGGATGGTTTAAAATCTTCTGACCAATATCAGTCTGATAAAAGGCTACTATTCCTTCGAGATTAATTCGCGCTGCCACAACTGGATTGATCAATTTTTCTGCTACTAATTTTTGAATTTCTTGATCAACAAATGCCGCATCAATGAGCCCTTCATCAAGTGGTAGTTTTTGGAAAACAAGGTGTGTTGCTGTCCCGATTTCTGTGGCTGCAGGTTCATGAGTAGTCTGCTGAATAAAAGCTGGAACCTCAAAATTATTATTTAAGTAAATTCCTTGCGTCTTTACCTTTTTTTGCTGATCAAAATCCCACCGCGCCATATCACGCGTATCAGGATCTTCAAAGACCCGTTTTACATCGGTAACTGATTGGTAAGCTGTGGTTTGAGTAGCAACCAGGTGGGGGTACCGATAGCGCAAAATTTTATCAATCTCTTGGGCAGAGGCATTAGTTGCTCCTGTATTGTTCTTTTTAGCTATATTAGCACTAGCACTTTGCCCAATTTTTGCCAAGCCATCACTAACATCAATAGCCGTGTATGTTTTTGCCATAAAGTGAGGATCAGTCGCTAACCCAGTAACTTTAGTATCTGCAAGCGTACTTTCTTCTAGCGTAACGTTTCCTCGACTCAATTGTTGAGCATTGAATTCTGGATAGCGCGCTAAGGCAAGACCAACCCAGTCCATAAATGAATTGGCAGTAATTCGCGGCTGTGGTCCAATTAGTAAACGGTTGCTCTGATAGGCTTTTTGCCATCGCTGCCATGAACCAGCAAGGCTTTGGGTCCGCATTTCTTCATTAAAAGATCCCGTAATGACCAACCGCTGTTCAGCACGTGTCAATGCAACATAGAGAACACGAAGATCTTCTGCCCGTTCTCCCCGCTGGATCTCTTCAATCACTGCTTGTCGTTGAGGCGTATCATAAATAACCCGTTGATCATCGATGTAACGAATTCCTACCCCGGCCACAGCATCAACAACTGCATTTTCACGAGCCGCTCCCTTATTAAAGCCATGCGTGGCATCAATTAGGAAGACCACGGGGAATTGCAGTCCCTTACTTCCGTGAATCGTCATAACATTAACCGTATTTGCTGTTAACTGCGTCGGTGCCACTCCTAAGTCTTTGTCATGTTCCTGCATTTTTTCAATAAAGCGAATAAATTGATAAAGTCCCTTAAAACTACTCTGTTCATAGGAGTGGGCGCGCTGATAGAGAGCATGGAGATTTGCCTGCCGTTGGTGTCCTCCCGGCATTGCTCCAACATAATCAAGGTAACCTGTTTTGTCATATATCTGCCAAATCAAGTCAACAAGAGTTTGTTGCTGTGCCGTTTGACGAAAGACACGCAACAAACCTAAGAAGTGATCTGCTTTTTGGTAGAGCACGCTTACCTGTTCAGAAGTAAGAAGTGATTGGTGACGAAGAGCCTTTCGTTGGTAATTGCTCATGAATGATTGCAAAGCAGCGTAGTAATCGACCGACCGATTTTGGAGACGGATAAAGGCTAGTTCTTGGTTGGTTAACCCGACAATCGGTGACCGCAGAACTGCAGCTAAGGGAATATCTTGTTGTGGATTATCAATTATCTTCAGTAACGACATCATTACTCGAACTTCAGTAGCTTGGAAATAACTTTCAACATCGTGAACTGTCAGTGGAATATTAAGTTTATTAAACTCTTCCATCAATGTATTATTGATTGACTTTGTCCGTTCAAGCAAAACAATATCACCATATTGGATTGGATGCATCTGCCCATCTTCTGGATGAAAAATTAACTCTTGGTTTTCAACCATCTGTTTAATGCGCATCCCGATCATCCGAAATTCGCCAGCTAATTTGTCATCCTCGTGTTCAACGTCTCCATTTGCTGGATTAATAGCATTGGCATCATACAGCAACACTTCTGTTGGTTGCACCTTATTATCCTGGTTTTCTTCATAATAGGTTGCCGCATATTTTAAATGAGCATCTTCATCATAATCAATCTCACCAACTTCTTTATCCATAAGTTGTTCAAAAAGAACATTAGTAAAGCTAGTCACGTTGGTCATCGACCGGAAATTTTCCCCTAGGACGATTGCTTCCCCGTCTCCACCTTGACGATAGTTTTGATATTTCCCGAGAAATAATGTTGGATCGGCCTCACGAAATCGATAAATCGATTGCTTAACATCCCCGACCATAAATAGGTTCTTACGTTCAGAAGATGTCAATTTCATTAAAATACTTTCTTGGAGGCGGTTAGTATCTTGATATTCATCAATCATAATTTCTTGGTAATGGTTTTGAAGATCTTTGACGAGGGTTTGCCAGTTTGGCCGGTTGTCTGGTGGCGTTAAAATAGCGTATGCATAATGCTCTAAGTCACTAAATTCAAGGACATGGCGATTCAATTTAGTCTGTTGGTACCGTCGCCGAAAATTAATCGTCACCGCACTCAGTTCCCGTAAAAGTTCTTGGGCACGTGTTGAAATTGTTCGAAATTGATCTTCACGATAATTAAAGAAGCGATCAACTAACTGCTCGAATTGTTTTTTTATCCCTGTTCGAGCACTGCTTAATGATTTATATACTTCCTCAGCTACCTCATCGTCTTTCGGTTTACCACTCATCCGTGCAAACTTAGCATTAGCAAATAAGTCCCGAATAGCATTCCAAGTAGGTGGTTGCAATAAGTTTAAAAGTTCCTGCATCATCTGTTGGTCTTTTTGCAATGAATCAACAGTTTTAGTGTCTAATTGATTGGCACTCGCTTTACCCAACAAGGCCGCAAACTGATCACGAAAAGTCGTTAAGTCCGTTATCAGCTTTTCTTTGACAATTGGTTCTGGTGCTTCCAGTTTCCCTAAATAATCACTGACTGTTTGTTCCCACTGTTTTTTTAGCTGATTACGTTGCTTTTGAATATCCTTAAACACATCAATACGTGGGTCATCTGCCCCTGGCCGTCCCCGAAAATTACCAAATTTTTGCTGGGCCATCATTTGGCAAACATCACTAACAGCAATACCACTTAACGAGGAAAGAAGCTGGTGCATCAGGTCTTCATCACTCCTAATAACCTCCGCTGCTTGGTCTAATCCATTATCCCTAGCCCTTGTTGCTAATTCACGATAATCTTGAATAAACTGATTAAGCTTTTCAATAACAAGGGGCTTTAACTGTTGTTGGTAAAAATTAGATTCTAACAGTGAGCGCGATCCTAAATCATAATTATCTGGTAACTTTTGAAGCCACTTTTCAGGATCAGGCTGCGCATTAGCAATTTCATATAACCGCAGAATCAAGTCGTCAAGCCCCTGGTCATCACGGTCACTAGAAAAGTTAAGAACTAGTTCGCCAAAAGAAGCTCTTCCAGGAACTTTCTCTTCCGCATGTTGATACAACTCTTCACTAACTTCATGCCAGACATCTTCTTGAAGTAACAAGCGCTCTGTTTCATCAGTTAAGAGCCGAAACTGGGGATCAAGATCAATTAAGTAGTAATAGCGCTTTATCAACTTTAAACAAAAAGCATGGATTGTACTGATATCCGTAGCTGCAAGCCGATTAATCTGGTTACTCATTCGGTCACGCAAATCTTTGGGATTAGAGGAATCGCGGACTATTTTCTGTAAGGCCGCCCTAATTTTATCCCGCATATTCTTTGCGGCTGCATCAGTAAATGTTACGAGGAGCATGCGATCAATACTTTGCCCTTCTTTAATTAATTCAATTGTCCGATTTACTAGTACCGCCGTTTTTCCTGATCCCGCGGAAGCTGAAACTAGAATATTTTCACCACGGTCACTAATCGCCTTGGATTGAGCAGGCGTTGGTTTAAATCCAGCCATTACTTCTTATCCTCCTCATCATCGTTTCGAACTACATCATCAAATGCTTCTTTTGCCAAATTAGGATTTAAGTCCCGGTAGTTTTGCTGGTCAAGCATATTATCAAACTGAAACACGTCCAAAAAGTCACTGTAATCAAGTCCTGTTCGGCGGTTGCTTCCAGCTAATAATCGGTAAGGATTCAGTTTTAAATCACCACTCAAAATTTGATTACCAGCGTTAATCACAAGTTCCTTATTCATATTTTGAAGCCAATCAAGTTGTTGTGGAGTAACAAGAAGGGCTTCTTTATTCGCTTTAATTTTTCCGTTCTTATATTCCTTGAGTGGGTATAAGAAGGCTTGCTTACCTAAGCTTTTATCTAATTCCCGCAATAATTGTGGATCATTCAAGAGAATTCCCTTATATTGGTGCTCTTTTAATTTCAAATCATCAAGGGAATTTTTCTTTAACTCTGTAGCCTTAATTGTTGGATTATTTAACCGAAGATATAATGCTCCAGCTAGTCGTGGATTGCTCGTTTCTAATTCTGTTAAGTTTGCCTGTAAGCCATTAAGGTAGGTTAAGAGTTGAAGAGAGAGGCCATAATAAGCCGATGTAAGATCGAAAAGATGATTACTCGATTTATAGTCAACAACCGTCAAGAAATTATGGTCTCCTTGCTTAAGATTATCGATACGGTCAATTCGTCCTCGCAGATAAATATGATGATTATCTTTAAGGGGATAGTCAAGCGAGCCAAGGTTGCCTGGCTGCTGATTACCAATTCGTCCAAACTGAACCTCGGTTTTAATTGGCTGTGATCCGGTGTATTCAGCTTGACGACACAGAGTAATTAACATTGTTTTAACAATTGAGGTTAATTGCTGATATTGGAATTGGGCTTGGGCCGAAGAATTGACAAGGCGTAATAAGGCGGGCTGATTCTCTTGGGCTGTAACTAATGCATGGTCAATCAATTGGTCACGTTGCAGCTGGTTATCTTTGTGTGCCAGATCAGCAAATGACAAATTATTTTCGCGAATTGTTGTAACAAAACTTTCCATTGCTTTATGGAAGAAGGTTCCGATTCGATCATTAGATAAGGTTAACTCATCTCGCTTTTGCAACCGCAAACCATACTTAAGGAAATATTCATACTGGTTAATATAAAAATCTTGCAGCTGAGAGATCGAAGCATATAATACCCGATCACGATCAGCATCTAGAGCCGTCCGGAGATATAGGGCTTGCGCCAGTTTATTGCCCAGGGAATCAATCTTATTTTGATAATGGAACCCAGCTGCAACTAAGGATAGGCGCTGACCTAGTGATATTCCTTCTGTTTGGAGCTTAGCATCAGATGCTTGTTGCCATTGCTTAGTTAACTTAACCAAAGATTCAATGACCGTTTGCCAACCAACTGGCATGACCGGTTGACGATCGATCCCCACCCCTTGTTCATCACGAATTTGCCGACTAACTTCAACTAACCGGTTTATTGTTGCAAGCGGGGCACTAACAAACTCAATAGCGTTTTCTTGGCCGGCCTTACTTGTAGCTAATGGATATTCATAAACAGCTTGACCAAAGTAACGGGCCATATCATGCATATATGGCGACATACTGAGCTCCTTATCATCGCTATCAGTTAGCGGTGCCGAGAAAATTAACCGTTCCTTAGCGTTCATAAAACCAGTATAGTTGACAAACGGCTCATCAATTAATTGGTCAATTGCTGTTCCCGGAAGGTATTGAAAATCCTCATCAAGATAAGCACTTAAAATATCTTTATCTTGGTCAGTTAGCAAACTATCACTTTCTTGCAGCTCCGGCATTACATCATCAGTTGAGCCAATCATAAAAACTACTTTTCGATTTTCACTTTGGACAATTCCAGTTTCCGAGATTACTACTTGATCTAAAGTCGCAGGAATCTGTGAATATTGTGCGGCTGCAAACCCTGCTTGGAGTAACTCACTAAAATTAGTAAGCACCTCATTGGTTCCCTCCCGTAGTTCCTGTTGACCTAAAATCTCTACATATTCTTGAAGGATCTGGCAAAAAGTAGCCCAGACCTGTTGTGGTTGACGTGCAAGGTCCAAATCACGAGTACTTTGGTATTGCTGCCACGCGTATAATCGTTCCGTAACTCCTATTGCAGCTAAGAACTGATATAAAGCAGTTGCAAGATCTTGTCCTGTTTGTGCCTGTTTAAACTGGTCTAAGACTGGCAGTAGTTGGTTAGCAACAAAATCTTTTACAAGAGTTAACTGGTCGTTTAATTTTTTCAGCCGAGACTGTTCATACTTTGGATCGCTCAGGTCCGTTCCTGGCGCTTGCCATAATTGTTTAATCTTTTCTGGATCATTGGTTGTCCAAGCACCTTTTCCTTCGATTGCCTGCTTAAGGCACCAATTCTCAGTAGCAAAAACAGCTGCTTGAAAATCACTTAGGCCCATCAGATCACCAGTACCAGTCCGCGGAACAAGTAACCACGTCTTGAGCAATTGGATAATATCTGCTGTTTTATATCCTCGTTGGGGTAATTCTAATAGTGTTGTGAGAAGCGTTACTAGCGGATGATTATCCATCAAGCGTTCGTGATCATTAAAAATTGGAATCTGATGCGCTGCAAAAACCGGTTCAATCATTGTCTGATAACCATTAAGGTGCCGACTAAGGATAAGAAAGTCACGATAACGATATTTACCACTAGCAACTAATTGTCGAATCCGGGTGGCCACATTATTCAGTTCAGTCATCCGATTGGTGGTCGTCATAAATTGAATATTGGAAGGACAAGAAAGATTTTCTCGTTCGCCAGGCCCGATCGGTTCGCTTGCATACCGCTTAAAATACGAATCAACCTGTTGTAGGTCTGCATTAACACGAGGAGTCGTTGCAAATGCTACATTTTGTAAAACCTTCACTTCCTTTTGATGCATTTGTCCGAATTTCCACAAACGGCGAAACTGCATTGCGGAGGAATAGAACAGATTATTGTGGGGAGGAAGTTCCTTGGGATTCGGATGATTCTGGTCTGGGTACCCACGATCAAGAGTTAAAGAAATAGTTGTCGAAGCTGCATTCGTAATTAATGCATCAACCACCTGTTGTTCATTTGCAGTAAACTGAGCAAAGCGATCGATAAAGAAGTGCATCTTAGCGACTTCTGGCGACTTTTGAAGGTAAGTTACTAATTGCCGGTATAGCTCACTATTACCAATGAACCGATCACGCAAGCGGTCTTCATAAGCATGATATATGATTTCAACATCATGCATTTTCGCTAGCCACGCTTGATTAGCAGCTGGATCATTTGCTGACTTCACCTGGGAAATAATATCAGCTAAGTCATCTGCTGTTATATTGGCATTCTTTAATTCTTCAAGTTGCGCTGTCATCTTTTGAATAAATCCCGGTTGCTTTACTTCGCTCGCATATAAACGGAGATCATTCGCCTGTTCTTGAACAACCTGAGAAGTTAGCATCGCCATCCCAATCTTAGAAAGGTGTTGCTTTTGAAAGGCGGGGGTATCTCGCAAAAGGTACCAAGCAAGGCGGCTAAATGACAGCACCTGCACTCGTGAAGAGGCAAACCTATCACTCCCGCTAAGCCCTTGGCGATCACGAAGACCAGCAAGGACATTAATTTCAGTTTCAAACTTAATATGGTTAGGCACTAAATAATAAAAAGTCTCCTCAGCAGACGCATTCTTTATCTGGTCGACTAATTGATCAACCAACACTTGCTGATGGTCCATCGCTGCTGTTCCTAAAACAAATCCCAGTGTTCCCATAATCTTTAATCCTTTCTATCGTTTAAAGTGCTGCCCTAATTTTATCATAAAACGAACATATATTCTTTAGCTAAAAACGAGTAGGCATGTATTTCACTCCTACTCGTTCTATCATTATAAAATTGGGGAAAGTAACCGCGATACCGTTTGTTTAAATCTTAACCAGCGTGGTTGATCGGCAAACATTGCAGGCGTAATTACCTGACAATCGCGGATATCATTAACAAAAATTTGCTCGAGATTATCTACCGTATTTTGACTGTAAATAAAGGCATTAATTTCGAAGTTTAATTTAAAACTTCGAAAATCAAGGTTAGCAGACCCAACCGAAGCCATCCGCCCATCAATCATCATTGTTTTGGCATGGAGAAAACCTTTTTGGTAATAATAAATTGTTACACCATGATTAGCGAGCTCTCGTGCATAATACTGCGTTGCCCGATATACAAAGGCGTGATCAGGCATTGAAGGAATCATAATCCGAACATCGATCCCTGAGCGAGCTGCTACTTTTAACGCATCCAAAATACTATCGTCAGGGATTAGATAGGGAGTTTGAATCCAAATGTGATCCTGAGCAGCATTAATTAGACGTAAATACCCCATTTTAATTTTTTCTAATGGCGCTTCAGGACCACTAGAGACAGTCTGTAGCGCAACATTACCGTGAACCCTAATTGGTTGGAAGTAAGGATGGTAATGCATAATCTTATCTTTATCTTTTTTCATTGACGCATTCCAGTCGCCGATAAACCTTCGCTGAAGGCCATAAACACCCCCGCCAATAATTCGAAGGTGGGTATCCCGCCATGGGCCAAATTTAGGAACTCGTCCTAGATATTGGTCACCAACATTAAAGCCACCAATATAACCAATCTCACCATCAAGAACAACGATTTTCCGGTGGTCCCGATAGTTTATCCGAAAGTCAAAAAAATTACTTCGCGACATTAAGAACGGAGCCGCATAACCACCGACTTCACGTAAATGATCATAGAAACTTGGCCAGACTCCCATCGATCCCCATGAATCATAAAGAACGCGAACTTCAACCCCTTCAGCAGCCTTTTGTTCAAGTAATGTCCGTAATTCATTACCAATTTGATCATTATAAATTGTATAAAACTCAATATGGATACTCTTTTTTGCTGCCGCAATATCATCAAACATTTTTTTAAAAAGCACATTACCATTTGTAAAAATATTAACGGTGTTATGTCGAGTCAAAAACGAGTCATCAATACTCTGAAAGAGCATGATAGTCCGTCGATAAATCTGGACTGTCTGGTCTTTAGGCTTCGGCATATTAATAAATTGTTGCTTTTGCTTTTCTAGTGCTTGTTTTAGTTTTAATTGTGTCTGTGATTTTATTCGGGCTAATCGTTTATGAGGTAGTTTTCGCCCAAAGAAGGCATATAAAATAAAGCCAAAACCAGGAATCAATGTTAGTACCAAGAGCCATGCCCAAGTTGCAGCAATATCCCGTTTTTCACGAAAAACAGTATAAATAGCGGCAATTTCATTGACGAGAATAACCAGTAGCAAACACCACCAAATAATTGCCCATGTTAATGCCATCGCTTATCCCCCATTCATATCATTGCTTTTCATTCTAACGCAAACTACTTGTTTCTGAAATATCATCTCACCTATTTTTTCACCGAATCAAGCCAAATGTCGTACAATAGAAATATTATCAATTAAGGGAGGATTTCAATGGCAGAAGTATATTTACGACGCGCTCAAACTCAAGATTTAGCAGCGATCATGAAAATAATTAATGATGCAAAAAAACTTCTAAAGAAGAATGGTAGTCCACAATGGCAAAACGGTTATCCAGATCGGGAAACTTTTGCTCAAGATATTGCAATGCAAGCAAACTGGGTATTAATTAATGATAATGAGGTAGCGGCAACTGCTACTCTTCAACTTACACCAGAACCGACTTATCGTAACATTGCACAGGGACAGTGGCAACAACCAGATGAGCCCTACGCTACCATCCACCGAGTCGCTATCAGTAGTAATTACCGGGGACAAGGGCTTAGCAAGTTGCTCTTTTCTAACTTGTTAACAGTAGGCCAAATGCAAGGAATCAACAACTTTCGGGTTGATACTCACCGTCACAATAAAGCAATGCAGCATATTGTTGAAAATTTTAACTTTAAAAAACGAGGAATCATTAAAGTTAATGACCAAAATGATCCTGAACGATTAGCCTATGAATTAAACTTAGTCAATCACCATAAACTTACTAAGATCAATAATAATTTTATGCAACCATTGATTGATAGACTATAGGATATATAAATAGCGCAGTACAACAATAGGCCTCCAACGCTCGGTAAAACCGAACATTGGAGGCCTATTATTGCTTACGGGGACTAGCTTCGCGTCGAAAAACGAAGACACGAGTGGCTTCTGCCTCGCTCTCTTCTGTATTTATTAACCGCTGCGGAATAGTTTACGACGCTTTTTTTACGATGGCAGCTAAATCAACAATTTGTCTTTTATGTCACTATTTATAGTAACAGCAACTGCAGCTGTTTGTGTTATAACCGATACAACTGCAATAGGTATTTATGTATTAACAATATCACTTAAAACCTTCCGATATTGTGCATTGATATCGGTAACTACTTCGTCGAATTTAGCAGCTTGATTAACAGGTTATGCATATTATTGATCATTAGCTGCCCGTTGAGTGGCTTTGTTTTGTTGTTGTGCGCTAATTTATTGTTATTAAGCAGCAATTGAGGGTTACGATTGTGCAGGCTCCGCAACAGTTGATTACTCATTGGCCGTAGCCTATTGAGTTTCTTTACTAATCATTAGCTGGTTATAATTGTGCAAGTTATTAACCAGCAGTTGCCTAGACATTAGTTGTAAGTAACTTGGTCGTTACTTACTTGTGCATTATTTTAACGATTATCAGCGTGTAGATCTGTCGTTGAAGTGGTAGTGATGACACCTGCTATTAAGATTGCCCCCGCAATCAAAGCAGGTGAACGCTAATTGTTTATATCCAAAATCCCCATTTTCATAAACCCCCGTTTATGAAAAAATATTCAAGATAAAACAAATTATTCATGCAAGGCTTATTACCTAATGACTTAACAGTTCCTACTATATCAAGGTTTTAGGGAATTACAAGGAAGGTACTTTTTTTAACGATAGTTTTTGCATTTTTACTATTCATCCGTTAAGTAGCCAACCTTATAAGCTAAACTTCTATTTATTAATTACGTGAACAAATCTTAAGTCACGGTCTAGAAGCTACTTTCACGGTATTTTCGAACTAATTACACGATTAGTGAAAG
Source organism: Limosilactobacillus agrestis (assembly GCF_014145585.1). GTDB lineage: Bacteria > Bacillota > Bacilli > Lactobacillales > Lactobacillaceae > Limosilactobacillus > Limosilactobacillus agrestis. The sequence goes on from NZ_JACIVF010000073.1 coordinate 58,156, forward strand.
AATAAAATCACAAAACTTAATTTTAATTTTCTAAATAATATTTATATTCAAAAAAAAGTTAAAAAATTTTCAAACTATTCCTGCGATAATTATAGAGGATTAAACTACCCTTTATTCATCCCTAAATCCAGTTAATTTAACGCTTACAATCATTTTAATTTGTCTCATTATCAGACTTTCGCAAATCAAATAAGTAGCTATAATTTTACTAATTCCAAGCCATCATTTAACACATGATATCCTCGGAAAAGGCTAATAAATAAGCATTTCTTTTAATTTATATTTTAGAAAAAGTGTTTCTTTTAATCCATTTTTATGATTAAACAAATGAATTGATAAGCCAACAATAGTTTTAATCCTATTTTTGCCCTTTTTTAGTTATTTTTTCTGATAAATTCTCACCAGTCAGCAATTATTTTATGCGTATTATTCCACTTTTTATTCCAAAATAAAAATGAACACAGAAGATTTTATACTAATTGCTCTCCCTGATAAAGGTGGTTTCACTGGTTACTGTGAATGTTCTGCATTTAGTGTTTTATACTGAAGAATTTAGGCATAGTGCCTATACCTTATTAAAAGATACTCTGATCCCTTTGTTACTCAAGCACGAAATAACCATTCCTGTCCAACTAACAACTCTTTTTTGCATGATTAAAAGAAATAATATGGCTAAAGCAGTAGTCAGTACTGCAACGTAGGACCTAATAGAAGCGTTGGCAATTAGCATCGGAATCCAGCTTTCCCCAACAATTCTAGTACAAAAGTTCCAACAAGCAATAAAAGCTGGTTATAAGCGAGTCAAAATTAAACCAGGAGCCGATTATCGATACCTTAAAGCAGTGTGCAATGCTTTTCCACAATTTATGCTAATAATCAATGCTGCTTCTGCTTATCAATTAAAAGATGCTGACCACTTGAAACAACTTGATCAACTTGGTAGCCGGCAAATAATCAATATAAAGTTCCCGTTATTCCTTTTCAGGTTAGATTGGAACACTATTTCTTGCTATCCTCATTAAAGAAAATACACTTTAACTGAAAAAAGAGAGCATGAGAGAAGCCGTAAATGACTTCGTAGTCACGCCCCCATAAACACAAATAGGCCTCAAGTCTTCGGCGTTCCCGAATATTTGAGACCTATTTATATATCGTGCTGTTAACTTTTGATCTATAGTAGTCTTAAGCCCCAGCCCTTCATTTATACTAAAGGAGGATTACTTTTCGTCTTTCTTATCTTTGTCGTCAGACTTCTTGTCGTCTTCCTTTTTTTCATCATCTTTCTTTTCTGATGGTGAAGTATATTCCTTACTATCGTCTTTTGAAGCATCCTTAGCATCAACAATTACGAGTTGGCCATCCTTCATTTCAGCAACAAGGTGCTTTGCATCAAGGTGGTCAAGGTAGTAATCAGTTACCTTATCACGGATTTCACGTTCGATAACCCGACGAAGAGGACGGGCACCCATGGCTTCATCGTAACCTTCATCAATAAGGTATTGCTTTGCAGTATCAGTAACCTTAACATCCATGCCCTTCTTAGCCAATGTCCGGTTAACTTCAGCAAGCATTAAGTCAACGATTTGCTTCAAGTCTTCCTTAGTTAAGCTGTGGAATTCGACAATTGCATTGAACCGGTTCAAAAATTCTGGACGGAAGTAAGTAGTTAACTTCTTAATTAAGTCTTCTTCATCTTCGTTCCGACCCATCTTAACTGGCGCATCGTTGGAGTAACCAGCATTTGATGTAGCAATGATAACAGTATTCTTAAAGTCAATAGTGTTACCTTGTCCATCAGTCAACCGACCATCATCAAGTACTTGAAGCAAGAGAGTGATAACTTGTGGGTTAGCCTTTTCAATTTCATCAAGAAGAATGATTGAGTAAGGGTGACGACGAACTTTTTCAGTTAAGGTATTACCGTTATCTTCATAACCAACATAACCAGCAGTAGCACCAATCATCTTAGATACAGCTGTCCGATCAGAGTATTCAGACATATCTAACCGAATAATATCATTTTTACTACCAAACATATCAAGAGCTAATTGCTTAGCAAGTTCAGTCTTACCAACACCAGTAGGTCCAACAAAGAGGAAACTACCAATTGGAGAGTCGCCTTCATCAAATCCGGCCCGGTTCCGACGAATAGCACGAGCAACTGCTTCAACAGCTTCGTCTTGACCAATAACCTTGCCTTCAAGCCGCTTGTCCATGTCCTTTAAACGTTCAACGTCACTAGCACCAATCTTAGAAACTGGAATACCAGTCATTTGTTCAACAGCCTTAGCAACGTCTTCTGGAGTAGCAGTAACCTTTTCGGATTCAGAATTTTCACTCAACTGCTTCTTCAAGTCAGAAATCTTTTCCTTAGCATCTTGTGCAGCCTTGTAATCTTCCTTCTTAGCAGCTTCCTTTTGCTTCTTTTCTTCTGCCTTGATATCCTTTTCAATTGCCTTGGCATCACGAGCAGGGTGCTTTGCTGCAAGATGGGCAGCCGTCATATCGATCAAATCGATTGCCTTATCTGGTAATGCCCGTTGTGGCATGTATTGGACAGAGTAATCAACTGCTGCTTGGAGAACATCATCTGGTAATTTTACATTGTGGTGACGTTCATATAGATCACGGATACCCTTTAGGATAGCAACCGTGTCAGCCTTACTTGGAGCATTAACAGTAACAGAATTGAACCGCCGAGCTAATGCAGCATCCTTCATAATGGTGTTTCGGTATTCGTCTTGGGTTGTTGCACCAATAACGGTTAATTCACCACGAGACAAAGCTGGCTTAATAATGTCGGACATTCCCTTGGAGCCGTTACCATCACCGGTTGAACCAGCACCAATAATTTGATGAATTTCATCGAAGAAGAGGATAATATTTCCAGCCTTCTTAACTTCATCAATCAACTTTTGCATGTTTTCTTCAAAGCTACCACGGTATTGAGTACCTGCTTCAAGGCCAGAAATATCAATACTAATAATTTCCTTATCCTTAATAGCAGCTGGTACATCACCAGAAACAATTGCTTGGGCTAATCCTTCAACAACAGCGGTCTTACCAACACCGGCATCCCCAACTAATACTGGGTTATTCTTTGTCCGCCGACTTAAGATCTCAGCTGTTTCTTGAATTTCCTTATTACGTCCAATAACAGGATCAAGTTCGTGTTCACGTGCTTCTTGAGTTAAGTTACGTCCTAACTTATGTAAAATACTGTCTTTACCAGCGTTAGGTTGAGGGCCTGGTTGACCACCTTGTTGAGGATTTGCCCCGCCAGGCAATTGACCAGTCCGACGATATTCAGCAAATTCTTCTGGTGTTACTTCACGACCATTAATCAAGTAACGCCGATTATCAGAATTAAAACCATTCATGCCACCCATTAATTGATTAAAGATGTCATTCATGTCATTGTCAAATGGATTCATTGGATTTTGAGCCATATGTAACCCCTCCTCAATTAAATATAATAATTTTCTAAGTTTCGTAGTCTAAATATTCTGAAAGTCAAAAATGCATCTGACCTCCTGTGGCTACAGTAACGCCACAATCCTATTCGAGGTAATGCTCTTCTAGTTCTTTTAGGACCTCCCACATGCTCTTGTCTTGAGCACGAGCCAAGGCATCAAGATCACGCAGGTTAAGCGAGGTCGAACTAGACTGTGGTTTGTTAAACGATTTGTGTAAAGTCGTGTAGCCATAACCGGAACGCTTGGAAACTTGATAGATAGTTAAGTGGTTAACGTCCAAATAATGTTTGATATCGATCCGCATTACTACCCACTTCCTTTACGATTCTTATTGTACCACATCTGTGGAGTAAGGCAATAAAAAAGGCTCAAAATAATAAAAAAAATTGTGAGATATAATTTTGACATTAAATTAAAAGCGAACTAATAGTTATAAGTATTTTGCCGTTTTATTATATTTACATTTGTAGCCAATAAACAATTTTGTAATTAACAATAATTCCTAATTATATCTTGACATAAATTAAAAAATGATTAGAATTATTAATAATCAGTTAATCAAAAGGAGGACACAATAATGATCACTGCGACAATTCACTTGAATCAAGCGTATGTCTTCTGGTTTAGCGCGATTACCATCCGCTAACCAGCAGTGATTTTATCATTGTGATGTTTTCGGATGCCCCCAACATCCGAGAGCCTCTTTTATACTCATTCCAATCTGATCAAGAAGCCTTGGATGTTATTCTTATAGCATTCAGGGCTTCTTTTTTCTAAATTTACATATTATATAGGAGGAACTTATCATGCCAACTACTAAAAAAGGAATTCTTGGTCGCCTTAACAATAATTTCGCTAAACTTACTCCTGGTGGAATCCGCGAATTTGACTACCAAGTCAGCACAATTCCTGGCATCATTAAGTTAACATTAGGAGAACCAGACTTTAATGTGCCAGATGCAATGAAGCAGGCCGCAATCGACAGCATCAATGCCAATGATTCACACTATGCTCCAGGAAATGGGACCTTAGCACTACGCCAAGCAATCGCCCACTTCATGCAAAACCGTTACCAGCTTGACTACAAGCCAGAAAGTGAGATCGCTGTAACCGTTGGCGCCACGGAAGGAATTTTCGCTTCTCTTTCTACTATTATTAATCCTGGTGATGAAATTATAATTCCAACCCCTACTTTCCCCTTCTACATGGCAGTTACCAAGATCCTGGGTGGAATGCCGATTGAAGTTGACACAAGCAATGATAATTTTGTTCTTACTCCTGAAAAATTACAAAGCGTGCTACTAGAACATCCTAACGCAAAAGGAGTGGTCCTCAACTATCCTTCTAACCCCACCGGTGCTACTTACACCCAAACGCAAATTAAGGCACTAGCCAATACAATTAAGTCAACTAACCTGATTGTAATTGCTGATGAGATTTACTCTGAACTCGTTTATGACGGTACCCATACTTCAATTGCTAATTACATTCCTGAACAAACGCTTATCTTAAATGGGGCCTCAAAGTCACATGCAATGACTGGCTACCGCGTTGGCTTTATCGCTGGTCCGCAAGAATTGATGAAAGCAGTTAGTGCAATTCACGCGATGCTAGTAACTGCGGCCTCTAACCCGGCAATGGCCGCCGCAGTTGCTGCATTCGGTACTGACGAAGGAAAAACAGCTACCCAGGAAATGAAAGCAGCTTATCAGCAACGGCGAGACGTTGTGGTTAATGACCTGCAAAAATTAGGATTCAAGCTGATTAATCCTCAGGGAGCCTTCTATGTTTTCGCTAAAATTCCGAAACAATATGGTGATGATGACCTTAAATTCGCGACAGATCTCGCTAATGAAGGTAAAGTTGCTGTGATTCCCGGCTCCTTCTTCGGTGCTGGTGGTCAAGGCTACATCCGAATTAGTTATGCGACTAGCATGGAAAACTTAACTGCCGCTCTTGATAATATTGCTACCTTCATTAATAAGGAGAATTAACATGACAAAAATCTTAATGACAAGCGTGCGGGACGATGAACAGGCCGCCATTAAAGAATACGTCAAAGAACATAACGTTAAAATTTTAACGACACCAAAATTGATTGATGATGCTGTCGAATTAACTGCCGATATTGATGGACTCGTGATTCAGCAACGCAGTAAAGTTCCAGCTGATATTTATGAAAAATTACATGCCAATGGTCTCAAACAGATTGCGACCCGGACAGCCGGTTTTGACATGCTCGACATCAAAAAGGCTAACGAAAATGGCTTAATCGTGACCAATGTACCAGCATATTCACCGCGGAGTGTCGCTGAGTTTGCATTAATGCAGATTTTCCGGTTACTTCGGAAAACTTACCGCTTTGACCACCAAGTCGCTGAAAATGACTTCCGCTGGTTTAGTGATGAACAATCAACCGAAATTCATACTGCCACGATTGGGATTGTTGGTGTTGGACGCATTGGGGGAACTCTGGCAAAACTTCTTCATGCATTAGGTGCTACTGTCCTAGGATATGACACAAATCCACGCACTGACCTCAATGGAATTGTCCAGTTTGTTTCTAAAGAAGAATTACTAAAGCAAGCCGATGTTGTTAGTCTCCACGTCGATTTAAACCCAACTTCCAAAGGATTGTTGACTGCTAACGACTTTGCAATGATGAAACCAACTGCCGGTTTGGTCAATGCTAGTCGCGGTCCTGTCGTTAATACAGTTGATTTAGTTGCGGCCCTAAAAAGGGGAACAATTGCAGCAGCCGCCCTTGATACTTTTGAAGGTGAAGAAACGGTGGCGGCCACAAATCGTCGAGAACAAGGGCTTGATGATCAGCCCCTTATTAAAGAATTACACGAAATGGATAATGTTATTCTTACTCCTCACATTGCCTTCTTTACTAATTTAGCGGTCAAAAATATGGTGGATATTTCACTTGATGATGTGATGACAATCCTTAATGGAGGAAAATCACCTCACGAAATCAACTTATAATTGAGCACCCTCATTGACCAAAAGTATCGTCTCGATTACACTATGGGTATTAAAGGAGGGCACGGTTATGAGTAAATATAAAGTAACAGCAACTAAGACAACAACGGGAATGCAAGTTTCAGCCGGTACCCGTGGTTTTGAAATTACCTTTGATGAACCTGAAAGTACAAATACGGGGATGAACCCAGTAGAAATTCTTCTTGCGTCATTTGGTGCTTGTCAAGCAATTACTGCCCAGGCCTTAGCTAAAAAACGTAACTTTGACTTACGAGCTTTTTGGGTAACGATCGAGGGCGATCTTGGTCGTGAAGACGTTGCTGATGGAAAAAATGTCAGCAAGTTTACTGAGATCCGTTACCAACCACATCTTCGCAGTAGTGAGTCTGATGAGGACATTAAAAAGTTCCTCGCTGACGTTGCCGCAAAGTGTCCCGTGGAAAACACCCTGACCTACGGAACAAAATTTGTTCAAGATGGATTTGTAAAAGTTGATTAGTTGAAAAAACGCCTTGGCTTTTTCCAGGACGTTTTTCTAAATAGGCAACTTATACGAATTCTGCAAGAAACTTAACGAATTTTGCAAAGTGTCCTTTAAATTAGATCTTTCCTTATAATAAGGTACATATACTGTCTTAGGGGGAGAACTAATGAAAATTCACTTCAATAAAGACTTTTGGCGTGACGGTTTCTTTTACATATATTTATTACTTTTATTTCTATGGATTGCTCCATTTTCAGATGGTTCGCTTCCATTAGATGAGTCGCTACTATGTATCTTCTTTATAATTTTTACTATCGGTTCAATGCTCGCAATTATGTTTAATAAAGACTGAAAAAAGGCTCCAACAGCAATGTTCGGAGCCTTTTATACATTCCATAAATCATAATATTCTTGATGATGATTCAAAAGTTCTTGGTGAGTTCCCTGCTCAATGATTTTTCCGTTGCGCATTACTACTACTTTGTTGACCTTTTTAGCAATCGAAAGGCGGTGGGCAATAAAAATCATTGTGCGGTCTTCAATCTTAAGCAAATTCTCAACGATTCTTTTTTCAGTAATTGAATCTAAGCTACTTGTTGATTCATCGAAAATTAAAACACGCGCAGAAGTTAGGAGTGCTCGTGCAATCGTCAAGCGTTGTTTTTGACCACCAGATAATGCGGTTGCTTCTTCATCTAGTTTTGTTTCATATTTTAGGGGCATCTCTTGAATATCGTTATAGATTAATGCCAATTTACATGCATTATCGATTTCTTCAGCAGATACATCACGGTCTAATCCCATTAGCAAGTTATCTTTGATTGTTCCCGAAAATAATTGTGGCGATTGGGGTAAGTAATGCACATACTGTCTAATATCGCAAAGATTAATCTCTGTTGTTTTATGCTGATTAAATTCTATCTGTCCTTGAGTAGGTAAGTAAAAGCCAACTAACAACTTTGCCAAGGTCGATTTACCAGAACCGCTCAATCCTACAATTGCCAATTTATCATTACAACTAATTTGAAGATTGATATCCTGTAAAATTGGACGATTATATTCATATGAATAGTCAACATGCTGAATGTTTATCGGACCTATCAAATCTGTTTGATCCTGAGAATTCGTATCTGACTTTTCGGTATCAACTTGCAGCACTTCATTTAATCGGTTATTCGCTACCTTAGCTTCTTGGAGTTTAGGTTGAAGATTAATAATATTTTGTAATGGACTGATAAAAAAGGCCAATAATGCATTAAAGGCCATCAATGTCCCAATACTTAAGCGATCCTGAATTACCAAAATTGCTCCTTGAAAAAGAATGATTGTTACTAAGCTGTATTGAATCCACATTTTAATTGCATCCTGAAAAGATTTAGTTTTAACATATGTTAGATTCTTTCGTAAGAAATCTGCAAATTGTTTTTCAACATTTTTATAGCGAATATTTTCAAGTTGCAGTACTTTCAACGTCTCTACTCCCTTTAAATCCTCGATAATGGCAGAACTTAATTGAGCATTACTCTCCATTTGTTCTTGATCCAGTTTAGCAAAGCGCTTAGTAAAGGCATAGATGATAATGATATAAACTGGAATGACACTAATTGTGGTTAAAAATAATGACCGATCATACAAAGAGAGAACAATTCCAATAATCGCCATCACGCCAGCATCTAAAAACATTGAAATAATAGTACTTGATAAGGCATCAATAATCTTATTAATGTCATTAAACCTTGAAGTAATTTCCCCTGTTTTTCTTGTGGAGAAAAATCTCATCGGTAAACGATAAACATGGTGTATATATCTAAGGCTTATTTGTGATGTTAGTTTTTGATCTAGCCTAGTCAAGAGAACGTCTCGTAAATAGTTAAAAAGAGAGTTGAACACATAGACTACCAATAAACTACCAGCAAAAATCGCTAAGCCATTAATATTTTTCGAGGGAATAAAACGATCAATAATTAATTGGAGATAGTATGATCCAACGATACTTATGAGGGTAATTAATAATGCCGCAATGACAATTCCTGATATATCTTTTTTATAATTAGTTAATTGTCGAAACATCGTCATTAATCCAGCTAAAGGCTCTTTTTGTGGCGTATATCCCTTAGCAGGCGAAAAAAGTAAACATACACCTGACCATAAACGACCAAATTCATTCCGAGTCATTTTTTGTACTTTCGTAGCAGGATCTGGATCAGCTACATAGATGTAATCTTGATCAGCCTTAAAAACGACACAGTAATGAAGTAAATCATCCTTAATCACATGCGCGATCAACGGGTAAGTAATTTCAGGATCATCAAACAATGATATATCTGCTTGAATGGGAATAACGTCTAATCCAAGATGTTTTGCTGCTTTTACAAGTCCTAAGGCGGTAGTTCCTTGCTTAGTCGTCCGTGCTAAGTCCCGTAATTTTGCGATCGGGTAAACAGACCCAAAATTGTGCAAAATCATTGCTAACGCGGCGACTCCGCAATCTGCTTCATCAACTTGAGCTACATAATGAGGATAATTGATTTTCATTCACCTTGCTTTCTAATTAGACAAAGAAATAAAGTCCAAAATTAATAATGATTCTGGGCTTTATATTTTTATAAGATACTATTTATTTTTAAATAAAATTCGTAGAGCTGCAAAAATACCAATGATTGTGCAAGCTATACATATAATTATTTCATAAATGTTACCTGCTTTAGGAATTGCTAAGACCCAGAAGAATGTCACTATAATATAGATATAAAAATCGTGGTTAAATTTCATAATCATTAAATTATAAATTATTAGTGAAATGGACTTGCTTGATAGCCTGCGTAGCAAGATTGAGCCCATTTGTTCAGGGAATTAACAATATCTTTAACTAGTTCATTAACCTGTGAAGAGAGACTCCATCCACCAGCAACCTTGCTTAATTCATCGAAGTTTAATTTACGATAAGTCATTTTAATTACCTCCTGATACGATAAAGTTAGGATTTTAACATTATGTTCCAATGCATAATACCTTACTTTGATCCCACCCTTAGTATATAAGTAAAAATTTTCTCTGTGTCATTTTGCAAAATTTGTAAGTCCTTCTGCAGAATTCGTAGTAAAATTCTTGAAAACGTTTACTAAAATTGTTTGACAATAAAAAAGAAACCACGACAGCTTTTTGTCACAGTTTCTTTGAAAATAAAGTAGTTAGTGGTTTTCCTTTTCGAGAAAATCGACTAATGATTTTATTTTTCGATAACTAACAGTCACTTTAATTTCTCGATTCTCATCAAAGTAAACTACACGTTCTTTACGATTAAATTCTTGGATTGCTTTAGGATTAATAAGAGTACTCTGATTAACTTTCAATAAATGTTTACTATCAACTTGATTTAGCTCACCATGATACTCAATTCGAATATCCTTTCCAACGATCCGTAACCGTCGATTTGTATTTTTTACTGATTCAATATAGTAAAGATTTTCCAAATCAATTTGGCGTTTTACACCACGAATAGGTTCATAGGTAATTTTTTCGTGGTGTTTTTGATTACTACTTACATAATTCTGATAGCGAGCATATGCCTCATCAATATCAATTCGGAGACGATCCGCAATTGACTCAATCTGCTTACCCTTTGATATATAATCAAATGGCTCAATTCGGCGCGAAACAGTATAAGGTAAATATTCTTGATATGCAGTTACAAAGATAATTTCGGCAAATTCAGCCCTTTTGCGGATTTGCTCCGCAACATCAATCCCACTAAGTTGATTGTCTAGCTCAATGTCTAAAATCGCTAAATAAGCCTCATCTTTGATACTATCAATCACTTCTTGCGGATCATTTGTCTGCAAATATAATTCTATGTCATAACTATTTGGAGTAGCGTTAATCAATTTTCGCTGAGAAACTAGACGCTCAGTATAATCAGCTTGATAATCATCATTTTCCAAAATAATTACTTTTAACATTTTATTCTCACTTTCCCTGAATAAAACAAGTCATCATAATTACCTTATCTTTAACTTCCGCTGAAAAAGAATAATGGTCATCATTTTCTACCAACTGGGTCACATTTGAAAGGCCAATTCCTTGATGCCCTTCTTTAGTCGAATGTTCAAATTTTAGTGCAGTATTAATATTAAGCTTTTGTTCAATCGAATTAGCAATTACCAATTCATAAACTTCTGGACTGTGCTTAAGCAATGCAAACTGAATATATGGTTTAGCTTGTTTAAAGGTTGCTTCAATTGCATTATCCATTAAAATTCCAATTATCCGTGCAGTTTTTATTTCTGAACCCGGCAACTCGTCGATCTCAGCATTAACTTCAAACGAAAACGGAATACCTTTTTCTACTATTTTATAAGCCTTTTCCTTAACAAGATTATGCAAGCCGGAGATTTTAATCTTATCTAATGCATTATCAATTTCACCATAATGCTTTTCAACTGTATCATTTTGAAGAAACGTCGTTAATAATTCTTCGGCTTCCTTATCTTTATGATCACGAATGTATCCTTGAACACTGAGAAGCATATTACGTGTATCATGACGTTCACGCCGAATCTCATTGTATTGTTTATTTATTTTGTGGGCACTAGTAATTTGTGCCTTATAGTTATCAATAAGTCGCTGTTGATGCTGATTTTGTTCACTGCTTTTAACAAAATTAAGAAAGCCAACGAAGGATATTATAATGATTATAAAATACATTATTAATAATAAAGAAGCATATTTATTAGCGATACCTTCTTTTTCAGCAATAGCTGTTAACCAAATGTATAGCATAAAAAAGACAGCAGTTATTTCCCATAGATGAAAGGGGCGAGGAAAGTTTTCAATAAATTTATTAATCTTAGGACGAACTAATTTAAGTATTAAAATACTAACAATAGTTGCAGTAAGAAAATCATTAAATGGAATTAGCCATCCCACTAAAGATAAATCTGTATTTTTTTGTATAAAAAGAACATAAGTACAATGGTCAACTAAGTCAAAAAGAGACGACAGTACAACTGCTGTAAACATCGCAAATATACTGTTTAAAAGGATATACGGATTCATTTTAATTCTATCAAATAACCATAAATAAAAAACTATAAGTACTATATAGAATGAACTTAATATAAATGCACCTATTAGTAAAATAATAATAGAAACACCACAATCAATTAGTATTTTTTTTACAGTTAATTCTTTTACTAGCAACCTATAAATTATTATTATTTCAACAACATTTAAGAAGTCTGATATAAATGATTGAAAAAATGTTAATTGAATCATCCCTTAAGCCACTGTCTTACTGTCTTTTTCCAACCATATTTTAGCCACAAAGAATAACCCCATCCACCATATAGTTTGAGTAGTTCTTTTTTTGTTAAAATTTTATACTTTTTCTCTAACATGATTAAATCCTCCCATAACATTTTAAAATTAATTATTATTTAATATTCCTACTAAATTCGCAATAATTAACATCACTAAAAATACCATTAAATTTAGCGGTCCTGCATGCAAAATGCAGTAAATCAAAATTAATCCAACATAAAATAGATTAATAATTACCAAATTTTTCTTCTTTTCTAAGTCCATCGTTAAATCCCTACTTTACCCATCCCTCAGACAAGGCGAATGAAATAATAATTGTTAATATAAAACAAACAACCGCAATCATTATTGAGCGTTCAGCACTTGGGCGCATAATAAATTCTCCTTTAGTAGATAATCACAGGCTCATTTTTCTGTAAGTCGTGAAAGGCTTGTCCGGCAACATCTGGATGCATATTGATACATCCATGCGATCCGCCACCTTTAGCGAGGTAAGCTTGTTTCGACCAATCATGACGCCAGCTTGCATCATGAAATCCACATCCACTATCAGTAAATGGTGACCAATATTGGACCTTACTTGCATATTTCGAGCCATCATCGTTAAGGCCTCGAAGGACAGACGGTGTTTGCTGGTACATGATATACCAGACGCCTTTTGGCGTCTCATTATCTTTGTTATTGGTCCCACTAACAATGTCAGTGCTAAGAACGCATTTACCATCCTTATAGAACCATGCATGTTGGTCGGCTAACGAAACTTCGGCATAGGTATTACCGATGCCATTATTGGTTGTAGTCTCATAACCTGTTCCATGCTGATTATATCCCTTACCATAGATATCATTTTTGGCATTTACTGTTTGCTTATTTGCAACCAATGCATTTGTAAGAGTCTTTCCAGCTTGTTTTTTACTGATCTTCCAACCATACGAGCCAGCATCTGTTGTTTTGATCACTGATCCATCATGGGTTTTGAATTCAAATGATTTGCCAAGAGTTGCTTGGGTATTATTAATTTCATCAATCTTTGAATTAGCTGCTCCAGTGTCAAAGTGATATTTCCCATTTTGATATGTTGCTCTGGTAATAATTTCACCACAATTTAATTGATACTTTTTGTTTTGTACTTGGTATGTGGCAGTTCGTTTTGATAATTCTTCGAGCTTTGCTTTTTCATTCTGAACAGTTTTACTATTTGCAGAAAGCGGAGCTTTGTATACTGGCCTCAAGTAAAGAGTTCCGCCAGCAATCTCATTCTCAACTTTATTATGCAAACCATCTAAACTGTATTGAGTACCACCAACTGCTGGTTTTACTTGTACTCGGCCATTTTCGTATACAGCGTAAGCATCAACAGGAGCTTTTCGACCATTATTTAATTCTATTACCTTTTGCCTGACTGCTTGATCAATCTTTGATACTTCATCTTGATTAATGCTTTGAGGCTTAACCGCAATATTCTTTACCTTAGATGATGGGAAAAAAGTGTATTGGCTATGCAATGCATTTACAATTTTTTGTTTATCAGCATTACTAAACTTTGCTACTGATTGCTTATCCGTAAATACTAACTCATTGTTAACATAAATTTTTGGCGATTGTGGATTATCTTGTAACTTCTTTAATGCTTGCTTAGCAGTCAAACCACTAACCGACACATTATCAATCTTAACATTCTTATTAAAATGACGACGCTGGTGAATAGTCATGCCGCCAACCACCAGCACTAATAAGCACAATGTGATTATTATTAGTTGTTTAATAGATAGTTTTTGCATAAAAGTACTCCAACTTAATAATTTAAATATAGAAATGCCCTACACACTACACCATTATAGCAGTAGGGTTTTCTATATTAAACTAGAAGAACAAATTTCTTAATTATAAAACACGACGTGCAAAACTAGGCATCCAATAACGCATTGGTTGTTCCTTGACTGTTTGTCCTGGTTGCGGTGCAAATAGTGTATTGCCGTTACCTGTATAAATTCCGACATGATATACACCTCTAGAATTACTCCAGAATAGTAAATCACCCGGTTGTAAATTACTAAAACTAACACTATATCCGCGTGTAGATTGTTGAGCTGCTGTTCGTGGTAGGTTAATACCAGCTTGCCTGTAAACATATTGAACTAAGCCTGAACAATCAAATGAATTAGGTCCGGTCGCCCCATATACGTAAGGCTTACCAATTTGCTGACGAGCTAGTGAAATAATTTGCTCTGCTTTAGAACCTTGAGTAGTCGGAGTTTGTGTTGGATTAGTTGGAGTAGTAACGCTCATTCCATTAAATGAGAAATTATTTGAATCTGTTCCAAATGTTTGACCCGTACTTAAATTCTTGATTGCAGCATAACGCCGAGCACCGCTATAACTCATATACGATACCCAAAGATACCCATTTGCTACTACTTTTGAATCATACGTAAAACTTTGACCACCACTGTATTGAGCCATTATTGCTGCCGAAGTACTTGGCGCTTGACGGATG
>NZ_JACIVF010000008.1 GCF_014145585.1 Limosilactobacillus agrestis
TTATAATTCGTTAATTAAAACTCAAATAACGCGGTGTTCTCGGTTTATTGTTTTGTTAATAAAGAAATTAGATAGTATTTAGTTTTCAAAGTACAAGCTCTGAGGGTAAACCCCTCAAAACTAAACAAAGTTTCTTCGATGTGTAGGTTCCGTTTTATTCCTTAGAAAGGAGGTGATCCAGCCGCAGGTTCTCCTACGGCTACCTTGTT
>NZ_JACIVF010000009.1 GCF_014145585.1 Limosilactobacillus agrestis
TACTGTAATTTGAACATCCTTAGTTCCTGGAGTTGATACATCTGGTGCACCATTAGTCCAAGTGTAACTAGTTCCACCTGGTAAGCTTGGAATATTACCAATTCCTTCTTCTGGACTTGGTTCTTCGCCTACAGTTGTATGGATATCCTTTGGTTCTGGAATATTTTTATCCGCATCCGTTGGATTATTAGTTGGTTCGGTAACGATTACCTTGGTGGTTACAATATCTGTTGAACCATCTGGGTAAGTTACTGTAATTTGAACATCCTTAGTTCCTGGAGTTGATACATCTGGTGCACCATTAGTCCAAGTGTAACTAGT